>CAIVPR010000036.1 GCA_903907865.1 uncultured Acidobacteriia bacterium
AAGGCATCAACAGCCTCATTCAAGCCGCCAAGGCCAAAGCGCGCGGCTACCGCTCCGACAAGAACCTCATCACCATGATCTACCTCATCGCCGGCAAGCTCGACCTGAAGGTCCTACCCACATAAAACAGCGAAGAACCATAGAAAAACGTGAAAAATAAGTCTTGACACGACCTATTCTGGAGTGTATCGTTGACACATGAACACAAGACTCTGTTTGTTGTACTTGGTGGCCGCATCGTCGATGTTCGCCGCAACGGTCCATGTCGATTTCTCAGGAACAATCATCGGGATGGTCGATACCTACGGGTATTTCGCAGCACCGGGCACGACCTACGCTGCGGGAACCGCCTTTTCCCTCAGCATCGCGTACGACCCAACCTTGTGCAGCGGGAGCAGCTCTTCCACCTCCGAGTCCCGCAGTTTTTGTTCTGCGGGCTCGGCGTCCAGCCTGACCATTGGTGGAGCCACCGTCTCGGACACCTTTGATCCCCCGAACTCCGCCAACGGTTTCGGCTTCTCGCAATTCGTCGGAGGCGGTACGCCTGCAACCCCGGTCAACTTTGAATGGCGTTATGGCGGACCAAACTATCAAATCATCGCGCTGCTGCGCTCAACCGGCTACGTCCCAGGATCAGTTGACGCCGGACTGATCGCCCAGGTTGTTTCCGCCGAGATGTTTGTCTGCCTCGCCAACAATACCCATTGCGACCAGACCGACACCCAGAGCCTGACTTTGGCCGCGACACCGGAACCTTCGTCCGTCGTGTTGGGTGGAGGCGGCGTGTTGGCCTTCTTCGTCCGTCGCCGCCGCCACCTGTTCCGTTCCCGAAACTCCGCCGCACCAACATTCACCGCACTGTAGTAGCGGTGTGGCGCGACACTGCTATACCTTGGAGAGCGGACGACGATGCGCCCCTGCGAGACTGGAGCCACGGCCAACCAGATGCATCGGGCCGATCTCGAGATCCTTGGACGTGCTATGAAGGCTTTCGTGGCTAGCGGCGCTTCGGGCGTGGCGGCGTTTTTCGTGTATGGTATGGACAAAGACTCACAGCAGGAATTCTGGGCGTTCGCATGCGACTTGGCGGCACGGAGCGAAATGCATCCTGCTTGGCTCCGATTGGCTCCCAGCAGGAAGTCGCTTCGATGATCCGGCTTGCGGGCCTCCCGTCATCCCCTCATAAGAAAATCTAATCCTCGCCCCCGCTTGCATTCGTCCCGGTTTATCGCTACACTAGAACTTCTGGCAATGCTCTCCAGCTTCACAGGCCGAATCATTACCGCCCAGGTAGTCCCTGTAGTGGTCGTAGGGATTATTGCGGTAGTAGTATCCGTCCCCGTCTGAGGCCTCGGGCAGTACCAAGATTTTCCGAAGGCCACCGACGGGGTTCCAACCCCGCAGGTGGCCTTTTTTAGTTTTCGATCAAACAGGAGTCAACCGAAACACAATGTCACACGACGCCCACACCGCCACCCCCACGCCCCACAAGCCTGTACACAAGCCCGTCGTACACGGAGCCGCGGCAGGCGAAACCGGCAAGCTCATGAGCGGCTCTGAAATGCTGCTCGAATGCCTCGCCCGCGAGGGCGTCGACGTATTCTTCGGCTATCCCGGCGGCGTCACCATCCCCTTCTATGACGCCTTGGTGGACCACCATATCCGCCACGTGCTCGTGCGCCACGAGGAGAATGCCTGCTTCGCCGCCGAGGGCTACTCCAAGGCGACCGGCAAAGTCGGCGTCTGCTGCGCCACCTCCGGCCCCGGTGCCACCAACTTGGTCACGGGCCTCGTGGACGCCATGATGGACTCCATCCCGATAGTTGCCATCACCGGCCAGGTGCACTCCAAGCTCATCGGTAGCGACGCCTTCCAGGAAGCCGACACCTTCGGCATCACGCGCCCCGCCACCAAGCACAACTTCATGGTGAAGACGGTAGCCGAACTCCCGCAGATCATCCATGAGGCGTTTTACATCGCCGCCTCCGGCCGTCCCGGTCCCGTGCTGGTCGACATCCCGAAGGACGTCTTCCAGGCCAAGGGCCACTACACGCCGGTCGACACGATCCACCTGCCTGGCTACAAGGTGTTCACGGAAGGCCACACCGGCCAGATCCGCCGCGCCGCGCAGTTGGTTCTCGAAGCCGAGCGGCCGCTGGTCTACGCCGGCGGCGGCATCGTGCTCGGCAACGCGTCCGCCGAACTGACCGAATTCGTGGAAGCCTCGGAAGCCCCCACTGTCTGCACCCTCATGGGCCTCGGCGGCCTGTCCTCCAAGCACCCCAACTTCATCAGCATGCCCGGCATGCACGGCAGCTACGCCGCCAACATGGCGATGACCGACTGCGACCTCCTCATCGCCCTCGGCACCCGCTTTGACGACCGCGTCACCGGCCAGCTCCAGACCTTCGCCCGCGGCGCCCGCGTCATCCACGTGGACATCGACCCGGCCGAGGTCGGCAAGAACCGCAACCCCGACATCCCCATCGTCGGCGACGTCAAGCGCGTCCTGCAGAAGCTCACCAAGGTTCTCCTGGAACTCAAGCCCGAGTTCGGCCCGGTCAAGGACGCAGCCCGCACCGCGTGGCGCAAGCAGGTCCGCGGCTGGATGGACGAGCATCCCTATGACCGTCTGCATGACGACCACGTGATCCGCCCCCAGCACTTGATGGACGAGATCGACCGCCTTTCGAACGGCCAAGCTATCGTCTGCTCCGACGTCGGCCAGCACCAGATGTGGGCCGCCCAGCTCATCGGCTTCAACGAGCCGCGTCTCTGGATCAACTCCGGCGGCCTCGGCTCGATGGGCTTCGGCGTTCCCTCTGCCATGGGCGCGCAAATGGCCCGTCCCGACAAGCTCGTCTTCGCCATCTGCGGCGATGGCGGCTTCCAGATGTCGATCCCGGAACTCGCCACCATCGCCAGCCAAGGCCTTCCGGTCAAGATCATCTGCATGAACAACGGCTACCTCGGCATGGTACGCCAGTGGCAGACATTGTTCTACAACAACCGCCTGAGCGCGGTGACGCTGGACTCCTTCCCGGACGCCGAGAAGCTCGCCAACGCCTACGGCTTCAACGGTCGTACCATCGACAAGCCGTGGCAGCTGACCGACGCCCTCATGACGGCCATCAAGGACCCCGGCCCGTACCTCCTGAACGTGATGGTTTCGCCCATGGAGAACGTTTACCCGATGGTTCCGGCCGGCGCATCGATCTTCGAAATGGTGCTGGGCGAGAAGAAGCCGCAATTGGTGGGCGCGTAGTTCGCACGCCGACACCCAAGGACATATATAGATGCTGCAAACGATATCCATCCTCCTCGAGAACAAGCCCGGCGCGATGATGCGCGTCACCGGCGTTCTCTCGGCCCGCGGCTACAACATCGAGACCCTGACGGTCGCCAAGACCATCGACCCCGAGCTTTCGCGCATGACCATCACGGTTGCCGTGGAAGACCGGCTGCGCGGCCAGGTGGTCAAGCAGATGAACAAGCTGATCAACGTCCTGCAGGCGACGGATCTGACCGACGCTCCCGGCGTGATCCGCGAAATGGTGCTGCTCCGCGTGCGCTGCGCGCAGGAAAGCCGTACCGCCGTCCTCAAGGAAGCGGAGATCTTCCACGCCCGCGTGGTGGATTCCTCCATTGAAGGCTTCGCGCTGGAGGCCACCGGCCTGCCCGAGAAGCTCGACGAATTCATCGACGTGATGGGCAGCTACGGCGAGATCGAAATCTCGCGTTCGGGCTCGGTCGCCATGTCGCTCGAAACGAAGAAACTGCGCCTGCAGCCGCCGGTTCCCATGGCAGTGCCCCAGGCGACAACGTACTAAGACCCCCCAGAAACCCCGAAGGAATTTCCATGTCAAAACGCTACTACGAGAAGGACGGGAGCATCGCCCCCCTCCAGGGCAAGAAGATCGCCATTATCGGCTACGGCAGCCAGGGCCACGCGCACGCGCTCAACCTGCGCGATTCTGGGCTTGACGTGGTTGTGGGCCTCCCGGCCAACAGCAAGAGCCGCGCCAAGGTCCAGGCCGCCGGTCTGGCCGTCCTCGAGACCGCCGACGCCGTCAAGGCCGCCGACATCATGATGATCCTCGTGCCGGACCACATCCAGGGCCCGCTGTACGAGACCGACATTGCCCCGAACCTCTCGGCCGGCAAGACCCTCATGTTCGCCCACGGCTTCAGCATCCACTTCGGCGCGATCAAGCCCCCGGCCGACGTTGACGTCAGCATGGTTGCCCCCAAGGCTCCCGGCCACCGCGTCCGCGAAGTGTTCACCGAAGGTTCGGGCGTCCCCGGCCTCGTCGCCGTTGCCCAGGATGCCTCGGGCCACGCGCTCGAGACCGCCCTCGCCTACGCCACCGGCATCGGCTGCATGCGCGCCGGCGTCATCGAAACCACCTTCCGCGAAGAGACCGAAAGCGACCTCTTCGGCGAACAGGCCGTCCTTTGCGGCGGTGCCGCCGAACTGATCCGCGCGGGCTTCCAGACCCTCGTCGAAGCCGGTTACGCCCCCGAAATCGCCTACTTCGAGTGCCTGCACGAACTCAAGCTGATCGTCGACCTCATCTATGAGGGCGGCCTCAACTACATGCGCTTCTCCGTCTCGGACACCGCCGAATACGGCGATTACACCCGCGGCCCGCGCATCGTCAACGACCAGACCCGCGCCGAGATGAAGAAGATCCTCGCCGAAATCCAGCAGGGCGACTTCGCCCGCGCCTGGATCGAGGAGAACCGCTCCGGCCGCCACGGCTTCCTCGCCATGCGCGAATCGCAGCACGGCCAGCAGATCGAAACGGTCGGTGCCGAGCTCCGCTCGATGATGACCTTCCTCAAGAAGAAGAAAGAACAGGGGATACCGGAGGCGTAAGCTTCCGACCAAAAACCATGCGCATTCAAACGTTCGATACCACTCTCCGCGACGGCACGCAAGGCGAGGCCGTTTCCTTCTCGGTGGAGGAGAAAATCCTCATTTGCCAGAAGCTGGACGAGCTCGGTATTGACTACATTGAAGGCGGATGGCCCGGTTCCAACCCGAAGGACAGGGATTTCTTCGCCAAGGCGCGAGGCCTCAAGCTCAAGCACTCCAAGCTGACGGCTTTCGGCTCCACGCGCATGGCGAAGAACCCTGTCCATGAGGACCGCAATGTGCGGGAGCTGGTGGACGCGGGCACCCCCGTGGTCGCCATCTTCGGCAAGACTTGGGATTTGCACGTCCACCGCGCCCTCGGAATCACGCTGGAGGAAAATCTGGCGCTGATCTCCGAGACGGTGGCGTATCTGAAGGCGCACGGCAAGGAAGTCGTTTACGACGCCGAGCACTTCTTCGACGGCTACATCCACAATTCCGACTACGCCATCCAGACCCTGGCCGCCGCCAAGGACGCCGGGGCCGACGTGCTCTGCCTCTGCGACACCAACGGCGGCACCATGACCGACCTGCTGACGGAGATCGTCGGCGTGGTCCGGGCCCGGTTCGAGGGCGAAATCGGCATCCATGTGCACAACGACGGCGACGTCGCGGTGGCCAATACGCTGGCTGCGGTGAAGTCCGGCGTGACGCACGTCCAAGGCTGCATCAACGGCTATGGTGAGCGTTGCGGCAACGCCAATCTTGCGAGCGTGATCGCGAATCTGGAGTTGAAATTCGGCTACCTGACCATCGGACCGGACAAGTTGCAGTTGCTCACCCCGACCGCGCGGTTTATCGCGGAACTTGCGAACCTGCAGATCCCGCACGGCCAAGCCTATGTCGGCTCTGCGGCGTTCGCGCACAAGGGCGGCATCCACGTCTCGGCCGTGCTGAAGGATTCGCGCACCTACGAGCACGTTTCGCCGCACCTGGTGGGGAACCGGCAGCGGGTGCTGGTGAGCGAGATGTCCGGGCGCAGCAACATCGATTATTTGCTGAAGGACTACCCGGAATTGGCGGGTCGTCTGGACCCCGACGCTCGCCGTCGACTGGTGGACCGCGTCAAGAACGCCGAGTTCGAGGGCTACGACCTCGAGGCGGCGGACGGCACCGTCGAGTTGTTCCTACGCCAGGAGTTGCACCCGAATGCGAAGTTTTTCGAATTGCACGGGTACGAGGTCATGGTGGTTGGCGGGCGTGCCAAGGCGACGAGGGCGACCGCGACTGTCAGCATCGGCACGAAGGCTGGCGATTTGGTGGAAACTGCCCACGGGCATGGACCCGTCCACGCGCTGGACCAGTGCCTGCGGCGGTGTCTGGCGGATACGCCAGGAATTTCCGACGTGCACCTGATCGACTACAAGGTGCGGGTGCTGGATTCCAAGATGGGGACGGCGGCCAAGGTGCGGGTGCTGGTCGAGTGGTCGCACGGGGATCATGCCTGGACCACCGTGGGCGTTTCCGAGGACGTGATCGAGGCCAGCTGGGAAGCGTTGGTTTCAGCGCTGAAGCTGGAATTGATGCGGTTGCTGGAGACTGGGACGAACGTGGCGGAGTATTGCTGGACGGCGTGAGCGGTTAGTTGCCGGTGTTGGGCGTCAGCGAGGTCGCTGGTCAACCTGCCTGCCGTCTAGGCTGTGCAGTTTACCGAAAGAACGATGGCCGCGCTTTCCGTGCAGTTTCTGACACTTGGCGAATCACCTGCGCGCAATCAAGTACGAACGCATCATCGACTTCAATGAGCGTCGCGATTTCCGAGAGGTACAAGTCTCGAAGATGTCGTGATGGACGTTCAGTCCTTGGCCCCGCCCCCCCGATGGTTGGGGAAACAGGATCGAGACAGGCACACGGCCCATCGGAACGCGCTAACTCAGGCAAGGCGTCGGGGCGCTGGCATCGCTAGGATTGTCCACGCCACACGCGAGATTGCTCGGGACACGAAGGCAGCGTGATATCCTCCGCACAAGAGGATACCGTCCATGGAAACAAACAACTCCAAGGTGCCCAGCGGCGCCGTAAAGCTTTACAACCTATTCATCCACGGTGAGATTGACAGGCGCTCGTTCTTTGACGGGCTGCAGAAGTTCGCCACGGGAGGCGTCGCAGTGGCGGCCCTGGCGGAGGCGCTGTTGCCGAACTATGCGGCCGGGCAGCAGGTTTCGAAGACCGACGAGCGGATCAAGACCGGCTACGAAGTGGTCCAGTCGCCGCAGGGAAATGGCACGATCAAGGGTTATCTGGTGCGGCCGGTGAGTGCCGACACGCGCGACGCCAAGCCGGCGAAGCTGCCCGGAATCCTGGTGGTGCACGAGAACCGGGGCTTGAATCCGCATATCGAGGATGTGGCGCGGCGTTTCGCGCTGGCCGGTTTCATGGCGTTCGCGCCGGACGGGTTAACGTCGGCGGGCGGCTTTCCGGGCGACGATTACCGGGGCGGCCAAATGTTCAGCAAGATCGACGGCAAGAAGATGTTTGAGGACATGGTGGCGGCGGCGCAGTGGCTGAAGGGTCGGGCCGATTGCACGGGCAAGATCGGGGTGACCGGGTTCTGCTACGGCGGGGGCGTGTCGAACAACTTGGCGGTCCGGCTGGGTGCGGATTTGTCGGCTGCGGCACCGTTCTACGGCGGAGCTCCGGCGGCCAAGGAGGATGTGGCCAAAATCAAGGCGGCGATCCTGGTGCACCACGGTGCGAACGACGCCCGCCTCGCGCAGGCATGGCCGACGTACGATGCCGCGCTCAAGGATGCCGGTGTCACCCACGAGGGCTATCTGTACGCCGGTGCCGGGCACGGGTTCCATTGCGATGCGACGCCGGAGCGGTATAACAAGGTTGCGGCGGAGTTGGCTTGGGGCCGGACAGTGGACTGGTTCAACAAGTACGTGCGGGGGTAGTGGCGGGATTGGCCGCTTCGATACGCACACTCTTGGGGGGACTCCTGACGGGAGTCCCCGGCGAACGACTCGGTGGGAGACTATTCGGGCAGGTTCCGGTGGCGGACGTCGATGCCCTTCACCATGAAGATCACGTCCTCGGCCACGTTCGTGGCATGGTCGGCGACGCGCTCCAAGCGGCGTGCGATGAGGATGTAGTCCAAAGCGCGTTCCACCGAGGTCGGATCCCGCTTCATCAACTCGATCATCTGCTTGGTTATGGTGTTGCGAAGCTTGTCGACCGCGTCGTCGGCGGCCAGAACGGTACGCGCCAACTGGGCGTCACGCTTGACGAACGCGTCCAAGCTGGTGAGCACCATCGATTCCACCAGATTCCCGATCTCGGTGAAGCCGACTTCCAATGGTAGTTCCGGTTGTCGCATCGCGGCCAGCGAACGTTCGACGATGCCGACGGCCATGTCGCCCATGCGCTCCAAGTCCGTGTTGATCTTGATCGCGGTCACGACGAACCGCATGTCGCTGGCAACAGGGGCTTCGCGCGCGATCAGCGTGGTGGCCAGATCGTCGATCTGCATTTCCAGCTGGTTGATGCGCGCTTCGTCGCGCAGCACCTGGTGGGCGTAGTCCTCGTTCTTCTCGACGAGGGACATCACGCTGCGGTGGATCGACTGCGCCACGAGCGAGCCCATTTCCTGGAGCGTTTCGTTGAGGGTTTTGAGCTCTTCTTCCAATTGACGCATGTTGTTGGTCTCCGGGTTGTTCGGTTCGAGGGCGGACAGCGCGGTCTAACCGAAACGGCCCGTGATGTAGTCTTCCGTCTCCTTGCGGGACGGATTCTTGAAGATTACCTCAGTCTTGTCGTGCTCGATCAGCTTGCCCAACAGGAAGAAGCCCGTGGTGTCGGCGACGCGGGCGGCCTGCTGCATGTTGTGCGTCACGATCACGATGGTGCACTGGTGCTTGAGGGTGATCAGCAGGTCTTCGATCTTGGACGTCGCAATGGGGTCCAGCGCCGAACAGGGTTCGTCCAGCAACAGGACTTCGGGGTTCACCGCCAGAGCGCGGGCGATGCAGAGGCGCTGCTGCTGGCCACCGGAGAGCGCGTAGGCCGATTCGTTGAGCTTGTCCTTGGTCTCTTCCCAGAGGGCCGCGCGGCGGAGGCTGGTTTCCACGATCTCAGCGGCGTTCTTGCCCTTCAGCATGCCGTTGATCTTGGGTCCGTAGATGATGTTCTCGAAGATCGACTTGGGGAACGGGTTGGGGCGCTGGAACACCATGCCGATGCGGCGGCGGACGGCGGTCACGTCCTGATCGAGGATATTCTCGTCGTCGAGGGTGATTTCGCCCTCGAGGCGCGTGTCGCGGAGGGTTTCGTTGATGCGGTTGAGGTTGCGCAGGAAGGTCGATTTGCCGCAGCCGGAAGGTCCGATCATTGCCGTGACCTTGTTGGTGGCGAAGTCGAGGTTGATGTCGTAGAGCGCCTGGAACGAACCGTAGTAGAAGTTGACGTTCTTGGCCCGCATCTTGACCGGGGCTGTTTGGGGCTTGGTGGGCTCGGGCATAGCGTGTTGGAGGGCTTCCAGTTGCTGGGATGTGCTGGACGATTGCTTTGTAGACACTTGGGATGGGGCGCTCATTTGTTCGGGCCGCTACTTGGGTAGCGACGCTCCTCTCGAAACGATGGTCCGGGCAAGGATGTTGGCCACGAATACGAGGCCGAGCAGGACGAGACCGGCGGCCCAGGCTTGGCGGTGCCAATCCTCGTACGGCGCGGTCGCGTGGGTGAAGATCATGACCGGAAGGGACGCGGTCGGTTCATTGAGGCTGGTTGCCCAATACTGGTTGCCGAGGGCGGTGAACAGGAGGGGCGCAGTCTCTCCGGAGATGCGGGCGACGCCGAGGATCATCGACGTCATGATGCCTTTCCGCGCTGCCGGGACGATCACGGTGGCGATGGTGACCCACATCGGCGCTCCGAGGGCCAAGGCACCTTCGCGCATGGTGCGCGGGACTTCCAGAAGGAATTGCTCGGTGCCGCGGGCCGTGATCGGGATCAGCATCAGGCTGAGGGCGAAGCCGCCAGCGAGGGCCGAGAAGTGGTGCATGTTGTGAACGATCAAGCCCCAGGCGAAGATGCCGATGACGATGGACGGGACGCCGTTGAGCAGATCGGCCGTGTATCGGACGAGGAAACCGAAACCTTTCGGGCTGAATTCGGCGAGGTAGACCCCGGCGAGGAAACCGATGGGGAGGCCGATCACCGAGGCGAGAGCCACGACAGTGGCGCTGCCGACAATCGCGTTGGCCATGCCGCCGCCGAGTTCGCCCGGCGATTTGGGCAGTTGGGTGAAGAAATTCAGATCGACCGACTGGCCGCCGTTCTTCAGGAGGTACATCAGGATCAGGAAGAGCGACGAGACCGTGATCACGGCGCAGATGGCGGTCGCCGAAAGCATGATGTTGTTCACAATCAGCCTGCGGCGGTTGCGGGGAGTCATCTTGATGGCCATCTTAGGACTTCGCCGCCCCCTTCTTGGTGGTGAGGACGATCATGAGCTGAGCAAAACCGTTGATGAGCATTGTCAGGGCGAAGAGGACGAGGCCAAGTTCCACCAAGGCCGAGGTAAACATCTTGCCCGACGCCTCGGCGAAGTTGTTGGCAATGACGGCTGCGATGGTGTAGCCGGGGGAGATGATCGACTGGTGGATGGCCTCGCTGTTACCGATCACCATGGTGACGGCCATGGTTTCACCGAGGGCGCGGGCGAGTCCCAAGAAGACCGAGCCGAGGATGCCGAGTTTGGCGTAAGGCAGAACGATCTGCCAAGTGGACTCCCATTTGGTGGCGCCGAGCGCCAGTGCCGCCTCGCGTTGTTCGCGGGGGACGGCCATCAGGGCCTCGCGGGAGACCGAGATGATGAAGGGGAAGGTCATTACGGCGAGAATGATGCCAGCAGTTAGGTAGCCAACTCCGAAGGTGGGGCCGTCGAAGAAGGGCGCGAGGGGCTGGAAGCTGAAGATTTTTTGCAGGGCGGGCTGCACGTAGTCGCGCATTGCCGGCACCAAGGTGAAGATTGCGAGCAGGCCGAAGATGACGCTCGGGACGGCGGCAAGGAGTTCGACCAGGAAGGTGAGGGCGTTGGAAACTCTGGGGAGTGCGAGTTCCGAGAGGTAGATCGCGGCCCCGACGCCGAGGGGCACTGCGATCAGGAGGGCCAGGAACGAGGTTAGGACGGTGCCATAAATGAACGGCAGGGCACCGTATTCGTCGGTCACCGGGTTCCACAACTGGGAAGTGAGGAACCCGAAACCGAACTTTTCCTTGGCGGGAGACGAGGTGCGCCACAACTCCAGAACCAGCAGCACGGTCACAACCAAGATGAGGGCAGCGAACAGAAATGTAAATGCTTTGGCCAGCTCGTCGCCGCCGATGAGGGCTTTCTTGTACTTGGGCCGCAGGTCGGCGGCGGGAGTAGCCATGGCAGTTTACGGGTTCTTTCTTACTTGATCTCGGCGATCTGGGCGAGGGCCAGCTTTGCGACGCCCGCGGGCAACGGGGCGTAGCTCAGACCTTCCGCCTGCTTCTGACCATCGGCGAGAGCCCACTTGAGGAAGCCCGTGATGGCAGCCTTCTTACCGGCGTCGTCGATCTTGCTCGGGATGAGCAGCCAAGTGTAGGTGGAGAGGGGGTAGCTCTTGGCACCGGGAGCATTCACGATGGAACCTTTGAGGTCCTTGTCGAGGCCCTTGGAGGCGGCAGCGGCGGCGGTGACGGACTCGAAGGTCGCCTTGACGTACTTGCCGGCGGCATTCTTCAGGTCGGCGAAAGCCATCTTGTTCTGCACTGCGTACAGGAGTTCGACGTAGCCGATGGAGTTCGGGGTCTGCTTCACCATGCCCGCGACACCGTCGCTACCCTTTTGGCCGAGGCCGGTGGGCCACTGGACGGCGGTGTTGGCACCGACCTTGGACTTCCAGTCGGCACTGACGTTGGAGAGGTAGTCGGTGAAGACGAAGGAGGTCCCGGAGGAGTCGGACCGGTGAACTACAACGATGTCCTTGTCGGGGAGGGCGGCCTTTTTGTTGTCGAGCTTGATCTTGGGGTCGTTCCACTTCTTGATCGTCCCCATGAAGATGCCCGCGACGACGTCGCCGGAGAGCTGGAGGCCGGTCTCAACTCCGGGGACGTTGTACGTGAGGACCACGCCGCCGAGGACGGTCGGGAAGTGCAAGGGCTTGACCTTGACTTCGGCAACCTGCTTTTCGGTCATCGGCATGTCGGAGGCGCCGAAGTCCACGGTGCCGTCGGTCAGCTGCTTGATGCCGCCGCCGGAACCGATGGCTTGGTAGTTGATCTGGACGGAGGAGTGGGCGGCTTTGTAGTCGGCAAACCACTTCTGGTAGATGGGGGCCGGGAAGGTTGCACCGGCACCGGTGATGTTTTGGGCGGAAGCCGCGCCGGTGAAGATGGCGGCTGCTGCGATTGCCCCTGCGATAAGAGTCTTTTTCATACGTTTTCCCTCGTTTGGTTGCTGAAGCTGGATGCTAGGTGGCTCGTCTGTTCCATGCACGAGGGTGGCCAACCATCTCTGAGTCTGCCACCCTTGTGTTTCAATCGCGTTACGAACAGGTTAGAAGTTTGGCATGGACCCCGGCAGGGTGTACCGGAGGTTCATATAGATGGTGTTGTCGTGCGCATTGGAGAGGCCGCCGGGGGCGACGGACCACGGATTGCGCTGCAGGTACTCGTACTGGCCCATCAAATTGAGCGCCCCGTATCGGGCGTTCTTCCAGAGAGTCTGGTTGACGCCTAAGGTGAACTCGTTGATAGCGCGGTTCTGGCTGGAGCCGGTGTAGCCGTAGCCGACCGGGGTCTTGCCGTTGGTGTCGAGGACCACGTTGCGACCGACGTAGATCGCGCCGTAGTAGGCATAGAGCAGGGTGTTCTTGACCGTGGCTTCGAAGCCGTCGACCGTGCCGCCGGCATGGATCGGGCTCAGGCTGCCGTCGGTACGGACAACCACGTCGGGGGCTTGGCCGAAGAGGTAGCGGCCGCCGCCGTCGCTCCAGTAGTTGGTGGTGACGAAGCGGAAGTTCTTGACGATCTCAGCGTTGAAGCCGAACTGGACGCCGCCGCCGGTCTTGGTGAAGTGCTGGTTGGTGCCGAGGTTGTAGCTCTTGAAGGTGCGTGCGATACCCGCGACATCGGCGTGGAAGCGCGAACTCGGGTCGAAGGCGACCTTGACGATGACGTCAGGCATCACGTTCGGGGTGCTGAGGTAGCTCGAGGAAGTGTCGTCCAACTGGCCGCCGAGGAAGGCCGCGCAGGATGCGGCGCCGGTCGGGGTGTTGCAAGCGCCGGTGCCGGTCGGGACAGCAATCTTCGGACCGCCGGCTTGGCCGCCAGCGTATTGGTTCGGGTTTTCGAGGGAGACGCCGGCGGTGACGGTCTTGTTCGGGTGGAACAGGACGCGGATGCCCGGCTGACGGGTCCAAGTGAGGCCGGCCATGTAGTTCACGTCGATCACCTGCGAGTAGAACAGGTCGCCCGGGAGGGCCGAGATGCCCTTGCGGTTCGGGGTCAGCATGCTCCAGCTCTGGCCGGCGAGGACTTCCCAATCTCCCTTGCGGACATCAATCCAGAAGAGGCGGAGGCGGGGAACGAAGGCGCCGTTGGTGACGCCGATGCCGTTGGAAGCGCTGGTGCCGAGGAAGTCGAATTCGTTGTAGCCCATGAAGTGGGCGCCCTTCCAGTCGCCGTCGGCGCGGAAGCCGAGGCGCGAGTTCTGCGGGGTGAAACGGAATTCGGAAAGGTTGCCGGCAACGGCGTTGGCGAAGGGCACGCTGCCGAAGTTGGAGCCGAGGCTCGACCCGGCGTTCTTGTCACGCCACACGGAGGTGAAGTCCATGAAGCCGACCGGCATCACGCAGGTGCTGCCGATACGGAGGTACGGGGGAACCTGGTTAGCGTCCGGAGGAGCTTCGCAGGGGTTCTTCGAGACCGGCGCCGCGGCCTTCGAGGGGGTCTGGGCGGGCGGGATGGCCACTGCGGCGACCGGAGCGACCGGGATCACCGGCGCGAGGCTGGCGACAGTACCGAGTGTGTTCCGTTGCGGCTGTTGGCCGTTGAGCGCCTTGTCCAACAGTTGTTGCTGCTGCTCCAAAACGTGCTGGAGGGTTTCCAATTGCTTTTGTTGGGCGGCAAGCGCGGCTCGAAGCTGTGCGACTTCGTCGTTCTGGATGGCCGGGTCGGCGGCGAAGATGCTGCCGCTGAAGAGGCCGAGCGCCAGCAACGTGGACAAGCCGCGTACGTGGGTTCGATTCAAGATCATTCTTTTCTCCAAGAGATTTCCCAGCCGTTGTTCCCCCGTGGGGCGGCTTGCGTTGACTGCTTATAAGTACTGAAGACGGGCCCGCAGCCTCGGTCTTCGAACGATGAGATCCAGTAATACCGCCTACCAGTCTAGGGATGGATGGTTTCGATTCGATGATAGGCCTGTAATGAACGGATTACGTCTGGTCACATTCATGGAGTTCATCGACATTCCACGGTCGCGTCCGCATACCTCGGGCAAAGAATCCGGTGGTATTCCCAGGCCGGACTAGGACTTCCAGTACTATCGAAGCGCAAAAATGGCTTGTACCATGGTTGGATGCACCACCACCTCGCGCAGATCAACATCGCCCGGCTCCTGGCACCTGTGGACGATCCCTTGATCGCGGAGTTTGTCGCCCAGATCCCGGCGATCAATGCCTTGGCGGAGGGGAGTCCGGGATTTGTGTGGCGGTTGCAATCGGATGCGGGCAACGCGATCGACGTGAGCTACGATGACGATCCGTTGATCATCGTGAACATGTCGGTGTGGGAATCGGTGGCGGCTCTCAGGGAGTTCTCGTACCGGTCGCAGCACGCGGGAGTATTCCGGGAGCGGGGGAAGTGGTTTGAAAAGATGGAGGCCGCCCATATGTGCTTGTGGTGGATTCCGGTCGGCTCGGTGCCAACGGTACCGGAGGGCAAGGCACGGCTGGAGCACTTTCGAAAATTCGGACCGACAGCGATGGCGTTTTCGTTCGCGCGGGTTTTCGAGCCGGAGTAGGCGGCGGAACACGATTCGAAAATTCAAAGCCGTTCTGGAAGCAAGTGCCTTGTTTTGAATTGGTTGCGGTCGGAGGAGCCCAACCGTGGCAGCGCTTGTACTTGAGGCCGGAACCGCAGGGGCAGCGCGCACCGCGTGGGGTGTGGGGAATGATTGGCTGCTGGGGCTGCACGGGGCCGGGCTGGTCCTTTTGGGCGTCGCGCAACATCTTCATCGCACGGCGCAGGGAGATGAAGGCCCGGTCGCGGTCACGGTCGTTCGCGGCGCGGAGTTTGAGGTCCGGTTGGGGACCGAGCGCGGTCTCGCGTGCCTCGCATTCGGCGATGCGGGACATGCAGCGGAGGATTTCGCGATCAAGGATGGCAGCGAGTCCGTGGGTTATCGTAGTTTGGAGCATAGGGGTTCCTAACGGTGTCCATGGTACGGGCGAGGGTGGCGTTTTCGAACTGCCAGTTTTGGAAGTTGTTGATTCTGTTGGAAAGATTGGATGAAAATAGTTGTCACCGGTGAAGGCTGCCGGGGCTGGCGGACATAGCAATGATTGGTGCGCCACGAATCTCGCCACGACGCAGTACAATGAAAGTTTCAGCGCCCCGGTAGCCGACATGAACAGACAGAGCAGGGTATCCGCAATCTACCCTGGATCGTTCGACCCCATCACCAATGGCCATCTCGATGTCATCGAGCGGGGGTCGCGGTTGTTTGACAGGCTCATCGTTTCGGTCCTGCACAACGAATCGAAGTCTCCGCTGTTCTCTGTGGCCGACCGCGTCGCGATGCTCCAGGAGACCGTGGCGCAGTTTCCCAACGTGGAGGTGGACAGCTTCCACGGGCTACTGGCGGACTACGCGCTCAAGCGCGAGGCGACCGTTATCCTGCGCGGCATCCGCGCCATTTCCGACTACGAGAATGAACTGCAGATGGCGCTGATGAACCGCCGTTTGCAGCCTGGTCTCGAAACCGTATTCCTGCTCGCGGGCGAAGCCTTCTCATTCATCAGCTCCAGGCTGGTGAAAGAGGTGATTTCGCTCGGGGGCAATATCTCCGGCCTGGTCCCGCCGATCGTTGAAGAACGTCTGCGGGTGCGTCTGTGCCACAGCCAAACGACATGACACCTGAAAGCACTCTTGAAAAGATGGCCCCAAAACCAACGTCCGACCGTATTTCGCTCATCAGCGTCTCCTCGACCATGAAGGTCATGAACGACGCCGACGTGCTCCGTCGCGAGGGAGTCGACGTGGTCGACTTCTCGGCAGGCGAGCCGGACTTCCCCACCCCCGACAACATCAAGCAGGCCGCGATCCGCGCGCTAGATGCCAACTTCACCAAGTACACTCCCGCCGGCGGCACCGTGGAGACCAAGAAGGCCGTGGTGGACCGCCACAAGGCCGAGTTCGGCACCGACTACAAGACGTCAGAGTGCATCATCACGGTGGGCGGCAAGCACGTGCTGTTCAACTACACGCAGGCGCTGCTGAATCCGGGCGACGAAGTCATCATCCCCGTGCCGTATTGGGTGACCTATAAGGACATCGTCAACTACGCGGGCGGCAAGTGCGTTTTCGTGGAAACGGACGAGGCGGAAGGCTTCACGCTGACCGCGGACATGGTGGCCAAGCACTTCACCGACAAAACGCGGATCGTGATCGTGAATTCGCCGAGCAACCCGTCCGGCGCGGTGATGGCGAACGACGAGTTCGAGAAGCTGTACCACCTGACGGCCAAGCGGGGAATCTACCTGCTGACCGACGAGTGCTACTCCCACTTCCTGTATGAGGGCAGCCCGTACTCGGTGGCGTCCGTGCCTAGCTCCAAGCCGACGGTGCTGGTGGCGGGCACGGTTTCGAAGACGTATGCGATGACCGGATGGCGGATCGGCTACGGCCTGGCTCCGGAACCGATCATTCAAGCAATGATGAAGCTGCAGAGCCATTCGACGTCGAACCCGACCTCGATCGCGCAGAAGGCGGCGGTGGAGGCACTCAACGGGTCGCAGGATTCGGTGCCGCAGATGCTGGCGGAATACCGTCGGCGGCGGGATTTCGTGATTCCGCGGTTGCGGCAGATTCCGGGCGTGACCTGCTCGAATCCGGCGGGCGCGTTCTACGCGTATCCAAATCTGCGCGGGGCGCTGGACAAGGGCGGGATTAAGACGCCGCTCGAGTTCGCCAACCGGTTGCTGAAGGAAGCGCACGTGGCGGTGGTTCCGGGCGAAGCTTTCGGCACGGACGACCATGTCCGGTTGTCGTACGCAACCTCGATGCATGAGCTGGAACGCGGGCTGGACCGCATTCACAAGTTCATTGAGAGCCTCGGGTGAAAACACCCCGTCGGCTGGGCACCAAGGTTTTGATCAAGCCTTGGGGTACGCCCCTGACGAATCCGTGGTTGGAGAATCCGGCGGGCCAGATGGTGGGGGAGGTGTGGTTCACGCCTCCCCCGGCCGTCCCGATTCTGGTGAAGTTTCTATTTACGACGGGGAGACTGTCGATCCAAGTACATCCGAACGATGAGTACGCCCGTGGGCACCATTCGTCGAACGGGAAGACCGAGATGTGGCATGTGCTTCGGTCCGAATCGGACTCCACGGTCGGGCTAGGTTTACGCGCGGGTGTCACGCGGGAGCAGTTGGTTGCGGCGGCGGGCACGGCGGAGTTGGAAGGGCTGCTCGATTGGATGCCGGCACGGGTCGGCGACACGTTCTTCACCGAGGCGGAGACGATCCACGCGGTGGGTAAGGAACTGGTGATCTGCGAGGTGCAGCAGATTTCGGACGTCACTTACCGGCTGTGGGATTACGGCAGCGATCGGGAACTGCATTTGGCGGACGGCATGAGGGTTTCCCGACTGACGACCGGGAGCGGTCGGCGGGAGCCGGTGGCGCTCGGCGGGGGGCGGGAATTGTTGGCGGAGTGCGCGTATTTCCGGACGGAACGGGTCACGGTGGAGGGGACCGGGGTGGTTCCGGGTCAGGCGCAGTCGATGATTTGCGTGGCGTTGGCGGGCTCCGGGGAATTGGAAGGCGTGGCGTTCGGGCCGGGGGTGGCCTGGGAATTGCCGGGGGGGCAGGGGGACTGGAACGTGGTCGGGGAGCGGGTGGTTTTGTTGACTACGATGGTGCCGTAGGACGGACGTCGTAGCGCAGCGCCACCATGCCGCTTGTGTAGGCTTTGACTTCCGACAGGTGGAGCGGGATGTCCTTGTCGAGTCGGCCGAAAAAGGGAATGCCGTCGCCGATCAAGACGGGCAGAATCGAATAACGGACTTCGTTGGCGAGGCCGAGACGAAGACAGTCGCCGGATAGCGCGCCGCCAACGACGAACCAAATGGAACGGAACTTGGGCCGTAGCTGTTCGGTGACGAAACGCGCGAGGTCGCCGGAGTGGAATGCGACGGTGTCGCGATGTCGCGGCAAATCGCGGGTCGTGAGGACGAAGACAGGTTTGTCACCGTAGGCCCACCCAAAGCCCTTGGATTCGAAACCGAGGGCGGTTTGATAGGTTCGCGATCCCATGACGTAGCAGTCGATTGTCTTGAGGAAGGCCTCAACGAACTCGGGGTCGAGGGTGTCCCCGGCGGGGAATTCGTCCGGGGTCTCCATCCAGTCGACGCTGCCGTCTTTTCGTGCGATGAAGCCGTCGAGGCTCGCCACCATGTGGATTGTGACGCGGGAGTCATGCATGGCGAGATCGTAGCATAGCAGTCATTTGGATACGCGCATCGATGGCTGAACGCAGGTCTGCGGGCAGGATGTCCTTGTGATCCAGTGTTCTCCATGCCTCAATGGTCCGTTCCCTGACTTCCTCGAACAGGCGTTGGGCAGGGCGGGCTGGAATCCGGGCTTTGTCGGCGAAGCGACGGAGTTGCTCGGGGCTGATTTCGGCGAGGCTGCGGCTGCCTCCGAAATCGAGAGCTAGCTTGTCGCCGGGGATATAAGGGAAAGTTGCAAGGAAGTCGTAGGCCGGGGACAGCGTCGGGGTGCGCCCGTCCTGGTAGAGCAGCGACCAGTTCTTCAAGTGCATGTCGCCGTTGCCGATGAGGATCGAGAAGGCGAGGCGGCGGACGAATTCCTCGACGCCCGCTTCGCCGGCTTCGGCGGCTAGGACGAAGGCGATGTTGGCGTAGCTGCGGGCACCGTATTTGTCATCGGGGAAGAGGCCGAAGATCTGGGCGAAGTCCTCCATGTGGATGCGGGTGCCGCTTTCGTGGCGGTCGAAGCGGCGGACGACGAAAGCGTTGCCAGGGAGTCGGGCGGCGGCTTCGGGGAGGCCGGAGATTTCGGCCACGGGCACCAAGCGGGTTTCGGGAACGTCGATGCCGATGGCGCGGGCGAGCTCGAGCATGACGAATTCGTTTTCGGGGACGTGGGCGAACTGGGTCGAGGGGAGTTTGACGATCCAAGAGCCGCCCATGCCGTGGACCGGGATGGTCAGTCCGCCGTGGGCCTCGATGACAGCCGAAAACTTCAGTTGGACTCCGGCGAGGGAGAAGCGCAGGATGCCGTCGGTCCGGGGCGGCTCGGCGACCGGACGTGGCTCTTCGACGGGGAGACCGTCCATGCCGAGGGGCGAGACCGTGACGCCGCCGGGTAGGTCGTCGCCCAGGAGCGCAAGGAGGAAGAACTCGCGGTCGGTTTTGACCCCTGCGCGGTCGGCCAGGTAGGTGCGGAGGTTGCCCTCGGGGAGGAGGTTGGAGAAGAACGGTGGGATCTTGCGGGCGGTGGGACGCGTGGCGGTGACGATTCCGCCCGCCCCGCCTTTGAAGGAGAGGCTGAGGATGTGGCGGTTGGGGTCGTCGAGGTACTCCTCGTCGAAGGAGAACAGGTGACGTTCGCCGTTGAGGCGGTTCAGGACGCCGATGCGTTGACCGTGGAGGTGGACGGCGAGGGCGCTGAGCTTGGGGTCGGGCGTGGTCACTGCGCTTCCCCTTGCTCATCGTCAAATACGTAGAGGGGCCGTTCGTCCTCATCGATGTTGGCGGTGCCGCGTACGAGGGCTTGGATGGCGGGGACCAAGGCGCGGGGCACAAGAATGAGGTCGTGGCCGAGGACGCGGACCAGTTCGAGCATGGTGTCGTAGCGCGGGATGACCTTGCCGGTTTCGATGCCGGAGATGTGGGCCTGGGGGAGCCCGACACGTCGGCCGAGTTCGGCTTGGCTCCAGCCGCGCTCGTGGCGGGCGGCTTGGAGGGCTTGGCGGAGGTCGTCTACGGAGGTGTCCATATGCGATGACATATTATTTTCCGCGTTTTATATAGTATCGCAGATTCCCTGAGGTGGTTTCGGTACCCATTGGGCCACGACCGCTAAAATTGGAGTTCCATGGCCTATCCCCCATTTCTCGATCTCGCACCGTTCCAGCACGCGGAGGGCGTGGTGGAACTGCCGGGGTCGAAGAGCATTTCCATCCGGGCGCTGCTGTTGGCGGCGCTGGCTGACGGCACGACGAGCCTTTCGGGCCTGCTCGATTCCGATGACACGCGGGTGATGCTGGGGGCGCTGGAACAACTCGGGGTACCAGTGGCGCGCGTGGACGGGGAGGTCGTGGTGACCGGCGTCGGCGTGGTTCCGAACGCGGCGGCGGAGATATTTGTCGGGAATTCGGGCCTGTCGGCGCGCACATTGGTCGCCCTGCTGGGGTTGACCGGCGGCGACTACCGGATCCACGGCGTCCCGCGCATGCATGAACGGCCCATCGGCGACCTGGTGGACGCCCTCAACGCGGTCGGTGCGGGGATCTCGTACGAATTGGCGCAGGGGTACCCGCCGTTGCGGATCGGGACTGCGAACATTGACCGGTCGCGGCCGTTCCGGGTACGCGGCAATGTTTCGAGCCAGTTCCTGACCGGCATCCTGCAGGCCGCACCGCTGCTTTCCGGGCGTGGGCCAGTTGTGGTCGAAGTGGAGGGCGAGCTGATCTCGAAACCGTACATCGAGATCACGCTGGGGATGATGGCGCGGTTCGGCATCGAGGTTGAGCGCGACGGCTGGGCACGGTTCACAGTGCCGGCGGGGAGCAGGTACCGGAGTCCGGGGCGGTTCGCGGTGGAGGGGGATGCGTCGTCGGCATCGTATTTCCTTGCGGCGGGGGCGATTGCGGGCGGACCGGTGCGGGTGACCGGAGCGGGTCGGGCGAGTGTGCAGGGCGACGCGAAGTTTGCCGAGGCGCTGGCGGCGATGGGGGCGCGGATCGAGTACGGGGAGGATTGGATGGAGGCGCGGGGACCGGAGTCGGGTCGGCTGCGGGCGTTCGACCTTGACTTGAACCACATCCCGGATGCGGCGATGACGCTGGCTGTGTGCGCGCTGTTCGCGGAAGGAACGAGCGTGCTGCGGAATATCGGGAGCTGGCGGGTAAAGGAGACGGACCGGCTGGCTGCGATGGCGACGGAACTTCGGAAGACGGGGGCGGTGGTGGAAGAGGGGGCGGACTACCTGCGGGTGACACCGCCGGTGCGCGTTCTGCCGGATGCGGCGATTGACACGTATGACGACCATCGCATGGCGATGTGTTTTTCGTTGGTGGCGGTTGGGGGCGTGCCGGTGCGGATCCATGAGCCGGGGTGCGTAGCGAAGACGTTCCCGGATTATTTTGAGCGGTTGGCGAAGCTTTCGAAAAGCAACGGTAGCGTGGCGGGCTCGGAATAGGAGAGATTTGGCTCATGGAAATACGAACTTCCGAACGGTTGGCTCAGGATCTGGTGGGTGCGATTCATGCCGGTGATGTCGGGGCGTTGAGGCGGTTGCTGGACGAAAACCCTCTAGTTTCCACGGCCCGCATCATCGACCCGCACGGGACAAGCCGCACCTTGCTCCATATTGCAGCCGATTGGCCCGGTCACTTTCCCAATGTGTCGCAGACCATAGGGCTGCTCATCGAGCGAGGTGCCGACCCGGATGAACCCTTGTTGGGGGGTACCGCTCCGGAAACGCCTCTCCACGGGGCGGCCAGTTCCAATGACGTGGACGCTCTCGACGCGCTGCTCGATGGCGGGGCCGATATTGAAAGCCCGGGAGCGATCTTCACAAACGGCACTGCCATGTCCGACGCCGTCATCTTTGCAAATTGGAACGCGGCACGCCGGTTGCTGGATCGGGGGGCGAAGACCACTTTTACGCAGTCGGCGGGCCTGGGCCTGACGGACCGTTTGGCCGCAGACTTCGAAATGGAGCCCAAGCCGGCCAGCGACCAAGTCACCGCCGCGCTTTGGCACGCCTGCCGGGGCGGGCAATTGGAAACGGTCCAGTATCTCGTCGGGAAAGGCGCAAACATAAATTGGGTGGGCTGGGACCACATCGCCCCGCTCGATGGTGCGCGGCAGAGCGGCAATCAGGACCTCGTTGCCTGGCTACGAAACCAAGGCGCGAAACCAGCCCGGGAACTCTAGCCCGCTTGTGAACTGGGAGCCAACCAGCCCTACAACCGGTACCTGCACGGTAAAACTGTTGTAAAAAGCACGCCACGTGCCGCCCACCCCTATCCCCGGCACCCATATTCGCGCTAAAATCGCGGTGCCGATGCAAACCATTCTCGTTATCGACGACGACGACAGCCTACGCGACACGATCGGGGTTCTGTTCGAACGCGAGGGCTTCCGCGCCATCCTCGCCCCCGACGCGCGCACCGGCCTCGACCAAGCCGTCCTCGCCAAACCCAGCCTCATCGTCACCGACCTGCGGCTGCCCGACCTCTCCGGTGTCGAAGTCTGCAAGCGCCTCCGCACGTCCGGAATCACCACGCCCATCATCGTCCTCAGCGCCGTCGGCGAGGAGATCGACAAAGTGCTGCTGCTGGAAATCGGGGCGGACGACTACATCGTAAAACCCTTCGGCACCCGTGAACTGCTGGCGCGCGTGCGGGCGGTGCTGCGGCGTTCCCCGTCGGAGCCGCACAAGGTTCTAGCCTTTGCCGATGTGGAAGTGGACTTGGAACGACGGATCGTGCGGCGCAAGGGGGTCGACATCAAGTTCACTCCGGCGGAATACAACCTGCTGACGTTCTTCCTGAACAATCCGGACCGGCCGTTGTCGCGCGATATGATTCTGAACTCGGTCTGGGGTTACGAATCGTTTCCCAACACCCGCACCGTGGACGCCCACGTTGTGCGCCTGCGCCAGAAACTGGAGGCCGACCCGGTCTGCCCCCGCCACTTTCTAACGCTGCACAAGGTGGGATACCGGTTCCTCCCGTAACCGTTGGACACCCCAATGCCACGCCTTGTCCTAATCGTCGAAGACAGTGCCGCCTGTGCGGAGACGCTCCAGATCGCCCTCGAGGGGATCCGGGACATCGAAATACGGATTCTGCCGAGCCCCAAGGCTGCGATGGCGCTCGCGCGGACGGCCACAGTTTCCGCAGTTATCACCGACCGCCATCTGCCGCACGCGGATGGCTTCGACTTCATCCGCCAACTGCGCGCCGACCCCAAGTTCCAATCGCTGCCGGTATTATTGATTAGCGGCGATAGCGATCCGAGGCTCCCGGCCGAGGCGATCGCGGTCGGGGCAGACGCGTTTTTCGCAAAGCCGTACTCGCCCGCAGCCGTCCGCCGCAAATTGGAGGAGCTCCTTTGAGCAAGGTTTTCAGCGCACGAGTTGCTGGATGGGTGCTTGTTTTCGCCGTGCCCGCCTTGGCGGCCCAAACTACACCCGATATGCGCGCCGTGCTGGATAGACTGGACAAGCTGGAGAAGCAGAACCGCGAGTTGCAGGCCGAGATCGAAGCGTTGCGGAAGGAATTGGGGACTGTGGCCGCACCGCAGACAGTCCCGCCCGTCACGGAGCGCCTTGATGTACAGGAAGCCCGCACCGAGGAGTTGGCGCAGGCCAAAGTGGAGGCGTCGCAAAAACAGCCGGTCGCCCTAACCGGCATGCTGCTGTTCAACGCGTTCGCCAACACGCGTTTCGGGGGTACGTTGCAGGAACCCGTGACGGCGTCGGCGACACCGGGAACGAACAATACCGGCGCGACCTTCCGGCAAACCGTGCTGGGCCTGAAGTTCAACGGCCCCAACCTTGCGGGCGGAGGCAAGGCCAGCGGGTCCTTCTATATGGACTTCTGGGGCGGCACGTTTGCCCCTTCGAACAATCTGTTCCGCATCCGACTGGCGACCATCGATCTTGCTTGGAAGGACACGACCATTTCCGCCGGCCAGGACAAACCGCTCGTCGCGCCGCGGGAACCGACGACTTTGGCCGCCGTCGGACTGGCTCCGTTGACCGGTGCCGGCAATCTGTGGGACTGGAATCCGCAGGTACGGGTGCAACAACGGTTCCACCTTTCGGCAAACACCGGCGTCAGCGCCGAAGTGGGAGTCTTCCAAACTACGGAAGCAGCTGGGACGGGCATCCCGGTGAACATCGCCGCCACTCTTGAAAAGGCCCGCCCGTCGTGGGAAGGCCGCTTCAACCTGCACCATGAATCCGGAGAGCGGCAATACGCTTTCGCGCCGGGCTTCCACACCTCGGTCACGCACGTGGGCGGGAGAGCAATATCGTCGAATCTGTTCACGGCGGATTGGCTCGTGAAACCAGTCTCGTTCTTTCAGATTGACGGGGCGTACTTCCATGGCACCAACGCCGCAGGGCTGGGGGGACTGCGGCAGGGATTCAGCGTACTCTCCAACGGTTCCATCATTCCGGTCCATACGACCGGCGGCTGGGCCCAAGCGAGTTTCTTCGCCACCCCCAAGCTTTCGTTCCACCTCTACGGCGGCGAGGAGGCCGACCGCGGAGCCGACCTTACCGGCAACGCCGTGCGCCGAAATCTCATCTATGCCGCAAACGCGATCTACAAACTGGCCCCGAACGTTATTGCGGCCATCGAGATATCGCAAAACCGCACTGCCTACATTGTTTCGGGAACCAGGCTGAACAACCACTATGACTTGGCGATCGCTTACCTTTTCTAGCCTCGCGATCGCGCTGGCGGTTTCCATCCTCCAAGCGGCGGACGTGTCGGGGACCGTGCAAATCCGCGATTCCCGGAACGGCAAGGCCGCCAAGCGCAAAGACTTTTCCGGTGCCGTGATCTCCTTGAAGCCCGTCGGACAGCCGTCGCCGGCACCCCCGGCCAAACACGCCGTGATGGAGCAGCGCACCAAGACCTTCACCCCGCACGTGCTTCCCGTGGTGGCGGGAACGGCCATCGACTTCCCTAACTTCGACCCGATCTTCCACAACGCCTTTTCCCGCTTCAGCGGCCAGGTGTTCGATGTGGGACTGTACCCGCCGGGGACTTCGCGCACCGTCCGTTTCACCCGCACCGGGGCCGTGCGCGTGTTTTGCAACATCCATTCGGACATGACGGCCGTGATCCTGGTGCTGAACACGCAGTACTTCACCACTACGGTCAAGGACGGCGGCTTCCACCTCGACGTACCGCCGGGCAACTACGATCTGGCGGTCTTCCACGAACGGGCTACGGACGAGATCTTGCAGGGCCTGTCACAACGGGTGGTGGTGGGGGGAGACGGCATCAAGCTGGCCCCGATCACCATTTCCGAGGCGGGCTATCTGCTTGCGCCCCACAAGAACAAGTACGGGCAGGAGTACGGACCTCCGCCGGACGACAAGGTTCTCTATCCGGGTGTTAGGAACTAGCGCGATGAACCGGCTCGCGCGCCCTTCCCTGCTCTGGAAAATCGGCCTCTCAACGTCGATTGCGATCACGCTGCTGCTTGCGATCGCCGGGTATTTCGTGCAGGAGCGCACGCGGACGCAGCTCGCGGAGAACCTCGAAACCCAGCTGCGCGGCAATTTCAAGGCCTACGAGTCGCTGTGGAGCGCCCGGGCGGATTGGCTGCGGTCGCTGAGCCAAGTGCTGAGCGGCATGTCGGACGTCCGTGCGGCATTCCAGACGAACGACAAGGCCACGATCCGCGATGCGGCGGGGGAGATCTGGAAGCGGGTGTCGCGGTCCAGCGCGATCTTCCTTGTGACGGATCCGCATGGCGAGGTGATCGCGTCTCTCGGGGGCCAGTTCGCGTCGCGTCGGCGGCTGGACGTGGTCCGCGACGCCCTGCCGCATTTTCCCGAACAATCCGCAGGCTTCGCGCTCCAGGACGACGGGCTGTATGAATTTGTGGTCACGCCGGTCTACGTGCAAGTCCAGACGGGTCCCGAACTGCTCAACGTGCTGGTGACGGGCTTTCCGGTGGACCAGGATGTCGCGGCGGACCTGCGTGAACGCACCGGGGGCAGCGATTTCGTGTTCCTGGCGATGGGTCGCGCCGTTTCCTCCACCCTGAAGCCGGAAGAGACGGCCAGGCTGGCCCGCGAATACCGGCGGGGCACGGGGTTGCAGCGGATTCGGCTCTCGGGCCGCGAATTCGCCGTCCTCGGGACCCCACTGCATGATATTTCGGGGGCACCGGCGGGCGACCTGCTGATCGTGCACAACTTCGACGCCATCACACGCGACCTCAACTCGCTGCAAAACCAGTTGGTGGTGATCTGGGCGGCCGCTGTGATCGCGGGGCTGGCGCTGAGCCTGTACCTAGCGGGCCGGATCCTCAAGCCGATCGGCCAGTTGGACCGGGCCGCAACCCTGATCGGCCGCCAGCAGTACGACACCCGGGTGCCTGACAGCGGCAACGACGAGCTGGGGCGATTGGCGCGCACCTTCAACGACATGTGCCTGTCGATCCAGTCGGCCCGCGATGAACTGATCCGGCAGGAGCGCATCGCGACCATCGGGCGACTGTCCAGTTCCATCGTCCACGATCTGCGGAATCCGCTCGCGTCCATCTATGGGGGCGCGGAGATGATGATGGACGGCGACCTGAGCCAAGGGCAGTTGCAGCGGCTGGCGGGGAATATTTACCGGTCGTCAAGGGTGATCAAGGACATGCTGCAGCAGTTGGTGGACGTATCCCGCGGGCGCATGCAGGCTCCGGAATGCTGCAACCTGGCCGAGGTGGTGGGGGCGGCGGTGGATTCGCAGATCGCGGCGGCGGAAACGCAAGGAGTCGACATCCAATGTTCGGTGGACGCGTCGATTGAGATCCCGCTGGAGCCCGGGCGGATGGAGCGCGTGTTCGTGAATCTGATCGCGAATGCGGTGGAGGCGATGCCGGAGGGCGGGGAGATTCGGATTTCGGCCGAGCGCGGGGAATCAACGGTCGAGGTTCGGGTGGATGACACGGGACCCGGGATTCCGACGCCGGTGCGGGAACGGTTGTTCCAGCCGTTTGTGACGTCGGGGAAGAACGGGTTGGGGTTGGGGCTGGCGCTCTCGCGGCAGACGGTGCTGGACCATGGGGGCGATTTGTGGATCGCGGATGACGCTGGTCCGGGGGCGCATTTCCGGTTGCGGCTACCGGGGTAGTGCAAGGCTAGAAGAAAGGCGGTTCGCGCAAAGCTCGCCAAGGCAGACGCGGAGCTCGCCAAGAAACACCAGAGAGACGCTGCAGGGCCAACCGGCCGTGGTTCTTTGCGGCCCTTGCGGTTCCCACTTGGCGAGCTTTGCGCGAACCGTTCTCAGACGGATTCTCCATGACAGAAAACGCCATAGCCAAAGAAATTGTTGACGCGGCCTACCACCTGCACGTCCGACTCGGTCCCGGCCTTTTGGAATCGGCCTACGAAACCATCTTGGAGTACGAACTCGGCAAGCGGGGCCTCGGCGTCGTTCGACAGCCGGTCGTTGCCGTAAACTACGATTCCATCACCGTAGAGTCAGCCTTCCGCGCCGATCTGATCGTTGAGGGCAAAGTGATTGTAGAGGTCAAGTCCCTCGAAACCGTGCTCCCGGTTCACAAGAAGCAACTCACTACCTATTTGAAGCTCACCGGCCTTCACCTAGGCCTACTCATCAACTTCAACGTCGTGCTCCTAAAGAACGGAATAACGAGGCTCGTGAACGGCCTCGACGAGTAGCGACGTCGGGGCTGAAAAGTTATTGTCCTCGGAAATCCTTCCGCAGAAACCCAAAATCGCACCCCTCGTCCGCCTGGTTCACATGCTCCAGGAACAACCACCCGTACCCGCGTTCATAGTGCGGCTTGTGCGCCGGACATTCCGCCAACCGCCGGGCGATCTCCTCCTCCGGCACATGCAGAGTGATCTTCCGCCCCGCCGTGTCCAGTTCGATCTCGTCACCCGTCCGCACCGCCGCCAATGGTCCGCCCGCGGCCGACTCCGGTGCCGTATGCAGCACCACCGTTCCGAAACTGGTCCCGCTCATGCGCGCGTCGCTGATCCGCACCATGTCGTTGACGCCTTGGTCCAGCAGCACCCGCGGCATCGGGATCTGCCCCCATTCCGGGAACCCCGGCGCGCCCTTCGGACCGCAGTTCTTCATCACCAGCACCGTGTCCTTGGTCACGGGCAAGTCCAGCGAATCGATCACCGCGTGCATTTCCTGGTAGGTTTCGAACACGAACGCCGGACCCCGGTGCTGCAGCAGGTGCGGCGACGCCGCCGTATGCTTGATCACCGCGCCCCTCGGCGCGAGGTTCCCGCCCAGCACCACCGTGCCGCCTTCGGTCGAAATCGGATCCGCCGCCGTCCGGATCACATCCCGGTTCCAGCACTGCGCGCCTTCCACGTTCTGCCGCACGGTCTTGCCGTTCGCCGTCACCGCGTCGGCATGGAGCAGGGGCAGCACCTCGTTCATCACCACCTGGATGCCGCCCGCCGCGAACAAATCCTCCATCAGGTACTGCCCCGACGGCTTCACGTTCACGATGCACGGCGTCCGGCGCGAAATCCGGTCGAACTCGTCCAGCTTGAGGTCGATGCCGAGCCGCCCCGCGATCGCCAGCAGGTGCACTACCGCGTTCGTGGACCCGCCGATCGCCATGTTCACCGTGATCGCGTTCTCGATCGCCTCGCGCGTCATGATGTCGGATGGCTTCAGCCCTTCGCGCACCATCTCGACCATCCGCTTGCCGGACTCCTCGGCCAGCGTCAGCCGCCGCGAATCGGGAGCCGGAATCGCCGCGCAACCGGGCAGCGTCATGCCGAGCGCCTCGGCCACCGACGCCATCGTGCTCGCCGTGCCCATCACCGTGCAATGGCCCGCCGACCGCGCCAGTCCGCCTTCAATCTCGCAAAGTTCGCCCTCGGTCAGCCGACCACCTCTATAGAGGTCGAATAGCTTGCGCCCGTCCGTGCCCGCGCCCAGCTTGCGGTCGCGCCATTGCCCGCTCAGCATCGGACCGCCTGTCACCACGATGGCGGGGATGTCGGCGCTCGCCGCGCCCATGATCTGCGCCGGGGTGGTCTTGTCGCAGCCGCACAGAAGGACCACTCCATCCACCGGGTTGGCCCGGATCGACTCCTCCACGTCCATCGCCATCAGGTTGCGGAAGAGCATCGACGTGGGCTTCATGAACATCTCGCCCAAGGAAATCGTGGGGAATTCGAGCGGGAAACCGCCCGCCCGCCACACGCCGCGCTTCACCGCCTCCGCCACGCCCTTCAAATGCGCGTTGCAATTATTCAACTCGCTCCAGGAATTGCAGATCCCGATCACCGGCCTGTTGTCGAAAACATCCGCCGTGAACCCCTCGGAACGCAGCCATGCCCGCCGCGAAAAGTTGTAATATTCCTTGCCCGACCACCAGCTCTGACTACGTAGCGCCATCGATTCCGTCCCCTCCCAGAATACTCCCCGCACATACCTTACCAGGCAACATTCGGCTTCACAATTGTTTCGCGCATCAATCACCCATTTGTAACGGGGAAAGTTTTACAACCAATACATGAGGTGCGACCTCCACGTCCATACCAAGCACTCCGGCATGTGCAACGTCCCCGTGCTCTCCCGCGTTTGCCGGGAGTCGTACAACGACGCGCTCGAAGTCTACGAGACCTCGAAGCGCCGCGGCATGGACCTGGTGACCATCACGGACCACGATTCCATCGGAGCCGTCGAGGAACTTCGGAGATTCCCCGACTTCTTCCTCAGTGAGGAAGTGACCTGTACGACACCGAGCGGCACGGAGATGCACGCCGGTGTCTATGGAATCGACGAACGCGACCACATCGAACTGCAGCGCCGCCGGACCGACATCGAAAGCTTCCTCGCCTACGCGTCCGAACGCAGACTGTTCGTGACCGTAAACCACCTCTATTCCAGCCTGACCGGGAATCGAACGGACAACGATTTTGAACTGTTCGCCTCGGCCTTCCACGGCGTCGAAACGCTGAACGGCCAGATGCTGGCCACGGCGAACCGCATGGCATCCGAGTTTGCCGCCCGCTATCGGAAGCCGGCCATCGGCGGCAGCGACGCGCATTCGATGGCGTCAGTCGGACGGACTTACACCCAAGTCAAGGGTGCAACCAACGTACAGGAATATCTGGCGGGACTGGCCGCTGGACACACGCTGCCGGGCGGTGAATCGGGCAACTACTTCAAGCTGACGAGCGCCGTGCTTGCGATTGGACGCCATTTCATCACCGAGAAGCCGTGGATGCTGCCGCTGTCGGTTCTTTTCGCCGCCGTCCCGCCCATCATCGTCTTCAACTACCTCAAGGAATACACCTTCGCGATGCACTGGGGCACCAAGCACCGTGCCGCGAACGCACTCCCGGCGGTGGGAATGGAGATGCTTCCGTGACCCTGGCCCGCGCCAAATCGACGCTTTCCATGCCGGATCACACGGTGATGCGCCGCGTGAACCGCTGGCGCGCGCCGCGTTGGTTCCGCACGTGGATGATGCTCGCGACCCGCGCCGGCGACGGCTGGTTGTGGGCCCTGATCGGCATCGCCGTAATGCTCTCGCCCGCGCCGACCCGCTTCCGCGCCGTCGAATCCGCCGCGTGCGCAGTGACTGGTGGGGTTGTCCTGTTCCTCAAGGTGAAGAAAGTGTTCTGCAGGCTGCGTCCGCGCGACATCGAGCCGCATTGCTGGGCGCATATTGTCACGCGCGACAAGTTCTCGTTCCCGTCGGGCCATTCGACCACCGCGTTTGCAGTGGCGCTGTCCCTCGGGTCGTTCTACCCCGAAGCTATGCCCGTACTTCTGATTCTGGCCACCAATGTGGCCGTCTCCAGGGTTATTGTCGGCATGCACTTCTTGAGCGATGTGCTGGTTGGATCCGGCATCGGGTCCCTGCTTGGCTACATCGCCTACCGGTTCGCCGTCTGAGAGACGCCGGGCACATGTCCCGGGTAGCTCGGATGGTGCTGGCGCAAAGACGGGAGCCCCCAACCACGGGGCTCCCTACTTAGCCCGCTGCGCCTCCGTAACGGCAACTTTGGCTGAAACAGATTGCCTCCCCGGCTCTGGCGGGCACCATCACCGAAAACGTCACTTGGAGCAGCCTCAGCTTGTCCCCCCCAATGACGCAACCAACTATGCCAGCAATGCCATCCCCTGCTTCGGCAGCGCAGGCGCACCTGCCGGCCCCACGCTGATCGGCGTGACACTGCAAGTGGTACTGACCGATACCGCGTCAGCCCTCTCATGCTTCAATTCGAGTCCTGGTAGTCAGACTGCGAAGAGCACCGTTTCCGTTTTTTCGACATCGGGGATTCGGCCAACAGCAGCGATGGCACCGCGCTCAACGCCGTTGTTACGGTAACGAATTCACCATCCTAACTACTGGGTTTCAGACCCTACCGAGCGGGCTCACCGACTATAGTGGCGTCCCCCAGCACGCCACCGCGGACACCGGCATAATAAACGGCACGACGGCTTCGTATGCGGGGACGGGCACCGTGATCTACACCTACTCCGATCCCGTTTCCTCCTCGACACCGGAACCGGCTTACGCCTTCCGCTTGGGCGGCGGCCTGCGGGCTGTCGTGGCAGCCGGACGCAAGAAGCTCGCCCGCAACTAACCCCTCGGGGCGCTGGTCCACCCGGTCCCGCGCCCCATCCCCCCTACCAACCTACCGCGCGAACTGCACCATCACGTCCCGTTCCGCGGACCTCCCGTGATCGTCGATCACCCGGATCAGATGGCTGCCGTCGCGTTCCGGTTTCCAGCCCAAAGCCCCGTTCTTCACCGGAGTATTCCCAATCAAGGACGCGCCGTCAAACCAATAGACACTCCCCACATCCGCCGCCACGCTCGCCTCCAGAGCGACCACTTGGGTGATCTCGGAACGCCGCATCGTATAGGTCACGCTCCGTAGCGGCGAGACAATCCGGGGCACCTCGCCCGCGTCCTCGGCCGCGCAGTCCGGCAGGTGCGGGGGAGTGCGCCGCGGCATTCCGGCTTCCCGAAAGAGCTTCAGCATGTCCGAAGGCCAGAACTCGAACACCTCGAAGCGCGTGTCGTCCGCCGGATAGGGCGGACAGACCGGTCGCCCGGTCCGCGCATCCAAGGCCACCGCGCGGTGCAGCTGGCTGACGCGGATCGGCGACTTCCCCGGTATGTACCAAGTCTCGACCGTCTGCGGACACCAGGCGTTGGGCAAATCGCCGCTCGCCGCGCAGACGGCCACCTTGCGGACCCCCGGCGGCGGTGTGAACGGCGGAACCGGCTCCTGCGCCCGCGCCAGGTTGAGCGCGTCGGCGATACGGAAGAACAGGGGCGCAGCGGCCTCCACGCCAATGAAGCTGGCATTGCTCTTTCCGCTGAAGTCGCCGATCCACACCGCCAACACATAGGGACCGACCACGCCCGCCGACCAAGCATCGCGGAATCCCCACGACGTGCCGGTCTTCCACGCCACCGGCCAACGGGTACGGACAGGCACCGACCCGTCGTCGTCCGGCCTCGGGTTCCGCCGCAGCATGTCGAGCGTGATGAAGGCTGCCTCGGGACTGAGCAGGCGGATCCCCTCGTCGCGCGGCTGATTGCGTTCCACCCGCAGACGGTGCAGCGTGCCCTGGTTCGCCAGCATCGTGTACATGGACGCCAGTTCCTCCATGGAAACCTCGCCGCCGCCCAGCGCCAGCGCCAAGCCGTAGAACTCCTCGGACCGCAGGCGGGCCACCCCGGCACTCTGCAGGAATTGGTAGAGCGACGGTTGCCGCAGTTGGGTTGAGACCCACACCGCCGGAATGTTGCGGCTGCGGACCAGCGCTTCCTCGGCGGGGACCGGGCCGAAGAACTTGCCGTCGAAGTTTTCCGGCGTGAAGGGACCGAAGGAGGTCGGGGAGTCCTTCAGGATTGTTCGGGGATGTAACACGCCTTGGTCGAGGCCCAGCGCGTAGACGAACGGCTTCAGGGTAGAGCCGGGCGAGCGCCGGGCCAGCACGCCGTTCACCTGGCCGTCAATGTGGGTGTTCCGGTAGTCCGCCGAGCCGACCCACCCTTTGACGGCGGAATCGCGGGTGTCCACCAGCAGCGCCGCCACGTTTTCGATGCCCCGGTCGCCGACTTGGGCGATGTAGCGGGCGATCTGCCGTTCGAGGAGGCGCTGGAGTTCGGCATCCAGCGTGGTGTCGATACGACCGGACCGGCCCGACCGGTCGCCCAGCAGCGCGTCGACGAAATGGGGAGCGAGTTGGGGCAGGGCGGAACGGGTGAAATCCGGCGGGCTGTCGTCCTGGGATGGGACGGTGCCGCCAAACTTCGTGACCCACTGGCGCGCCAACTGGACCCGGGCTGTGTCGACGGCGTTCGTGGCGAGGTTTCGGCCCGCCCGCGCTGCCGGATGCTGGGGGATTACGGCGAGCGTGATGGCTTCGCCGGTGGTGAGGCGGTCGGGCGGCTTACCGAAATAGAGTCGGCTGGCCGCGCCCGCGCCTTGGACGTTGCCGCCGAAGGGCACGAGGTTGAGGTAGGCCTCCAGGATTTCGCGTTTCGAGTAGCGCAGTTCCAGCCAGAGGGCGGCTCCCAGTTGGCGGAGCTTTCCGGCGGCGGTGCGGGTCCGCATCCGGTAGAGCAGCCGGGCCAACTGCATGGTCAGGGTCGAGCCGCCTTGCCGCACACCGCCACGCAGGTATGTGCGCGATGCAGCCCGGACCAGCGCTATCGGATTTACGCCCGGATGCCAGTAGAACCAGCGGTCTTCCTTTAGTAGGAAGGCCTCGGATAGCGTCGGGGGTAGTTCCGAAAGCGGAGTCCAAAGGCGGAATTGGTCGTCCGACGCCAAGGTAACGCGCAGGAGTTCGCCGTCGGCGGACCAGACGGCGGTGGATAGCGGCACCAATTTCGGCAACGGGGCGTGGGGCCAGACGCGCAGGAGGATGAGGGTCGCGACGACTACGACTCCGGCCCGCCTCCTACGGTTTCCCAATCTCCAGCCTTCCCGCCGTCCCCAAGCCCCCCACCTTCCGGTCGTACATGCCCTCCGCAAACGCCGGCGGAGCCTGGAACACCCCCGGATTCGTCGCCCGCACCCGGTAGCTGAACGTCCCCGTGTCCCGACTGACGGTTCCATACAGCACCAGCCGGTCGTCGCGGACATCGACATGGTCCGGCACCCAATTCGACTTCGCCGCCACGCCGATCGGCAACGCGCCGTAGCCCGACGGTTTCGCCGACGCCGGATCCACCCCCGGAGTGCTCGAATCGGCCACCGGCTGCAGTTCCAGCACGGACTCCACGCCGCCCGGCAGCAGGTCCACCACCGCCACCTGCTCGACCTTGTCCTTCTTTGTCGCCCGCAAGCGCAACCGTATCAGGAACTCCTGGCCCACCTTCGCCTGCGTGATCGTGTTGCCGTTCATGTCTGTAAATTCGCGGATGATCTCGATACCCTGGCTGGTCGGTACCGGCGCGTTGCGGTCGAAGCCGGATTCGTTCACCGTGTAGTACCCCGCCACCCGGCCTTCCTTGCTGAAACGCACCTTGGCGGCACCCATCGGAATCGCCACCTTCGGCATCGACCCCGCCGGGAGCGTCAAACTACGGTCCACGCCGTCTTTGCCGATCTGCCCGATGCCGAATTTCCCGGTGGTCCCGACCGCCTTCGCGTACGCATCCAGCGCGTAGAGCGCCCAAGCCGCGGAAAGCGACGTCGTCTGCCCGCCGCTCACGGCCCCGGCGATCCCCTGCAGCGGAGCCGCCGGAATACCGCCGACCCGGTTGGGGAAATGGCGGGCCGTCAGGTAGAGCAGTTCCGCATCGTGAATCGCGGCACCGTAATAGACCTCGTCGCCCCAATCGTGCTTCTGCTGGGCCCACGGGACGTCGCGGATCGCCCGGTCTGCGTCCTCATTGCGTTGGAGCAACCGGTAAGTGGACGCAAGATACGCGGCGGTTAGATCCTGCTGCCAGACCTTGGGATAGCGGTTTTTCGCCTCCTGCTCCACGTTCGAGAGGACGGCGCGTGGGTTGATCCCCTGCCGCGCCAGCAAATAGGCGGCCTCGGCGCGCTGCCGCTGCCCTTCCAAATTCGACGCCGGCGTGCCCGCGAAGCGCACAAGCCAATTGTTCGTGTTTGCCAGCAAGCCGTTGGGCGTTCGGACACCCCGCTCCTGCGCCTCCACTAGGAATTGGGCCGCGTACACAGTGGGCACCTCCGCCGTCACCGGCGATGACGCCCAAAGTCCGTACCCGCCTTGGTCGTTGGCCCTCGACTGTAGCGTTGAAAAGACCGCCGCCAACGGTTGGGCCTCGCGCGAATGGACCGTCCCGAATTCCGGCCGCGACGCGGTAATCAGCGCCGCGACTCCCTTGCTCACCAGCTGCTCGGTGCAACTGTACGGATAGTCGCCCAGCCACGCGACCAGCCCCTGGCCCCAGACCAGCGGCACGGCCGACACTGCCGCGTCCACCTGCCGGTTTTCGGCGTACAAATCGCGGGTCAACGGCACGGACGTCGAGCCCCCGTCGAAACTCCCCAACGTCAACTGCGTCCGATACGCCACCGCCGGGCGCACGCTCACGGATTCCTCCAAATGCGACTCCGCATTGCCCCGCCGCGCCACAAACTTCATCGACGCCGACCCCAGCACCGCGTTCGCCATCAACCGGAAGTCCGCCGTGCCCTCCTTTTTCGTCGCAATCTGCAGATCGACGCCGCTTGCGCCCTGCAACGACAGTTCCCGCCCCGCCTGCAACTCCACATGCACCGGGCCGCTGCCGGGCAGGTTGTTGAACACGCCGACGCTGACCGAAAACTCGTCGCCCGGGGCCACCATGTTCGGAACATTGGGCGTCAGGATGAAGTTGCCCTTGATCTCCGTGCCCGCCTCCGTCACCCCGACCTTGCGCGAATTGACCGCAATCGCGACCAGCCGCAGGTGCCCGTTGAAGTAGTCCGGTACCGCATATTGGAACTCCTTGCCCTCGGGCCCCACATCGACCACGCCCGACCACCACGCCACGGGCGGCTTTCGCTTCTTCGCAAACGGATTCAGATGGCGCGCGAAACCGCCATCGGCGTCGCCGCCCGGTGCCGCCAGCGCCAGGAACTTCTTGAACTCCGGCAGGATCAGGTCCAGAATCTGCGACGTGTCCACCTCCAGCATCTTCTTCTGGAAGAAATAGCCCAACGGGTCGGGGTTCTTGTACCGCGCGACCTGCAGAATCCCCTCGTCCACGGCCAGCACCGCCACCCGCGACGCCTCGCCGGGTGCGACCCGGATCGACAGCGTCGTCCCGGGCTTCACCTCCTTGGCTGCGGTCAGTGCTACGGGCTGCGTGCGCGCCGCGAGGTCCGCCGCGAACGGCGCCACCCCGTAGGACAGCGGACTGACGAAAATTTCGTCCGACGACGGGTCGCGCACAAACTGCACGCACACGTAGCCGTTGCCCTCGAAATCCTTCGGCAGTTGGATCTTCTGGACGGTGCTGGTGGTCGAAGTCTTGAACCATTGGGACTGGAAGACGTGGTCGCGTTCGATGGTGATCAGCCCTGCCCCGACGTACGGGGCGCGGATGCTCACGGAAATCGTGTCGCCCCCGGCATACCCAGGCTTGTCCAAACGCACTTGCAGTTCGGCGTTTTTGTCCATGGCGGCGGCAAGGTTGGCCTCGCCCGCCACGCTGTAGTTGAGCTTGTTGAGTTCCGCACCGTTGGCGTCGCGCAGGACGAGTAGGAAGTCCCCGGGCTCGGTCGTCGGCAGCGGGATGTTGGTGCCGCCGGGCGAGATCCGCACTTTGCGGCTGTTCCGCACCGTCTCTTTCAGCCGCGAGACGTAGCGGAAAGTCTTGTCGCCCTGCTCGGTCAACACCGAGACGTACTTGCGCTGCACCCACTCCAAATTCAAGCCGTCCGCCGCGACGGGATTCAGCGCTTGGTCAACCGCCAGCCAGTGCGCCTGGCGGGCGGTATTGCGACCCACGAATCCAAGGTCGCCGTCGGCCTTGACGCCGACCAGATAGGCGGCGTCAGAAATGATGGCCGAATTCTGAGCCGCCACATTCCGACCACCCTCGGCCTCGAAAGCGCGGGCCAGCAGGTTGAGCCGATACGCTCGGCCGACAAAGCGGGTCAGATCGATTTGGAACTCCGCGACGCCCTTGTCGTCGGTCACGGCGGGCTTCAAGGTTTCGTGGAAGGGCTCGGTCAGCGTTTCACCCGTCTGGAATCGGTATTCCGGATAGCGGGCAAACCTCGGCAGCACCGCCGTCAGGCTCAGTTCGCCCTCCACGCGGCGGCCCGTTGCAGGATCGCCGAACAGATGGGCGACGGTCGCCCGCGCTTTCACATCGCCAGGCTTCAACCACCCTTCGGCCGGCTTTTCGGCCAAGTCCAGCCGCACCTTCATGCGGTCGGGCTCGAACTCCTGCACCTTGAAGGTGGTGCTGCCGATGATCTCCTTGTTCTTTTCGTCCTTGACCAGCACGGCGGAGGCCTGGTAGATCCCGGTGGGCGACGACACCTGGCTGGTGTAGGCCACCTCGTCGAAGGCCATGGCGGAGAGCTTGACCGGAGTCCGGCTGACCATGGAGCCGCGCGAATCCGTAATCTCCACCTCGATGGGCAGACCGGCGACGTTCCCCTTCCAGTCCGCCGTGCGCACAATCAGACCCAGATGCGCGGTTTCGCCGGGCCGGTATATGCCTCGGTCGCTGAACAGGTAGGCCCCCAGTTGCTGCGCCGACCCCGCGTTTTCCACGCCGCCGGTATCGAAGCGCGAAAGATCGACGCCCCGGTACATGTCGAGCGGCATGAAGGAGAAATCGGCGTCCTTCTGGGCCACGATCATGAGCGGATTCTTCTCGCGCCGAGCCCGTCGGGCGTCAATCGGGGGGATCTGGGCGCGTCCGTTCCCGTCCGTTGTGGCTGCGGCGACGGGCTGGCCGTTCTGGCCCGAAAGTTCGACGCGCGCCCCGGCTACCGGCAGACCGGTCTGGATCGACTGGACGAAGACGTCGCGGCCGCCGTCCTTGCCGCGCTTGACGATGAATCCGAGGTCGGTGACGAGGACGAGGCGGGTGTCTTCAGGGCCGCCGCCGTTGGCATCCTCGTTGTTGTTGTCGTTGTCGTCCTGCTTGGGCGGGGCTTGGCGGACGCGCACCACGAACAGGCCCCGGTTCTGGCCGCCTGCGCGTAGATACTGGCCGAGGTCGATGCTGTCATACGTCGGCTTGCCCGGATCCTTGCCACTGTAGTCGCGAACCGCGAGGAAGCGCTCGGCGATCTTGTCCTGGAGGTCGGGCCAGAGGTTGGGGCGAGTGTAGTTCCCCATGACCGGTGCCAGATGCTGCACCTGGCCGGGGAGAACGCGGGCCACTTCGACTTGGACGCGGTCGACGTCCCGAGCCAGGAAGCCGATCTTCTTGTCGCCGGAAAGCGACAGCAGCGAGCCGTTGCCGAGGAACGTCAGTTTCTGCGGATAGGGGGCGATGGCGAACGTGGCGATGTAGGGTTTTCCAGAAATGTAGCCGCCGATGCCGTCCACACCCGCTTGCACCACGAGGAAAACATAGCGCCCGACCGGCCCGCGGAATTTAAAACCGTGGGAGGTTTCGCCGCCGGATTCCGACGCCACGTAGGTCAGCGGCATCGCCGTGCACTTGGGCAGGATGTCGTTGCCGATCTGAGCTGGATCGTCCCAACGGTAGGGCTCCAACTGTTCCTTAGGTTGCCGAGGGTGGCGCTCCGGCAAAACGCAGGCCGCGACCTTCCCCGCCAACGACTTCTCCGCCACAGGCGACGAACTGTTCAGCATCAGGATCTGTTCCGGCTCGTACTTCGCGTTGTCGACCACCGTCATGAACGCATTGCTGAACTTGAGGCTGGTGCGACCGGGAACCGTGACCGTCGCCGTCAATTCCTCCTTCGTCGTGTTGCCGCCCCGCGCCGCCCGGATGCCCTTGCCAACATGGACCGTCAACTTGGTGTCGTCGCGCGGCATCTCCAAGGCCGCCGAATGGATGCTGGCTTGAAGCTTGAATTTGTCGTACGAAACCGTGAAGTGGCTGCTGCCCGACTTCAGCCCCAGATACTCCGCGTCCGACGCGGCTTCGAGGGAAACGCGCTCCTCGAAGGCCTGGGTATCTACCGGGTGGCTGAATGCGACAGTCGAGACAACCTTCTTAAGGGACGGATTGCGCGGATCCTGGTAGAACCGACTTTCCTGGAGTTTGGCGGTGAACGGAGCGCTGCGGAAGTCGAAGTCGTAGTCCTCGAGTTGCACCCCCGGTGCCAGAAAGTGCTTCTTCTCCATGCGGACGGAGAACGCGCCGTCAACCGGCCAGTCGTTCTTGGGGGTGAACTGGAGTTTGCGGTCGCTAACCCAGAACCACCTGCCCGGGACGTTCGGCGACAGGCCGACCCCCGCCGTCACAGGCTTTTCGATCTGCTGCAGCGGCGCGACCGCCTCGGCAAATTCCACGTCGAGCGGGAAGATCGTCGCGATGCCGTTCTCGTCGAACACTGTGGCACCGGGCGCGGTTACGGTATAGCCGGCGTAGTTGGGGACCGGGCGGTGCCGATACCAGTAGCCCCCGGCAACGAGGACGACAAGGACCGAGGCCAAGGCGATCCAGCGACGCCGGTCCGCAAGAAGCCACTGCCATCCGGTCGCGAGGCGCTGCTTGGTCCAACCGATCCACTTGGGCGGCTGCCATGCCACCCGCCCAACGACGGGTTTCGCCGCGTCCGCGATGAACTCCCCGAAATCCCGCCACCACTCCGACACTGGTCCCATGAGTCTGATCCGAACTTATTGTAAAGGAAAAATATTACAAAATGGCGGACCCGCTGGAATATTGGGCAAATGGGGGGCAGGACGACGCGCACCTCGATCCTGCCGCATTGCTTGACACCGGCGTTGCCCCAGGCGATGCTGGTCACAATCCAATGAAAACGCTTCCCGCGCTCCTGTTGGCGGTGCTGCCCCTGCTTGGGCAATCGCTGGAATTCGAGGTCGCTTCGATCAAGCCCGTTGCGAACGATGTTCCGATGCGATACACGGGCGGTGCCGCCACCGGGCGCGCGTCGTGGACACGGGTCACCGTCCGTTCACTGATCTCCTCGGGCTACCCTGCGTACGCCGCGCACCGCGAGAGAATTTCGGGCGCATCCGCGCTCGACCATGAATATGCGTTGGAGGTGCGCTGCTCGGCGGGAACCACCGATGCCGATTTTCGGCAGATGATCGCAACCCTCCTCGCAACGCGGTTCGGGTTGAGGTTCCACGAAGTCACAAAGGAGGTCAAGGCCTTCGCCATCGTGGCCGCCCCAAGCGGACCAAGGCTGACGGCATCCCAGCCGCAGCCCGATGCGCCTCAAGCGCCAACGACGGGCGGGCCGATGATCGGCGGCAGGGATTCCGCCGGATTTCCCGTGCTCCTTCCCGGTTCCACATATCAAGTGGCATTCGGCGAGGACGAGGCCAAGATGACTTTCCGCGGCGCGTCGATGGGATTTCTGGCCAACCGACTGGGTGACCTGTTCCGGGACGATCTGCTTGTGGACCAGACGGGGCTGCCGGGCAAATTCGACTTCCACTTGGCAGTGCCCGCCTCGCGTCCGACACTGCCTCCGGGATTCGTGCCGGGTGGAGGCGGTCCCACACCGATCCGGAGCCCGGGTATGGACGCCAAAGCTGTCTCCTCCGCGCTGGAGAAACAGCTGGGACTACGGCTCGTTCCGGTCAAGGAGACGATTCAATTGATGGTTGTGGACCACTTGGCCTCCGAGCCGACGGGGAATTAACCCAAAACGCAACCGCAAACCGTTCACGCCGACTCCATCGATGCGCAGCGCACCGCTGGAACGGGAGCATTGAGGATCGCATCGGCCCAGCGAATCTCGTCCGGTGTCAACGGCCCGCCGGTCTCCCGCAACGCCTCATCCAGCATCTCGCGCCAGCCTGCGGCATCGGATAGGCCCACCACGACGGCGTGCTTCGCGAAAGCGGAAATACTGGGGGCTCTTCCGGCCGCCACCAGATCACGAATTTCCTGGAGTTGGCTGTCGGGGAGAGTGACAGTGACTTTGGCGGTAGCCATACCAATCAAAATACCGCAACCCCCTCGCGCACGGTTCGGCTCCCCGTGTTACTTTCAGGTTTACCGACCCCGGAATGAGCCCACGCCCAGCCACCTTCAAAGAAAACTTTGTCCTTGCGCGCCACGTGTTCCTGGTCGCCGCGCCAGTGGGGGTTTTGGTCGGGGCCGCAATCGCGGCTTACGACTACCTGGTCAACGTCGTCCTCTGGGAACGCTTCCTGCACACGTTTTCGCCGACGGTACTCTGCCTGTTGCCGATTGCGGGGATGTTCCTCGCGGGGCTGATTCTGAGTGCATTCCGGGTGCCGTCGTCATCCATGGCGGACGAGGTCGTCCGCGCCTACCACCGGCCGGAAGCGGGTATCGACTACGCGTCCGCGATCCCGAAGCTCGCGGCATCTGTCGCCACGATGGGATTCGGGGCCAGCGCAGGCATGGAGGGAGCGAGCAAATGGCTCGGCGGGACGATCAGTTCCTTCATCCAGAAGATGCTGAACCGCTTCCCGGCGCTCCAATGGCTGCACGGCGCGGTTGAAACCACGCTCATCGCCGGGGCGGCGGCGGGGATCGGGGCGATCTTCCGCGCACCGCTGACGGGCGCGATCATGGGAATCGAATCGCCGTACAAGCGGGATTTGGCCCACGACGCGCTAGTCCATGGCCTGGTGGCCTCAGCAACCAGCTACGCCACGTTCGTGTTCTTCCGTCCGGCGACGCCCTATTTCCCCATCCATTTCGCCTACCAGCTGGACGGCCGCGACCTGCTCATCTGCGTGCCGCTGGGGATTGCGGGCGGATTGGCGTCGCACGTGTTTCTAGGGTTGCTCGGCTGGGTGAAACTCGTGTGGGCTGGCTGGGGTGCACCCCGTTTCCTCAAAACGCTGGCTGGCGGCGTGATCGTAAGTTTGATAGCGTTCAGCGTGAAGGCACTGCTGGGGGCACCGGTGACGCTGCATTCGGGGCTGCCTGTGGCGAACCAGTTGCTGAACGGGAAGTGGGCGCTGGGGGCGATCGGGATCATCTTTATCGCCAAGCTGCTGGCGACGGTGTTCACCTTCGGCAGCGGGGGGGTCGGCGGGCTGTTCGTACCTTCGGCGACGATCGGGGCTGCACTGGGGGCTGGCTTCGACGCCGTGTTCCATCCGAGCCATCCGGGGGTGTTCACGCTGATCGGGATCGCGGCGTTCACCGGGGCAAGCTACAACAGCCTGCTCTTCGCGGCAGTGTTTGTGGCGGAGGCCAGCGGGAGTCCGGCACTGGTGGTGCCGTCGTTGATCGCGTCGTGCACGGCGTTCCTGGTGTCGGCGGGGATTTCCAATTCGGAATCGCAGCGGCACCAGCGGTAGGGGCTACTCGAGTTCGAGGCCGGATTCCTTCAACGCCCGCCAGCCGCCGTCAAGGGAAATGGCCCGGGTGTAGCCCATCTTGCCCAGATTGTCGGCCACCAGCGCGGAACGGAAGCCGCCGCCGCAGTAGAGGACGAGGACGGTGTCCTTGCCGGGCACGCGGGTTTCGATGTCGCGCTCCACGATCCCCTTGCTCAAGTGGACGGCTCCCTTGACGTGGCCGGCGTCGAACTCGCGGTCCTCGCGCGTGTCCACGAGGATGTGGGGCTGGCCCTCGGCCACCATTTTCTTGTAGCCTTCGATGTCGGTTTCTGCGACGCGGGATTTGGCGTCTTGCACGATAGCGAGGAATCCGGGATTGTGCACCATGTTTCTACTTTAACCGGGAAACGGCAATTGGCCGCGCCACGGCGCATTTGGCCGTTGCAAACGACGATGTCGCACATTTCCGGGCCCAACCGGCTCTCCAGCGCTTCGGACACGCCCGCGGCCCTTCAGCATCGCAAGAAGAGCCCGGCGTTTTCGTGGTGTGGTAAGCTTCGCCTACGGCGTGCAAGGCCGCCATGGAGGATAGAATGCCGAGACTGCTTTCGATTGGCTGCGCTCTGGGGCTGATGGCCCCGCTGCTGTGCTCTGGAGGGGCGGTTGGGCTACTGTCGCTAACAAGCGACGGGAGCAACGGCAGCTTCGACACCTACCTTGCCACCCACAACTACGACGGGACCAACTTCTTCCTGAACACCGACAACGGAAGTATGATCGCCGGGCACTACAACTCCAGCTACGGCACCATTTTCGGATATTCGCTGGACGGAATCACCCCGACCACCGTTGTCACCACGAACGGGACCGTCAACGTCTTCAATTTCTCCTCGTTCAATCTGCCGCAGGGTTACGGACTGACGCTTTACGGGAATTCCGCCGCGGCGATCCTCGCCAACGGAAGCATGTCCATCGCGGGCGACCTTGAAGTGTGGAGCAACGCGGGCGCAGCGGGAAGTGGCGGACCTTCGGGCTTCAGCGTCCAGACAGGGGCGACGGGCGGCGGCGGTTCGGGCGGCGCGGGAGCGGGCGGCTTTGGCGCGGGCTACCGCGGGGTCAACGACTATGGCACCGCTGGAAGTGGCGGCGGCGGCGGGATGGTCACGGCCGGCGGCGATGGCACTTCGGGGAATTCGGGCGGTGGCGGTGCCGGAGGCGCTGCGGTCGACTTGTCGATTCTCCAGGGCGGCGGCGGTGGCGGCGGTGGTGGTGGCTGCGGCGCTTATTGCAATGATGCCGGAAGGAACGGCGGACAAGGCGGCGGTGCGGTCTTCTTTGGCGCGACCACCGATTTCACCATTACTTCGACCGGCATCATTGCCGCCGATGGCTGGGGCGGATCAAGTGACGTTTACACGGCATCGGGTGCGGGTGGGGGTGGCGCGGGCGGCGCCCTGTGGTTCCGCGCGGCCGGCACCTGGGCCAACTACGGGACCGTGAGCGCGCAGGGGGCAGCCGGCGGCTACATCGGCGGCACGTACCCCAGCCAGGCAGGAAATGGAGCCGGCGGGTATGTGAGTATCGACCCGACATCGATCATCAACGACGGCACGATAAACGTGAGCAACGGGCTGGGTGGCACGGGCGGCCTCGTGGTGTTCGATGGTCCGCTAAGCGGGACGGGCAGCGTGCAAGGGAACATCAGTCCCGAGCCGGGCACCGTGCTGCTGGCGCTGGGCGGTGTGGCCGGGATCCTGCTGGCACGCGCACGAAGATCTTCTTGAGGGAGCAAGGCTCCACCCTCCGAGTCGCGCAGACGCAACTCCCGGTCGTTTCGTAACGAAACCCACCCCCTCGGCGTCCAACGCTGTAAGCACCGTTTTCTCCCGAATTGCGATGCAGCACACGCGAGGCACAGATGCAAGTGCAGGCGGCGCTATACTTTTAGGATAAGGACGGTCCAAACCCGCCATGGCCTTACATCGTCGTTCCATCTTCGCTGTCCCTTTCTTTGTCCTGCTCTGCGCGCTGGTCGGCGGAGTCTACGGGCCCAAGGTCCAGGTAGCTTCTGCCGCGTCCGCCGACGACGATCTGAACAAGGACATGAAGTCCTTCACCACGGTGTACTCGACCGTCGAGCAGAACTTCGCCGAACCCGTCAGCGCCGACAAGGCCATCTACAAGGGCGCGATCCCCGGCATGCTCCGGACCCTCGACCCACACTCCAACTTCTTCGATCCAAAGGACTTCGACGGTCTCCGCGAAGACCAGCGCGGGCGCTACTTCGGCGTCGGCATGGTTGTCCAGGGCCGCAACGGCAAGACCATCGTGATGGCGCCGTTCGTCGGTTCCCCCGCCTATCGCGCCGGTCTACGCCCCGGCGATGTGATCTCTGAGATCAACGACAAGCCAACCGAGGGCCTCGATTCCACCAAGGTGGCCGAGATGCTCAAGGGACCGAAAGGCACCAACGTCCAGATCAAGGTGCTCCGCGAAGGCTCCGAGAAGCCGCTCGTGTTCGACATCATCCGCGACGAGATCAACCGCAAGAGCGTCCCAGAGATCTTCGCCATCAAGCCCAATATCGGCTACATCCGCGTCGAGCAGTTCAACGAGACCACGGGCCGCGAATTCGAAGACGGCATGAAGGCTCTCGATGAAGACCACCTGAAGGGCTTGGTCCTCGATCTGCGCAGCAATCCCGGCGGCCTGCTCACCGAGGCGGTCTCGATCGTTGACCACTTGGTCGGCAAGGGCGACGTCATTGTTTCCCACAAGGGCCGCAATTCCCCCGAGCGCGTCTACACCGCCCGCACCGGCAACCGCGGCCGCATGTATCCAATTGTCGTTCTGGTCAATCGGAACTCCGCCTCCGCTGCGGAGATCGTGTCCGGCGCGCTGCAGGACCACGACCGCGCTTGGATCCTCGGCGACAACACCTTCGGGAAGGGACTGGTCCAGACCGTGTACCCGCTGATCGAAAACACCGGCCTGACCCTGACCACCGCCAAATACTACACACCCAGCGGTCGCCTCATCCAGCGCGACTACAGCAACGTGTCGTTCTACGATTACTACTACCGCAACAACACTGCGGCGCGGAACCCGGCCGACGTCAAGATGACCGACGGCGGACGCACCGTCTACGGCGGCGGCGGCATCTCGCCGGACGAGAAATTTACGCCCGAGAAGCTGACCCCGTTCGAGATCCAACTTCTCGTCAAGTTCGCCTTCTCCGACTACACCAAGCACTTTTTCGCCGTCCACAAGGAGAAGCTGTCCAGCGGCTGGAGCCTCGACACCAAGACCCTCGACGACTTCCACAACTGGCTGCTGGAGAAGAAGATCGAGTTCACCGAGGCCGACTTCACCCGCGACCACGAGAAGGTCCGCCGCCGTTTGCAGTCCGAGATCTACAAGACCGCTTTCAGCGTCGACGAATCAACCAAGTACGACATCATGACCGATCCCGAGGTCGAGGCGGGTATCAACGCCCTGCCCAAGGCCCAGACGCTTCTTTCCACCGCCCGCAAGATGGTGGTTGAGCGCATGCAGCAACAGAAGTAGCGGTAACAACCGCAAGAACGAATGGAGACCCAGCCTCGCCTTCCCAAATAGCCGTACTCGACACCGGCGGTCAGTACTGCCACCTGATCGCCCGCAAGATCCGCGAAGCCGGAGTCTCCTCCGAGGTTTGGCCGAGCGATACGCCAGCCGCAAAGCTGCATGGCGTGAAGGGTATCGTCATTTCGGGCGGGCCTGCGAGCGTCTATGACGACGAGAGCCCGACTTTGGACCGTTCCGTTCTCGAAGCTTGCGTTCCCGTCCTTGGAATCTGCTACGGCCAGCACCTCCTGACCCATCTCCTGGGAGGCGACGTGCGCAAGGGCGACAAGGGCGAATTCGGATTGGCCCTCCTTGACCTCGCCGAGGCCGGTTCGCGACTGCTGAACGGCGTAGAGACCCACCAGCAAGTCTGGATGTCGCACCGCGACGTAACTGTAGCCCCGCCGCTTGGATTCCAGATCACGGCGACCACGTCCACCTGCACCACGGCGGCCATCGAGGACGCGGTCCGCAACTTTTACGCCGTGCAGTTCCACCCGGAAGTGGTCCACACCCTTCAGGGCCAGAGAATCCTCGCCAACTTCCTCTTTGATATCTGCGGCTGTGCCAAGGACTGGGATGCCGGACAGCGGATCAACCTTGTCCAGGACCAGATCCGCCAGCGCGCGGGTGACCGCAACATCTTCTTCTTCGTCTCCGGCGGCGTCGATTCCACGGTCGCGTTCATGCTGTGCCTCGACGCCCTCGGTTCCGAACGCGTGCGCGGCGTCTATGTCGATACCGGCCTGATGCGCGAAGGCGAAACACAGTTCGTGCGCGAAACCTTCGCCGGTTTCGGCCTCGTGCGCATCGAGGAGTGCGAGGAAGAGTTCCTCGGGGCACTGGAAGGGGTCCGCGAGCCCGAACTCAAGCGCCACATCATCGGTGAGCAGTTCGTCCGCGTCCAGGAGCGGATCATCGAGCAACAGGGTCTGCTGAACGGGCGCTGGATCCTCGGCCAAGGAACAATCTACCCCGACACCATCGAATCCGGCGGCACCGCCCGCGCGGCCACCATCAAGACGCACCACAACCGCGTGCCCGGCATCCAGAAGTTGATCGACGCCGGCCTGATCGTGGAACCTCTGGCCGATTTCTACAAGGATGAAGTGCGCGCCATCGGCCGCGAGCTCGGCCTTGGCCCGCAACTCCTCGACCGCCACCCCTTTCCGGGACCGGGACTTGCCATCCGGTGCCTCTGCGCCGAATCCGACCAGCACTCCACCCGTACACCCGACGGTTGGCTCCTGCCGATCCGCTCGGTCGGAGTCCTTGGAGACTCCCGCAGCTACGCCCCGGTGCTCGCGCTCGACGCCTTCCCCACCGAAGACGGCCAACTCCAGGCCGAGGCCACCGAGTTGGTCAATCGCGGCAGCGGTCCGTCCGGCTTCAACCGGGTGGTGGCCCGCGTCGCCACGCGCGAGCCCCTCGAACACCAGCGGGTTTTCTCCAGCAGCATCACCCACGGCCGGGTGGACCTGCTGCGTGCCGCCGACGCCATCGTGCGGGAAATGTCCCTCGAATCCGGCTTCGACAAGGAAGTCTGGCAGTTCCCGGTCGTCCTGATCCCCCTCGGCTTCGGGGAGGCACGGGATTCCGTTGTGCTCCGCCCCATCCGTTCGGTGGACGGCATGACCGCCGACTCGGTCCCCGTACCCTCCGACTTGCTCCACGGCATGGCCGCCCGACTGATGGCTATCCCCGAAATCGCCGGGGTCTACCTCGACCTGACCCACAAGCCGCCCGGCACCATCGAGTGGGAATAACCCACTTCGTAAAACTCTGTAACCTCTTGATGTGTATGGATTTGTAAGACCAAGTCCTTACACTTATCTACACACAATCCGCCTGCATCCAACTAACAATGGAAGTAGGCGGACGTCTCACCAGACAGCCGAATCGAAGAATTGTCATGAAGAACAAATACACCAAATCGTCATTGAGCGTGGCAGCCGTGCTGCTAGCCGCATTGTCGGCGACCACCGCGTTTGCGCAAAACGCGGGCACGGTCAAAGGGCAAGTCACGGATCCCTCCGCAGCAGTCGTCCCCGGCGCTACCGTCCAGTTCCTGGGTGCCAGCGCCTCGCGCAGCGCCAAGACCGACGGTCAGGGCCGCTACCAAATCACCGTCCCTCCGGGCAAGTACTCGGTCCGTGCCGACGCCAAGGGCTTCGTCACGTTCACCCAGCAGGTTGTTGAAGTGTCCCAGGGCGCGGGCAACGCGCTCGACATCGCGCTGCAGATCGCCGCACAGGCACAGGAAGTTCAAGTGAACGACCAAGCGGTCGGCCAGGTCAGCACCGACTCGTCCGCCAACGTGGGCGCACTGGTCCTGAAGGCCGAAGACCTCGACGCGCTTCCCGACGACCCCGACGACTTGCAGTCCGACCTGCAGGCCCTCGCCGGTCCCGCCGCGGGCCCCAACGGCGCGCAATTCTTCGTCGACGGTTTCAGCGGCGGCCAGTTGCCGCCCAAGAGTTCCATCCGCGAAATCCGCATCAACTCCAACCCGTTCTCCTCCGAGTTCGACCGGCCCGGTTTCGGCCGCATCGAGATCTTCACCCGCCCCGGCAGCGACAGCTACCACGGCGGCGGCTTCTTCAACTTCGGCGACAAGGTCTTCGATTCGCGCAACCCGTTCCTGACCACCGCGCCGCCCGCCTACAGCTCCAAGATGGGCTCGTTCAACTTCGGCGGCCCGATCAACAAGAAGGCGTCGTTCAACTTTGACTTCATGCGCCGCGACGTGACGGAGCAGGCGCTGATCAACGCGCAGAGCCTCGATTCGAGCTTCAACGTGGTTTCGCAGAACGGCACCTACGACACGCCGCAGAAGCTGACCTCCATCGGCCCGCGCATCGACTACGCCATCAACCAGAACAACACCCTGGTGATGCGCTACAACTTCTTCGATTCCTCGAACGTGTCCGGCGTGGGCGGCTTCAGCCTCGCCTCGCAGGTGCAAGGCATCGAGTCGAAGAACCACATCGTGCAGATCACCGAAACCGCGATTCTCGGCACCAAGGCCGTGGATGAGACCCGGTTCCAGTTCCGCGACAGCCACACCGACCAGAGCGGCTCGAAGGCAACCGGTCCGACGATCAATGTCGCCAGCGCCTTCACCTCCGGCGGCTCCCCGCTGCTGACCAACTTCAGCGACAACAAGGGCATCGAAATCCAGAACAACGTGACGATGTCGCAAGGCGCGCATGCACTGAAATTCGGCATCCGCTTCCGTCACGACTCGCTCGGCAGCCAGTCGACGTCGAACTTCAACGGCACCTATACCTTCACGACGCCGAACACGCTGGCGACCACGCCGGCCTGCCTCGCAGGTATCGGCAACCCGACCTCACTCGACGTTTACCGCCAAACGCAGCTCCTGCTCTCGAAAGGCACCCCGATGGCGACCATCATCGCCCAGGGTTGCGGCCCCACGCAGTTCACGCTGAACAGCGGCATCCCGTTCCAGTCCGCCAGCCAGATCGACCTGGGCTTCTTCGTGCAGGACGATTGGCGCATCCGGCCCAATTTGACGATCAATGCCGGTCTCCGGTACGAGACGCAGACGAACATCTCCGACCATGCCGACCTGGCACCCCGCCTCGCCATCGCGTGGGCCCCGGGTTCCAAGGGCGGCAAGCCGGGTAAGACGGTTGTCCGGACGGGCGCGGGCATCTTCTACGACCGCTTCCAGGTCAACAGCGTCCTCAACACCCAGCGCTACAACGGGACCTCGCAGTTGAACTACAACATCAACTCGACCCAGAACCCCACTGCGGCAGCAGCGGCGTTCGCGGTGTATCCGGGCATCCCGTCCACCTCGTTGCTCGCCCTGCAAAACCAGGCGATCTACAAGACCGATTCGAACTTCAAGGCCCCGGTCATGATTCAGTACGCGGCCAGCGTCGACCGGGCCTTGCCCGCACGCACGTCGCTTTCGATCAATTTCGTCCACACCCGCGGGGTGCACGACTTCCGCACGGTCAACATCAACGCTTACCTGCCGGGCACATACGACCCGATTAGCCGCACCGGTGGCGTCCGGCCCTTCACGGGGCAGGGCGACCTTTATGACTACCAGTCGACCGGCGTCTACCGGCAGACGCAGTTGGTCATCAACGTCAACAACCGGCTCAACAGCCACCTCAGCCTTCAGGGCTATTACACCTTGGGCAAGGTGGAGAGCAACGTGAACGGCTTCCCGAGCAACCAGTACAACACCGCGCTCGACTACGGTCGCGCCGGATATGACGTCCGCCATCGCGGCTTCATCGGCGGCACTGTCGGCCTGCCATTCAAGATCTCGGCGGCACCCTTCGTCACGATCAGTTCCGCTCCGCCGTTCAACATCACGACCGGCACGGACTACAACGGCGACGGCATCATCAACGACCGTCCGTCGATCGCGACCTCGGCGGACAATCCGAAGAACGTCAAGGTTACCAAGTACGGCACCTTCAATCTGGCCCCGCTGCCGGGTGAAACGATCATCCCGATCAACTACGGCCAGGGCTTCGGCCAGTTCAGCACCAACCTTCGGCTGAGCCGCACTTGGGGCTTTGGCGAGCGCAAGGGTGCCAATAATCCGCAGGCGGGTGGCATGGGTGGCCCCGCCGGTCCCGGCGGCGGTGGTCCGATGGGCGGCGGCGACCGTGGCGGTGGCGGCGGACGCGGCGGTGGTGGCGGCTTCGGCGGCGGCATGGGCGGCATGATGGGCGGCTTCGGCGGTGGAAGCACCGGCAAGCGCTTCAACCTGACGGCCACGATCTCAGCCCGCAACGCTCTGAACCACGTGAACTATAGCGCTCCGGTGGGCACCTTGAACTCGCCGTTCTTCGGCCAGTCGCTCTCCTCGGCGGGTGGCGGCGGCGGTATGGGTGGACCCGGCGGTGGCGGTCCCGGCTTTGGCGGCGGCGGCGCTGCTGGAAACCGGAAGGTTGAATTGCAGCTTCGGCTCCAGTTCTAATCCAACCCGAGAGTGTTGTTCCGAAAGCGGCCCGTGGACGTTACTGTCCCCGGGCCGCTTTCAGTTCCGCCATCACACTGGCGATCAAATCCTTGGCGTCGACGATCTGCTTGGTGATGATCTGGATGTCCATCGCGGGCTTGCCCGGCTGCCGGGCGCTTTGGCAGTAGACACCGTGCTGCCCGACCAGGACCAAGGCGTCGGTCAGGACATCGAGCGTCACGGCAAGCCTCCCGCGCGATACCCCCATCATGAATTCGTGCTTTTCGAGTTCTTCGCGGCGTTCTTGGAGTACGTTCACTGTTCCATCGTAGCGGGCGGATAGCAGAAGCTAGGCCTGTACGTGCGACCGTTCGTCTATGGCATCGCCTAAAGCTTGGCAATCGCCCTCAGATGAAGAGTTCCACTCCCGTGTTGAAGAAGGCCGCCAGCTTCTTCGCCTGGGCCTTGCTGATGCCGCGCTTGCCTGTCACCACATCGGACACTTGGGCGCGGGAACCCAACAGGGGCACCAAGTCGGCTTGCTTGAGGCCTCGCTGGTCCATGAAGAATTTCACCATTTCGTTGGGAGGAGCTTCGGGGAATTCGCAGGTCTGGTCGTAGGCTTCCACCAACGCAGCCAGAACGTCCCGGTACGCTTCCTCTTCGGGCGTCAGCGGACGGTCCATGAAGTCGAGAGCTTCCAGTTTTCCCGCCATCGCTTCCAGTTCTTGGTCGTTCCTGATCGCGCGGGGTGATTCGACCGCCAACAGTTGGCTGTAGACCGCTGGGTTGAACACGCTGGCGGCTGATTCGTTCAGTTCCATTTCATCCATTCCTTTCGGTCGTATTCGCCGTGGTTGAGAAATGCTTTGACGTATAGGCGCTGCGTCCGGTACGAGATGCGGACGATGAGCCGGTAGCTGCCACCCATGATGTTGAAGATCAACAACTCCCCGACTTGGTCGACGGACGGAAAGTCCGCGCGGATCTGGTGGAAGCCGCCCCACGACGCCCGCCTCACAGCCCGATACCACGCAAGCACGGCATCCCTCGCACCCGGATGACGTTTCACCAGTTGCATTAGCCCGATCTTGGTGACCACGTTCACAAGACTGATGATAGCAAAATGCTGGCAAACTCGGCTACGCCAAGATCGGCTTTACCACTTCTCCCGCCACATCCGTCAATCGGAAGTCGCGGCCTTGGAAGCGGTAGGTGAGGCGCTTGTGGTCGATACCCAGGCAGTGCATGATGGTCGCCTGCAGGTCGTGGACATGGACCGGATCCTTGACGATGTTGTAGCCGTAGTCGTCGGTCTCTCCATACGTGACGGCCGGCTTCATGCCGCCTCCGGCCATCCAGACGGTGAAACAGCGACCGTGGTGGTCGCGACCGTAGTCGGTCGCAGTCAGGCGGCCTTGGCAGTAGACGGTTCGACCGAATTCCCCGCCCCAAACCACTAGGGTGTCGTCGAGCATGCCGCGTTGCGCTAGGTCTGTGACGAGGGCAGCGGAAGCTTGGTCGACGTCCTTGCAGCGCTTCGGCAGATTCGCCGGGAGGCCGCCGTGATGGTCCCAGTCGCGGTGGTAGAGCTGGATGAAACGCACCCCGCGTTCGGCGAGGCGGCGGGCCACCAGGGCGTTGGCTGCGAAGGTGCCGGGTTTCTTGGCGTCGTCGCCGTAAAGTTCGAAGGTGCTGGCGGGCTCCTTCGAGATGTCGGTCAGTTCCGGCACCGAGGACTGCATGCGGAACGCCATCTCGTACTGAGAGACGCGGGCGTTGGTTTCGGGGTCTCCGAATTCGTCGAAGGTCAGCTTGTTGAGCTCACCGAGGGCGTCGAGGAAACCGCGCCGATCATCCTTCGTGAAACCGGGGGGATTCGAGAGGTAGAGGACGGGATCGGCTCCGGACCGGAATTTGACGCCTTGGTAGCGGCTGGGGAGAAACGCCGAGCCCCAGAGTCGGTCGTAAAGGGGCTGGCCGCCGCCGTTGGTCGAGATCATGACGCAGAACGCGGGCAGGTTCTCGGATTCCGAGCCGAGGCCATACGAGACCCATGCTCCCATGCTGGGACGTCCACCGAGCCTGAAGCCGGTCTGGATCATGGTGACGGCGGGGTCGTGGTTAATTTCCTCGGTGTTGACGGTCTTGATGAAGGTGAGGCGGTCGGCGATCTTCGCAGTATAGGGGAGGAGTTCGCTCATCCACGCGCCGGATTGGCCGCGCTGTTCGAAGGCGAATTTCGAGGGGACCACGGGGAAGGTCGACTGGGTGGCCGACATGCCGGTGAGGCGCTGGCCGTTGCGGATGGATTCGGGGAGGTCCTTGCCTTGGAATTCGAGGAGGCGGGGTTTGTGGTCGAAGAGGTCGAGTTGGGAGGGGCCGCCGGACTGCAATAGGTAGATGACGCGCTTGGCCTTGGGAGCGAAATGCGGGATGCCGGGGAGACCGGGTTGCCCTGCGGCTTTGAGGTCGAGCGCGGCAAGAGCGGCCAAGCCGACGCCGGTGGAGTTGAGTCCGAAGAAGTGGCGGCGGGTCATTGGAATGGTGGTGCCTCGGCAACCAGTTTACTGCAATTGCCGAGGCACCGCCATCGGTGACTAGCGGGACATGCGGCGGCGGGCGAGGAGACCACCTACGCCGAGGGCGAGGAAGGCGAAGGTGGACGGTTCGGGTGTCGGTGCGAACGAGATGCCCTTGAAGTTGGAATCCGCTGGGGCGGTGGCAAGGGTGGTGAAGCTCTCGGTGCCGGCGGTGGTCGCATTCAGGGCATCCGTGATGCCGTATAGATAGGTCTGGTCCAAGTCCTGAATGGTGTAGTTGGTTGCATACAGCATCACTTGGTTGCCAACAACCGTTCCCGCGAGGCCATAAAGACCGGTCGTGCCGCTGGAGGCGTTGTTGTGGACGAAGTTGTTGAGACCCGAAGTGATGGTGTATTGAAGCGTCCAAGTGCCGGTGCCATCCGCCTTGGAGTTGGTCCATTTCTGCAAGCCGCCGTCGCCCAAGGCGCTGGTGCCCGAATTGTTCTTGGGGCTGCCGGTATCGGCGATGTAGAGCGTGGACGGATTGGCGAAGAAATAGCTCTCCGGGCTCAGGTTGAGGGTAGTCCCGCTGGTGACGATGCCGTTGGTGTTCGAGCCTGCCGTGATGCGCCCGGCACCGGTGCCGGTGCCGGCGAGTTGCGTTGGACCCGCGCTGCTGTTGGCAGTCGAGGTGGGGAGGCTGCCTGCGGAACCCAGCGTGCCAACGAAGTCGCGGTTCGTGGTGCCGGACTTGCTGTCGGCGGAGACGTACAGACGGCCATTGTAGATCTGGACAATGCGGGTGTCCTGGGAAACGTTGGACGCGCCGGTGGCATCGTTGCCCGTAATGCTCGTCGCGGATGAGGCACCGCGTTGGGCGTAGAAGACACCACCCGTGTTGTCCGGGTAATTGCCTTGGCCGGAGACGTAGAGGGAAGATCCGTCCGCTGTAAAGGCGCTACGCGGATTGTTGCCGTTGAAGATGTTGAACAGGGCGGTAGTCGTGTCGACGTTGCCATCCCCGTCGATTAGCGCAATGACGCGCGCGACTGGCGTGTAGGTACTCTGGTTGGTCATGCTGCCCGTCTGGGCCAAGGCCGTGTTGGCCGAATTGATGCTGTAAGTTCCGGGACTGTTGTTGAACGTGGTGGCGTTGATGCCGTAGCCCATGACCGCGAGGTACTGGCCGTTGCTGGAGAGCTGGATGGAACCTTCGGAGGATGATCCGTATTCCGCCGAGATCGCATAGTTGGAGCCGACCTTAGTCTGTGGCAGAACGAGGGAATTCACGTATGTTGCCGAGGAGGTGCCAGTCGGCTGGTATTGGAAGAGTGTCAGGGGGGAAGCCTGGTTATCGGTGTAGCTTCCCGATGACGCGCCGACCACGCCATTCCCGGAGACGCTCACGATGAGATTCCCAGGCAGGAACAAGGGGCCGGCAATCGCGTGTCCGGCAAGCAGTGCGCAGATGGCGAACCCGGGAATAGTTCTCTTAAAGGTTTTCACGTAGTTTCCTTGGCAGGTTGAAATGCACTACCACGGTACCCGGGAATTGTTTCTGGAGTATGAATTCGCGGGGAAATGTTCATTCCTTGTTCATGGTCTCGTCTAGGTTGAGGAAGAGGGTCTCCCGCACATTTAAGGAATGAGCGGACGGCTGGATCTACTGAAAACAGCCACGGTGTTTGGAGTCCAGTCGGACACCATAGCACGCCGCTCTGGCGCAATTCCGAGCGCCAACACGACTCGACAATGGTGACCGCAGATCCATTCCAAGCACTATTCGGCTCTGCGCAGGAATTCGGCAAGGGCCCTGAGAACATTGGACTTGGCGGTTGGGGCGTTTTGGGGGCCGGGCGGGTAATCTGGTGGGGTGGAAACCGGGAAGGAACTGACAAAGATACTGAGGTGGCCGGGGTACGCGGTGTACCGGCACCGGATAGACGAGCAGGCGGGGGTGCCGGAGTTGTGGGTGCGGCGGAAGGGCGGGAACCGGAAGCTGGTTTGCCCGGGCTGCGGGGGGAAGTCCGGGGAGGTGCACGACTTCACGGAGCGGTGCGTGCGGGACCTCCCATGGGGCGTGTTCCGCACGACGGTGCACATCGAGGTGTACCGGGTGAAGTGTCCCAAGTGCGGGGTGAAGACGGAAAAAGGTGCCCCTGCTGCCCTCCAAGGCCCCGTTCAGCGAGCGTTTCGAGGACGCGTTGGGCGTCCTGTGCTCCGGCTCTTCGGTCCGGAGGGTGGCGAAACAGGTCGGGCTGCCGGAATCGACGGTGCGCGCGATCGACCTGCGGTTCCCGGAGCGTTGGGAGGCAAGGCGGTCCAAGCCCGCGCTGCGGCAAATCGGGGTGGACGAGATTTGCCTCGGGCGCAAGCAGGGGTTCGTGACGGTTGTCTCGAACCTGGAGACGGCGGAACCGGTCTGGTTCGGGCGGGGGCGGCAGACGGCGACGCTGGACGGGTTCT
>CAIVPR010000037.1 GCA_903907865.1 uncultured Acidobacteriia bacterium
AAGGCATCAACAGCCTCATTCAAGCCGCCAAGGCCAAAGCGCGCGGCTACCGCTCCGACAAGAACCTCATCACCATGATCTACCTCATCGCCGGCAAGCTCGACCTGAAGGTCCTACCCACATAAAACAGCGAAGAACCAGATAATCCCAGCGATTATTCAGTTTCAGTGGCGTTCATGGCTGGACAGACCGGTACCGGTACCGTGTGCAATTGAAATCATCCTACTCAATTTGTTACCCTCAAAGGAAATCCACGCCTGTCCGCCCCCTCACTGCGAAAGCTAAAATGTCGGGTCCGATCGCGCAAGGTCAATTCCTTCTCTCATGACGCAACCAGACAGCGAAAGTTCCGCCGCTCTTCCCAACCAAAAGAAGTTTTCGGGTCCTGTGGCCTTTGCCCTCGTGGCCCTCCTGTGGAGCGGATTTGGCTTCGGTGTCAAGTTCGCGTGGGCAATTCCCACGCCTTACTGGTCACAATTCGGGATCACGTTTGTCAACGGCGAACAGACCCAGACGGCGACCAACACCAATTACTACTACTGGAACTATTGCAGCGTCCTGATCCCTACCACGGGGGTATACACCCCTGTGAGTAGCCTTACTTGGACCACGGCGACCCAGACTGCCCAGTTCAAGGATCCCTGGAATTGCACCTATCGCGGTGACTACGACCTCTATTTCCCGGCCAACGCGAGCTGGCACAGTAACATTACGGCATTCTGGTCTCCAACCAGGCCCTGCGACCTCACGGCCTCGCCAGCCGGCGCGGTCAATCCGGGGACACAGGTGACACTCGCGGTCGATTGCGGAGACCCGATAACGTCCTATAGCTGGACCAACTCCGGCTTCACATCCACAGCTTCATCCGGCCACGTCAGCCCGACGGTAACCACTACCTACTCCGTGCAGGCGACGAACGCCCTGGGGACCTCGGATGCCGCGAGCGTGACGGTGACCGTGAACCAGCCCCCGACGTGCACAGTGGCCGCATCGCCCACCACGATCAACAGGGGCGGGTCGTCGACTCTGACGGCAACCTGCAGTCCGGCCGCGACGTCATTGACTTGGAGCAGCAACGCCGGCTTTGTGTCGTCGGCTTCGAGCGGGAGCGTGTCGCCGACTTCGACGACAACCTATACCGTCACGGGTACCAACGGTGCGGGCACCGGGGCGTCGGCATCGGCGACGGTGACGGTGAACCAGCCGCCGACCTGCACGCTGACGCCTTCGCCTTCCACGATCAACCCGGGTGGATCCTCGACTCTGACGGCGGCCTGCACTCCGGCTGCGACGTCTTACACGTGGACAGGCACGGGGTTTGCGACGTCGGCATCGAGCGGGAGCGTGTCGCCGAGTTCGACAGCGAGCTATTCGGTGGTCGGGCATAACGCGGCTGGCGACAGCGCGTCGGCGTCCGCGACCGTGACGGTGAACCAGGCTCCGGTTTGCTCCCTGACGCCTTCGCCTTCCACGATCAACTTGGGCGGGTCCTCGACTTTGACGGCGAGTTGCACCCCGGCCGCGACCTCATATACATGGACCGGCACGGGGTTCGCGTCGTCTGCCTCCAGCGGGAGTGTATCCCCGACCTCGACCGCGACCTATTCGGTGGTTGGGCACAATGCCGCGGGCGACAGTACTTCGGCGTCGGCAACGGTGACCGTGAACCAGCCGCCAACGTGTACCTTGACTTCGTCGCCCGGCACCATCAACCTCGGCGGGTCTTCGACCTTGACGGCAAGCTGCACGCCTGCCGCGACGTCGTATACGTGGACCGGCACGGGTTTCGCGACGTCGGCTTCGAGCGGGAGTGTTTCTCCGACTTCGACCGCGACGTATTCGGTGGTCGGGCACAACGCGGTTGGGGACAGTACTTCGGCGTCGGCTACGGTGACGGTGAACTTGCCGCCGACGTGTACGTTAACTCCTTCGCCCGGCACGATCAATTTGGGCGGGTCGTCGACTTTGACGGCCAGCTGCACGCCAGCCGCGACGTCGTACACGTGGACCGGCACGGGGTTCGCGACGTCGGCATCGAGCGGGAGTGTCTCTCCGACTTCGACCGCTACCTATTCGGTGGTTGGCCACAACGCTGGTGGCGACAGTACTTCGGCATCGGCAACCGTGACGGTGAACCAGCCTCCGACGTGTACATTGACTCCTTCGCCTAGCACCATCAACCTTGGCGGGTCTTCGACCTTGACGGCAAGCTGCACGCCTGCCGCGACGTCGTATACGTGGACCGGCACGGGGTTCGCGACGTCGGCATCGAGCGGAAGTGTGTCTCCGACTTCGACCGCGACCTATTCGGTCGTTGGACACAACGCGGCGGGCGACAGTACTTCGGCATCGGCAACCGTGACGGTGAACCAGCCTCCGACGTGTACATTGACTCCTTCGCCTAGCACCATCAACCTTGGCGGATCCTCGACCTTAACGGCAAGCTGCACGCCAGCCGCGACGTCGTATACGTGGACCGGCACGGGTTTCGCGACATCGGCCTCGAGCGGGAGCGTGTCTCCGACCTCCACCGTGACCTATTCGGTGGTCGGGCACAACGCCGCTGGCGACAGTACTTCGGCGTCCGCAACTGTAACAGTGAACCAGCCGCCGACGTGCGGTTTGAGCGCCTCGCCCTCCACAATCAACCTCGGCGGGTCGTCCACTCTTTCGGTGAACTGCACGCCAGCGGCGACGTCGTATACATGGACGAATGTCGGCTTCGCGTCGTCGTCGTCCGGCGGCAGTGTATCCCCGACTTCGACTGCGACCTATTCGGTGGTCGGCCACAACGCGGCTGGCGACAGTTCGTCGGCTTCCGCCACGGTGACGGTGAACCAGCCGCCGTCGTGCTCGCTCACAGCCGCGCCCACCACAATCGGCCGGGGTGACTCCGCCACACTGACGGCAGTCTGCATTCCCGCGGCAACGTCTTATGCTTGGACCAACTCCGGGTTCGCGTCGACAGCCTCGTCCGGCAATGTCAGCCCGACTACGACCACAACCTACTCGGTCCAAGGTACTAACACCGCCGGTTCCGGCAATACTGCCAACGCCACGGTGACCGTGAACCAACCTGCCGTGCCGGTTTGTACTCTGGCCGCGTCGCCCACCACCATCAACCTGGGCGACTCCTCCACACTGACGGCAAGTTGCACGCCTCCGGCGACGTCCTATGCTTGGACGAACGCCGCTTTCGCGACGTCGGCCTCCGGCGGGAGCGTTTCTCCGACTGCGACCACCTCCTATTCCGTGGTGGGACACAACGCGGCGGGCGACGGCGTCTCGGCCTCGGCCACCGTGACCGTTAATGGCCTGGTGGAAGTGACGAGCGGCACGCAAGTGAACGCCTCGGCACTAGCCATGAACCGAACGACCGGGAAATACACTGGAACCATCACGGTGACCAATACCGGCATCAGCGCCCTCGCGGGTCCGGTGTACGTGTTCTTCACCACGCTGCCGTCGGGAGTTACGTTGCCAAGCCTTCCGACTTCCGGCGGTATTCCCTACATCAGCATTCCGACCGGACTGTCGGTGGGCGGGACCAGCAGCCCGGTCACAATCACCTTCACCGATCCGACCAATGCCCGCATCGCCTACACGACGAAGCGGTACGTGGTGGCGACAAACTAATCCGCCACCACGAACGCAAGGAGGCAACAAATGAAACGCATCCTGATTCCGCTCCTCGCACTGGCATCGATGACAACGTTGGCGGCGGCACCAGTCAGCTACCGGGTCTCGGTGGATACTTCGTCCATCGGGACGTCCACGCCGGGCTACATCGAGTTCCAATTCAACCAGGCCAACGCGAGCACCTCGCTCCCCGCGACGGCCAACGTGACGGATTTCAATTCCAACGGCTTCACGTTCGACGACGCGCTGGACGCGGTGCTCGGCGGTGCGACCGGATCGCTCTCCGCCCCGCCTCTGGTGTTCGACAACACGGTCGGCGGCACGAACCTGTTCGACGAGGGCGTGACCACTTTCGGGACCGGCTTCAGTTTTGTTGTGACCCTGGAAGGCGCTGCGCTGGGTACGAGCGCGACGGACGGGAGTCAGTTCTTCGTATTCCTGTTGGCGCGGGACTACAGCAGCCTCGCGGGAGGGACGGACGGCGTAGGCGGTTTGACGCTCAACGGCGACACCACTATCACGACGAATGCCATGGCCGGACTTTCCACGGTCACCACCTACACCGCGCCGAGCAGTGAGACGCCGGAAACTTCGGCATTGGTGTTGTTCGGCATTGGTGCCGCGGCGCTGGTTGCGCGGCGATCTTCGTGTCTTTCCTGACGTGCTCCGGCTATGCCAATCTCCATGGCGCAGCTCGCGGTACCGGTACCCAGGGGTATTTGAAACGCCCGGATCCGTGTGTTAACTTGGAATGAAAATTACGCGGTGCGGGCCCGTAGCGAAACTGAAACGCTTGGGATGCCCGGAGGTCGGAGGACCCCATTGTCGGAACCAAAACAAGCGCAGTCCAAGACCCTGACCCGCGCGCCGGTGGCGCTCTTGCGGGGCGGCCTCGACCCAGGGTCCACGTGGGCCGTGGGCAACTCATTTTTTGGCGTTGACGGCATCACTCTGGTCGGCGGCATACAAGCGAGCGACGCGCCCAACTCCAACGATACTTGCTACCCCTACTACAGCACGAAGCGGCACGTGGTCGCGGTAAACTAACCTGAAGAACTAAAGATATGAACACAAGGGGACAAAACATGAAAACGATTCTTCTCCCGCTCCTCGCGCTGGGCTCGATGGCAACTCTGACGGCCGCGCCGGTCAGCTACTTGGTCACTGTCGACACTTCGTCGATAGGGACTTCCACGCTCGGCTACATCGAGTTCCAATTCAACCAAGCCAACGCGAGCACCTCGCTAGCTGCGACGGCCAACGTGACGGATTTCAATTCCAGCGGTTTCACGTTCGACGACTCGCTGGACGCGGTCCTCGGCGGCGTGACCGGATCGCTCTCCGCCCCGCCTCTGGCCTTCGACAACACGGTGGGCGGCACCAACCTGTTCGACGAGGGCGTGACCACCTTTGGGACCGGTTTCAGCTTCGTCGTGACGCTGGACGGCGCGGCGCTCGGCACGACGTCGACGGACGGAAGCCAATTCTTCGTGTTCCTGCTGGCGCGGAACTACAGCAGCCTCGCGGGAGCTACGGACACCGGAGTCGGGGGCGTGACGATCAATGGCGACACCACGATCACGCCGAATCCCGTGACTGGCTTGTCCACCGTCACGACTTACACGGCCCCGGTTGGCGGTGCGGCACCGGAACCTTCGGCGTTTGTGTTGTTTGGCATGGGTGGGGCGATGTTGGGGATGTGGCGGCGTCGGCGCGTGGTTAGGGAATAGGTTGGCGGTCTGGGGTGGGGTATTTTCACAATAACTGTGGACCGCGCCGCGGGGGAAGACGTTCGAGCCGGGCCTCGGCTACCGGGTGAGTTCGAAGATCTTCACCGTGTGCGGCCCGGCCGGGTCCGACGAGGCAAAGACCGGCTTCACCCACGGCAATCCCTCCACATTCACGCAGCTGACCATGGGGTTGATACTGCCCACCACCACCGACTTATCCGGATGGAGCAGCCGGAACTCCAAGGCTTTCTCCTCCGAAGGGAACGTCTCCTCCGACTCCAGTGCGTCGAGCATCGCGCCGGACGGGTCGCGCACCGGCGTGGTTATGAAGGCCGACACTTGTGGCGACGCCGTGATGGCTCGACCGTCGAAATTGTACATGCGCACCGCCATTGTGCGGTAATAGTCCGGCAGGTAGACCGTGATCGGAACGCGCCCGCCCGCCGGACTGGTTTGCATGATGGTCCTCTGATACCGCGCGACATTGCGGTTCGACCACTGGACCACGGTTGGCCAAAGCTCACTGGTCAATTCGTAATTCAACACCGCGTAACGGGCATGCAGTTGGGAACCCAGGGCTTGTGCGGCCTGCGGCGACGCGGCGGTGAGGAACGCCGCAACCGTATCGGAATTGGCCTGGGTCCCGTTGGTCGACGGTATCCGGTGTCCAATGGCGTTGACCCAGTTGCCGTAATCCCACCAAGTGAGGACACTATAGGCCGACGGCGGGTAGGCGAAGTCCTTCCCCGGCTGCAACGCTGGCCAATAGCCGAGCCACGCGCGGGGATCGCCCATCGGCTCCGGCGTATTCCAGCGCAGCCATGCCATCGCCTGGTGCCAGTCCGCCCGGGGACCACCATCGGTGATGCTGTGCTGGATGCCGTGCGGGATGCCGGCGACGAGCAGGAATATGGCGGTCGCAATGGAAACGGCTGTCCGGAACCGGGGCAGTTCCGCCATCAGCCGAGCACAGCCCACCCCGGCGGCAACGGCGATGGCGGGTTCCCCGTAAATCATCATTCGCAGTTGGATCACTCCGGCAACCGTCATCACCAAGCCCCAGACCGAACAGAGCACCAGGGCCGGTCGCCGGGAGCGCCAGATGGCATAGAAGGCACAGAGAAGCACGGGAAATGCCGGAAGCCAGACAGGGCCTAGCACTTCGAAGACAGAAGACAGCCGACCCGGGGTCACCTCCCAAAGAGGTGCCAGTTCTCCCACCAGATAGCTTCGGGAAGTACCCTGGCCATCCGGAAGATACCGTCGGATTGTTTCCGCCATGGAATGAAACAACGCGGGCTCCAGTCCGGCTACAATTCCGATTGCGACACCGGCCGCGACTCCGACCGCAGGAAGTAGCAGCGTCTTGGACCACGCCCTCTTTCGCCAAAGCGCCCCCAACGCCCACGCCGCCAGGCACGCAGTTATGCTGCAACCCAGAGTGAGCCAGGTGTACTCTGCCCAGATATTTCCACTGGATGAAAGGAAGACCGCACTTGCTATGGCCAGTACAGTTGCGACATACGGGGCGAGCAAGGGCTCGAGCAATGCGGCAAGGGACAATGTGGCCGGAACAAAAATGCCTGCGGGTCGGACGCACAAGTAGATCCCGAACAGCAGGCCCGAAACTACGAGCCGCCACAACCTCTCGCGTCCCTCGCTTTCCACCGCGCCACACAGCAAGACCAGTGCACATACGCTGAGCAGGCATTCCGCAACATGGTGGTCGGGAACTCCGAGGTGGGTCGCCCAAACGAGGATACCGGGGATAACTGCCGCCACAACGGCGGTCCAGCGCGCGGGGCCAACGCCGAAAAGACGCCTTGCGAGAAAGAACAGGGGGATCGGCAGCAGTGCGCCGAGCACGGCGGGCAGCCACGCTCCCACTTGGTCAATGAGCCGTGGCGAAGGTATTCCGAAAGCCAGCAACGAGGCAATTCCGGCGATGAATAGGTCCCACGGCTCCGTATAGGCGTTTTGCCCGCCTCCATAGATCGCATAGGGATCGAAACCGCTTTGATGCGGGAAATGCGCGGCGAGGTTGTGGACCGCACGCATGTGGTACCAGGAGTCGGTGTCCTGGAAATTCACCCCGAAGGTGGTCATAACCGCGTTGTATCCGGGCACCACGCGGATGGCAAATGCGACGATGATCGCGAGGCAAAGGATTGCAGCGGAACCTGATGGTAGACGTCGCACCAGGATAGTATAGCCGAGCTTGAGTCAATGCCCGGGTGACGGCTATCGGTACTCCCGCACTACCCGGCGGATGCTTTCTGTGAATTTCTCGGCGGAATAGCAGTCCCGGCGTTGGGCCAGGGCCTGCCGCAATTCGCTTTCCAGACCGAGCGATTGCACCACTGCCGCCAGTTTCCCCGCGGCATCGCGGGCGTCTGAAAAGAGCAGTTCCTTCCGACCGCCCACAATCTCCACCGGGCCCCCGGAATCGTGCACAAATGGGATGCAACCCGCCTGCAGCAGCTCCGCCGGCGCGATGCCGAAGTGCTCGTTCTCCATGGTGTGGATGCCGTAGCGGTGGCCGGCGACTTCGCGCACCAGTTCGTCCCGGGTGATATCGGACAGGATCCGGAACCAGGGCCTGGACCCTGCGAGCGCGGCCATGCGTTTCCCGTACGCGGGCTGCTCGGCCGCCGCGATCAGGGTGAGTCCGAGGTCGAGACCCTGCTGCCGGACGATGTCGAGCGCTTCCACCGCCATCTCCCAGCGCTTGATCTCGTGCATGCGGCCCACGGCGACTACGGCGGCGCGGCGCTGCTCCCACGGAATCGCGGGGAACGCGCCGGGGACCGGGGGATAGACGATCTCCGCCTCCACACCGTGGATCTCGCGGATCTTGCCGACGATAAACTCCGAATTGGCGAGCGACAGGTTGCGGCGCAGCCCCTCGTTGGAGCTTCCCGACAGCGTCTGGCACAAGCCCCGGTAAAGCGGCAGGAAGCCCGGGATGTGGTGGTACCAGAGCATCTCGGCATCGGGCCGGGGCAGGTAGACCCACGGGTAGTGAACGTATTGGATGCCGGGCCTGCCGAAATCGGTCTCGTTCTGCGTGCCGAACAACACGTCGAAATGCTCGCGCCCATCCAGCGCGCGGGCCCAGCGCATCAGGGCGCTCATCTGCATGAGGGCTCCCCGCGTCGGCAGGGCGCGCAACGCAAGGCGGTAGCCAGCGGGGGCAATGCGGATGGTGAAGTCGCCGTCGCTGAGCGATGTGCCGAAATTGCGGTTGAGCGCGGCGCAGTCGACCGGGCCGAGGGTGGCGAGCGTCACGTCGAATTCGTCGCGCAGCGCCTGGAGCGCCCACGCCGCGACTACGTTGCCGCCGCCCGAAGGATGGAGGTAGGGATGCGCGACCAGGACTCGGCGTTTTCTCATTCAAGATCTCCAAAGATGGGACGGGCGACGCGGAGCCACTCGTCCGACCATGTGCTCCCCCAACGTTCGCGAACATGCCCGCACATGGTGACGAGCGGCGCGCGATCACCTTGCAGCGTGGACAGGATGTCCGCAAGCTGGCGGGCATCGGAAAATACAAACCCGGTTTCGCCGGGCTGGATCTGTTCCCGCAGCACCGCGCCGTAGTCGAGGGCGCACACCGGAACACCGGCGGCAAACAGGTCGACGACCTTCATGGCGAGATCGTGGCCCGAACTGGAGCGATGCAGGCTCAGCCCGAGGTCGGCGCGCGCCAGCAGGTCGCGGTAATCCGCTTCCGGGAGGTATCCGGTGTGTATGCCGAGGGCCGTGATGCGCGGCATGAGGTCGAGCCGGGTGGGCCCGTCGCCCGTGAGGTGGATCTCCATCCCATGCGGCGCGAGGAGTTCGAGGGCGTCGAGCAGCAGGCCCATGTCTTCGTCGGCGGTCCACCCCGCGGGACACACCACGACCAGCTTTCGACCGTCGTTTCTCCCCTTGCCAGCCAAACTTTCCACGGGCCGATCATAGAGGACCGTAGCCGCCACGCCGAATCGCCGCGCCAAGTCCGCCCGCATCCCGTCGGAAACGCAGAGGTGATGCCGGGCCATCCCACCAAGCACGCCTTCGAGGCGCTCCGCGAAGGCGCTGCCGTTGCTCCTGCGCAAGGCAAGCATCGAGTACCCGTAATTGTGCCAATCGAGAACCACCGGCACGCCGAGGAGGCGCGCGGCCACCACGGGAAACGTCGGCGGGTTCTGAACCAGCACAACGTCGGGCCGCGACCCTCGCAGGGCGACGAACAAATCCCGGAAGACCCGTGCCATCCGCAGTCCGGCGCGCCATAGCGTCCAGGCGCGTTTCGGCTCCTCGCGGGACGGAACCGCAATCACCCGGACGCCGGGCGGTGCCGTGAACTCGTGCCCGGAATAGCCAATGAGCGAGACCCGGTAGCCCGCGCGCGCCAGTTCCCGCGCGTGGTTGAGCATCCTCGGGCTGCGGGCCAGATCTCCGGCCACCACCACGCTGACATTGACACTCTTATTCACGACAGCCGCCCTCCGGTCAGCCGCAACGCGCGGGAAACGTGCCGCAGCACGCGCGGCTCGTGGGAAATGAGGATGACGGCGGGATGGAACGGCAAATTGCGCAGCGACTCCATCAAGACTTCGATACCGTGGTCGTCGAGGTGGTTGGTGGGCTCGTCCAGAATCAGCAAGTCCGGCTGGCGCAGGAGGGCGCGGGCGATCACCAGCCGCTGCCGCTGTCCGCCCGAAAGAAGCGCGCCTTGTTCTCCAATCAGGCTGTCGAGGGTCTCTGGAAGCTGGCTTACGAAGTCGGCCCCGGCCTGGCGCAGGGCCTCCCAAACAGCGGCGTCGGAAACCGGGGCCATGCCATAGGCGACGTTCTCCCGGACAGTGCCGGGAAAAAGAAACGGATTCTGCGGCACGATGGCCATGCGGGCCCGGACTCCGCGCGGGTTCCAGTGGCTGAAGGGCAGTCCGTTCACCAGCATGGAGCCGCGAAGGGGCGCGTAATAACCGGCGATGAGGAACAGCAGCGTGCTCTTGCCGCCGCCATTGGCACCGATGATCGCCACGGTCTCGCCGCGACGAACCACCAGCGAGACATCCTCTATGACGCTATGGCCGGGCCGATAGGAAAACCCCACGTTTTCGAGCCGCAGTTCCTCCAGCGTATCCAGAACCGCCGTTCCGCTGTAGGGCTCCCGGTCGGGGGTGGCAAGCAGACCGGCGATCCGCCGGAAAGCCCGCATCCCCATCCGCATGGCCGGAACGGATTCCACGATGGTGCGGGACTGCGTGGCAAACAGGGCGGCGATCACGTAGAAGGCCATGATCTCTCCACGTGTGGCGCGCCCCTCGGCGGCGGCCCAGCCTCCGGCCAGCAGAACGGCGAGCGTGCCCGAAAGCAGCAGCGCGGTTTGCAGAAGCTGCTGGAGGGCGTCGAAACCGGCGAGGTCCAGCGACACCCGGCGCAGGTTTTCGGCGTTGGCGGTTTGGCGCGCCAGTTCCCAATCCTCGGCCGCCTGGGAGCGGGTGAGGTCGAGGGCGGTGATCGCGAAACGCACGCCGCGGCTGAACGCTTCGAAAGCTTGGCGGAGGCGCTCCTGCCGGAACCACGCGTTGCGCACCATGAGCCGGTTGGCCGTGAAGAGCAGGGGGGCGGAGATGCCGAGGAGCAGGGCGTAGCGGGGCTCGGTCGCGAAAAGGATGGCAAACAGTACCGTGGCGGAGAGGACGGCGGGCAGGAGGCGCGACGTCAGCGCCTGGTTCATGTGGTCGATCCAGTTGGTTTCGTAGACCATGGTGACGTGCAGTTCCTCGGCGTCGGCTGCGGTGTGGAAATCGCGCGGGAGCAGGTAAAGGTGGCGCTGGCACCTCAGGCGGAGTTCGAGCAGGACCTCCTGACCGATCTTAAGCGCGGCGGTCTGGATCCACCAGACGAGCAGGAGTCCAGCCAACTGCAGGGCGAGCAGTTCCGCCGCGGCTAGCCAGAGCGCGGAGACGTCGCGGGCGGGAAGGATTACGTCGAAGATGCGGCTGAGCAGTCTGGCGGTTGGGACATAGAGGAAGGCTTGCGCGCTGCCGGCGACCACGGTAGCAGATACCATGGCGGCGTGGGGTCGGAATAGCCGGGCGTACTGACGCCATGACGCTGGAGTTGGGTTCAACGGCACACGGGTATCAGGGCCTTCGCTGACTCTCATTCTACTTGGCGGTCTTCCGATTCATGGAGACTAGAGCATGTTTCCCGTTTCAGAGCCGCGACAGGTTATGGAGTTTCGCCAATCTTCAGCCCACGGGTGAAGCAGTGCAGGGAAAACAGGACATCCACGTTGTATCGGCACTCCGCGTTGCCAGCCTTCGCTGTTTGGACAAAGACAATCTGCCGGGGGTGCAGGTGGCTGATCGTAGGCTTTCTGGTGGTAATGGAATGGTTGCGATTGCACGATTCAGGCCTATGTCCTGCTTGCCAGCGCGGCGTCGATGGCACTGTCTTTCAGCCATGGGGAATCTTCGAGGATCTCGGCCCTCGATGCGCCATCTTCAATAAGGCTGAGGATGTCTGCGATTGTGGTCCGTGTACCCCGGATGATGGGTTGGCCAGAACGTAACAGTTCAGCCCCATGGATTGGCAGCCGAAGGTGCGGGGTGAAAAAAGTCTGAAAAAACTTCGCTTCGGACCTGGACTTTTGCCGCGGAACCTGGCAACCTGGATGTTTGGGGTGCGCCAACTGCCAGCAGCGGGG
>CAIVPR010000038.1 GCA_903907865.1 uncultured Acidobacteriia bacterium
CCGTCCGGCCCCAGCGCGCACCAGCTGCAACTCCGGTCCCCCGTGTCCAGCCCCACCGTGATCCGCACCGCCGCCCCAGCCGCCGCCAGCGCGTACAACTGCTGCGCCCCGAATTCCTTTGGCGCTTTCCTTTTCGCCCCTACTTTGATATCGTTCTTCATGCTGGTCTCCTTTGCACCTCTGGTGCCTTTTCCATTCGGGATCTTACTGCATCCCGCTCGGAGACCGGCCTTCTCATTCCATCTCGGCAAGATGCCGATTCCGCGGAGCCGTGACCGCGAGGGAGTGTTTGTTCAGCGATCCGGGAATGCGCCGGGCACGGCCAACTGCCGTTCCTAGGATGAATCTGCTGCATCCGAAATCTACAAGCCGGACTGTCGATTCGTTGGATCGGGCTGGACGCGACCGCGGGTGGCCCGAATCCACCACACCACCAGCGCGATGACGACAACAACAACCCCGATCCCCGTCGCGCCCCGCTCCACCAGCGGCTTCAGCCGTTCCCACTGCGAGCCGACCGTGTACCCGAGCCCCACAAAAGAAACAACCCACACCAGCCCCCCCGGATAGGCATACATTGCGAACGGGCGGAATGGAAGCTTGGCGATTCCGGCTCCGAGCGCCGTGAAATGGCGGATGCCGGCGAAGAAGTACCCGAAGAACAGGGTCCATTTGCCGTATTTTTCAAACCACTGTTCCACCTTGGGTAAGTGGTCGTCCACCATGCGCTTGGTGGGCCCGTAGCGTTCGAGGACGTAGATCGCGCCTGTCCGCCCCAGGAGGTAGCTGACAGTGATGCCGCACAGGCTCCCGGCATACGCAACCAGCACCACGGCGAGCGGATGCATGTGCCCCTGGCTGGCGGCGAGTCCGGAACCGACGAGAATCGTATCGTCGGGAATTAGCGGCCCCACGATTCCCAGCATCAGCAGGAGGAAGATCGCGAGGTATCCGTACTGTGCCAGGAAATGCTCGATCACGATTTTTCCCGATGGCGGGCGGTTAGGCGCTTTCCGGCAATTCGGCCAGCTCGGCCCGGATTGCCGCAATGGCACGCACCGGGTCCGCGGCGCGGGTGACTTGTCTGCCGATGACCAGGTAGTCGGCACCGTCGCGGATGGCTTCGGCGGGAGTGGCCACGCGCTTCTGGTCGCCCTTGGACGCGCCGGCCGACCGCACGCCCGGCGTCACGATCAAGGCTTCAGGCCCGGCAATCCGGCGGATCGCGAGGGCTTCGAGCGGGGATGCCACCACGCCGTCGATCCCGGCCGCCATGGCCTGCCGAACACGCTTGGCCGCGAGATCGCTCACCGTGCAATCGTAGCCCAGTTCCTCAAGGTCGGTTTGGTCAAAGCTCGTCAAGACAGTGACCGCCAGCAGTTCGAGGTTGGAATCCCCACGCCCCTCGACCGCCGCCCGCATCACCTGACCGACCGCGTGCACCGTCAGGAAAGACGCTCCCGACTTCGCCGCCACCGCGACCGCGCGCCGCACCGTTTCGCCAATGTCGTAGTACTTCAAATCCAAGAACACCTGCTTGCCCCGACCCACCAGCGACCTCACGTAGTCCATGCCAGCGGCGGCATAGAGTTCCATACCGACCTTGTAGAAACTGGCGGAACCACCAAGCATGGCAACCAAGGCATCGGCCTCGGCGGCGGATTCAACATCAAGGGCAACGATCAGGGGGTCGTTCTCGGGGGTTGGGGTCATAGGAGCAATAGGGCTTTCCGGCTATTGTCGCATGGCAGCACGCGTCCAATCCGGCGGGCTTCCGGGAAGCTGGAGCACAGCGCGAGGGCATCGCTTTCGGACAGCGAGATAAGCAGCCCGCCCGAGGTTTGCGGGTCGAACATGAGCGTCAGGAGCGCAGGGGGGATTGCTGGATCGGCGTCGACCGCACATTCGGCGAAATCGCGGTTGTTGCGGAGGCCGCCCGGCACCGCGCCGGCTTCGACTGCCGCGAGCGCTCCAGGCAGTAGGGGCACCGAGGCGGTATCGATTTCCAGCGTCACCCCGGATCCCACCGCCATCTCGCGCGCATGGCCCACCAGCCCGAAGCCGGTGATGTCGGTGCAGCCGTGCACGTCGTAGGCGAGCATGGCCTCGCAGGCATCCTTGTTGAGCCGCAGCATCGACGCGGTGGCGGCGGCGACCGCCTCTTCCGACGCGATTCCCCGCTTGAGGGCCGTTCCGATCACGCCGGTCCCGATCGCCTTGGTGAAGACCAGTGCGTCGCCCGCCCGTGCCCCCGCATTGGCCTTGATTTTTCCCGGATGGATGGTGCCGGTGACCGCGTAGCCGAACTTGATCTCGGGGTCGTTGACCGAGTGGCCCCCAAGGACCGCGCAACCCGCCTCGATCATCTTGTCGAGGCCGCCACGCAGGATGTCGCCCAACACGTCCATATCCCCGCCGCCCGGAAACGCGACCACAGAGAGCGCCGAAATCGGTTTGCCTCCCATGGCGTAGACGTCGCTGAGGGAATTGGCCGCCGCGATGGCACCGAACGTGTAGGGATCGTCGACAATCGGAGTGAAGAAGTCGACAGTCTGGACGAGCGCCAAGTCGTCGGATAAACGATACACTCCTGCGTCGTCGGACGTATCGTAACCGACCAGGACATTCGGATTGTGCACGCGCGGCAGCGAGCCGAGCACTTGGTCCAATAACTTTGGACTCAACTTGCTCGCTCAACCGGCCGCTTTGACGTGCGCCGTCAGCTTGCGGGAAAACTCCATGGGCCGTCTTCAGTATAGGAGGCGACGGCATCCACGTGCCCCGATATCGATACTCGTCTACAATCAAGAAAATGACGCGCCGAATCGCCTTGGCTCTCCCGGTCCTCGCATTGGCCCTCGCCGCCGCTGCCCTGGTTGCAATGGCCGCCAAGTCCCCGTCCCCGGACCCGAGGCTCAAGGGGGCCTTCAAGCGGCCGGCAAAAGACGGCTGGACCTTCGTCCACCTCGAAGGTACGCCATCCGAGATCGGCTTCCAGCATGGCTGGCTGCTCTCGAAGGAGATTCAAGAGGGTGTCGCGGTCCAGAAGCTTGAGGTCGAGCACGATTCCAGCAAACCTTGGGCGTTCTACCGTGACGCAGCGCGCACCATCCTCTGGCCCCACATTCCGGAAGAGTACCGGGCCGAACTGCAGGGTATCTCCGACGGCCTCAAGGCGCGCAACGTAAACCTAGACGTCTGGGACGTGACCGCGCTCAACGCCTCCGAGGAGTGGAGTTATTACACGGCCCACTACGACAAGCAGCACGGCAAGAAGCCGCCCAAGGCCCTCACCGCGCCGGAACATTGCAGCGCGTTCGTCGCCACCGGTGGTTACACCAAGGACGGCAAGATCGTCATTGGCCACAACAACTGGACCGGCTACCTTGATGGCGAACGCTGGACCATCGCCTACGACATCACACCCGCCCAGGGCCTGCATTTCGTGATGGACGGCTTCCCTGGCTTCATCCACAGCGGCGACGACTTCGGCATCAACGCCGCCGGGATCGCCATCACCGAAACAACCATCACCGGCTTCGAGGGCTGGGATTCGGAGGGCATCCCCGAGTTTGTCCGCGCCCGCAAGGCCATGCAGTACTCCAAGTCGATCGACGACTTCGACCGCATCATGCGCGAAGGCAACAACGGCGGCTACGCCAACGACTGGCTGGTGGCAGACACCAAGACCAACGAGATCGCCAGCTTGGAGCTGGGCCTCAAGAATATCGAACTGAGGCGCTCCAAGGACGGCTATTTCACCGGTGCCAACTTCCCCATCAACCCCAAGCTCCTCCACGAGGAAACCACGTTCAATCCCGACGACCCCTCGCTCAGCGCCAACGCCCGCCGTGTCCGGTGGGAGCAGTTGATGACCGAAAACAAGGGACGCATCGACGCCGACATGGGCCGCCGATTCCTCGCCGACCACTACGACACCGTCTCGAAGAAGACCGAGCCCAGCGAGCACACCCTCTGCGGGCACGTCGACCTCTCGCCGCGTGGCATGGGCGACTGGAAGGCGCCCTTCGAGCCCGCCGGGGCCGTCCAGAACAAGGTGGCCGACGCTTCGATGATTTCCAACATGACTTTCATGGCCGCCGCCGGGCACGCCTGCGGACTGCATTTCAAGGCCGCCCCGCACGCTAAAAAGCACCCCGCGTTCGCGTGGCAGTCGCCTCTGCTGGTCAACATGGACGCCAGGGGCTGGACTACGATTACCGGAACCAAATGAAAGTCGTCCCTTCCACGATTGCGGGGATTCTGATCCACGGGCCCGATTCCCCCGAATTCTCGGCCTCGCTGGCGTCCATCCTGGGTCGCGCGCCGAAGGACCTGTTGAGGCCCGCGCTGCCCTATTCGGTGATCGTGGAAAACGCCTCGGACCGGACCGTGTCGCTGCTCGGCGTCCGTTTCGACCTCCTGGGCCCCAAGGGCAAGCAGTATTCGGTGGTGCACTACGCCGACACGCTGCGCAATCCGTCAAAGTCCGACATCAAGCCGGGTAGCAGGCGCTTCGTCTGCGCCGAGCCGGACTACACGGCGCTGGTTATCCACGGCGGGGTGGTCGCCAATACCCGGGGCCAGATGAATCTGGACAACCTGCGCAAGATGCTGGGGGCGAAGGCGTCCGTCGATTGCGTGGCATTTTCCGACGGCGAGTTCATCGGGCCGGATTCGCAGGGCGCGTTCGACCGCTTCGCGCGGGAGCGGGAGAGCGAGTTGGCACTGGTCGGACAGGTGCTGGAGATGGAATCGGGGCCGCTCGACAAGATCGAGGCACTCTTGGTCGAGGCGGTGCAGGATTTCGACCACCGCTCGCGCCGCCACGCCGCGCGCAAGCTGTTGGAAGCATTGGAACTGGCGGGCCGGGACGAGTTGTTCGAGCGCGCCCGAAGTTATCCCGGCCGCATCGCGCTCTGGAAATCGTAAATAACTACTTGTTACCCTCCCGGCACTGCGCCACAGAAGCCTTACACATCAAGGCTCACATGAAACGGAGGCGTGACAGGTTCCTTTGTATACAACGCCGACACGCAGACATACAGTTCCATCAACTTGGTGAGCACCTATGGCAGCACTTCATCGGTTCTGCCATATTCGGATTCCCTACCTCGACACAGTGAACGGAGCCGGCGTCGGTAGTATTGGGTACCGGCGGGCTACTGGCATGTTGGAACGCCAAGCGTCGCCACCATCGCGCCGTCTGATAGACTTCGGGCATGGTTGCTCGGTATCTACTAGCATTCGTCCCACTCGTGGCGGCCGCCACAACGTATCGCGGTGATGCCCTCAAGGCACTCACGGAGCCTTCCACGGTTCCGGACGGCCCTGTCTACGTTAGTCTTCCCACACCGCAGGAAGGCAACTACCGGGTCACCGTCACGCTGGGGGGCGAGCGCGAGTCAACGACGACGGTGAAAGCCGAACTGCGCCGGTTGATGGTCGAAGCCGTCCACACGGCGGCGGGTAAGTTTGAAACACGGACGTTCCTGGTGAACGTGCGCACGCCGCAAATCCCCGGAGGCGGCGAGGTCCGGTTGAAGCCGCGCGAGAAAGCTGGCGAAGCCCGCGCCTGGGACGACAAGTTGACCTTGGAGTTCATCGGCACCAACCCATCCGTGTCGGCGATTGAAATCGAGAAGGCGGACGACGTCCCGACCGTTTTCATCGCGGGCGACTCCACTTCGACCGACCAACCCACGGAACCGTTCAATAGCTGGGGCCAGATGTTGACCCGTTTCCTGAGGCCGAGCATTGCGGTTGCCAACCATGGCGAATCGGGCGAGTCGCTGAAGGGTTTCCTCGGCGAGGGACGATGGAACAAGCTGCTGAGGATGCTCCGCGCGGGCGACTATGTCCTCATCCAGATGGGGCACAACGACCAGAAGGAAAAGGGCGAAGGCGTGGGGGCCATGACGACCTACAAGGCCGACCTGAAGCGCTTCGTGGCCGACGCGCGGGCCAAAGGAGCGACCCCGATCATCGTCACGCCCATGAACCGTCTGACTTTCAACGATGCGGGGAAGATCACCAACAGCCTCGGCGACTACCCGGAGGCGGTGCGGACAGTCGGCCGGGAGGACGAGGTGCCGGTGGTCGACCTCAATGCCATGAGCGCGCCGCTCTACGAGGCGCTGGGGCCGACCGACGCCCACCTGCTCTTTGCGGGCAAGGACACGACCCACCACTCCGACTACGGGAGCTACCAGTTGGCGAAATGCATCGTGGAGTCAATCCGTCAGCAGGCATTGCCGTTGGCGAAGTTCGTGGTGGACGGGCTGCCTCGTTACGACCCGGCACATCCGGACAAGATGGCCGATTTCCCCGTGCCCGCCGAGCCTCCGGCCAACGCCGCGAAACCCTACGGAAATTAAGACTGTGGGCCGGATGTACAACAACGCTCCCTTGCGGTCGCAGCTCGGAAGAACTCCGCACGTTACCGCCGAGTTTGGGAAACCGCGGATTTAGTGGTGGTGGTGCGCGGCTTGGGCACCCACCGGAATCACGCAGCCCGTGTCCGAGATCGCGCAACTCACATGCTCAAACTGCACCGTCGTGTGGTGGATGCTGTAGTGGTGGTTCAGCACGTGGTTGAGGTCGTTCAGGATCCGGTCGCTCAGCGACGGCGGCATATCCTCGATCAACACGTGGCAACTCAGCGCAGTGGAGTTCGAGCCGATGTTCCAGATGTGCAGATCGTGGACGTCCATCACGCCTTTGACGGCCCGCATCGCACTGGTGACCTCCTCCAGCCGGATGCCCTTGGGCAACCCCTCCAGCAGGATGTTCAATGAATCGCGGATAATATCCCACGCGGTCCACACCACCAAGCCTGAAATCAGCAGGGAGAGCACGGGGTCGACGCGGGTCCAGCCCGTGTAGCGCATCACGAGCGAGCCAACCACGATGGCAGCGGAACCCAGCAAATCGCCCAGCATGTGCAAGAAGGCCCCGCGCAGGTTGATGTCGTTGCGGTCAGAGGAGTGCAGCGCCAGCATGATGCTGCCGTTGAGGACCATCGCGCCCACCGCGACCCAGAGCATGGCCGTGTCGTTGACAGGCTCGGGAGTCACCAGCCGCTGCCAGCCTTCCCACACGATCCAGCCGGAGAGCAAGACCAAGGCCAATGCGTTGACAAAGGCCGCCAGCACGCCCGCGCGGTGGTAGCCGTAGGTGCGGGACTCGTCGGCCGGTTTCGAATGCAGGAAGACCGCGAACAGGGCCAGCAGCAGGGCGAGCGCGTCGGTGGCGTTGTGCCCGGCATCGGATATCAGCGCAAGGCTGTGGGCCTTGAGTCCGGCCGCGAGTTCGAACACGACGAATCCGCCAGTGGCGAGCAGCGACCAGACCAGAACCTGCTTCGGAGCCCCGGCACCATGGCTGTGCCCGTGGTGGCCGTGGTCGTGGCTATGGCCGTGCCCGTGGTCCTGATCGTGTGAATGCACTTGGCCCTATTGTACCGATTCAGGCTGCCGGCGTGTAGATTCCCATCCGTTCCTTGACCAACCGGACGGTCTGGTTGGCGATGGGCGTCACCACATCGGCCCCGCGCTGCAGAATGCCGTCCAAGAACGCTGGATCCGCCGTGATCTCGCGATACCGCTGTTGCATCGGCTCCAGGCAGGAAATAGTCATTTCGGCCACCTGCTTCTTCAGGTCGCCGTACCGCAGCCCGCTGAAATGGGAGCGCATCGCGTCGTCGTTCCAGCCGGAGAAAGCCTGGAAGATTGCCAGCAGGTTGGCGACGCCGGGTCCCATGGTTTCGAAATCGACGGCGGGGTTGGAGTCGGTCGTCGCCCGCATGATGGTCTTCTTGATGCGGTCGGGCGGATCGAGCAGCGCCACCGCGTGGCCGGAACCGGAGGCCGACTTGCTCATCTTCGAGGTCGGGTCGTCGAGGCCCATGATGCGCGCGCCCACCGACGGCAGCCGCGTCGCGGGCATCGTGAAGGTGTCGCCGTAGAGCGAATTAAAGCGCTGGGCGATGTCGCGCGCCAGTTCGAGGTGCTGCATCTGGTCCTCGCCCACCGGCACGACGTTGGCCTGGTACAGCAGGATGTCGGCAGCCATCAGGACGGGGTACTGGAAGAGGCCGTCGCCGATGGATTCCTGGGCAGCGGCCTTGGCCTTGAACTGCGTCATGCGTTCCAGCCAGCCCATGGGGGTGACGCAGGTGAGGAGCCACGCGAGCTCGGAGTGCGCCGGCACGGCGGATTGGACGACGATGCGGGAATGGTCGGGGTCGATTCCGGCGGCGAGGAACAGCGCCGCGATTTCGCGGATCTTGGCGCGCAGTTCCTCCGGCTTCTGGTAGACCGTGATGGCGTGCAGGTCGACGATGCAGAAGATGCTCTCGAACTGGTGCTGGAGCTTGACCCAGTTGCCGAGGGCCCCCAGATAGTTGCCGATATGGAGGTTGCCGGAGGGCTGGATGCCTGATAGGACGCGTGGAATCATGGTCTGTATAGAGTGCCGCCGGAGAATTTCATGGTACCAACGGCATAATGGAAGCTTGGCCGCTCTTGTTGGATACCACCCCGTAGTCGAGGCCTTGCGCGCCAAGCGCCCCCTCGATAGAATCCTTGTTGCGAAGGGCCTCGGCGGCCCGCGCGTTCAGGAAGTGATTGAATTGGCACGCCAGGCTGGCACGCCTGTGCGTTTCGAGGACCGTGCGGCGATTGACCGCCTCTCGGCGTCGAAGGTGCACCAGGGGATCGCGGCGCTCGGCGCGGCGACGAAGTACGTCGACCTGGACGCCGTGGCTCCAAGAGCCGACCTGCTGGTGGTGCTCGACGGCGTGGAGGATCCCCACAACCTGGGGGCGATTATCCGGACCGCGCACGCCGCCGGGGCCGGGGCGGTGGTGGTGCCGGAGCGCCGCGCCGCGGGCCTGACCGACGTGGTGGAGAAGGCGGCCGCCGGAGCACTGAACCACCTGCCGGTGGCGCGCGTGGTCAACATCAACCAGTCGCTGCGGAGCCTGCGCGAGATGGGGTACTTCGTGTACGGGCTCGACGAGCGCGGGACGGAATCGTATTCGTCGGTGAAGTGGCCGGAGAAAACCGTGATCGTGATGGGGGCCGAAGGTGCCGGGCTACACGATTTGGTGAAGAAGAACTGCGACCAGTTGCTGCGGATTCCGATGGCGGGCAAGATTGCGTCGTTGAACGTGTCGGTGGCGGCGGGGATTGTGTTGTTTGACTGGCTGGGAAAGCGGGGTTAGCGTATCGCGTCCGCGAGGCGCAGGGCAAGCGGAATCTGAAGAAACATCCGGTGCCCTCCAAAGTCCAAGGTTGTGAAACCGTGGTGCGCGTAGAAATCGCGCGCATTGTCATCCTTTGCGTCTACGACAATGACGAAGATTCCCAGTTCGGCTCGCGCGGCGCGCAGGATTGCGTCCGTTAGCAGTTGTCCTCCGAGGCCCATTCCACGATAGTGCCGATCTACGGCGAGGCGACCGACCAGTGCACCTGGAACCTGGGGATACCTTGGGAGTTTTTTCGCGACATCGATCGGCAGATCAGCCAATGCTACCGACGTGGCTGCAAGGGTGTAGTAGCCCGCGATTGCGCCTGTAACGATGTCGGCAGCAACGAAACAGGTGGCCACTCGCCGTTTCACATCCTGCGAGGCGCGTTCGATCAGGTATTGGTCGAGCGGGGCTACGCCACTCGAAAACCGCGACCGGTTATGCCCTGCCGCAAGTGGCTCGATACGGAAGTGGTCGGGCACGGTTATTCCACGATCATGGTCTTGCGCCGTTCCAGAGCCCGGAGCAATGCCTCGTTGGGTGGGGGGGGGGCCATCAGCAGGGCGACGAACCTTTCCTGCGCTTCTCGGGAGAGCCGGATCACCTCCATTTCCGAGACCGTCTTTTGCGCGGCGTCATGCGCGGCGGATACGACGAAATCGCTGACGGATCGGCCTTGGATGGCGGCGGCACGGCGAACCAAGTCTAATGATTCGGGCGCAATGCGGGCTTCGATGCGGCTGGTACGGACGTGTTCCTGAAGACTCATGGGATCACTTGCTCAGTCTTAACTGTACGTGTGGGGACCGTACATGTCAAGCGGCGGAGTGAAGTTGTGCCCGTAAAGGGTGGCAAAGATTTCGGCGTTGGCGGCGGCACGGGTGTCTCGAACGGGACCGCAAGACCCAATCCGTCGGGAACCCACCCGCGCGTTGAAACCAACTCGTTATACTGGCATTTTCCAATGCCCATTCTTGACGTCAACGAGATCCGCAAGATCCTACCCCACCGCTACCCCTTCCTCTTGGTCGACCGCATCGTCGAAATGGACGACCAGCACGTGGTGGGTATCAAGAACGTCACGGTCAACGAGCCGTTCTTCGTCGGCCACTTCCCCGATTTTCCGGTCATGCCCGGCGTCCTCATCGTCGAGGCGATCGCGCAGACCGCCGGCGTCCTGGTCCTCAGCTCCATCCCCGACCGCGACTCCAAGCTCGTCTTCCTCGTCTCCATCGATTCGGCCAAATTCCGCAAGCCGGTCGTTCCGGGCGACCAGCTCGTCATGGACGTCAAGATGATCCGGCGCAAAGGGACCGTCGCCAAAATGGAAGGCGTCGCGCGCGTGGACGGCGCGATTGTGGCCGAGGCGATTGTCATGTGCAAGCTCGAGGACAAGTTGGACCACGCCGCGATTGAAGCCGCAAAAGCCGAGACCCCCGCGAGCTAGATGCCGGTTCATCCTTCAGCAATCGTAGATCCGGCGGCGAAGATCCACCCAACCGCCGACATCGGGCCTTGGTGCATGGTTGGAGCAGACGTGGAAATCGGTGCCCGCACCCGGCTGATGGCCAACGTCATTCTCGAAGGCCCATGCACCATCGGCGAGGACAACATATTCTTCCCGTTCGCGACGGTCGGACTGGCCTCGCAGGATCTTAAATACAAGGGCGAGCGAGCCACCACCACCATCGGCAGCCGCAACCGGATCCGGGAGTTCGTGACGATCCATAGGGGTACCGAGGGCGGCGGCTTGGTCACCAGTATCGGGGACGACTGCCTGATCATGACCTACGCCCACGTGGCCCACGACTGCCGGATCGGCAACCACGTGATCCTCGGCAACAGCGTCGGGCTGGCGGGACATGTGACGGTGGAGGACTGGGCCGACGTGAGCCCGTTCAGCGGCGTCCACCAGTTCTGCCGGATCGGTCGGCACGCATTCGTGGGTCCCTACAGCGTGATCAAGCAAGACGTGATGCCGTTTTCGCTTACCAGCAACCAACCGGAGGTCTCCGTGTTCGGGGCCAACGCGATCGGGCTGGGACGTCGCGGATTCGAGAGGAACTCCATTGAGGCCCTGCAAACGGCGCTCAGGCTGCTGACGCGGGCGGGATTGAACACGTCCCAGGCGGTGGAGAGGATTCGCGAGGAAGTACCGCCGTGCGATGAGGTGGATGTCTTGCTCGAATTCATCGCGTCCTCCCAGCGCGGCGTCTTGAAGGGGTGATGAAGTACGGAATCATCGCCGGCAACGGCCGGTTCCCGGTCCTGGCCCTCGAAACCGCCCGCAAGGTGGGGGACGAGGCCATCGCGTTCGCCATACGCGAAGAAGCGTCGCCCGAGGTCGAGCGCGCCGCCGCCAAATGCCACTGGATTTCGCTGGGCGAACTTGGTCGGCTGATCGAACTCTGCAGGCAGGAAGGCGTCACCCGGATCATGATGGCCGGGCAGGTGAAGCACGCCAAGATCTTCTCCTCGATCCGGCCCGACTGGCGACTCGCGAAGGTGCTGTTTTCCCTCGCCTCGAAGAACACGGATTCGCTCATCGGCGGGGTCATCAAGGTGCTCGCCGAGGAAGGCATCGAGTTGGTGGATTCCACCCTGCTGCTGAAGCCGCTGCTGGCCCCGGTCGGCACGATCACGAAGCGCAAGCCGGACTCGGACGAGCGCGCCGACATCGAATACGGCCAGAAGATCGCCCATGCGCTGGCCAGTCTGGACCTGGGGCAGAGCGTCGCAGTCGCCGACAAGGCCTGCGTTGCGCTGGAGGCCATGGAGGGCACGGACGCGATGCTGCGCCGCGCGGCATCACTGGTGGAGGGCAAGCGCTTGACACTGGTGAAGGCGTCCTCGCGGCGTCGGCACCTGCTGTTCGACGTGCCCGTGGTCGGACCCGGCACCATCGCGACTATGGTGGAGACAGGCACTACGGCTTTGGCGGTGGATGCAGGTCGGACGCTGTTCCTGGACCGCGAGGAGTTCCTTGCGGCGGCCAACGCGGCCAAGATTGCGATAGTGGGAATGGAGGCCCTCGAAAAATGACGAGAGTTGCGGTTGTAGGTGCGGGGGCGTTCGGGAAGAACCATGTGCGCGTCGTTTCGGAATCGGCAAGGGCGCGGTTGACCCATGTCGTCGATCCGAACTTGGCGCTGGCACGGGAACACGCCGACGCGCGCGGAGCCGAGGCGCTTACCGACCACCGCGGCCTGAACGGCCAAGTGGACGCGGCCATCATCGCCGCCCCCACCATCTTCCACGCCCCCATCGCGTGCGAATTGATGGAGGCCGGGATCGACGTGTTGGTCGAAAAGCCCATCGCGGTGACGGTTGCCGAGGCCGACCGCATGGTCGAAATCGCCGAACGCCGAGGCAGAATCCTCCAAGTGGGGCACCTTGAGCGCTTCAACCCGGCCATCGTGGCTCTGGAGAAGATCGCGACCCTGCCGCTATTTTTCGAGATCCACCGCATGAGCATGTTCACCCTGCGGAGCCTCGACATCGATGTGGTGCTGGACCTGATGATCCACGACCTCGATATCGTCCTTGCGTTCGCCAATTCGGAGTTGAAGGAGATCCGCGCCGCCGGGATTTCGGTGCTTTCGCCCAAAGTGGACATCGCCAACGTGCGACTGGAGTTCGTCAACGGCTGCATTGCAAACCTGACGGCAAGCCGCGTGTCGACGGAGAAAGTCCGCAAGCTGCGCCTCTTCCAACCTCTGCAATACATCTCGCTCGACTACGCCAACAAGTCGATGGCGTCGTTCAAGGTGGGCGGAGACGAGGGCATTGCCTTCGAACAAATCGCGGTGGAACCGGGCGAGCCGCTGAAATTGCAATTCGACGCATTCCTGGATGCGGTCGAGACCCGGCAACAGCCGAAACTGGATGGACCCACGGCGCGTCGCACATTGGAGACGGCGCTGGCTGTCCTTGATAAGATCGGGGAGCATTCCAGCGTGGTCGCCGCGACGGTCGCGGCGCACCCTCTTGCCCACGGATGGACATAGACATCTTCCACGAACCCGAACTGAAGTTGCTGCTGGCGCGGAACCGGCAGGACGATCTGCGCCGCTGGAAGACTGCGGCGGTGGGGTCGGTGCTTGTGCACGTGATTTTCACGACGGCGGCGTACAACACGACGTTCGACGTGATCCCGCCTTCCGAGCCCGAAAAGGTGCTGGTGAGGCAGGTCACGCCGCTCTTCATTCCGCCGGACATTACCCAGAAGGCCCCCAACAAGGCCCCGCTGGCGAAGGAATTGACGGTGGAGTCCATCGCGCCGCGCCCGGTGCTGAAGTCCCCGGCCCCGGCGCCAGCGGCGGCGAAACCGCAGGAATCCGCCAAGGCGTCGCCGCCTCCCCCGCAGTTCACCCCGCCACCTCAGCGGCAGGTGCAGCTCGACAAGCCTGTGATTTTAGAAGCGCCGAAGCAGGAAGGCCCGGTCCAGAACCTGCAGACCGCCCAGCTTCCGAAGACGACGCCACTGCCGCCAGCCCCAACGGCTGAAGCGCCGAAGCTGGCTCTGCAGGATGTGGGGCGGCCTTCCGGCGGCCAGCCGACGGGACTGATCCAGATGCCGTCGATGTCGGTGCAGGACACCCTCAAGAGCATGTCGCGCTCGGGCGCGGGTTCTCCGGGGACTATAACTGTGACCGACATGGGGGCGGACGTGGGCGGCACAGGACCGGGTTTGAATTTGCCGCCGTCGGCGGGGCGTCCGCACTCCAATTTGGAGCTGAAGAGCGACCCGATGGGCGTCGATTTTCGCCCGTATATGCTGCAAGTGCTGGCCGCAGTGCGACGGAACTGGTTTGCGGTGTATCCGGAAGCGGCTCGGCTCGGCATGCGGGGCCAAGTGGTGGTGCAATTCGCCATCGCCAAGCAGGGCATGGTGACGAAGGTGGTGTTTAACGGACAGTCCGGCGCGAAGCCGCTCGACCAGTCGGCAGTGGCCGCGATCAGCGCGTCCAATCCGCTTCCGCCGTTGCCGCCGGAGTTTAAGGGCGACCGCATCGTGCTCCAGATGACCTTCTTGTACAACATTCAACGGTAGGCGGCAACTTGTACATCCCCAAGCATTTCGGAGAACAACGCCCGGAGGTTTTGCGGGCCTTGATGGCGGAGTTTCCGCTGGCGGCGCTGGTGACGGCGGGTCCCGACGGGATCGTTGAGGCCAACCACATCCCGCTGCTGTGGGAGCCGGATCCAGCGCCTATGGGGACCCTGCGCGGCCATATGGCGCGAGGCAACGGGCATTGGAAGGGCTGGGGACCCGAGGGCGTTCCAGCGCTGGCAATCTTCCAGGGTCCGCAGGCGTACGTCAGTCCGAACTGGTACCCGACCAAGCATGAGCATGGGCGGGCCGTGCCGACGTGGAATTACGCGGTTGTGCACGCCCACGGGGTGGTTCGCGTTGACGAGGACCCGGTCCGACTGAGAGCTTTTCTGGACCGCCTGACGGCGGCGCACGAGGCCGGGGAACCAGTTCAGTGGAAGCCCTCGGACGCGCCGACCGACTACATCGGCGGACTCGTCAGGGCGATCGTGGGGATCGAACTGCGGATCACCAAGCTTGGGGGGAAGTGGAAGGTGTCGCAGAACCAGCCCGAGGTGAACCGGGTCGGCGCCGCGGAGGCGCTGGAGGCCGCAGGTTCAGGTGCGATGGCGGATTTGATCCGGCGCACGTAGGCGCGGCTACCCCCGCGTCAGTTCGGCGTACACCTTGGCCCGCAGGTTCGCCACTCCCGCCGTATACCTCGCGTCAGACACCGCGAAAGCAACCGCATCCTCCATCCAGTCATGCCAGACGCCGTCGGGGTCGTGGGACGCCGCGGTAATCGTGTAGTCCCCTGGACAGAGTTCGCAGCGGAACCGGTACGTGACCCGCACCAAGTCGGCCGCAGCCACTGGGCCGACGAGGACCCGTTCCAACTCGGTGTTGGTCCCGTAGACGTTGAGGCCGATTCGGGTGCGGATCATGATTCCGACCACCGGGTCTTCGATCTCGGCGGCGAAGCGCACCGCGACCTTGACGGCGATTTCCTCGCCCGAGCGGAACACGGTCGATGGCTCGGCATTGTCGCCAAACAATTCGATGGATTCCAGAGTCGCGCGTCCGTCGCCGTCGCGCAGGGCCGGGGAAAGAGCGGCAAACTGGCCGAGTCCGGCGGTGCGTAGTTGGCGAGCGCAATGGCGGCGGTAGAGCGGGAGGACGTCCGCCGGATCGCCGCGGGCGACCAATGCCCCGCCCCGCAGCCACCAGACCTCGTCGGCGCACTGCTGGATGAGGGATTCGTCGTGGGTGACGAGCACGTAGGTGGCTCCACGGCGGCGCTGCGACACCAGGTCGGAAACGGCGCGGGCCTTGCTGATGCCGTCGGCCTCGACGAAGGGATGCAAGAGGAAATGGCCGTCGGGACCGGTCTTCGGATCGCGGGAAAGACTGGGCCCGCCTTCCTCGATGACGGCAACGATGCACCCGGACGGGGCGGACAGAGACGGAAAACTGAATTCAACCATCGACTTGGCCATGTTAGCAGTGCGGCGGTTCAGCTTTCCCCAGGCCACTTGACGAGCACAGCGCTGCATATACAATGGAGATGCAATGTTCGAGTGGGACTGGAACAACCTCAGGAAGATCCAAGCCCACGGGATTGGGCGGGAAGAGGTCGAGCCGGCTCTTCAGAATGACCCGATTGCGATCTACGAGCAGGATCTGCCAGAGGAGTTGCGATTCCTCTACTACGGCGAGACAGGCCGGGGGCGATTGATGGCGGTGGTGTTCACCGAGCGGTTGGAGTCGATTCGTGTCGTAACCGCTTACGACCTTGACGCGGGACAGAAGCAGGACTATTTGCGCAGACGGCTACAAGGAGAATAAGTTCGATGTCCACAACCACCATTGACATGCCGCGATTTGCCAACGAGAGCGAGGAGGCTGACTGGTGGGCGAGCCCGGCAGGCCGCGATTTCGCGTCGGCAAGATCTGCCGAAGCTCAAAGCATGGGCAAACTGGTTCAAGGTTCGAGCCTGGTGGCCCGATTGAATCGGAAGGCCAGCGTGCAAATCGCCATCAGGATTCCCGAAGCCGACCTCGCCGATGCAAGACGGATTGCCGAGAGGAAGGGTTTGGGGTATCAGACTTTGCTAAAGATGCTTGTACATGAGGGACTTCAGCGGGAGATGGAGCGACATACGTAGGCTGCCGCAACCACCTTGGTTCCTATATCCCATACGCCTTCGGCAGAACCGGTGAGTAGGTGTAGAGCATACAACCTTATGTTCATAAGCATGCCTCCAATGTGTTTCTGGTCAACCTTAGCAACTAGCCGCGCTGCGGCCAAGAGGATTAGAATTAGCCAAAGAGGCACGGAAACGGAACCAAGGGTCACTGTTGAGGCGCTGCTCACCGGCATCCCTACGGGCGATTATAACACTACTTGGTGAAACTCAACTGCATCTGAAGAGAGAGGAGGGGGGGCATCGCGCCGATGCCCCCCTCCCGCCCTACACCAACTTCGTCTTGCTAAACGGCAGATCTCGCACCCGTTTCCCCGTCGCCGCGAAGATCGCGTTCGCGAACGCCGGAACAAACGGCGGCACTCCCGGTTCCCCGACGCCCCCAGGCAGCGCCGTGCTCTCGATGATGTGCACGTCCGTCTGCATCGGGGCCTGGTTCATCCGCGCCACTTGGTAGTTGTTGAAGTTCGACTGCTGCACGCGTCCGTCGGCCACGCTGATCTCGCCCGTCAGGCCAATCCCAGCCGCCATCACTGCCGCGCCCTCGAACTGCGACCGCACGCGTTCGGGATTGATCACCATCCCGACGTCGGCCACCTGCCACGCCCTCGGAATGCGGATCTTGCCAGCCTTGTCGACCTCGACTTCGACCACGGACGCCACGTACGACGTGAAACTGCGCGCCGCCGCGATGCCCAGGCCCCAGCCGTTGCCCGACTTCCGCTTGCCCCAGCCCGACTTCTCGCCCGCCACTTCCAGCACATGCCGCAAGCGCTTCGAGTCGAACGGGAACTTCTCATAAGACTCGCCGTAGTTCCAGTAGTTCGCCACGCCCTGGCTCTTGAAGTCGATGATCTTGCCCGGCCCGATCATCTCGAGCTGGTATTCCAGCGAATCCCGGCCCGCCGCGTGCGCCAACTCGTCGGCGAAGCTCAGACCCGAGAACACGTGGTAGATGTTGGCCACCGACCGCAGCCAGCCAATCCGCACGTGCGCCTTTGCCGGACCGTTTTCCGCCCGATGGTTCGGCAGATCCCACGGCATGTCGTTCAAGCCCATGCCGTACTCGACGTCGAAGCCGTACATGCTGCTGGCGTCGTTCATGGAGGAGATGGACGGGAACACCGACCGGTGCAGCCACGCGGTCGCCTTGCCGTTCGAGTCCAAGGCCGCCTTGTGGTACATCCCGGCGACCGAGTGGTAGTAATCGAACTTGATGTCGTCCTCGCGGGTCCAGACGACCTTGACCGGCTTGCCGCCCTGCTTCTTGGACAGGATGGCCGCCTCGGCGACGTAGTCGGGCTTGGACTTGCGGCCGAAACCGCCGCCGAGCAGCGTCACGTGGCAGGTGACGTCCTCGGGCTTGAGGCCCAACGCGCCTGCGACGGTGTCCTGGACAGCCTGGGGATTCTGGGTCGGAACCCAGCACTCGACCTTGTTGCCCTTGAACTCAGCTACGGCGACCGGCGGCTCCATGGTGGCGTGGGCCAGCAGCGGGGCGTAGTATTCGGCCTCAACGGTTTTCGAGGCTTTGGCGAAGGCCGCGTCCACGTCGCCGATGTTTCGGACGACTTTGCCCGGCTTGCGCGCCGTCGTCAGCAGTTCCTTGCGGTACTGTTCGGAATCGTGCGCGGCGTTCTCGCCGTTGTTCCACTCGATCTTCAGCTTCTTGCGGCCTTGGATGGCGGCCCAGGTGCTGTTGGCGATAACGGCCACGCCCCCCAGGGGCTGGAATGTGTACGGGGGCTTGAAGCCGTCAATGGTTTCGATCCCGCTGACGCCCTTCACCTGGCGCGCAGCCTTGTCGTCGAACGACTGGACCTTGCCGCCCATCACCGGCGGGCGCTCGATGGAGGCGTAGAGCATGCCCTGACGCTTGATGTCCATGCCGAAGGTCGCCTTGCCGGTGCAGATGTCGGCGAGATCGGCGATCTTCGATTCCTTGCCGATGTAGCGCCATTCGCTTTTCGGCTTGTACTTCACGTCGGCGGGTTTCGGGACCGGCAGCTTGCCGGCTGCGGTGGCGAGCGCGCCGTAGCCGAGCTTCTTGCCACTCGGGGTGTGGACGACCTCGTGGAACTTGGCCGCACACTCCGATTCAGGCACGTTCCACTGCTTTGCGGCGGCGGAAACGAGCATCATGCGGGCGGACGCGCCGGATTCGCGGAAGGCTTCAAAGAAGCCGCGGATTGACTTCGACCCGTCCGTGTTCTGGTCGCCGTACGCCTTGTCGCCGATGCCCTGCTCGATCTTGACCTTGCTCCAATCGGCATCCAGTTCGTCCGCCGCGACCAACGGCAGCGTGGTGCGGATGCCGGTACCCATCTCGGAGCGGTGGGTGACGATGTAGATGGTTCCGTCGGGTTCGATTCCCAGATAAATGCTGGGGCGGAGCGCCGACGAGGCGGCCTTGCCGTGGTATTCGTTCGTGTCGGCCCAGGCTTCCTCGGGGAGGATGCGGGCGGCCAGCACGAGCGCACCGGCGGAGAAAACGCCGCCAATCAGGCTGCGGCGCGAAATATTTTCAACAACGCCATTTTCGACCAGGCCATTTTCGATGTGATCGCTCATGCCATTTCCTTTCCAGCGGCATGGATTGCCGAACGGATGCGTTGGTACGTGCCGCAGCGGCAGATGTTGCCGGACATGGCGTCGTCGATTTCCTTGTCGGACGGCTTGTGGTTCTTCTTCAGCAGAGCGGCGGCCTGCATGATCTGGCCTGTCTGGCAATAGCCGCACTGGGGCACGTTGGCCTCCATCCAAGCTTTCTGGAGCGGGTGCTGGCCGTTGGGCGACAGTCCCTCAATGGTGGTGATGGACTTGCCGGCGGCGTCCTTCATGGAGGTTTGGCAGGACCGGACGGCCTCGCCGTTCTTGTGGACGGTGCATGCGCCGCAGAGTCCCGCGCCGCAGCCGAACTTGGTGCCCGTCAAATCGATTTCGTCGCGCAGGTACCAGAGCAGGGGCATTTCGGGGTCGCCGTCGAACGACCTCTCCCGCCCGTTGATTTTGAGCTTGATCATAGATCTCCCGTTTCCATACTATTCTTCCACAAGTGGATGGCACCTGCGGAATCCAGGACCGTACAAGAATACTGTACAATTCAAACAGGCTCAGCGGATGCCCCTCGAAACCACCTATTCCAACCTTCGGCAAAACCTGTCCGCACTCCTCGACCAGGTGTGCGCGGACGCAGAGCCTTTGATTGTACGTCGCAAGGGTCGGGGAGATGTGGCATTGATTCCGGCCAGTGAACTCTCCAGCTTGATGGAGACAGCCTACCTGATGCGGTCTCCAGCGAACGCGGACCGGCTGCTCACGGCGTTGCGCCGGGCCGACGCGCGGGAACTCCCTGCATCCACAACAGAGGAACTCAAGCGCGAGTTTGGAATTGGCCTCGAAGACTGAACGCGATGCGGTCTTCGCGCCGGAATTCCGCGCAGACCTGGCGTACTGGATCGCAACCGACCGCACGGTTGCAATGCGGGTCTTGTCGCTGGTGGACGACACGATGGGGACACCTTTTGCCGGATTGGGAAAGCCCGAGCCGCTCAAACACGAACTGGCAGGGGCTTGGTCGCGAAGGATCAACATTGAACACCGGCTGGTGTATCGGGTTTACGAGGACCGGATCGCGTTCTTGGGCGCGCGCTACCACTATTGACATCCGGCTGTGGGGCACGACGCCAGCATGGCGGGCGGTTACCATCTGTTCAGAGGCCCTAAATACCGGAACTCCTCGCCGAAGCTCCTGTAGCTGTCAGCACCGCCGCCACTGCCGAGCCGCCGCGCAAGCGGTGGACTCGCGCGGAATGCGCCGCCATTGAGTCAGTGGGGCTGGGATCTCTCCCGCTACGAACTGGTGGAAGGGGATCTGATCAGCCAGATGGGCGGAAACGTCCGCACGTAAATTCCGCAGTCTTGTGATAGCAGATTCCACCCTGAGTTTCGACCTTCGCACCAAATGCGAACTCTACGCACGAGCCGGGTTACAGGAATACTGGGTCGTTGACATTCGGGCCCGGCGTTTGATCGTCCACCGGGACCCGATTGCCGGTGGGTACAATTCTGTCGCGGCTTACAGCGACACCGAATCGGTGGCCCCCGTCGCAGCCCCCCAGCAGGCATTCCGGGTGGCCGACGCGTTTGTCACGGCTTCAGAACTTTGACGACGTAGTAGTTGATCGTCCCCGGCACTTCCTTGAACCAGTGCGGGGTGCCCGCCGGGACCACGATCACGTCGCCCTTCACCAGCTTGTGCGTCTCGCCACCGTCAATGTTGGTGCCGAGATGCTGGCCGGGAGTCGTGTCCTTCCCGCCCACCATCTTGCCGCCGGTCACGAAAGTCGCCGTGCCGTCGAGCACGTAGATCACGTCGGTTTCCTTGTCGTGCACCTCGACCTGGCCGGTCTTGTCACGATGACCGCCCTGAACGACCAGGTCGGACGCCGTAACCATCTTGCCACCCTTGGCGAGGGCCTCGGCCACCTTGGTGTGGTCGACGAATGTTGCCTTGGAAGTCTGCGCCACCATCAGGGCGGGCGCGGCCAGCAGGATTCCGAAAACTGCGAGTCTGTTCACTTTGAGTCTCCTTATTGACGAACCTGTTTATGATACAGCGTTGAGACGGGGCTGGGCCGCGTTTCGGGTCCAAGGTCTGCCAACTCGCCGATTCAGTGGTCGTCACGCGGCGAGGGCTGCCCCCCCCCGCGGGACAGATTTGCAATTTTGAACCGGGCGACGGCATCAAACGTTTGGAGTTCTGAGCCCGCAAGGAGAATTCGGCGATGTCGGCCGGGATGGCCCGCGGGAGCTTCCCCGCCCCACCAAAACGGTCCAGCTGTCCGCTTCGGCCCGACAATTGCACGGAGGGATTGACACGGGACAATTGCGTCGCCACACTAGAATAAAGGTAAGTAGTGTTTCAGAAAGGAGTCTTGTAACAGTTCAGGCCCGTGGTTTGGCGGGTAGGAGCGAAGGTGCGGGAAGGCCCGCGCGGTGTGAGTGGACAGCCTGTTTGAGGTAGTCGAGAGGATTGCGGCCTTGGATGCGGCAGGTCTGGGTGGCGGTGAGAAGTC
>CAIVPR010000039.1 GCA_903907865.1 uncultured Acidobacteriia bacterium
CTCGACGTGGTCAACTCCAACCTTAAAACCGCCAGGGCCTACGCCATCCGCCTGTCGTTCCAGGAACTCTTCAACCAGCCAGCCGACTTGGCCAAGCCCTACCTCGACAAATGGTATTACTGGGCCACGCACAGCCGCCTCGCCCCCATGGTCCGGGTTGCCAGGACCATCCGCCAACATCAGGACGGCATCCTCCGCTGGTTCACCTCCGGCGTCAACAACGGAATCCTCGAAGGCATCAACAGCCTCGTCCAGGCCGCCAGGGCCAAGGCGCGAGGTTACCGCTCCGACAAGAACCTCATCACCATGATCTACCTCATCGCCGGCAAGCTCGACTTGAAGGTCCTACCCACATAAAACAGCGAAGAACCGTTGAATCTCTGCGCAGAGTAACCGGTCGAATAACGCTCTATGCCTCATCAGAAGATAAGGCGCTCAAGACATCGAAACGGATTCATGGCTACTCTCGAGCCGGGGAACCACTGCTTGTACTGACTGGCGTAGACACTGTTGACGCATCGGCTATCGAAACTGACTTCCTCTCACATTCCTACTTCGCCGACAATTGGCCGTTGCTCTCCGACATGCATCCTCACCCATGACACACCACCTGCTAAGCGTTTCGGCCTGAAAGAGCTAACCCACGAACTCGGCGCATACTATGCATTCCAGCCAGCGTAAGCACAACTTGACCGAGAAATGTAGACCATTCCGATCCGGGACGACTTCAGATGGATTCTGGTTTGGTACTCGGCGGCGTTCGGGTTCCGTGGAATCTCTTCCACTATCACGAACCGGATCACCGGCGCGGGACAGCCCCTGCTGGAACCCTGCGTGCGGAGCGGTCGCGTCCCGATGGGATCTCAGTACAGGCGCTGGCGGCGCGCTAAGTTTCTAGGGCGCTTCCGGCTGTTCGTCCGATTCAACACGGCCCAAAGGGCGATTGTCTACGCGTGGGTGAAACGACGAGAACACGCTCCGCAAGTCGGGATCTGCCACCGACCCCGACGGTCAGCCGGTGCCAGTTGAAGGAAGTTGGCCACGGCCTCAAAGCCGCTGACCTGTTGCGCGATCCATGTCGGAAGACGGCCCCGCATGGACAGAAGAGCCGTACGGTCCATTTCCGAGAGCTTTCCTGCGATCAACTCGCCCACGGATCTCCCGCGTTCCTCTCCCAGCCACGCCAGCGCCCGAACCACATCTCCAGCCACGGAACCGGGCAGAACCAGTTGCCACGCTGGCGCATGACGAAGTTCGACGATCTGGGCTCCCAGTTTGAGTTCGCGACTGCGCCCGGAAGTCAGATAGACTTCGCGGACAGGCATCTGTGTCGTCAGGCCAAGCACGTTGGCTGCGGCCGCACCGTGCCGAACCACCGTTTCTCCTCGCTGCTCCCCGAGAGCTTCAACAGTCTTGGAGGCGGCAGGTGGGCGAGAACCAAACTGACCCTGGATGGGTCGAACGTACAATCCCCGACTCACGCGGATGAGCCGACCGCTTCTGGCCAGTCGGGAGAGCGCTTGGTCAACCGCAGGGCGGCTCCCCAGATGCAGCAACTCTTTTGCTGTCAGATATCGGCCTTCCGGCAAGGCTCGGATCTGCTCGACAATCTGTTCTACCAACCCGACCATGTCAGAAGAATAGCACAAGTTTCTGACATGCACGTGCTGCGGCCTGCGGCCTTCTACAAATGCTGATCCCTACTGATAGCGAGGAAAGAACGGTCGCGATACCGCGACATTCTCTTTCTCCGTGTACTCCGTCAGCGACTCGCCCGTCATGATGCGGTTGCGCCGGTCGATTTCGCTCCGGAAATCCTGGTCCAGATAGAGGTCAGACCGTGTGGGCGAACGGGTCAGGCTGGCACGTGGGCCGAGATACAGCACAGCGTCGGCGGTCAGACCGAAAAAGTTGGTATTGTAGGCCTCCCAAGATTTGCGCTGCTCTGGTGTGGCCTTGGGCGGTAGCTCGACAATGCTACAGCCAGGAGGCAGCAACCTCTTTTTCACAGCACCCACCACCAGCGCCAGAGCAGGCTCCCGCCAAGTGCGTGCGTCGCGCTCGAACCGCGCAGTGCATCGTTTTTCCTCGAAGCCGACATAGGGCACGACGACGAACCAAGCGCCGGGCTGCTTCGCCTCGATTTGGGCGCGCAAGTTGAAATACTTGCCGGCACCAAAGAGTCCCAAGTGGAGGCCACCATAGACCACCAGCGCCTTCTTTCCCTTCGACAGGATTTCGCGGGCGACTAGATCCGCAGGATGCCTATCGCGCTCCTTCAATAGAGGCTCCCAGTCAGCCTTGGTCCTGATTTGCGCCCAATCGATCGGAGGGTCGCCCAACCACACCTTGATCCGCTTGTCCGGCGGCAGCGTCAGGTTCACGGCGCGGAGGGCAGCATAGACATTGATGGAGCCGATGTACGTTACGGTGGGAGTCCACCCGACTGGGTCGCTCCACACTCTGCGCAGTTCGGCGTAAGGCA
>CAIVPR010000040.1 GCA_903907865.1 uncultured Acidobacteriia bacterium
ATAACCTGTCCGAGCCGGGATCGGGCTTGTAAAACCGTTTGTCGTCATGATGAGGTTTGCCTTTCCCGCCCTGCACTCTAATCCTTGTCACACAGGCTGACTCATCAAGCTTGACACAGAGGGTTCGCGCGTTCCCGGAACGCCCCGCATGGCGTGGTCCAGTTCGGCGTTGACCGGGAGCGATTGGTCGAGTGGCTGGGGGCGGTCGACGCGGGAACCATGCGCCAAGTGGACCGTGTCGGAATTCATGCAGAGCGCGGTCCGAACAACCCCGCAAGACGGCGTCGGCCGGGAGGCGGTGACCGCTCGCGCGCGCGGCTCTGACAGGCAAGCGGGCTGGCAGTTCGGCTCGAGCTAAGGTAATGGTGAAAATGCCCTAGCGCTGCGGCTCTGCATTAGCACGGTGAAGCGCCAATGGCAGATTGCGCGGGCGGTTCCCAATGGACCTCGCGGGTGCTCTGTTTCCCTGCTAGGATGTTGATGGAGACACCACTATGGTTGGGCGGCTGGCTGAATACGACCGGATTACCCGTACGCCGGGTGTGATGGCGGGGAAGGCGTGCATTCGGGGCATGCGGGTCACCGTCGGGATGATCGTCGGCCAGATTGGGGCCGGACATAGCGTAGAAGAATTGCTGGACGACTATCCCTATCTGGAACGGGAAGACATCCTGCAGGCGTTGCGCTACGCGGCATGGAGGGTGGAGGACCGGGAATCCGAGCCGGTCGCCGCGTGAAGATCTTGATCGACATGAATTTGTCGGCCAAGTGGATCTCGGCCCTGCGATTTGCTGGCCTTGAATCCGTACACTGGTCCGATGTGGGTGCCGTCAATGCGCCGGATGTCGTGATTGCAGACTATGCCGCCGCGAACGGCTTTACCGTCCTTACACAGGACTTGGACTTTGGTGCCATCCTTGCGGCGTCGAACTCGGATCGACCGAGCGTTGTCCAACTCAGGACCGATGATCTGAGTCCGAATGCGGTCGGAGCTCAGGTGATCGGCCAGATCTTGAAGTGGTCTTCGCAACTGGCCTGCGGCGCGATGCTGACTGTGGAGAATGACCGCAGTCGTATTCGAATCCTTCCCTTTCGGCCCGTGGTCTAACAGCCCGTGGAGGAGGTCTATGTAGCCGATATGCTGGGTAAGAAGGGACACAATTCACCATGAACATGACAGGCAACACGATTCTGATCACCGGAGGCGGGTCCGGCATCGGGCTTGCGCTCGCGGAGGCCTTACACACGTTGGGAAACCGGGTGATCATCGCGGGCCGTCGGAAGGACGTTCTGGATGCCGCAAGGGCAGCCAACCCCGGCATGGAGTCAGTCCAAGTGGACCTCACCGACGCGTCAGCCATCCAAGCACTTGCCGTCGAGGTGTCCGCCCGCTATCCGGCGCTGAATGTGCTCGTCAACAACGCGGGCATCATGAAGGTTGAGAAGATGCTGGAAAGCGCGGTTGCCGCGGCCGAGGCCATGATCACCACCAACCTGCTCGCGCCGATACGACTGACCGCAGCGCTTTTGCCGCTTCTGCGGTCGCAGCCGCACGCAACGGTCATGAATGTTTCGTCCGGGCTGGCTTTCGTTCCGCTGGCGGTCACACCCACTTACTGCGCCACCAAGGCGGCCATCCATTCCTACTCGCAATCACTGCGGCACCAGTTGAAGGGTACCTCGGTGGAAGTGCTGGAACTGGCTCCCCCCTACGTCCAGACGGAACTGATGGGAGCGCACCAAGCCACCGATCCCCATGCCATGCCCTTGGCCGACTTCATCGCCGAGGTGATGCAGATCCTCACAACGCGGCCCGAGGCGACCGAGATTTGCGTGCAGCGCGTCCTTCCACTCCGCGAGGCCGAAGCACGGGGCCCCGCAGCCTACGCCGCGATGTTCCAAGGACTGAACTCGATGACGTTCTAAGGAGGAACCGTGGGGGGCGTCCAAGATGCCGGAAGCCCCCACGGTCGTGACAAACTACTGCTTGCTGGTCGGAGGGACGATGTCCTTCAGCCGCATGTACGTCACCAGATTCCCGTAGTGCTCCATGTTGTGCGCCACGTTGAAATCCATAACGCCAATCCGCGTCATCGGACGGCCGAACGTCACCATTTCCGCCGCATTCTTGTCGTTGAGCTTCGAGTAGGCCGCCTCGCAGTACGCAAACGCCGCGTTCAACGCCTCCACCACCGCAGCCTTGGTCTTCGCCGTCTTTTCGATCTCCTTGTCGACCGACTTGCCCTCGATTGCGGCCCCGCAGAATTCGTATTGGCCGTCGGCAATGTGGGCGAACAGTTCGCCGAAGGTGCGGACCTTGGGCGTCGGACGCCAGTTCCACAGATCGTCCGACACCTTGTCGACGGACTTGACGACGTCGTTCTTGGAGTTGTTGAACAGGATCTTGGAACTCGCGATCAGCGGGTTGGCATCTTGGGCAACCACGGGAGTTTGCGCTAGAGCGGACACGGTTGTGCCGGCGGCCAGCGCGGAAACGAGGGCGATTCGGGTAATCAGCATACCCCGATTATCGCGCGCGCAGCCTATTCGATGGGGTCCAGCCCCTTTGGAGGTGCCAAGCGCGGATCGATCTTTGGCAGATCTTCGGGAAAAACCGCGTGGCCCTCGGGCGGCGGGAACAGCGACTTTAACGCGTCCAAACGCTTCCGCAGATACCGGCTGGGCAATTGTCGCGGGCCGGCCTCCACATCGATGTCGCAGCAGATGCCGTGCATGTAGAGCGTCATCGTGTCGCGGAACGAGTCGCGCGAGTATTCCCGGAACAGGGGACCGTCCTTGCGCGCCGCCATCGCCTTCCGCTGCAGCTTCTGCTTGGCGTGCCAACTGCGGTCGTCGACCTCGCCGTGCGCCTCGGCGCTCAATTCCTCTCGCAGCAGCCGGTTCCACTCGTCCTCGGCTTCCTTTGGCAGCGCCAGCAGCAGCAGCCCGGCGAGTTCGTCGTAGAGGAAGTAATGGTAGTCGGCAACCTGTTCGTCCTTCACGGTGAAGAACAGGGTGGCGTGGTCCTGCGCCATCACCCGCGTCGACAGGATGAGTTTCGCCTCGGTCGGCTTCTCCTCGGTCACGGAGATGGGGCCCTTCGGCGTCTGGCGGTCGAGGTAGGGAGCAAACACGATGCCCACGGGCGGCAGCAGGGCTGCGACGCTCGGCGGCAACGCGGTGATCGGGTCCTGCAGAAACTGGCGAAGGTCTTCTTCCGGCACCGGGAACAGGGGGTTATAGGAAAACCGGGTATCGACTGCGATCATCTCGGAGCGGAGCGTGCGCGCGAGTTGCTCAACCGTGGTCCGGGGCCGACTGTTCGGGGAAGGCATTTTGGGGGTTCGGGAATTCGAGGTCAATGGGAAATTTTCGGGGGAACCTCGATTGTAACAGGAAACGCGATAATGGAGGTACGCCGACCTTCCTTCCACTGCTGCAGTTCGCGCTGGTCTCCTTCACGTCGATCTTCGTGTTGGTGGACCCTGTGTCCGCTGTCCCCGCGTTCATCGCGATGACGGCGCATCCAGGCGCGCGTCCACGGCGCAAAACCGCGGCTGCTGCGTGCTGGACGTTCTACCTGATCCTGACCATCTTCGCGATAGCCGGCCCGGCGATCTTCCGGCTATTCGGCATCACGCTGCCCGCGTTCAAGATAGCGGGCGGCATCGTCCTGGGCTTGGTCGGGCTGGACATGCTGCAGGCGCGGCGGTCGCCCACCAAGGAGACTCCGGGGGAGACCGAGGAAGGCGCGGGCAAGGAGGATCCGGGCGTGATCCCGCTGGGCATCCCGATGCTGGCCGGACCGGGCTCGATCTCCTCGGTAATGGTGCTGATGGGCCAGGTGGACGATTTCCCGAGGCATGCCGTGATCTTGGGCTGCATCGCGGCTGTGGCGGTCGCGTCGTTCGTGATCCTGGCGGCGGCGGACAAGGTTGGAGCGTACCTGCACCAGACCGGGATCCAGATCATGAACCGGATGATGGGGCTTTTGTTGACGGCGATCGCCGTGCAGTTCGTGTTGAACGGCTTGAGGGATATCGGGGTGGTGCGGTAGGCGGCCCAGGCGATTTGGTGGTATGTTGAAGGCAATGGTAGCCGAACTCTCCCGACTCGAAATTGGAACAGGAACAAATCGCCTACGAGGGCATGCGCACGGATCTGGAAGCCCGCCATTTGGGGTCTTTCGTCGTGGTTCACGACGGGGAACTAGTGGGCGTGTACCCAAACATCCTCAAAGCCCACAGCGCAGCCGCAAGGTTCTTCCGGGCGGGCTGCGGCTGTCTGGTGCGTCAAATCGGCTGGGACGGAATCGGTGCACCGCCGCTTGGGTTCCCGCCAAGCCAAGTAGCGGTATTCGGCCGAATGGAATAGTGCGGCTGAATTGTGGCTTATCCAGCCCCGATGCCGCTGTAGGATCGGACCGACAATATTGATTGAAGCATGACTTGAACAAACGCTCCCTCGCGGTCGCGGCTCGGTAACGTGTTGATTCTGCAGAGCCGCGACCGCGATGGAGCGTTTGTTCAGGAAAGGAAGGCGTGCGTGTTGCTCGGCGGAATCACCGGAGTCGGGACCCTGGAACGCGACTAACACGGCAGCGACCCCTACTGCTTCACGTAAATCTGCACAAGCCGACCCTGCCTCACATCCGCGCTGGGGACCGAGTCTTGCAAGATAATCACGTTCGTCGGTGACCCCGCCTGCGTGATCGTGGTCGAAGGCAGCTTCACATTCACCTGCCATACCCCCACCAAGCCCGGAGCCAAACCGGCATACTGGACATCCGACCCCGTCAGCACGCTGTTCGGTGAAATGAACACGGTCGGCGGCCGCGACGAGGCCACCGCCCCGGTCGGCGCACTGCCGTCGGGAGGCGCACCGGCAACGTAGCCCTCGCCGGTCCCATAGAAAGTAATGTAGTGGCCCGCGATGGCCGGCGTGGTGGCCGTGTTCAGCTTGCCGTCCTCGTTCACCGCGACCGCCGTGCCGCTGCCATTCGCGTCCTGGGTAAATATCCCTGGCTGCGCTGTCGCCATCGACACCGTCGTGTCCCCCAGCAGCCTTCCCGTGGCCGACTCGATCACCTGCAAGTCCGCCGTGCCGCTCGTCGGTGCCAAGTTCGGCACCTGGAAGTTGATCTGGTCCGATCCCACGAAGAACAGCGGCACCGCCGTGCCGTTGAACAGCACCTGCAGCCCGTTCAGTTGCGTCGGCAGCGGAATCGCCGTGGCTGATTGCGTGGTCGTCCCGAACTGGTGAAAGTTCCCGGTCGAGTAGAGCGCTGCAATCATACCCGGTGCCATCACATTCGCGTTCATGTAGTTGGCAGCGTTCAACCCCGAGAGGCCCGGATAGTGGATCACCACCCGGCTTGCCGAATCCGCGATGAACACGTTGCCCCACCCGTCCTCGGTCAAGGCCAACGGCCCGAACTCCGCCAAAGTGGCATTCGAAGCGAAGTTGGTAGCCGCCAAAGAGTTGAACTTCGGGAAGCGGATCGCCTGCCCCACCCCGGTGTCGGTCACCCAAATGTCGCCGGTCACGGTCCCGACATGCATCCCCACCGGCCGCTTCAGCCCGGTGGTCAGCGAGATCGCTGCAAACGCGCCCGAGGCATCGGTCGGGGCATGGTCAAAAATCAGTACCCGGCCGTTGCCGGAGTCGGCAACATAGAGGTGGTCGTCCTCGTCGGTAGCAATGTGCCGCGGCGCATTCAACTGGTTGGTAGTGGTCCCCGACCCCGACGACGAAAAATTCTGCTGCCCGAACACAATGGTTGCCGCCATCCCGCTGGTGAACGTATCGGACGTCCCGGGGAAATACAACACCCGGTTCTGCAAAACGTCCGACACGAGCAGCCCGTTGCCGCTCGCCTGGGCGATCCCGTAAGGAGCAGTCATGGTGCGGGCGGTGGGGTCAGGAATCTTGGAGAAGAAATTGAGCTGCCCCAGCACGAGGTCGGCGGGTTCCATCACGCCCGGCTTATAGTTGTCGAACGGCTTCGGGAAACGCAGCACGCGTCCATTCCCGGTGTCGGCCACATACAAGTTGCCCGACGGGTCCACGTATAGGCCGATGGGCGAGAACAGGTTCGATTGCGTCGGCTTGGTCGAGTCGTTCGAGGGGTAGTTCAGGATGTTGTGCTGGAAATCCGGCTGCCCGATCACGATATCGGCCTTCGCGCCCGGTTGGATGTTCCGCAGATCCTTGTACCCCAGAATCCGGTGGTTGCCCGTGTCGGCAATGTACAAATGCGGGGGATTCGCCGTCAGATCCACCGCAACCCCGGCCTCGCCACCCGAGAAGTTGAGCTCCCTACCCTCGACGAGGTTGGGAGCGTTCAAATCCATCGCATCCTGGCCAAGCACCCGCACCGCCGGCCCGATCAGCCCGTCGGCCCTCGGCATCACCAACACCCGGTTGTTCCCGGAATCGACCGTGTACAGTTCGCCGCCGAAGTACGCGGCCGAGGTCGGGTGCAGCATGGACGTGGCGGACGCCAGTGGTTGCCCTTGATTGCCAGTTCCAGTAAAAAAGTCCTTCTGGCCAGCCACTTCCGCCGCGCTTTGCGTCAATGTGTCCGAAGTGAACTGCTCGGCCGGCGGGTAAATCAGCACACGGTTGGTATTCGAATCGACCACGCCGATCCGGTCCCCGAGGCTGAAGAGCCCACCCGGACCCACGCCCAACTGGAGGTTGCTGACCGTCGGCGTTCCCGCCGCTGTCGACACCCCAATAATCCGCGAAGCGGCCTGCCCGCTGAACGCCGGCGAATTCCAAACCAGAATCCGGCCACGGGAGCCGTTCAGGGATTCGACCACGAACAACCGCCCCGCGCTGTCGAAAGCAATCCCGGAAGGCTGCCCGACCGCCGTGAGCGACGTCACTGAAGTGTTGTTGGAAAAGCTCGACGAGGCGAAATCCTGTTGGGCCAGCACCAGATCCGCCGCCGGACCCGGGGCCGCGACTGCCCCGATCAACTTCGCCGGATATCGAAGCACCCGGTTGTTGCCCGGATCGGTGATCCAAAGATTGCCCGAGCCGTCGAACGCCATCCCGGAAAGGTACAACGAGTTCGTGGCCGTGAATGCCACGGTAGTGGCGGAAATCCCGCCGGCGTTCGGCGTCGAGGTCGTGAAGGACTGCTGCCCGATCACCAAGTCCGGCAATTGGCCCTGCGTCTGGGTGAAGGGCTTCGGGAAGCGCAGGATTCGGTTGTTCGCGGCGTCCGCGACATAAAGGTTGCCGGAGGAGTCAACGGCAAGCGCCGTAGGAGCGTTCAAGCCGGTGGCGCGCGAGCCTGTGGGCCCTTGGGCGGAGGTGGTCAAAAAGTCGGGCTGGCCGACCACGATGTCCGCAGCCTGCCCGTTCTTGAACCCGACTGCACTGCGGAATCCCAACACCCGGTTGTTCGCGGTGTCGGCGACGTACAAGCGCGGCGGGCTGGCGCTCGTGTCCAACGCGATGCCCTGCGGATTGTCGAACTCGCGGCCCTCCACCAGATTGGGATTCTGGGTGTTGATCTGGATCTTTGTTTGCCCGACGACGCGGGTGGGAACTGGGTTCAGGGTGATCTGGGCAACCGCAGGCACGGCCAATCCTGCGAGCGATGCCAAAACGATGCGTATGCTGAACGCGGAAACTGGTCTCATCGAGTATTTGCGGCTTCGGAATCCGTTTCGGCGGCGGCGCGGGCGAAAACCCGCCTGACTCCATTATCCAACAGACCCGGCTAAAATAGGAACTTGCGCGTCTCCGCCGTCAGCTATCTCAACACCTGGCCCCTTGTCTGGGGTTTCCTGCACGGCGAACAACGCGGCCTTTACGATTTCCGCTTCGACCTCCCCGCAGTCTGCGCCCAAGCCGTGGCCGAGGGCGACGCCGACATCGGCCTTGTCCCCTGTGCCGAAGTCGAGCGGCTTGGCCTCGACTTCCTGCCCGACCTCGGCATCGCCTGCGAAGGCCCAGTGCGCAGTATCCTGCTCGTTTCCAAGAAGCCATTCCGGGAAATCCAGACTCTCGCCGCCGACTCCAGCTCCCGCACTTCCGTTGCGCTCACCCGAATCCTCCTCCGGGAACGCTACGGCTGCCTGCCACGGATCAGCCGCCAAGCCCCGGCTCTCGAAGAAATGCTGGCCGACTCCGACGCGGCGCTCATCATCGGCGACCCCGCGCTGCATCTGGACCCAGCAACGCTACCCTATGAGGTGCTCGACCTTGGCGCGGAATGGACCGGCTTCACCGGACTCCCGATGGTGTTCGCAGTCTGGGCTGGCAGGGCTGAAAACCTAGCTCGGGCCGACCGTGGGGCATTTCTTGCGTCATACCGGTACGGCGTGACCCGGTTGGACGAGATCGTCCGCCAAGCCGAAGTGGAACGGGCGTTCCCCCAGGCGGTTTCCCGCGAGTATTTGACCCGCTACATCCAATTCGAACTGACTCCGAGGCACCTCGAAGGGCTTCGGCTCTTCCGCGGGTTTGTACGGTCGCTGGACTGATTCGTCGATCCAGCCGGACGCCGCACACCCGTTCACGGCCCACTGAAATAAAGTTTCCCCCAAAATAAGTTTTTTTCCTTCAACAAGATACGCGGATCTGGCTACCCTCCGGCCGTCCCGCCGCACCCCCGGTTTTCCCTCCCCCCATGGCACAATTCCAACCGGACACAGCCCCATGCCAGAACGCATCCACAAGCTACAGCCCGACCGCACCGTCAGCCTGCGCGGGTTCGACACCTTCGCCGCCGCCGCCGCGATCCATTCCGCGTCGCCCACCGGCTTCACCGTCAGCGGCACTTTCCGCGACCCCGCCGATTTCGCGGTCGCCGTCCTCCACGACGCCGACAACTTCTACGAACACCCGTCGGTCAAATACCTCCCCGACTTCAATTTCTACGGACTCACCCTCAACTTCGACCTCAACTACACCGACGGCCTCCAACCCATCGACTCCCCCAAATACAATTGGATCGACTGGGCCACGCTCGACTGCATCAAGGACGACGGCACTCCGGCCCAAGTGCGCCTCTGGGACTACGCTACTCTCGTGACCGGCGACAACTTCGCCGCCGCGACAGCCACGCTCAGCCTGACAAGTTCCGGCACGCCCGTCGGCTACGACCGCGCGACCATTTGGTACGAAAACCTCGCCTTCGACTACATCGCCCCCGAAGGCCACTCCAACGCCGAGTTCCAGTTCTACGCCAAGGGCACCGGCACCACGCACTCGATCACCGTCAACGGCCGCACCTATTCCCACACCGAAACCCTGCCGGCGGGCGAAAGCAGCGCCATGCAAGCTTCGGCGCTGGTTGCTCAGATGGGTGGCGACCCCGACGTCGTGGCCACCATCGGCAGCACCTCGAATTCGGTGGCGCTTTCCGTCCAACTCGGCCGGTCTGGTGTGGACATCCCCGTCTCGGCCTCGGACGGCAACGCTGGGATCAACATGCGCCTCACCACGACCACCATCGCGGCGACGAATCTCGCAGCGCAGATCAACGGCACCGACTGGGTGACCGCGAATCCGACCTATTCCCTGCTCGCAGCGGTCAGCGGGACGCAATTGACACTTACGGCCGGCCGGTTCGGCACCGTGAACGTTTCGGGCACCACTGTGACCTGGGTTTCCGGGACGCGTTTTCCCGGTATCCCCGTCGGCGCGCCGATCTGGCTGGGCGGCACCCGGTACACGGTCTCGAGCGTCGATTCCCCCACCCAGCTGACCCTGACCTCCGCCGCGACCACCGGTTCGGGCGTGAAATACAACGCCCCGCGCGGAGGCCGTGACGGCAACCTGATCCAGCTGTACACGCAGTCGAAAGCATCAACGCTGAGTTTCGACCAGTCCACAGTCCAACTCTCGGGCGGACGCTCCGACGTGCCCTGGAATTGCACCATCGACTTCACCGCCCTCAACCTCACCGCGCTGCGGCAGTGCTGGCTGACCTTCGCGCCGTCCCTGGTGGTGGGGTCGTACCCGGCGACGGAATGGTCGGCGGTGTTTTCGAATTGGACCCTCTCGGGCCTCGAATCGACGAAGACCCTCTCCGTTGCCGGACCGGGCAGCGTTCGGATCGAAGAATCCGACACCGCCTGCGTGTTCAGCCCGACAGCGGCTTGGACCATCGAGTCCGGCTTTTACTCGCAGTATTTCGCCACTGCGACTCACAACACCTCGGCCACAGCAACCATCACCTATACCTGCCAACACTCACACGACCTCTACATCGGCACGTCGCTCTATTCCGACCGCGCCGTGATGGGTGTGCGGGTGGACGGCGACGCCGAAACTTCGCTCGACTGTCGGCTGTCCACCTCGTCCGCCGTGGTCTCGCGCCGGAGGGTGCGCACGTCGATGGCCGCCGGGAAGCACACCGTCAGTCTTCGGATGCTCGTCCCGGGGGTCTTCTATTTCGACTTCCTGGAGGCTGCGGTCGTCTCGGATGTTCCCGACGCGCTCGCGCCGCGCACCGGGATCTCTCCCGCGCTCGACTTCGACACCGACCATACCTACAAACTCCCACCGGCACGCCTCATGTGGATTTTGGACAAACTGGGCTACGCCGGGCCGATGAACGAATACCTCGGCGTGTTCTGGTGGAATGAACGGGTGGCGTCCGGCGGGACCTTTTCCACGGCGCAAGTCACGTTCGGGGGCACGTTCGCCAACGGCGACGCGGTGTACCTCAACGTAAACGGCACCGTTCTGGGCAAGAGCGTTTTCCCGGTCGACACCAATGCCAGCATCGCCTACCATTTCGCGGCATATCTCAATAGCGCGTTCGTCGGTGTTTGGGCGTCGGCGTCGGGGCCTGTGCTCACGATCACCGGGCGTTCCCCCGCCCCGGCGTACAACCTGACCCTGTCCGTGCCGACACCCACCACCACCGATGGTACGGTCACCATCACTTCGGCCCCGGCGGCGGGCACGTACCCGACATGGGTCATCGACGACACCGTCAATCCGCCGATGAACCGGGCGGCACGGGACTGGCATGCGGATTTCTATGCCCTCTGCGCCGCGCGCAGCCGGGAAGTGACCACCGCGTGCTCCATGGAATTGGTGAATCCGCCGTCCGGCTATGCGGCCCTGTTCCCGGATTCCGCCCGGACCGCGGTCGCCACAGAGACGGGTTTCGGGACACTGGTGTCGAACCACTGTGCCGCCGGATCGCCCAAGATGATCGCGTATCAGAAGGCGGTTTACCGGAACATTGCAGAACTCCAGGCAGCGGCGGGCCTGCGTCCGTCCGTACAATACGGGGAATTCCTGTGGTGGTATTTTTCGGGCCCTGGCGGCATGGCCTTTTACGATGACGACACACTGGCTGCGGCAACGGCGGCACTGGGTCGGCCACTGCATGTCTTCAGGAACCCGACCGACGACCCTGGTGTAAACGGCGGAGCCGACGCGTTGTTCCTGCGCAACCGTTTGCGCGACCACTTGTCGGCACTGGTTTCCGACATTCGGTCCGCGTACCCGACCGTCCGCTGCGAAGTGCTCTGGCCGTACGACGTGAACTATCCCACATCGGTGGGCGGTCTCGGCGGGGCGCTGAACCGCTACATCAACCTGCCCGCGGAGTGGCAATCGAAAACCTCGAGCGGGCTCGACCGCATGAAAGTGGAGGCGCTGGCTTTCGGAGCGACGCAGCGTAACCTGAACCTCGCCGAGGAGGCCATCCGACTCTTCCCCGACTTCGGCTGGCCGCTCGATTCAGTGCGGTATCTCGTTCCGGTCTTCGGTGCCGCCACTCCTTGGTACCGCGAACTGGCGCTCGCAATCGGGGCAGGCGTCACGACCAACAACCTATGGGCCTTCGACCATGTGTGCCTGTTCAACCTCGACGTCCCCGAGCCAGCGCTGGAGCGGCGGTCCGTGGTTAGGGCGGCGTGAACAAGGAGGTGGTGGCCGTGCCACCATGGAACCGAGCCCCGACCGCAAGGGAGTGTTTATTCGAAAGTTGTGCTCCGGGGGGCGGCACCGCTCCCCACATTTTACTTCGGCAGCGCGAACGCAATCACCGTATCGGCATGGCTCCGGTCCCCCAGAAACCCACCCCCGGTCGCCGTGACCACCACATATTGCCGCCCGTCCTTGCCCATGAACGTCACCGGTGCCGAATGCGCCCCGGCATCGATCTTCGTCACCCAGAGTTCCTTGCCCGTCTTCGAATCGAACGCCCGGAACCGGCTGTCATCGGTCGCCCCGATAAACACCAGCCCTCCCGCCGTCGCCATCGACCCGCCCATGTTCGGACGACCCGTATTCTGCTTGTCCGCCGGAAGGCTATCCGTAATCCCCAGCCGCGATTCCCACGCAATGTCGCCCGTGTTCACATTGATCGCGAACAGCCGCCCCCATGGCGGTTCGTTGCACGGCATGTTCGTCTCGGCATTCCAGAACCGGTTGTTCCCGTTGTACCCAGTCCGGCTGTACGTGCCGTTCGCGTTCTTCACCATCGTGTTCAAGCTGCCAAAGTCCATCGTGTTGACGAACAGGTAGCCCAACGCCGGATCAAACGACGGCGGATTCCAATTCCCGCCCCCGATCGAACTCGGGAAAATCACGCTCGGCGTCGTCGAGTAGTGCGTGTACGGCCCCCCCGCATGCAGGCCTCCCGGAATGCTGTCAAACAGCGCTTCGCAGTACGACTTCAATTCCGGCGTCACCGTCGCGATGTCCTCGCGCTTGAAACTGTTGCGCGCCAACGAGGGCGGCTTGATCGGGAACGGCTGGGTCGGCGACGGGAAATCGCCCGGCAGTGCGTCGTCCGTCGGGACCTTCCGCTCCTCCATGCCATAAATCGGCGCACCCGTGACGCGGTTCAGCACATAAAGGTACCCCGTCTTGGCCAGCTCCGCCACGGCGGGAATCTTCTTGCCCTTCTGGACCACGTCGAACAGGATCGGCGGCGACGCGAAATCGTAATCCCACGTGTCGTGGTGGACACCTTGGAAATACCACTTCAGCTTCCCTGTCAAGGCATCGACCGCCACTAGCGACGTCCCGAACAGGTTGTCGCCCTTGCGGTCGCCCCCCCAGTAGTCGGTGGTCGGCTCGCCAAAAGGCATATAGAGGATGCCACGCTCCCGGTCAATGGTGAAAAAGCCCCAAACGTTGGTGCCCGACCGCTGCTTCCAGTCGTCCCCCGACCAAGTCTCGCTCCCCTTTTCGCCGGGCCTCGGAATCGAATGGAATTGCCACACCAGCTTGCCCGTATGGATGTCCCAAGCCCGCGTGCCCCCGGCCGCCCCGAAGCTCGGACCCTCCTGGACATGGGCCCCCGTGATGATGACGTTCTTGTACACCAGCGGCGGCGACGACAGGCCGAAGCTCGAATCCGTCAAACCGTTGAGCGCGCCGGGTTTCATGTCGACCACGCCCTCGTTGCCGAAACCGGGGATCAACTTGCCCGTCTTCGCGTTCAGCGCCATCAACTTCCCACTCGAAGTCCCAAACAGGATGCTCGCGGGCGACTGCCCGTCGCCAGCCCAGAATTCCAGCCCGCGCGTTGCCGGTGATCCGTCCTTGACCTCGTAGCTCCAAATCTCCTTGGCCGTCTCGGGCTCCAACGCGACCACACGGTTGTACGCCGTCGTCAGGTACATCACGCCATTGATAATGAGCGGCGAGACTTCCGACTGCCTCCCCATCGCGCCGAATCCACCCCCGCGACCGCCCCGTCCACCCCGACCCCCGCCTCGTCCGCCACGGCCTTCGCCCGCGGGCGGGGCCGTCACCGACTGGTCCTGCGCCGCATTCGGCGCGACCGCCGCAGCCGGTGGGGCCTCGACCGTCATGTGGTACGTCCAAGCGCGCGTCAGGGTGGTGACGTTCTTGGCGTCGATCTGCTTCAGCGGCGAATACCTCGTGCCCGCCAAATCGTGGCCATACGTCGGCCAATCATTCTGCGCGGCGGCAAACGAGGTCGCCAAGACAGCGGTCAAACCCGCCATGCCAATGGATCGGAATGTCATATCGAATTAGTTTCCCTTCGCCGGCACGTACGGTCGCGGCGTCACTTCGGCCTCGGTCATCCCCAGCGCCCAGCGGATCGCTTCGAAGTACATGTGGTAGATGTCGGGGTCGTCCCACGTCTTTGCCGAGTGCGCGAACGAGCCGTAGAACACCCGACCCTTCCCGTACATCTTGGCCCACGCAAGCGGGAAGTCCCCGTTCGTGCTGTGGTTGTTGGCATTCGCGGGCATCTTGGAGAGGTCCAGACGCAGCAGCACCCGGCTTTTCTCGCGCGAGAAATTCTTCACTTGGTAGAACTCGTCGGTCAGGTCGAACGTCGGCGCCAGGTGCTTGGTCGCCGGAAATGCCGGATCCTCGTTGATCACGGTCCCGGCAATCGATCCCCACGGATGGTCGTCGTAAACCCCGCCCAGCATCTCGCCAAACTCCGGCCACGACGCGTTCATCGAAGTCAGCGCCACGTGCGCGGCGACAAAACCCTTGCCGTCGTCATGGACGAACTTCAGAAGGTCGGCCTTCTGCTGGTCGGAAAGCTGTATCTCGCGGTGCCCCATGAAGAAGATGGCGTCGACGTTGCCGAGATTCGGGCCGCCGCTCGCGGGCTGGCCTGTCGTCATCTTGGGCTGATAGGCAATGATGTCGGAATCGGTGCGGATGAAGGTGTCCCAAAGGCCGGACTCGTAGCCGAGGCGTTCGACCAGGGCCATGGCGTGCGAGGTCGAATCATGTTGCGCGATCCCGTTGCGCGTGTCGGCCCAGACCAGAACCGTCTTCCGAAGACGCGGACCTCCCCGTCCCCCGCCACGACCACCCCGACCGCCGCCGCGTCCCTGCCCTGCCTGCGGACCCTGCGGAGCCGGGCCTTGCGGAGCCGGCGGAGCCTGACCAACAAGGGTCCATGCCGCAGCCAGCAAGGCTACGGTCGCAATCGCCACTTTCGGAAACCTGTTCAAGAAAACCACCTCCCCGTACCGTAGCCAACGTTATCACAGGAAAGAGTGGATGGAGGCCGGATTTACGGTGCCGTACGGTTACAGAGGCGATGCCACAACCCTATGGCATGCTGAGGTCAGATGCAATTGGAGGCGACTACAACCTTGGCAGGTGAGGCCATCGACCTTGGGCTGGCGCACGCGACCATTGCGGCCTACGCGTTGGAGGCGGCGGGTACGATCCGCGACCTCGACCCCGAATTGGAGGCCGCGACCGTGCAGCACCTCTTGGCCATGGACGAACGCAAGATCGGATGAAATCGGGCCTCTTGGGTATCCCACACTCGGGTAGGGACCATTGCTGGCGGTACCGGTGCCACGGTCCAAAGACCGTTCCGTTGTGCACCGACTACATAAATCTGCCATGGACAGGTCGCAAAAACCAAGTTCGAAGACGGAAAGAGGATGCAAGGGGTTATGGCCGCGACTTAGTCAGGGGCACGGTCAAGCAGGCGCAGATCCGATCCCCGAGCGGTCATATTGCGATCAGCTCCCGGTGACGGTCCATCGCCCGCCGCAAGGCCTCGGACGGTGGCGGCGGATTCAGCAGTATCGAGGCAAACTGCTCTTGCGCCTCACGGGAGAGTCGGATCACTTCGACTTCCGAGACCGCCTTCCGCGCGGCATCCTGGTCCGCGGCCACCACGACGTCACCGATGGAGCGCCCCTGGATCTCCGCCGCGCGCCGGACGATGGCAATCCCGTCCGCTGAAATGCGGGATTCGAGGCGGGCCCTTAGGGGCTGTCCTTATTTCAACGTGAGGTCTCCTGAAACCATAGTGTTCGACGTTTCCCCGTACATGCTAAGATCCGGTCCGAGGTGTGCAACTAGCGACTTGCCGGGGATGAAGCGACGGCTTTCGAGAGCGTTTCGATGACCAAGTCATCGAACGAAACTCCTTCGCGACGCGACTTGTCGGCGAAGTGCTGCCGCAATTCCTCGTTCAACCGCACGGATTGTCCGCCACGCACGCGACCGCGAATGGTACCGGGCGGAAGCTCCAAGATCTCCGGGATGTCGGACGTGTCGATCTCGCTGGCAGGCCTGTCGAGCAGGGCCAGCAACTCCCGCTTCTGCGTCTCGGAAAATGGTCGACGGAACAGCTCCTCTTCAGAATATTGCTTCAGCATAGAGCCTTCTTTCACGCGGCGTTGTCTGTCGGGCGGAAATGATCTTGGTGGCCTAGTTGCCGTGTACAAATGTATAGACGACCGTGAGGAAGAAGAGCGTGCTTGGCGTCATCCCACTCGAACCTCACCATTCCAAAATAGCGCTTCTCGACGGAAATCTGCCACAATGGAATCGTGGTCACGCTCGAATCGCTGCGCCAATCCAGCCCCGCCATCCACCAACTGGCGGGCAAGTACGGGGCCACCGACGTGCGGGTCTTCGGATCCGTGGCGCGCGGCACCAACCGCCCCGACAGCGACGTGGATTTCCTGGTCGAGTTCGAGCCGGGCCGCACATTGTTCGACTTGATCGGCCTGCGCTTGGACCTGTGCGACCTCCTCGGAGCAAACGCGGACGTCACAACACCGGCCTCGCTCCGGTACATCCAAGAGAGAGTGCTTTCCGAGGCGCGGGTCCTGTAACGTGGGCGACCGGTCGGACATCGTGTACCTGCGACACATTCGCGACTGTTGCCTCCAGATTGGCGAATGTGCCAGCCTCCGCAACTCAGCGGTGCCATTGCAAATCCTCTTCGCCGCCGTGTGCCGGAACTTGGAGATCTTGGGCGAAGCATCCCGCAAAGTCGCGCCGGACTTTCGAACCCGGCACCCATCGATTCCTTGGCGGGAGATGAACGATCTCCGCAACGTGCTGATCCACAACTATGACGGTATCGACCCGCATCTGGTGTGGGAAGTAGTGGACCAAAAGATCCCGGGTGTCCTTCGGGCGGTGCTGGAACTGCTCGCACAACGGACCGCGTCGACCGACTAGCGGAACAATGCCGCACCAGCCAGCTCAAGTTGGCCGGTCAAGCCACGGTTTCATTTTGGGGATGGGACAGCGGCGTCAGGCGCCACAAGGCGCGACTGTCTGTGCGTCGGGATCTGAGACCGAGTTTTAAGAGTCGCAACCCATTGATTCAACAGTGTTGGCTCGGTGCCTCAAAACCTACCGTCTGCGAAACGACCATGCGTGTACCTACGGCTGTGATATACCTCTAAGTGAATAAATGGCCAAAACAAATAAAGAGTAAGCTCGGTTGAAGGACGACGGTTGGCTTCTCAAGGCCAGACAGTCCCGCGAAGCCAACCTCACAATTCGCATTCTGAACAAGGAACGCAGCTTCGGCGGAAAGCGGGAGATGTTGGGAGCCAACTGCAGAACGGCATGAAAGTTGAGGACTGGTGCGCTAGCTGTAAGCCTATTTTCAATTGTAGCAATTCTGGATTGAACCACCTGCTAGCTCTGTATCTCGAGGATAACGTAATAGAGATGGTGTAGCTTTCAACGTTGCGCAAGGGACCCTTTGTGCGACACGACGAGGCCGTGCGAACGCCCCATTCAATCACGCCCCCCACCCCCGCACCCCACCCTGAATTGATAGACTAAATCCAATGGTTGTACGCATCCTCACGGCCTCCCTGCTCCTAGCCACGGCGCTCGCCCGCCCCGCCGCCGCGCAGTCTCCCGCCCCCACCCCGGCCCAAACCGAGTTCTTCGAAAAGGAGATCCGCCCCGTCCTCGCCGAGCGCTGCTACGGCTGCCACAACTCCAAAATGAAGACGCCCATGGGCGGCCTCGTCCTCGACACCAAGGCCGGCGTCCGCGCGGGCGGCAACGGAGGGCCGATCCTCCACGCCGCTGGCACCCTTGGAAACCCCGGCGACCCCAAATCCACCCGCCTCTACAAGGCCCTCTCCTACAACGAGACCGACGTCAAGATGCCCCCTACCGGCAAGCTGCCCGACGCCAAGATCGACGCCTTCGCCAAGTGGATCGCCGACGGTGCCCCCGACCCCCGTGCCGACGCCCCCGCCGGTTCCGCCCCCGTCTCCTCCGCCAAAAAGGGCATGGACATCGAGACCGGCCGCAACTGGTGGGCCTTCCAGCCCGTCGCCCAACTGCCCCAGCCCAAGGTCAAAAATACCGTCCTTGCCAAAACCTGGGCCCAGCAGAAGCTCGACTGGTTCATCCTCGCCCAGCTCGAAAAAAACAAGCTGAAGCCCTCCCCCGCCGCCGACAAGGCCACCCTTATTGAGCGCGCCTCGCTCGACCTCACCGGCATCCGCCCCACCTACGACGAAATCCAAACCTTCCAGGCCGACACCGCCCCCGGAGCCTACGAGCGCCTGGTCGACCGCCTCCTCGCCTCCCCCCGCTACGGCGAACGCTGGGGCCGCTATTGGCTCGACGTCGCCCGCTACGGCGAGGACAACCCCACCTCCGAAGCCACCAACCCGCCCTACCCCTTCGCCTGGCGCTACCGCGATTGGGTCATCGAGTCCGTCAACAAGGACGTCCCCTACAACAAGTTCGTCAAGCTCCAACTCGCCGCCGACCAGATCCCAGGCACCCCGCACGACGACCTCCGCGCCCTCGGCTACCTCGGTGCCTCACCGATATACCACACCGACCTCCGCCTCTCGCGCGACGTCATCGAAACCCTCTTCACCGACGACTGGGACGAGCGCGTCGACGCCGTCGGCCGCGGCATCCTCGGCCTTTCCGTCGGCTGCGCCCGCTGCCACGACCACAAGTTCGACCCCATCCTCCTGAAGGACTACTACGCCATAGTCGGCGTCTTCTCCTCCATCATGGCCGCCCCCCGCCCCGTCGCCCCGGTCGACCCCGAGACCGAGCAGAAGTTCATGCACGCGTCCACGCGGCTCTTCTACCTCAGCTACCTCGCCAACCTCATGAGCGGCGAACCCGGCAGCAAGCCCGAAAAGGCCGCCGAGCAGGTCGTGAAATTCACCAAGGAGATGACCGAACTCCGCGATTCCATGGCCTACCTCAAGGACGGCTATCCCGAGATGTACGCCTACCTCGCGAGCCTCGTGCGCATCCCCCAGCCGCCCCGCAAGCCCATGCCCCCCGCCGCCATCGTCGCTGCGGACCCCACAAAACCGGGCGATCCCGCCGCCAAACCCGGCGATCCCGCTGCAAAACCAGGCGACGCCAAGCCCGCCGACCCCGCAGCGCCCCCCATGCCGCCGCGCGCCCTCAACGCCAACGTCGCCGCAGCCGCCCGCCGTCGCCAGGGCGGAGCCTCCGACCTCCCCTTCATGCAGTCCGTCTATGACGCCGGCGTCTGGATCGACGGCTCCGACCCCGACCTCACCATGGTCGACGTCCGCCCCAACGTCCCCCGCGACATGAACCTCATGCCGCACGCCAACGTCTCCTCGCCCGGCCCGATCGAGAAGCGCCACTTCCTCACCGTCCTCTCCAAAGGCGACGGCGCGCTGACCCACGGCTCCGGCCGCCTCGACCTCGCCGACAAGATCTTCTCCGATTCCGCCCCGCTCGCCGCCCGCGTCATCGTCAACCGCGTCTGGGCGTGGCACTTCGGCAAGCCGCTCGTCGCCACCCAGAGTGACTTCGGCGTCCAAGGCGAAAAGCCCACCCACCCCGAACTCCTCGACGACCTCGCCGCCCGCTTCATCGCCAACGGCTGGTCGCTCAAGTGGCTCCACCGCGAAATCATGCTCTCGGCCACCTACCGCCAGTCCAGCCACCCGCGCGCCGACGGCGTCGCAGCCGACCCCACCAACAAGCTCCTCTGGCGCATGAACCCGCGCCGCCTCGACGTCGAGGCCTACCGCGACAACCTCCTCAAGGTTTCCGACTCGCTTGACACCAAGCCCATCCCGCTCTCGCTCGACCTCGACGCCCCCGAAAACCACAGCCGCACCGTCTACGGACGCGTCAGCCGCGGCCGCGTCAACACCGTCCTCCAGCTTTACGACTTCCCCGACGCCAACCTCAGTTCCCCCCAGCGCGAACTCACCACGTCGCCCCTCCAGCAGCTCTTCGTCATGAACAGCCCGTTCATGAAGGACCGCGCGACCGAGCTGGCCAAGCTGACCGAGTCGCAGACCGAAAACACCGCCAAGGTGCGGGAGATGTACCGCCGGGCCCTGCAGCGCGATCCGTCGCCCAGGGAATTGGACTTGGCCCTGTCGTATCTCGACAAGGCGACCCCAACAGACTACGCGCAAGCCTTGCTTGCAACCAACGAGGTGATCTTTTGGCCCTAGGACGATTCAACCCCACCCTCCAGTCCAGACGTGACTGGATCAGTCAGCTTACCGGAGGCATGGGAGCCGTCGGCCTCGCCGGCATGTTCGCCGACGAACGCCTCTTGGCTGCGGCCTCGACCACGAAGGGCACCGCCCCGGCCCCCGCCGCTCCCAAGTTCCCGAACTTCACCCCGAAGGCGAAGGCCAACATCGTCCTATTCATGGTCGGCGGCCCCTCGCAGCTCGACATGTTCGACCCGAAACCCGCGCTCCTGAAGTATCAGGGCCAGCGCCCGTCCTCGGTCGACCTCCGTACGGAACGTACCACGGGCGGCCTGCTCCCCTCGCCCTTCGAGTTCAAGCAATACGGGCGCGGCGGCGTGCATGTTTCCAGCCTCCTCCCGAACATCGCCTCGGTCATCGACGAGATCTGCGTGGTCAAGTCGATGTACACCTTCAACCCGACCCACACCCCCGCCCGCAGCCTCTTCCACACCGGCAACATAGCCGCCACCCGGCCTTCGATGGGCGCATGGCTCTCCTACGGCCTCGGCAGCGAGAACAAGAACCTGCCCGGCTACGTGGTCCTGAACCCCGGCCCCGGCGGCGCGGGCGGCCTGTCGCGCGCCGGCTTCCTCCCCGCCAAGCACCAGGGCACCTACTTCGACGACTCCGTCACCGATCCCGACAAGATGATCAAGTACCTGCAAAACAAGGACTTGGACCGGGACAAGCAGCGCAAGCAACTGGACCTGATCCAGTCGCTCAACCAAGGCCACGAGCAGTCGTTCGGCCAGGATGAGTACCTCGACGGCCGCATCCAGTCGATGGAAACCGCCTTTACGATGCAGTTCGAGGCCACCGACGTCTTCGACATCCGCAAGGAGTCCGAGTCCGTCCGCGAGATGTACGGCGACACCCCGTTCGCCCACGGCTGCCTGCTTGCGCGCCGGCTCGTCGAGCGCGGCGTCCGCACCGTCCACGTCTTCTACGGCCCCGGCCAACCCTGGGACGACCACTCGAAGATTGAAAAGAACCTGAAGGAGCGCTGCCCGGACATGGACAAGGCCTCCGCGGCCTTGATCAAGGACCTGCGCCAGCGCGGCCTGCTCGACGAAACCCTGGTCACTTGGGGCGGCGAATTCGGTCGCACCCCGGTCTCCGAAAGCGGCGACGGGCGCGACCACAACCCCTACGGCTTCACGATGTGGATGGCCGGCGGCGGCGTCAAGGGCGGCATGGCCTATGGCGAAACCGACGAATTCGGCTTCAAGTCCGTGGAAAAGGGCGTCTCAATCCACGACCTCCACGCGACAATGCTCAACCAAATGGGCATCGACCATACAAAACTCACCTACCGCTACGCCGGCCGCGACTTCCGCCTCACCGACGTCTACGGCCAAGTCGTCCACGACCTCTTGGCGTAGCTCGCTTTTTGGGCTAAACTGAAATCGGAACCGCGATGTTGACCGACGCACAGACGGACAAAGTGTGGCAGGAGATGTACGCGGCAGAGGTCTGCTCGATGTATTTCGGCGACCTTACGGTTACCTATTCCCAACGTAAGCAGTTCCTCTCCGGTCTCTCGTTCTTCCTTTCGTCGGGCGCGGCCGCATCCGTCATCGGTCACGCTCCCGCGTGGGTTCCCATCGTCACCGCATCGGTTTCAGCCTTGGCAAGCGCATATTCGATTGCCGTCGGACTCGACCGAAAGGCTGCGACCATGGCAAAGCTGCAAGTCCAGTGGAGCCAGATCGCCTCCGATCTAGACCGTTTGTGGAACCATTGGTACGACGACGATGCCGAGGAGGTACTTGTGGACATTCAAAAAAGAATGCGCGACGCCTCCCAACTCGGCAGTTCCGAAGCCCCCAATGACGAAAAGCGCATGGAAAAGTGGGCACGCCGAAATGCGCAGTTGCACCAGATGGAAATTCCCGCGTGACGGGTAAAGTATCCCGACATGAGAGACTTTGGGAAAGCTGGCCGCCGCAGCCATTGCCCGTGCCGAAGCCCCCTGCTAGGCCCCCGGCACCCATCAAGAAATAGCTACCGCCCCCCAGCCGCCTTGGAATAAAACGCCCCCAAATCCTTCTTCAACTGCCCCAGCGCGTCCACGTTGAGGTAGATCATATGCCCCGAAGGGTAATACCGGAACTCCACGTTCCCCCGCAGCTTGGGCTCCAGATTCATCTGCGCCAAATTCATCTCCGTCATGAAGAACGGCGTCGCCAAATCATACAGCCCGTTCACCGACAACACCTTCAGCCCCGGATTCTTCCGCATCGCGTCCGCCAAATCCGGCACCACGTAGATCTCCCGCGACGACGGCCCCGCCACCCCGTTCCCCGGACCCGGCAATTTGTGCGTGTGGTCCCAGATCTGGTTCACGTTCGGTCCCCGCACAAAGTATGTCTCCCGCGTGTTGAACTTCAACTCCCGGTCCAAATAATCGTGGAACGACGACACAAACGCCCCCGATATCCCCGTGCTCGACGGGTCATAACCCGGAGTCTCCCCCGCCGCGTCCACATCCGTGCCCTCGAACCGCGCGTCATACCGACCCACGATCATCCGCCGGTCCCGCAGCAACTCTTTCCGGAACCGCACCGGTGTCACCCGCAGATTCGCCTCCTTGATGTACTCCACGCTCAATCCCGTATACGACGCCAACTTCGCCGCCACGGCGTTCACCTGCGGCTCCGGCAAATTGTGCCCCTGCAGCAAGGCATCGGCATAGGGCCCCCGAGCGAACGCCCGAACCTCGTTCAGAAACGCCGCCTCGTCCCGCCCTTTCCTCGACACCTTCTCGTAGTGCCACGCGATCGCGGCGAACGTCGGCAGGTTCCCGATGTACACCATGTTGCTGCCCGGCGCATTGTCGAAGTAGTTCAGGATCGTCGACATCAGCACGACCCCGTTCAACGACATCCCGGCATCCTCCAACTGGTCCGCCAGCGCCGCCGACCGGGGCGTTCCGTACGACTCCCCGAACAAGAACTTCGGCGAATTCCACCGGTGATTGACCTCGACATACCGCTCGATGAACTTCCGGAATGCCGTCACATCCGGATCGGCCCCCGCAAAAGCGTGGATGGTGTAGTTGCCGACCGGCTTCGAGAACCCCGTCCCCACCGCATCGATGAACACGAGGTCCGACTTGTCCAGCAAACTGTACTCGTTGGAAACCAGCTTGTACGGAGCCGCCCCGCTCGCCGCCGGACTCTCCGTGACCACCCGCACCGGCCCGACCGACCCCATGTGCAGCCACAAACTGGCCGACCCCGGCCCACCGTTGTACAGGAACGTCAAAGGCCGCGTCCGCGCCTCGGCATCCACCGTATAGGCGACATAGAACACACTCCCGTAAGGCTTCCCGTCGTCGCCGTCGATTATCAGATTCCCGGCGGTGGCGGTGTATTGGAGAGGCTTCCCGCCCAGCACCATTTCATGGCGAGTATCCGATTTCGCCTCGACCGGAATCGCCGGAGCAGCCGGCGTCTCCGACTTGCCCTGAGGAAATGCCACTGGTGCCGCGGCCAAAACCACGGCCGCTAGGGTCCACTTCGAGATCATACGCAAAATTCTCCCACACGCCCCCCCATCGTTGTGGGGCAGCGATTCTTCAGCTGCAGCCGCCTTTCGAGGCGGCCATAACCGTCCCGCCCGGTGCGTCAGCCCTTGACCCAGTCACAGCCACCGAAAATATCCCCAACCCCAACACCCCGCACAACTTAGCACGATCCGCCCGCGGCCAACCGACCCGTTTTCCACCCCGCCCGTGCTACACCGGACACGGAGCCACACCCATGTCAACACCAAATCAGACCATCGCAAACCGTGCCAACGCCCAGAAATCCACAGGCCCCCGCACCACCGCCGGCAAGCAAAAAGTCAAAATCAATGCCCTCCGCCACGGCCTCACAGGTCGCACCGTAGTCCTCCCCGCCGACGACCTCGACCTCTACCGTACCCACGTCAAAACCCTAACCGCCTCCCTGAAACCCGAGGGCCCCGAGGAGATCCAACTTGCAGCCCTCATCGCCGACGACTACTGGCGGCTCCAGCGCATCCACTCCATCGAGGACGGCATCTTCGCCATGCAATTCGCCGAAAACGAAACCCTCGCGACCCACCCCGCCGCCGACGCCACCCTCAACCAAGCCCAGGCATACCTCGACCACTCCAAGGAACTCGAACGCCTAACCCTCTACGAGCAACGCATCCACCGCAACATCAAGGCCGCGACCGCGCGTCTCGAAGCGCTTAAGCAATCCCGCCGCGCCGCCGAAACCACCGCTACCCCGCACCCTCGGTACGGCATTGTCCCTGGTCATGGCTTTGAATTTTCGACCAGCCACTGCGAACACACAGACACTGCGAAAATGCCCTCCCCGTCGCCCCAGCCGTCCCCGACCACGGCCCAACATCCCCCAGAACCTCTCAGGAAGGCGGCCTGACCTGCACCTCCTGGCCAACCGCGAACGCCTCCTCCGGCGACAACACCAGCCCGTGCCGCCCCTTCACCACGAACCACACGATACCCAGGCCAAACCACGCCACCGCTCCGAGCACCCCCGGTCGATAGTCCGCATTCTGGAACAGCGTCACCAACGTCACCCCCGCAATCACGATCGCCAGCACGGCCCCGACCACCCCCAGCGGGCTCCGATACGGTCGCGCCAGCCCCGGAGACCGCAGCCGCAGCAACAGGAACGAAACCATCTGCAGGATGTACGCCACCACCGCGCCGAAAACCGCCATGTTCAGCAGAACCGCGCCGGTCGGACTCTTCTGTCCCGCGAAGTGGATCGCCAAAGCAGCCCCGTACCCCAGCACCGACCCCGCCACCAGCGCCCGAGCCGGCGTCTGCCGCGCCCCGTTGGTCACCGAAAGCCACACCGGGAAATAGCCCGACCGCGACAGCGAATAGATCTGCCGCCCGTAGGCATAGATGATGGCATGGAAGCTGGCCGCCAGACCTGTGCAAGCAAACAAAGCGAGCACCTTCGCCAGCGCGAACGGTCCAAAGAGACTCCGGAAACCCAACAACAGCGGCTCGTCGGACTTCGCCAGCATCGCCGAGCCCGGCTCGATCCCCGAATTCAGGATCACGGTTAGAAACGCGAAAACCACCAAGGTCCCGAGCCCCAGCCACAAACCGCGGGGCATGTCGCGCGCCGGATCATGCGATTCCTCCGCCGCCAACGGCAACTGCTCGATCCCCAAATACACCCAAAGCGCGAACGGCAGCGCCCGCAAGACGCCCGAAGGCCCATGCGGAAACCAGCCCGCCGCCCCCAGCGCCCAGCCGTGCAGGTTGAACCGCGGCGCGGCCGCAACGAAAAACAACATCAGGACCGCCAGAGCGCAAATCGTGATCACGAACGACACCCGGAACGACAGCTCCACCCCGGCCACATTCAACCCGACGAACAAGACGTACAAAACCAGCCACCACACCGGCTCCCACTGCGGCCCGGTCTCGAAAATGGCCCCCAGATACCCGCCCAACCCGACCACGATCACCGCCGGGGTCAGGATGTACTCCATATTCTCGGCCAATCCGGTGACGTACCCCGCCCACGGGCCCCAGCTTGTTCCAGCGAAAGCCGACCGGGCGAAGGAATACGCACCACCCGCGTGCGGCAAGGCCGGCGACATCTCGGCGATCCCCGAGCACAGCGCCGCGAACAGCACCGTCATCACGCCGAGCGCCGCCAGCATCCCCCCGAATCCCCCTTCGGAGAGGCCGAAGTTCCACCCGAAGAAATCACCCGAGATGACCGCCCCGACGCCCAGGGCCCAAAGGTGCCCGACCCGCGCGTGCCGCCGCAGCGTACGGGCCTCAAGGAATCCGCTACCCGCTGCGCTGGCGGGCCGGACGGAGAACATGGAATTTGGTGGCTGCAAGAAACACCGTAGCGCACACCGTCTCACGGACCCAAAGGCAACGTTGTCGCCGTGATAAACCAGTAGATTCGATGTCAAACAAAACAGTAGTCACCTTCGGCGAGATCATGTTGCGTCTCGCCCCTCCCGGATTCGAGCGGTTCCTGCAAAGCCCGTCCTTCGTCGCAACATGGGGCGGCGGCGAGGCCAATGTCGCCGTCTCCGTTGCCGGATTCGGCTGGCCAGCCGCCTATTGCACCGTGATCCCGTCCAACCCCATCGCCGACGCCATGGTCGGCGAACTGCGGCGCTTCAACGTCGACACGTCCAAGATCGTCCGTGGCAAGGGCCGGATGGGCATCTATTTTGTCGAGCCCGGTGCCAACCAGCGCCCCTCCAAGGTCGTCTACGACCGCGAAAACAGCTCCATCGCCCTCGCGAAACCGGGCGACATCGATTGGGACCAAGTGTTCGAAGGCGCTGGCTGGTACCACACGACTGGCATCACGCCCGCCATCAGCGAATCGGCCGCAGCCTTGGCCATGGAGTCCGTGCGCGCAGCCCAAGCCAAGGGCATTACCGTTTCCTGCGACCTCAACTACCGCAAGAACCTCTGGAAGTGGGGCAAGGCCGCCCACGAAGTAATGGGCGAGTTGGTGAAGTACGTTGACGTGGTGATCGCAAACGAGGAAGACTGCCAGGCGGCCCTGGGCATCCAAGCCGATGTCGACGTGCACTCCGGCAAGCTGGACGAGGACGTCTACCGGAAGCTCGCCGCCAAGGTGCTGGAAGCGCACCCCAACGTGAAAACGATCGCCATCACTCTGAGGGAATCGCACAGCGCGTCGCACAACGGCTGGTCGGCCTGCCTCTACGACGGCAAGGAGTTCGTGCGCAGCCGCCATTACGAGATCACCCATATCGTTGACCGCGTGGGCGGCGGCGATTCGTTCGCTGGCGGCTTGATCTACGGCCTGAACGCGTTGGGGTCGAAGCGCGAGGCGTTGGAATTCGCGGTGGCCGCCTCCTGCCTGAAGCACTCGCTGCCGGGCGACTTCAGCCGATTCACGGTCGACGAGGTCAAAACCTTGTTGAAGGGCGACGGCTCGGGCCGGGTACAGCGGTAGTTGGAAAAGTGAGATGGTCGGGGCGGCGAGATTCGAACTCACGACCCCCTGCGCCCAAGGCAGGTGCGCTACCAGACTGCGCTACGCCCCGACAACCATCGCCTCCACCAGTATAGACGACGTCCGTATATCATGTCGGAGTGACGGCATTCTCCAAGACGGCGGCTGACAGGTGGTGATGGAAGCCTCGTCAGTGCCACTAACCTCCGAGCGCCCGGGACCGGCGCTGCCGTCATGGCGTATCCTTGCGCCACTTGCCATTTCGGGATTCCTCCTAGCCCTTCCCGGAGGACTCCTGCCGCTCTGGGGTTACCATATCCGACCGAACTTCCACGTGGCCGCATTCTATTTCGCAGTACTGGGACTGGGGCTGACCGGCGGTGCCGGGGTGGCGCTCCGAGTGCGGGACCGCTGGCCCGTGGAGAAGATTCTGGCTGGTGGGGCTTTCGGAGCGGCAGTGGCCGTACTCCTGGTCGCGTTCGCAGCCCCCCCGGCTCCACTTTGGTACCAGATGCTGGCGCTGTTTCTGTGCGGCGTCGGGGCAGGGGCGATGAATACCGCCGTCTTCGAGTCGCTGGGGTCGTTCTGGGAGCAGGGTCCGGCCAAGGTCACGCTGCGGGCCGGGATTTTCTTTGGAACGGGTAGCATCTATTCCGCCTGGCTCCTGTCGCGCTGCATGGAATCCGAGAATCCCAGCTGGCTGCTGGGAGTGACCGCCGTGCTTCCGGCCGCCGCCGGATGGGTCTTCCTGCGCACACCGCTGTCGCGGTATGCCAGAGCGCCTCTGCGCTTGGCCGAAGCCGTCAAGGACCTGCGAAGTGTGTTGGCGATCCTTTTCTCACTGCTTCTGCTCTTCCAGTTCGCCAACGAGTGGTCGATTGCCGGCTGGCTGCCAGTCTTTCTGATCGACAAGCTCGGATTCAGCCCCGAATCTGCGGTGTCCCTTTTGGCTGTCTACTGGCTGGCTCTGACGGTAGGACGCGTGGCGAGTTCGTGGCTGCTTCCGCGCGTGTCACACGGGCGCCTACTGGGGATCAGCGCGTTCTGCGCGCTCTTCGGCTGCACGGCGCTCGCGGAAGCGGATACGAGAGGCGGTGTCGTTGTCGGCATACTGCTGATCGGCGCGGGCTTTTCGGCAATCTATCCGCTCTCTGCCGAGCGAATCGCGACGCGGTTTGAGTACTACCACCCCGGATACTTCAACGGAATCTTTACCTCCGCGATGTTGGGCGGCGTGATGGCACCGTTCTTCCTGGGCCACTTGGCAGTTTCGCAAGGACTTCGGGTCGTCCCGATCGCCGCAATGTTGGGTAGTTGCGCCGTGTTCGCGCTGGTTCTGCTGGTGTGGCTGGGAAGGAAGGTTTCCGGTTCCTGACGTTCGTCACGCGTTTTAGTTGACGCTGCCCCTGCCTGGTCCTTACAATGGATGTGAAAGGTGGCCGCGTCGTGTTTCAACTAAGCATGTTTCCGCAAGACGTACAGACTGCCGGGCTGGGTGGCCTTTCCGGCACCGAGCTCATGGTGGTTCTCGTGGTCGCCGTGCTGCTATTCGGGGGAAAGAAGATCCCCGAGGTTGCCAAGGGTTTGGGCGAAGGTATCAAGAACTTCAAACACGCCATGAAGGAAGAGGAACCAGCAGCCGACGCCAAGAAGGAAGAAGTTAAGAAGTAGAAGCGGCAACCGTGCTTCGACGTCCGCCCGCAACATGGGCGGCAAGGGCTTCAACGAATTCCAGTTACAAGGAAAGACCCCGCCAAGGCCGTCAAGGCACTTGCGGGGTCTCTTTTTGGTGCGCGGAACGGCCCTTGCGGGTCCGCCGACTGCTATTCCTTTGCCTTCTTCGCAGCCTTCGACGCCTTGGCAGGCTTGGCCGGAACGATGGCATCCTTGGCTGCCTTCGCGACCCGGAACTTGACGACCTTCTTGGCCGGAATCTTGATGGATTCGCCAGTGGAGGGGTTCCGCCCCATGCGTGCCTTCCGGTCAACCCGGACCAGCCGTCCGATTCCCGGCAACACGAACAATCCGTTCTTCTTCACTTCCGAAACCGCCAAGCCGGACAAGGTGTCCAGCACGGTACGCGCCTGCTTGTTCGTGATCTCGCCTGCTTCGGCGAGGGCGCGCACCAACGCTGTTTGCGTCATTCTCTGAGTGGCCATTCAACCTCCAGTTCTATTTTCCCGTTTCGATCTTGCGCCGCGTTTCGTAGAACCCCGACCCCTCCCAAGACCGTGTAGATGGGGACGGAGCGATTCGAAAACATCGCGAGCCGTCTTCATGATACGGAACGGCGGAAACGTTGTAAAGGGAAAATGTTGTGGAAGGTGCCGGAACCGCTGATTCTGTCATGTTTTTTGATGGCGGAAGCGTCGGAAACCCGTTCGGAGGCCATTTCGTGGCTGGACACGGCCCAACACCCGATGGTCGAACCCGCGCGGCTAAACTGGAGGTACATGTCTTTCCAGGAAGTCGTCGAGGCCGAAGGCCACCTGATCGATTCCCACGTCATGGAGCAAATCTTTGACAAGGTGGTGGAATCGAATGGTCGCTTCGAGGTCGAACAGTTTCGTATCGGCCGGACCAACAGTGAGCCGTCGTACCTGCGCCTGAGGCTGGAGGCCCCGGGCAAATCCGAGATGGACCACCTGCTGGGCCAGTTGCTGCCGTTTGGGTGTTCGCCAGTCGACGGGGGCGACGCGACGGTGAAGCGGGTGGACCGCGACCGGTGCGCACCAGAGGACTTCTATTCCACCAGCAACCACCACACGTGGATCCGGCTGGCGGGGGAGTGGGTGGAAGTCGGCAACCAGCGTATGGACGCGATGATTGTCGTACTCGGGCCGACCGAGGCCGTGTGCCGGCGGCTCCGCGACTTGCGGGAGGGCGACATGGTGGTAACCGGGATGCACGGTATCAGGGTGGCCCCTGAGTCCAAGGAGCGGGACCGGCTTGCGTTCGCATTCATGTCCAACGAAATATCCTCCGAGCGCCAAGTCGAGACGGCCGTTCGGCAGACCGCAGCGCTGGCGCGAGTTGCAAGGGAGCAGGGTCGAAAGATTGTCGCGGTCGCTGGCCCGGTGGTGGTCCACACGGGCGGCGTCACAGGTTTGGCTCGTCTGATACGCAACGGCTGGGTGGATGCGGTGCTGAGCGGCAACGCTCTCGGCGTGCACGACATCGAGTCGGCACTCTTGGGCACGTCGCTCGGGATCCGAATGGAGGACGGCCGACAAGCTGAACACGGGCACCGGAACCATATGCGGGCGATCAACGCTGTGTACCACGCGGGCGGGATCCGGGGCGCAGTCGAAAGTGGACGCCTGAAATCCGGCGTGATGTACGAATGCGTGCGCAACGGAGTACCCTTCGTTCTCGCGGGCAGCCTCCGGGATGACGGTCCCTTGCCGGAGACGATCACGGACATGAATGTCGCCCAGGACGCCTACGCTGCACTGCTGAAGCCGGCCGGTCTGGTCATATGCCTTGGTTCCATGCTGCATTCGATCGCGGTAGGCAATATGCTCCCCAGTTGGGTCAAAATTGTCTGCGTCGACATTAACCCGGCCGTCGCCACCAAGGTCAGCGACCGGGGCACCGGGCAGGCGGTCGGAGTCGTGACGGACGTCGGCCTGTTCTTGGATCTGCTGTCGCGCGAGTTGGTCCCGTCGGAGGTCACGCAATAAATGGCGACGCATCCCGAGTACACGGACGACCACGCGGCATCCGGCATAGGCGCTCCGTTGCCGGTAATAGAAACTTGGCCCAACCAGTTTGCGGACTACCAGATCGAGATTGACATCCCTGAATTTACGTCCGTGTGCCCCAAGACGGGCCTTCCGGACTTTGGAACCATCACGATCCAGTATGTCCCTGACCGGTTGTGCCTCGAACTGAAATCGCTGAAGATGTACACCCTGGCGTACCGCGACCTCGGCATCTTCCAGGAAAACGTGGTGAACTGCTTCCTGCGCGACATCGTTTCGGCCTGCAAGCCCAAGCGCGCTACCGTCACTGGAACTTTTGTGCCGAGGGGTGGCCTCGGATCGAGGATGGTGGCAAGTTTCGGAGCCAAGTCGGAAGGGGCTGTGGATGGTGGACGGTGAGCAAGCGGTCGGCACGGGCGCGATGGTTGAAGACTCGAAGCTGGCCGAATTGCGGGCTATCGTCCAGGCCGTGAGTGATCGTGTCCGGTCGAGGTATCCGCTCGGACCGTCCGCGGAGGCAAGGGAGGAAGCTGAACGCGTCCAGCCGCCCGCCGTGTCGGTGACGGTGGCCGACTTGATGCCAGTCGTGCACGCCCGTGACGCGGCGCAAGCCCGTATCGCGGCCATCGGCAGCGTGAATCCGAGGGCGGGCGGAGTGGCCAACAGGGCCATCCAGTTCGTGAAGAAGATGGTTGCCCGCGCGCTCCAGTGGTTCGTGCGCGACCAAGTGACGTTCAATCGGGAGACGGTTTCAGCCATCGAGGCACTCCTTGAGGCCCTCAACGAGCACAACCGGATTCTGGTCTCGCTGGCCGGACAGACCAGTGACCAGATTCGTTACCTGAGGGGCGATCTGGATGCCCGGGTCGCGGAGCTGACCGACCAGATCGATGAACGCGCAGCCGAGTCGAGTTCCTCGATATCGGAGTTGGAACTCGGGGTCAGCGGAAGCATGGACAGGCTGGAACGGGAGCTGAACGACAAGATCGAGACCCGTGCGCTCAATTCCGAGGTGGCTCCGACCTTGGAGCGACTGGCGGCAGCACACGACGAAAACATCGAACTGAAGGACATCCGGCACCACTGGACGGAGTGGCGCATGGCTTGGGAGCAAAAGCTTTCGACCAACGAAGTCCAGTTCCTCCGGGCTACGGCCGACTTGCAGGGGGCCTTCCAGCACCGGGTGAGCCAAATTGAATCCAACTTCCGAGACATCGTGAAAATGCAGCACTCGGACTACCTCGGAGCGTTGGACCGCAGCGGGCTGGAGATCCAGCGGCGGCTCTGGGCCGACATGGAACGGGTGAAGGCGGAGTACGAGAAGGTTATTCACACGGAACTGCGCCTGATTCGCCAGCGGACATTGACTCCGACGGCCGTGGTATCCGCGGCTCCGGCTCAACATCCCGGGACCCCGCCGGCTCCGGTGAATCCGCCCGGCCTTGACTATACCCGGTTTGCCGAACGCTTCCGGGGTTCCGAGGAGCAGATTCGCAAGAACATGGAGTTCTACAAGCCGTTCTTCGCGGGCTGCGGGAACGTGTTGGACATAGGCTCCGGCCGAGGGGAGTTCTTGTCCGCAATGGGGGAGATCGGCGTGCCAGCCCGTGGCATTGATCTCGGCGTGGAACAGGTGGCGCATTGCCGGGCCAACGGTTTGGAGGCAGAGGTCGCGGACTTGTTCGCATACCTGGCGGCCCAGCCAGACGGGGAGTTCGACGGAATCATGAGTTCCCAAGTGGTCGAACACATTGCGCCGGACCTGTTGCCGGAAATGGTCAGGTTGTGCGCCGCAAAGCTCAGACGGGGCGGGATTCTTGCGATGGAGACGCCGAACCCGGAGTGCCTCGCCATCTTCGGCACCTACTTTTTCCTCGATCCGACGCACACGCGACCTGTGCCGCCCCAGCTCCTGGGGTACTTGATGGAAGAGGCAGGCTGCACCGTAACCGGCGTTTACCCCCTGTCGCCCGCGTCGGAGTCGATCCCCGAGGTCGCGGAACTGCCCGAAGGATTTAAAAATCGGTTTTTTGGTGGGTTGGACTATTCCATCGTAGCCAAAAAGTTGTAGAATAGAGGTTTGGCACGCGATGGTGGCATCGCGCTGCTGATCGTCCCGGCGTGATAGCGGGACACCACCCTCGGTGGGACGTCGTCTAACGGTAAGACTGCAGACTCTGGATCTGCGTATCGGGGTTCGAATCCCTGCGTCCCAGCCAAATCCTCCAAGCATTCCATTCGTCCTGCTAACAGGCTTTTTGGGGTGCCCAAGGCCCGGTTCTGCGGTTTGTCAATAGCTGCTTGCGGAACCACAGGACCACGTCGGCGATCCCGTTGCGCAACTTGCCTTGCTGGTATTCGCAGCTGTCGCACTCGTCCAATCGGCAATATAGAATCCGCCTCAACGCGTCGACCCGTATTCGTCTCATCTGGTGGCGGCAACATGGACATCGGCTCATGGACTTCTATCGGCTGAACCGACCGCAAACTTTAGGCCTCGCCCGAAAAAAATTCCCCTAAAGTCGCGGCGCGAATCTGCCGATAAGCTATTCAGACGGTCGTGATGCTGATTCCCTTCCCCACCTTCGAAAGCAACCTGACGGCAATGCTGGATGCCGCCGAGGAGTTGCGCATCGGAAGGCTGGAGAACGCCACCGCGTCGCTGGCCGCGATCCAACGCAAGCTTGGAAGGATCCACGGAAGTGCGCGCCACGCACGGCTGGCAGAACATGTGGGAGACGCAGTGGGCGCGTGCAGGCGCGGTGAGGCGGAGTGCGCGCTGTACGTGTTGGTGGCAGCTTTTTCGGCGTTCATACCAAGGAAGGCCGCATGATCGTCGGATTGCTGATCATGGTCGCGACCACGCTGTTGCCGAGCGTCCCCGGTGCGCCGTTAGTTGAGGCTGCGTTCGAGCCGGTCCAGTGTTTCCATGGCGGTCAGGCACTGCCGGACGCTGGCGTTGGGCTCGCGGCGCTCGCGGATCGCGGCAAAGAACTCGCGGTCCTGCAGTTCGATGCCGTTCATGGATACATCGACATTGGAAACATCAATGGGGTTCTGGTCTCCGTCGAGCAAGTCGTCATACCGGGCGATGAATGTACCGTTGTCGCAGATGTAACGGAAGAAGGTCCCGAGGGGGCCTTTGTTGTTGAACGAGAGAGACAGCGTGCAGATGGCCCCGGACGGGACGCGCATGCCGATCGACATATCCATCGCGATCCCGAGGACCGGATGCAGAGGGCCTTGCAGGGCGAAGGCGTGGGTGGCTGGCTCCCCGGTCTGGTATTGGAAGAGATCCACGGTGTGGCAGGCGTGGTGCCAGAGGAGATGATCCGTCCAACTCCGGGGCTTGCCCGCGGCGTTGGTGTTGGTCCGGCGGAAGAAGTACGTCTGGACATCCATCTGCTGGATCTTGAGTTCACCGGCGAGGATCTTCCGGTGGATCCACTGGTGGCTCGGGTTGAACCGCCGGGTATGCCCGCCCATGGCGATCAAACCGGTTTCGCGCTGGACAAGGTCCACCCGTTGCGCGTCGGCGAGCGAATCAGCGATGGGGATTTCGATCATGACGTGCTTGCCTGCGCGCATGCACTGCTCGGCCTGAGCGGCGTGCATTTGGGTGGGAGTGGCAAGGATTATGGCCTCGACGCCGGGCTGTTCGAGACTTTCGGCGAGATCGCCGGTCCAGTGGGGAATGCCGAACTTGCGGGCAACTTCCTCGGTTCCGGCAGGATTGCCCCCTGTCAAGGTAACGACTTCGACACCCTCGATCTTGGAGATTGCCTCCAAGTGCTTGACTCCGAACGCCCCTTGACCGGCCAGCCCAATTTTCATGCGGTATTCGTTCCCGGAAGAACTAGCATATCAGTTGTGGATTGGGACTCGGATAGAATCCAAGACATGCCTCGAACAGCAGTGATTGCGGCTCTGATGGTGGCTTGGCTCGAATTCCAAGCGGCAGCCAACGCACAGATTGCCGACTATCCGGCCGACAAGGTCGCTGACATTCCGGTCAACTACACGGAAGCGCTGGCGGGCAAGTACACTCTGCCGGACCCTCTGACCCTGCTCAACGGGCAGAAGGTGAAGGACGCGAAGACTTGGAACGAGAAGCGTCGACCCGAGATTGTCCGTCTGTTCGAGGAAAACCAATATGGCAGGGCACCCGGCAGGCCCGCGGACCTGAGCTTCGAAGTGTTCGACAATGGGACGCCGGCGTACGACGGACTCGCGATCCGACGGCAAGTCACAATCCACTTCAACGCCGGCTTTTCCTCGAATTCGAGCGCCGTCGACGACCCGGGGGTGAAACAGGGCGAAATCTGGGGACGCGACAAGAAGCGCGTTCCCGCCGCCCAAGGCCGCGGTTTCGGTAAGTTGAACGTTCCCGCATTCGTGAAAGAGGGTTTCGGCATCGCCACCATCTACTACGGCGACATCGACCCGGACTTTGAGGGGGGCGTGCCCTTCGGAGTCCGCGCCATGTACCTGAAACCCGGACAATCGGCACCGGCACCCGAGGAATGGGGAGCGGTTTCGGCATGGGCCTGGGGACTCAGCAGGGCGCTCGATTACCTCGAGACCGACAAGGGCGTGGACTCGAAGAGGGTCGCCGTCACCGGGGTCTCCAGGCTAGGCAAGACGGTCATGTGGGCAGGAGCCCGTGACACGCGGTTCGCCATGGTAATCGCAAGCTGCTCCGGCGAAGGCGGTGCGGCACTCAGCCGAAGAAACTACGGGAGACCATTGCCCACCTCGTCGCGCCGGGCCGGTACCCTTACCAATTCGCGCAAAACTACGCCATGTACGCGCAGCACCCGGATCAATCGCCCGTGGACGCCAACCTTCTCGTGGCCCTCGTCGCACCGCGTCCCTTGTTGCTGCAAACGGTCAACACAGACAAGTGGTCCGACCCGAAGGGCGAGTTCCTAGCCGCCGTCGCGGCCGGCCCGGTCTACAAGTTGCTGGGAGCGAAGGGTTTGGAGACGGTACAGATCCCGATGGCCGGGGAACCGGTTTTCAACACGCTCGGCTACTACATGCATGCCGGTGGACACGGGATGGTGCCATCCGACTGGGACATCTATCTGAAATTCATGAAGATGCATCTTCTCCAGTGATGTCGCCTTCCGAGGTTCCCTCGTCGGCCGGGGCTGGCAGGGCCTTAAAGCGCAGTTCGCCGGAGTCCTCGGACTGCTCGGCCTCGGGCCTAAGGATTTCGCGGGACACGGGCCGTACCAAACGCAACCCGGGGTCGCCAGCAATGCGCGCTGCCAACCGGCCAAAATAGTCGTCGATCATTGGGATGCCTCCATGTAAAGACGTCTCCGGGCTCGGCTCATTTTCAGAATCTTCGCCTGGGACCAACCGTAGGCCGCAACGAGGTAGTCGAGTTCCGCCACCGTCCGCCGGGCTTCAGCCGCAATTTCCCGCCAACAGAAGTCCAAGGCATCAAACACCGAGTCGAACTCCAAGCCGCACTCGGAGCATTCGGTATCCAGCCAGATTTCGGAGTGCCGATCGGAGTCGGCCACCACCTCCCCGAACTCGGCGACAATCTCGGCGGGTAATTCGTCAGGGGAAACTTCAACTCCGTTGTCCCAGACCGACACGATGCAGCAATCCAGCAACAATGCGCGAACAGCGTCAGGCCCGGATCGTCGGCGGATTGACGCGAGGTCCTCGCCCGAGAGTGGCCGGAACCGAATTCGGTAACCATCGCGGTCGAAAAGGGTCTCGTGCGTTCCCAGCTCCCCGGTAGCGCCTCCGAGCAGTTCGGAAACTTCCACCAAATGCTCCGACAGGGCTCGGCAGTCGGGGCACTCCGCCACGCAGGACACCGTGCCGCCAAATGTCAGTTCCCTGAGCCGGAGAAGGACCGCGTCCCGCTGCCCGATTGTCAGGCGCAGCAGGTCTTCCGATTGCGCCTTTGGGAACGCGGCGGAAAGCAGCAAGCCGATACGCTCCCCGTAGGAAGCTTCGCGACCCCGTTGCCAGAGATCGATGATTTGTTCAGACGTTAGGGCGCTCAAGACCGGTACCGACAACATAACATCGGTGTTCCGTTCCAGAGACAGGTGTGCCGAAGGCGTGCGCAGGACCGTCGTTGCAGGCTGGACAACTGACTTTGAATCAATCACTTGCAGCGCTCAAAACCGCGGCCTCGGACGTGCACGCCTACTGGCACTGTGAATCATTCCAACCAAGACGGCGACAGATTCCATCCCACGAATTGGGCAGCGGCCCTCCTATTCGCCGCAATGGTTTTGGCTGCGGCCAGCGCGCTCCGCGATCATGGACACGTGTTCCGCGCCTTGCAAGCATGGGCCGCGATGACAACGCCGATTCTTGGCTATTTCGTGGTCCGCACCCTTCTTCGGGGCCGACGACCAACCGTTCCAGCGATTGCGGCGAGCATTGTCTTCGTCGGATTTGCCCTAACGGTCGGCTTGGCGATCACGGCGGGAAGAGTAGCCCCGCAGCTTGCGGGCCCCGCAACACTTCTCGCATCGGTCCTGCTCCCGGCGATGTGCACGCTTCTGCTCCTCCGCGCGCCGGAATACAGCCCCGCGCGGGTCGGCGGCTTGGCAACAACTTTCGTGATGCTGATACTGGCCACCTCGCTAGCCGCAACAGTGGTAAGACACCCGGTGCCCGCGGACTCCACGCAGACCTCACCCCGAAAAACTCCCCCCGCAATTTCCCACCGAGGTTGACCCGGACCCGCAAGGTGTAATAAGCTCCTGAACAAGTGCTCCGTCCCCAGATCCGACCATACATGAGCCGACGGCAGTCCCTCCGCGCCCTGGCGGGTTTCGTCGCCGGTTCGCCGTTGCTAAGCAGCCAAGACGTTGTCCGCGACCACACACGGGTCCCCGGCCTGAAGGAACTGCAAAACGCCCTCGAATTCGAGGAGGTGGCGTTCTCCAAGCTCGCCCGGTCGGTGTACAACTACCGGGCGTATGGCGAAGAAGGCGAGTTTACGCTTCGGCGCAACCGGCAGGCGTTCGATTGGGTGGAACTGGTTCCACGCCGCATAGGCACGGGAAACATCGATACATCCATCGACCTTCTCGGCACGAAGATGGCCTTCCCGATCCTGGTGTCCCCGACGGCGGCCCACGGCGAAATGCATGTCGACGGCGAAAAGGAGACCCACAAGGGCGCGGCCGCGGCATCGAACACCCCGATGATCGTGAGCAACAACTCCAGCTTCCCCTTCGACAAGGTTGCGGCGGCGGCGGAGAGTCCCACGTGGGTGCAGTTGTACCCGAAACAGTCGCTCGAGACCAACCGCCAGTACCTGGAGTCGGCGCAGGCCGCCGGCGCCAAGGCGGTGGTGGTGACGATCGACCAACAAGCGTCGGTCTACGAGCGCGCCCAACACGACCGGAACATGGTCGGGGGCGGCGGGCGCGGCGGACGGGCCGGGGCACGACCCCAGACCGGCAATCCGTACCGGGTCTCCGACAACAGGCTCTGGTACGAATGGAAGTTCTTCGACCAGATTCGCCCGATCGTGAAGGTCCCGATGCTCGCCAAGGGCGTTCTCACGGGGGAGGACGCGAAACTGTGCCTGGAACACGGCGTGGACGCCATCTACGTCTCGAACCACGGTGGACGGTCGATGGACTACACGCCAGCCACACTCGAAGTCCTGCCTGAAATCGTGGACGCCGTCGGCGGCAAGGTCCCCGTGCTGTTCGACAGCGGAATCCGGCGGGGCTCCGACATCCTGAAGGCCCTTGCGCTGGGTGCGAGCGCCGTCTGTCTCGGTCGGGTACCGCTGTGGGGACTTGGCTCGTTCGGGGCACCCGGCGTACAGCGTGTCCTCGAAATCCTCCAAGCCGAACTGGTGGAGGCCATGCGTTACACGGGACGAACCAACCTCGCCTCGATCGACCGTAAACTGGTATTGACCAACTTCCCTTAACGGACAGCCAACGGAAAACGTGCCCATGCCTCAATTGATTGGAGAACCGCCCGGACGCATCGCGCCGGTCGAGGAGTTGGTCAACACGCTCGAATTCGAGGGAATGGCCAAGCGCAAGCTCGACAGCCTCAGCTTCGCGCTGATCGCAGGGGGAGACCGGAAGGCATTTGAAAGGATCACGTTCCGTCCACGCCTGATGGTCAACACCACCGGGCTGGACCTTTCGCTCGATCTGCTCGGGCGCAAGCACTTTACGCCGATCATCGTCGGCCCGGTTGCCCAAACAGGGCGGTTCCACGCCGAGGCCGAGACAGGGCTTGCGAAAGGGGCTGCGGGGGCGAAGGCGCTGATCATCCTCCCGGAAAAGTCGTCGCACGCCGTGGGCAAAGCCGCCGGCGAGGCATCCGCCGGATGGTGGTTCCAAGCCTCCCCCGTGACCGCGCCGGACGCCCTCAAAGCCGCCGTGGCAGCCGGATGCGGAGCCGTGTGCGTAACACTCGCCAACACGGGCGCGGACTGGAACACCATTGACAACATCCGCAAAGCCGCCGGGGTCCCGCTTGTGCTGAAGGGAATCATGAGCCCCGACGAGGCCACCGCGGCCCTCCAGCACGGCGTGTCGGCAATCGTCGTGTCCAATTACGTGGGGGAGGCCAACGCCGCGTCCACCGCCCCATCCCCGATTGCCTCACCCGCGGAAGTATTGCCTGGAATCGCCAAAGCAGTGGGAGGCAAGCTTCCGATCCTCGTCGATGGCGGCATCCGGCGCGGCAGCGACGTCCTCAAGGCACTGGCCCTTGGGGCGAACGCGGTGGTGATCGCAAGGCCCGCGATCTGGGGCCTGGCAGCCTACGGGGCCCCCGGCGTCCAGCGCGTGGTCGAAATCCTCCAAACCGACCTGGGCCGCGACATGGCTATGTGCGGACGACCCACCCTACAGTCCATCGATTCAACAGTCGTGAGAATACACAAATGGTAACCCGCAGATTTCTGATCGCAGCCGCCCTGTCGGCCTGCCTAGCGTATCCCCAAACCGACAAGACGGCGCTCGACCGGTACGTGGCCATGCCCGACCCGACATACAAATACGAGCTCGTCAAGACAATCCCCGGGACGGGCTATACGGCCTACGTCATCGACCTGACGTCGCAGAAGTGGCGCGACGAAACGGAAGTCGACCGGACGGTCTGGAAGCACTGGCTGACGATCGTTCGCCCCGACACGGTGGAATCCACCACTGGTTTTCTCTTCATCGGAGGCGGATCGGTCAAGTCGCCCGCACCCGACAAGCCGGACGCAGCGGTGGTGGACGCGGCCATGGCGACCCACTCGGTGGCTGCGGGTCTGTCCGGCATCCCCAACGAGCCCCTCACGTTCAAGGGCGAAACAAAGAGCCGCAACGAGGACGAGATCATCGCGTACACCTGGGCCAAGTTCCTCAAGACCGGGGATGAAACCTGGCCGCTACGGCTGCCGATGACCAAGGCCGTGGTGCGCGCCATGGACACCATCACGGCTTTCTCGGCCAGCCAGCCGGGCGGCGCGGTGAAGGTCGACAAGTTCTTTGTGGCGGGCGGCTCGAAGCGCGGCTGGACCACATGGACGACCGGGGCGGTCGACAAGCGAATCATCGGCATGTCGCCCATCGTGATCGACGTGCTGAACATGACCAAGTCGATGGACCACCATTTCCAGTCCTACGGGACCTATTCCGAGGCCGTGAAGGACTACGTCGACATGGGGCTGATCAACCTGCCGGACAGCAAGGAATACCGGGCGCTCATGAACATTGAGGAACCCTACAGCTACCGGGCCCGCTACACGATGCCCAAGCTGGTGATGAACTCGGCTGGCGACCAGTACTTTCTGCCGGACTCGTCACAGTTTTACTTCGGCGACCTTCCGGGCGAGAAATACCTGCGCTACGTGCCCAACACGAACCATTCGCTCGGGGGCTCGGACGCGATGCAGAGCGTTGTGGCCTTTTACGGGGCGGTGATGAAGGGCCAACCGAGACCCCGTTTCTCGTGGACGTTCGAGAAAAACGGCGACATCCGCGTCGTGACGACGGACAAGCCGACGGAGGTGAAACTGTGGTCGGCCGTGAACCCCGAGAAGCGCGACTTCCGGCTGATGAGCATCGGGCCCGCGTACAAGTCCGTGACGGTTTCCGAGGAGCAGGCGGGCGTATACATCGGCCATCTTGAAAAGCCCGCGAAGGGCTGGGCCGCATATTTCGTTGAGTTGACGTTCCCCAGCGGTGGCAAATACCCATTCAAATTCACAACCGCCGTGCGGGTGACGCCGGACACGCTGCCGTTTGCGCCGCCAACGCACGACGGAAAACTGGCGGACCTGCCCTAGTCTTTGTAGGTCGACCCGTCGGGCTTGACGGCGTACTCGCTCGTCTTCGAGCCCTTCTTGATCTGGGCCTCGTAAGCCTCGATGCCGGCGGATTTGGTCAGCGACACGACCTTCACGATCTTGTCCTTGCCCGCCTTTTTCTCGATGGCGGATTTGGCCGGGGCCGGAATCGACGCGAGATCCACCTCGTCCTCAGTCTCGGCGACCTTGCCGGTCTTGTCGATCAGAACGTCCCGACTCTTCCCGTTGCGGTCCATTTCGACTTCATAGAGAGTCTTGCCACCTTCGGTCTCGGTCGAGATGCCGGACAGCTTGGCACCCTTCAACTGATCCTGCGCGGTCTTCTGGACTGCGGGCGGGAGGTCTTCCAACTTGAGTTTCTTCTCGGCGGCCACGGCGTACGACAGCGCGGCGACCACGGAGAGGATTGCGATCTTCTTCATACCTCAGATTCTGGGCCCGCAGCCTGAAGATTCAATGAACCAATGGCTGGTCGCGCCGAAAAAGGTGGAACTCGGCTTGCTGGAAGGAGGTCGTGAAACCCATCCTCATCATCTACGCAACGCGAGAGGGACATACCCGGCGCATCGCGGAACGGGCGGGAGCGGCGATTGCCGCCGAGGGCCGGACCTTCGAAGTCGTCGATGCCGCCAACCTTCCCAACGGGTTCGAGGTGGCGAACTACTCCGCAGCCGTGGTTGCCGCCTCGGTCCACAAAGGAAAACACGAGAGCGAAATGACGCAATTCGTCAGGTGCCACACGGCTTGGCTGCGCCAAGTCCCGACGCTGTTTCTTTCGGTCAGCTTGGAGGAAGTCAGTGCGGAGAAGGCGGGTGAAACGGCTGCTCGCCGCGCCGAAGCACAGGCGAACGTCAAACAACTGATGGAGCGGTTTTTGCTGGAGACCAACTGGAGACCCACGCGCGCCGAACCGGTGGCCTGGGCGCTAGTCTACAGCAAATACAACTGGCTGATGCGCTTCATCATGAAGCGCATCGCCAAGAAAGCGGGCGGGCCAACTGATACTACTCGGGACTACGAGTTCACGGACTGGACCCGGTTAGACCGGATGGTCCGTGAACTCGTTCATCCTTGAGAACACCAGCTGCTATTGGGCCGACGTGCGAAGGGCGACACCGTCCTGGCTGGCGACACCGTTGACCAAGACCTTGAGGCTCGCGTCTCCCGTGGGAACGCCCGCCGGAATCGTGATGTTCACCTGGTAGAGGCCCGCGGTCATGCCGGGCGTCACGCCCGCGTACGTTACGGCGGAAGCCGGTAGCGCGGTGCCGTTCAACATCACTGTCACGGTGTTGGTGGTGGCTGAAGGCGCTCCGGGTAGGACGGCAGCGTCGATATGCCCCGCCGTATCGCCCAAACCGGAGGCGTAGAAGGTCACCAAATCGCCCGGCTTCGCGGCTTTCGCTCCCGTCACAGCGGTCGGGTCGGCAACAAGGGTCGAGGTGTTGGAGAACTGGGCAGCCGCCTTGGCGCCATCCAGAGTAAACACGCCGGGAGCAGCGGCGGTTGTCTGGACCGTGATCGAAGAGCTGGTGATCGCCGTCCCGCCGGTTGGATTCAGGATGACCCTGACGTCCGTTGCACCCGCCGCGGTACCGGTGGGCACGACCGCATTGATCTGCGTCGCGCTGGCGTACAGGATCGGGGCGCGTACCTTGTTGATCTCGACCGCCATACAGGAAAGAGCACTGGGCACGAGGCGGGACGCGAGGTCCTCCGGCAGAACCTGGCGGGTCAGACCGGTCGGCTGGAAGCCCGTGCCGAAGATGCTGATCAGCGAGTTGGGCGCGATGGCCCCTTTGAAGGACGCTGAACTGACCGCGGAGGACACGGTGGGCACGCCGGTCAGGTCGCATGTGGCGGGCGAGAGCACCATGCTCGTGGTGTAGACACGGTCGTTGCTGTTGGCCCCGTTGCCGTCCGCGGCATTGCCGGCCAAGTAGAAGACCACGTCGCCGGCGGCAGTTGCGGGCGGCGTCCAATCGACCGAGTAGGTGAAACCAGCGCCAACATCGGTAACCGCGGCCGAGCGGTGCGAGGCGAACTCCACGTCACCGTTGCAGGGCCCGTCCGGACCGGCGAGGCAGCGGACGCGGATGTCGGTATTCGACGTGAATGTTCCGGCTTGTTTCGCCGGATTGCTTGCCAACCGGGCTGTCACTTGGAATCCCCAGCGCTTCTGGTCCGGGTGCTTGATGGTGACTTTGATGGTCTGGGTTACGCCGGGCCGCCACGGGGCCACGACCATGGAGACCGAGCCCCGCCCATCTGAATTGGCTGGAGCAAAGGTCCTGTGGCAGGCAGTGCAGCTGATCCCGCCGTCCACCGCAGCACCCGTGCGCGATTGAGGTGGACCGGTCGAAAATGCAGCCAAAGGAGATGGCGTTAAACAAGAGGCGGCAACAAACAGGAGGCTGGTTAGAGTGGTTTTTTGTCTTTGAATCACTCGTCCATGATCGTCTATAAACGGCACGGAAGTTGACAACGCGTTGTGAATAAAATGTAAACACTCTGGCCTCCGCGAGCCAGCGCCGGGGGCTTGGATGGAGCGGCAGCGGGACGCGCTGCCTTGCTTGGGAGGCACCGGCGTCGCGGTTTACGCGGATTTACAAAATGACCGGGGCAGTTTCAGGCCTCCGTAGTGCCGACGCGTACCGGACGGAAGTACAATGAATGGAAACAGTTGTCCGGGTTCCGAGCGTTGTGAGGGCGCTTGGGGCGTGGTCCGCCGCAGGGCGTTGAAGATATTTTGATTGCCTACCGACGGCCCGGTTGTTACCTCACGGGATGGCTCGCAGTCTCTAATAACTACAACGTTTTCTGAACACGGCCTGAATGACCACCACCAGCGATCTCCAATCCACCCAACCAAGCGGGACCCCGCAGCAACCGAAGGCCAAGAAGCGCGGTTTCGTCTGGGCATTCTTCCTTATTCTGGTCATCGCCCTGACCGGCTACGCCGTTTGGCGCGCCAGCCAGCCGGGCCTCATCCCGGCAAACCCGAACGCCGGCGGCGGTCGAGGTGGCGGTCGTGGCCGTGGCAACCTTGGGCCGACCCCAGTGGTTGTCGCCAAGGTCAAGAAGGCCGTCGTACCCAACTATCTTTCGGGCCTCGGCAACGTCACAGCCTACTACACCGTGGCGGTAAAGTCCCGCGTGGACGGCCAATTGATGTCCATCACCTTCAAGGAAGGCGACTACGTCAAGGAGGGTCAAGTCCTCGCCGAAATCGATCCGCGGCCCTTCCAAGTTCAATTGGAGCAGGCCGAAGGCACGCAGGCACGCGACCAAGCGCTCCTTGCGAACGCGAAGGTCGACCTTGAGCGATACAAAACGCTTCTCGCTCAAGACGCGGTTCCGCGCCAGCAGTTGGATACGCAAGAGGCCCTTGTCCGTCAGCTCACCGGCACGGTGAAGCAGGACCAGGCTGCGGTCGACAACGCCAAGCTCCAGCTCACCTACGCGCACATCACCGCGCCGATCACCGGTCGCATCGGCCTCCGTTTGGTGGATCCGGGCAACATCGTCCGAGCCGTGGACGCCAACGGCATCCTCATCATTACCCAGTTGCAGCCCATCACGGTGCTCTTCACGATCCCCGAGGACAGCCTTCCGCAAGTGTTGAGCCGGGTCAACAAGGGTGTCAAGCTGACGGTGGAAGCGTGGAACCGGGACAACTCCAAGAAGCTCGCGACCGGCACGCTGGTCACCGTGGACAATCAGATCGACCTCACGACGGGCACCTCAAAGATGAAAGCGGTCTTCGACAACAAGGACAGCGCTCTTTTCCCGAACCAGTTCGTCAACGTCAAGCTTCTTGTCGACACAATGGCGAACCAGATGGTGGTCCCCTCGGTGGGCATCCAGCATGGCCAACAGGGCGACTTCGTGTTCGTGGTGCCCCCGGGCGAAGACGCGAAGGTAGTCATCACGCAGGTCAAAACGGGAATTGTGCTCGAAGGCGACCAGACGTCGATTTCGAGCGGTTTGGAGGAAGGCGACCAGGTCGTGATCGACGGCACCGACCGTCTGCAGAACGGTAGCGCGGTCCGGATCCGCAAGCCGGGTGACGATGGAATGGGCGGCGGACGCGGTCGCGGCCGTGGCGGTCGCGGTGGACGCGGAGCCGACGGCAAGGCTGGCGACAAGACCGGCGGCGAAGGCCGCCAAGGCGGGGGCCGGCAACAGTGAGCCCGTCCCGGATCTTCATCCTCAGGCCGGTGGCCACGTCATTGATGATGGCGGGCTTGGTGCTGGTTGGCGTGGTGGCGTTCCGGCAACTCCCGGTTTCCGCCCTGCCACAGGTCGACTACCCGACAATCCAGATCCAGACATTCTATCCGGGCGCGAGTCCCGAGGTGATGACCTCCTCGGTGACCGCGCCGCTGGAAAAACAGTTCGGCCAAGTGCCGGGCCTGAACCAGATGACCTCCATCAGTTCCTTCGGGAGCTCGGTCATCACGCTCCAGTTCGCGCTCGACCTGAATATCGACATCGCCGAGCAGGACGTCCAGGCTGCCATCAACGCCGCCGGGAGTTTCCTGCCCCGCGATCTCCCGACGCCCCCGATTTACAGCAAGACCAACCCGGCCGACGCCCCCGTCCTGACGGTGGCCATCACCTCCGACCAGATCCCGCTCTCCAAGGTGCAGGAGTTGGCCGAAACCCGCATGGCGCAGCGCATTTCGCAACTCCAGGGGGTCGGCCTCGTCAGCATCTCCGGCGGACAGCGTCCCGCAGTCCGGGTGCAAGCCAATCCGACCGCTCTCGCCTCGTACGGCCTGTCGATGGAGACGCTCCGCTCGGCCCTAGGCAGCGCCAATGTCAACGCCGCCAAAGGCAACTTCGACGGTGCCGACCAATCCTGGACAATCAACAACAACGACCAGTTGCAATCCGGCCACGACTACGGCCCCATAGTCATCGCCTACCGCAACGGCGCGCCCGTCCGGTTGCGCGACGTCGCGACCGTTATCGACGGCGTTGAGAACACCCGGCAAGCCGCGTGGGTGAACAAGACCCCGGCCATCGTCCTCAATGTCCAGCGCCAACCGGGAACCAACATCATTGGCATCGTCGACACGATCCAGAAGTTGCTGCCGCAGATTCAGGCCTCACTGCCGGAATCGGTCAAATTGCGCGTCATCACGGACCGCACCGTCACCATCCGCGCCTCGGTCGAGGATGTGGAATTCACCCTCGTCCTGACCATCGCCCTCGTCGTGATGGTTATCTTCCTCTTCTTGCGGAGCATCTCCGCCACCATCATCCCCGGCATCGCGGTACCGCTGTCCCTGATCGGCACGTTCGCGGCGATGTACATGCTGAACTACAGCCTCGACAACCTGACGCTGATGGCGCTCACGATTTCGACCGGCTTCGTGGTGGACGACGCCATCGTCATGGTCGAAAACATTTCGCGCTACATCGAGATGGGCGACACTCCCATGGAGGCGGCGCTGAAGGGCTCGGCGGAAATTGGTTTTACCATCGTTTCGTTGACCGTCTCGCTGATCGCGGTGCTGATTCCGTTGCTGTTCATGGCGGACATCGTTGGACGGCTCTTCCGTGAATTCGCGGTCACGCTGGCCATCACGATCATGCTCTCGGCGTTCGTGTCGCTGACGCTGACCCCGATGATGGCCGCCCGCATCCTCCGCCACCACCGTCCCGAAGACCAGGGCTGGTTCTACAAGGTTTCCGAACTCGGCTTCGTGAAATCCATCGCGGGCTACGGGGCCGTCCTGCGGGTCGTTCTCCGCAACCAGGTGCTGACGCTTTTGGTAGCGCTGGGAACCCTTGGACTGACGGTCTACATGTACGACATCGTCCCCAAGGGCTTCTTCCCTGTCCAGGACACGGGCGTGATCCTGGGTATTTCCCAGGCGGCGGAGAGCATCTCCTTCACCGCCATGGGCGAAATGCAGCAACGCCTCGTCAACGTGCTCATGAACGATCCCGCGGTGGAGAACGTCACCTCCTTCATCGGCGTGGACGGCACCAACACGACGATGAACAGCGGCCGGATTCAGATCACCCTGAAGTCGCAGGAAGAACGGAAGATGAGCGCCGCCGACATCATCCACCGGCTGCAACCCAAGGTGGACGAGGTCAACGGCATCCGCCTCTACCTCCAGCCGGTCCAGGACCTCACCGTGGAGGACCGGATCAGCCGCACGCAATACCAATACGCGCTCGACGCACCGCAAAAAGAGGTCTTGGACGAGTGGATCCCGAAGATCCTGGAACGCCTCGCCAAGATTCCCGAACTACGCGACGTTGCCAGCGACCAGTTGAACAACGGCCTCGGACTCCGCGTGGAAATCGACCGCGACACGGCGGGACGCCTCGGCATCACGCCGCAAATGGTCGACGACACGCTTTACGACGCTTTCGGCCAGCGCCAAGTCTCGACCATCTTCACCCAGGCCAACCAGTACCACGTGGTGCTCGAAGCGGCCAAGAACTTCCAGCAGAACGCCGACGCACTCAAGGATCTCCGGGTGCAGATCGGGTCCGCGTCGCAAAATCTCGCGTCCACGGTGGCGCTTGCGGGTACGAACACGGCACTCACCGGAGCGGCCTCGCAGCCCCAGGCACCGCTGGGCTCGTTCACGAAGGTAACGCCCGTTCGCATCCCGCTCACGATCAACCACCAAGGCCAATTCCCGGTGGTGACGGTTTCATTCAATTTGGCACCGAGCGCGTCGCTTGGCGCGGCGGTCCAACACATTCGGGAAGCGGTCAAGGAAATCGGAGTGCCGCAGAGCATCGAACCGACATTCCAAGGGACTGCGGCAGCCTTCGAAAAGTCGCTCGCCAGCGAGCCCATCCTGATCCTGGCCGCCATCGTGACGGTGTACATCGTGCTTGGCGTGCTCTACGAAAGCTACATCCACCCGGTGACGATTCTGTCCACCCTGCCGTCGGCCGGCGTCGGTGCAATCGCCGCGCTACTGCTTTTCAAAATGGATCTCGACGTGATCGCGCTGATCGGCATCATCCTGCTCATCGGCATCGTCATGAAGAACGCCATCATGATGATCGACTTCGCACTGGAAGCCGAGCGCAATGAGGGCAAGGCCCCGCAGGACGCCATCTACCAAGCTTGCCTGTTGCGATTCCGGCCCATCATGATGACCACGATGGCCGCCCTGCTCGGCGCGGTTCCGCTGGCGACGGGGACGGGCGTGGGTTCCGAACTCAGACGCCCCCTCGGTATCACGATCATCGGGGGCCTGCTGGTCAGCCAAGTGCTGACGCTTTTCACCACGCCGGTGATCTATCTGTGGTTCGGCAGGATATCCCGGTTCCTGTCCCGCAACAAGTCTGCCGCCCCGGCGGGCCATCCGCTGCTTCCTGATGCCGCGTACTCGAAGGACCTTTCGTGAGTGGGAGAGCACAATGAGCCTATCGACTCCGTTCATTAAGCGACCGGTTGCAACAACGCTGATGACTTTCGCCATGACCTTGGCGGGAGGCATCGCGTATACACAGTTGCCCGTTTCGCCGATTCCGCAGGTCGATTTCCCGACCATCTTCGTGAGCGCCTCGCTGCCCGGCGGCAGTCCCGAGGTCATGGCGGCTTCCGTTGCGACACCACTCGAAAAGCAGTTGACCCGCATCGCCGGCGTCACCGAGATGACGTCGAACAGCTCCCTCGGCTCGGCGAGCGTCATCCTCCAATTCGACCTCAACCGCGACATCAATGCGGCCGCGCACGACGTCCAGGCGGCCCTCAACGCAGCCCAAGGCAACCTGCCGGCCAACCTGCCGACGAATCCCCGCTACCGCAAGGTCAATCCGTCCGACCAGCCCATCCTGATCATCTCGATGCAGTCGGAAGTGGTTCCAATCCCCGTCCTGTACGACATGGCGTCGTCGGTTCTGGCCCAGAAGCTGGCCCAGGTCAAGGGCGTGGGACAGGTCTCCGTGACCGGCAGTTCCCTGCCAGCCGTCCGAGTTGAATTGAATCCGCAGCCGGTCTCCCGCTACAACTTCGGCCTCGACCAGATCGCCGGCTTCCTGGCGAGTGCCAACGCGAACAAGCCCAAGGGCTCGATCTCTAACGACTTGGTCTCGATGCAGCTCCAGACAACGGACCAGTTGCTCTCCGCAAAGGACTACCGGGACCTTGTCGTCACGTACCGGAACGGTGCTCCCATCCGGCTTTCAGACCTCGGGCGGGTCACGGATTCGGTCGAAGATGTCCGCAACCTCGGCTTGGCAAACGGCAAACCGGCGGTTCTGATCATGGTGACGAGGCAGCCAAACGCCAACATCATCGAGACGGCCGACCGCGTCCGGGCCGTGCTGCCCCAATTCGAAGCCTCCCTGCCCCCCACCGTCAAGCTGCACGTCGACAACGACCGCACAAACACCATCCGCTCATCGATTGTCGAGGCCCAGAGCGCCATGGCGATCTCGATCCTGCTTGTGGTGGTGGTGGTCTTCGTATTCCTGCGCGACGGCTGGGCGACTTTCATTCCCAGCGTAGCCGTTCCGGTATCGCTCGTCAGTACGTACGCAGTGATGTACATGCTGAACTACACGCTGGACAACCTATCTTTGATGGCCCTGACGATCGCGACCGGATTCGTGGTTGACGACGCGATCGTTGTGATCGAGAACATCACCCGCTATATCGAAGCGGGGATGGACCCGATGGAGGCGTCCCTCAAAGGCGCGGCCGAGATCGGCTTCACCGTTGTCTCGATGAGCGTGTCCCTGATCGCCGTGTTCATACCGATCCTGCTGATGGGCGGCATTGTGGGGCGCCTGTTCCGCGAATTCGCCGTCGTCCTGACAGCCGCTATCGTGATTTCGCTGGTTGTTTCGTTGACGCTGACGCCGATGATGTGCTCCCGCCTCCTGAAAGTGAAGCACACACACGGTCGCATGTACATGGCCAGCGAGCGGTTCTTCCAGTGGATCCTCTCCACCTACGCCGAGGCCCTGAAGGTGGTCCTGCGGCACCCCGCCATGACGATGATCGTGATGTTGCTCACGGTCGGGGTAAACGTCTACCTCTACATCAAGGTTCCCAAGGGATTCTTCCCGCAGCAGGACACCGGTCGCATCATGGGCGGCGTGCAGGGTCAGCAGCACATTTCCTTCGCCGCCTTGGCGGAGAAGACCCGGTATTTTGAAGCCATCGTGCGTGCCGACCCGGATGTCGATTCGGTCGACGCCTCTCTGGGCAGCGGCGGCGGGCGCGGCGGCGGCGGCGGCAATTCGGCACAGATCTTCTGCCAGTTGAAGCCGCTGGGAGTTAGAACAGCCACCGCGGACGAAATCATCAGCCGCATCCGGCGCAAGTCCGGCAACATGCCCGGGGCCAACCTGTTCATGCAATCGGCCCAGGATTTCCGGATCGGCGGGCGTATGTCAAACGCCCAATACCAGTACACGCTGCAATCGCAGGAACTGTCGCAGTTGGCCGAATGGGGCCCGAAGGTGATGCGCCGGCTCCAGCAGCTGGAAGGTATTACGGATGTGAGTTCGGACCAGCAGAATTCCGGCCTCTCCGAATACGTCAAGATTGATCGCGACACCGCTTCCCGACTTGGTTTGACCGCGCAGGCTGTAGACACGGCCCTGTACAGTTCCTTCGGCCAGCGGCAGGTGTCGACGATGTACAAATCGATCAACCAGTACCACGTGGTGCTGGCGCTTGACCAGAAGTGGTGGTCCAGCCCCGAAATCCTGAACAAGGTGTACGTGCAGACCCCGCGCGGCGTCGAAGTTCCAGTGTCGTCCTTTGCGACCTGGAAGGAGGGCATCACCCCCCTTTCGCTGCCGCACCAGGGTCAATTCCCGGCAACCACGATCTCTTTCAACCTGCAGGATGGTGTGGCGCTTTCCGACGCCGTTCTTTCGATCCACAAGGCGGAAATCGAAATGGGTCTGCCCACCAGCATCACCGGCAAGTTCGCGGGCACGGCGCAGGCCTATCAGGATTCGCTGTCCAGCCAGCCTGTGTTGATCCTGACCGCGCTGCTGGCCGTTTACATCGTGCTGGGCATGCTCTATGAGAGCTTGGTGCATCCGTTGACGATCATCTCGACACTGCCTTCCGCAGGCGTCGGAGCTCTGATCGCCCTGGTGCTGTTCCGAACGGAACTGACCATCATCGCGTTGATCGCGATCATCCTGCTCATCGGCATCGTGAAGAAGAATGCGATCATGATGATCGACTTCGCCCTCCAAGCCGAACGCACGATGGGGATGAATTCGCACGATGCCATTTACGAGGCCTGCCTGCTCCGCTTCCGGCCGATTCTGATGACCACGCTGTGCGCCCTTTTGGGAGGCCTTCCGTTGGCATTGGGCACGGGCACGGGCGCGGAACTCCGCCGCCCGCTGGGCATCGCCATCGTCGGCGGCCTGATCGTCAGCCAGATGCTGACGCTGTTCACGACTCCGGTCATCTATCTCTCGCTCGACCGTCTGCGCGTCCGCCTGACCCGGAAGGGGAAGCGCGTGGATTCCTTTAGCCATCGCCCCGGCTTCCTGACGCCCGGCGGTTTGGCGGAGAGCGCCGACTAGCTTGGACCAATTCCAGATCCGCGACAACCAAAACAACATGATGAGGCGCGCCGCACTCGCATCCCTATCCTTCCTGCTCTGCTCGTCCTGTTACGTGGGCCGGGAATACGTCAAGCCTGCAGTCCCGCCACCTCCGGCCTTCAAGGAGTTGACGGGCAGCGATGAATGGAAGACCGCCAATCCCAGCGACGAACTGTTGAAGGGCAAGTGGTGGGAGGTCTTCGACGATCCCCAACTCAACAAGCTGGAGGAACTGGTCGCCGCTGGCAACTTCAACGTCCAGCAGGCCGAAGCCCAGTTCCGCCAAGCGCGCGCGGCGGCAATTGCCAGCCACTCCGGCTTCTACCCGACCGTGACGGCGACGCCCTCCATCAACCAGGCCGACCGTGGCTCTGGCGCTGGCGGCAGGGGATTTTCCTCCACGTTCTCGGCACCTTTCGGCGCGACTTGGGAGGCCGATGTCTGGGGCCGGATCCGGATGGTCAACGAAAGCTCGCAGACCACGGCCCAGGTGTTCGCCGCGGACATCGAGAACCTGAGGCTCAGCCTGCAGGGCACGCTGGCGGTGGACTATTTCAACCTGCTGGCGGCGGACATGCAGCTGGATCTGTTGAACGACACCATCGCGGCGTATCAGAAGTTCCTCACTCTGACGATGAACCGGTTCAACGGGGGCGTAGCCTCGAAAGCTGATGTCACGCTGGCTCAGTCACAGCTGTTCACCGCCCAAGCGCAGGCCACGGACCTTGCGGTAAACCGGAACATTCTGGAGCATGCCATCGCCGTCCTGACCGGCCAGCCGCCAGCCGCGCTATCCATCGCGCGGGGAAAGATCAAAGCGGTTCCGCCCCAGATTCCGGTCGCCGTTCCGTCCAAGTTGTTGGAGCGGAGACCCGACATCGCGGCACAGGAACGCCTGGTGGCGGTCGCCAATTTGAACATCGGCCTGCAGAAGGTCGCGTTCTATCCTACGATCACGCTCTCGGCGACCACCGGCTTGACGAGCCCGAACCTGCAGAACCTGTTGACCTGGGCCAGCCGCGTCTGGTCCGCCGGACCGTCGGCATCGCAGACCCTTTTCGATTTCGGACGCCGCGACGCCCAGATGCTCCAAGTGTTGGCGGCCTACGATTCCACGGTCAGCATCTACCGCCAGCTCGTCCTCACCGCCTTCCAGCAGGTTGAGGACAACATGTCGACGCTGCGTGTCTTGGCCTTGGAGGCCGACCAGCAGGCCAGGGCGGTTGCGGCATCGGAACAGGCCCTCCAGCTCGAGACGGAGCGCTACAAGGCGGGTACCGACTCGTACCTGAACGTCATCACGACTCAGACCATTACGCTCACCAACGAGCGTGCGGCGGTTACGCTATTGCAGCGCCGCATGACGGCCGCGGTGAACTTGATCCTGGCGTTGGGCGGCGGCTGGGACACGTCGGCCATGCCGACCAAGGACCAGATCAAGGCACCCGAAATGGGCGATCCCAACAACCACACGATCGCCCAGCCGGTCGTGAAATCGGCCACCAACTAGGGCTGTGGCCATGTTGGTACGCTAACAGGTTGATGGCGGAACCGGATCAAGACGTCACACGACTCTTGGGGGATTGGCGGGCGGGCGACCAAGCTGCGATGGACAAGATCATGCCCATCGTACAGCAGGAGTTGCGCCGTGTCGCGGCGGCATATTTGCGGCGCGAGCGCTCCGACCACACCCTGCAGCCGACGGCCCTTATCAACGAGGCCTATATCCGGCTGATGGACCAAAGTTCGCCCACGTTTGAGAACCGGGCGCACTTCTATGGCATCGCAGCCCAGATCATGCGCCAGATCTTGGTGGACTTCGCCCGCAAACGCCTGTCGGCCAAGCGCGGGTCAGGCAACCGCGAGGCGCTCGACCCGGCGATTGCGGATAGCTACAGGCAGTCCGAGGAAGTCATCGCGGTGCACCAGGCGCTTGACCGCCTTGCGGCGTTTGACGCCCACAAGGCGCGGACGATGGAGCTGCGGCATTTTGGGGGACTGGCGCTTGAGGAAATCGCCGAGGCCACGGGGCGCAGCTTGTCGAGCGTGAAGCGGGACCTGCAGTTGGCTGGCGCGTGGCTGCGGCGCGAACTGGGCGGAGCAAGTCCCGTTGGCGCCTCCTAGCCTGTGGAAAAATCTTTGGATCCCGTGAGCTTTTTCGCTGGCGGATTGCGCACTACTCATTAGAAGACGGGACAAAAAGAAACGGAGTCCGACACGCTTCCGGGAATTTCGGGGCACTGCGCATGCAGGGTGACCACGGAACGGCGGGTATCCGACAGAATCATGAGCCGGGAGCAACTCCTCCGCGTACCCGGCTCGTCCCCTACCCTATCCCGCCATGGGCAGAAGACCTTCGCAAGTCCCTGCGGCATCGATTCGGTTTCCATTTGTAAAGTACAATTGCATCATGGTGTTGCCAGCCGCTTTCGTCAGACAATCGGAACTTGCGAAGGAAATAGACCACGTACGGCAGGGGCTGCGTCCCGAGATCGTTGACCTCCGTTACAGCTTGGGCGAAGACCATACGGGAGATCCGTCGATCTTCTTCGACATTGTCCTGCCAGACAATGCGATCGACAACGACCCGACGCTCAGGCGGTCCCGGCACCTTCAAGATGATATCGAGCAAGCCCTCCGACCTCTGGAGAATTGGGGTGTGCTGCCCTATTGCACCTTCGTCCTCCTTTCGCACGATGTCGCGTTCCGCGAGAAAAAGGTGGCTTGAGCTTTGGCACATGCGGACGAGCTCTTGACCCTGGCGCAGCACTTGGCGGAGTTCCCGGTACCCGGAGCCGAGCAGGCGTCGCTCCGTCGCGCAGTTTCAACAGCGTACTATGCTCTTTTCCATTTGCTGATCTCAGAGGCCACACGGAACTGGGAGAAGCCGGAGTTCCGGCATGACTTGGGGCGTGTCTTCGAGCACGGAAAGATGAAGAGCGCGTCGTCCGAGCTGCGGTCCCGATTAGACAGCGAACTGGCTGCGGCTTCGGCGAATAGTCCAGCAAGGGCTGCCCTGGCGTCCCTGCGTCGAGTGGCGGCCGCGTTCATCGATCTGCAGTACAAGCGGAACCAGGCGGACTACAACACCGGATACACTTGGACCCCGGAAGATGTTTCGTTGCGTGTCCGAGATGCGACGGAGGCCTTCGCAAGCTGGCGCGCGATTCGAGATGAACACGCAGCCCAAGCCTATCTGGTAGCGCTCCTCGGCAAGCGACCCTAAGGGCCGCAGCCCATCCGCTACCGGTTCCCCTTTTCCGCCGCGCCACACTCAAGAACTCCAGCCGACTCAGCTATAGGAGGCCGGTACACCGAGGACACCGGACACCTCTGTATTATATCTTTGTCAGCTCCAGCCTACTGATTCCAGTGTTCTCAGCGCCCCTGCACTTCGTCCGCAGAGCCGAACAGACGACTGGTAGCGTAATCTACCCGCTACCGTCAACTGGCGACAAGGACAGCGCATATGGCACGCATTTATCCACACTACAAGACTGGATCTTGATTAACCATTATATTTTGCATATGCTCACTACATGCAGCCAACACCTCAAGCCAAAATTGCCCTCCGATTGACACTCGGACTCCTCGCCCTCAGCACGCAAGCACTGTGGGGCGGAGCCCTCAGCTTCATCGACACCGGATCGAGTATTACCGTGTCGGCAGACTTCTTCGAGGAGGGCCTGTACCTGAACGGTTCCTCGACGCCGCTCACAACCGGGTTCACCTTCCCTAATTCCATCCAAACTTTCGGCGAAGGCACCACGATCACGTTCACCGGGACGTTCTATCAAGATTTCAGCTACTCCACCGTAAACCACAATGAGACCCTCTATCTTGTTCCGACCGTAGGCTCAACAGAGGTTGACGGTGTGTTCTCGTTCAGTTTTTCCACAGTCCCGGGCAACATTGGTGGCTTCATTGCAACCGATACGATCACCGGCATTTTTATGGGCCCCGGCAACCCATCCCTGCCTGCAAGCCTCCCGAACGGCACACCAACTGGACAGATCGTGGTAGGCGACTACTTAGATGCGCAAGGAGGAGCCCTCGGCCAGGCGAATCTGGGCATAGTCGTTCAAGTTCCACTGGGCGGAGCGGGCGCTCAGACGCCAGAACCCGGATCGGGCTTGACCGCCTTGCTAGCGTTCGGAGCGTTGGCGGCGCGTTCCACCCTAGCGTCAAGGTGGGTACGGCACCGGGTTCGAGGTGTTCGAAGCTGATTCAGGCGAGGGTAACCGGCCTAACGCGTGGAGCCGTTAGACGCGATTCGACTCTGGGGGCGGTTGGAGCATTTCGCAGGTAGGCCGCCCTCGCACCGGTAGCCCAACAACTCAAAAAACACGGGGCTTCCCTTTGGCGTTCAAAAGGAGTATGCTCTTGAACCAGGGGGCATTGGCCCTCCTCCCGACAAAGGGAGTCTTGTGGAGGCAACCCATGTTTGAAAGTCTCGACGACCAATTGAAGCACAACGATCAGGCCGAAGCATCCCCGAAAGAGCGCATGATGAAGTACCTCTTGATAGGAACGGTTTCGGTCGTGGTGGTGGGCGGCATCTTCGCCGCAATCCAGTTCGCCCACTAACCAACCAGCCGCAACGCGCCGGGAACGGATCGAGGTCTAGACCGCTTCCCGGCTCGCTTCCTTGTATGGCTGACGCAAGTACTTCGACACTTCGTCCTGCGCCCCTTGGGTATTGTCCCGAGTGCGCTGGGCTTGCGTGTATTCATTCACGGCACGTTCACGCTGCCCCGTGATGTCGAAGATCTTGCCAAGGTAGATGTGTGTCCAGACCTCGGTCCATTTGGGCTGGAGGTCGCCATTCAGCACTTCGCGGAACTCGTTGGCCGCCGACTGGTAGTTGTGCTGCAGGAAGAAGATCTCCGCGACCCGATAGTGCGCCATTGAGCTGTTTCGTTGAGTGTCGAGGGCCTTTTGGTACTCGCGCAACGCATCGGCAAACTCGCTGACCTGCGCGAATTGCTCGCCGCGGCGGATTGCCACGTCCACACGCACCTGCGGACTTAGGCGCAGCACCTTGTTCGAAGGGTCGATCATCACCTTCTTCGGTTTACCAAAGGTCTCGACGGAAAACTCAGACGACGTTCCCATCACCTCGACGCGCCGTTCCTCGGGGTTGCCCTCGGTTTCGATACGCAGGTCGACCGGCATCCGGAACGTGTCCAAGTCCTGGCTGATCTTGCCCTGGACCCGGAAGCCGCCCTTCGTGGTGCGGAAAATGGTGTATTCCAGCTTGAACTCCGGGGCACCGTTCGACTGCACCCATTGGATGAAAAAGTACTGCAATTCCTCACCCATGGCGTTTTCGCAGGCCTTGCGGAAGTCCTCCGTGGTGGCGGACTGCCAGTTCTTCTGTTCGAGGAAGAGCTTGATGCCTTTGAAGAACTTGTCGTCGGTCATCGTGCTGCGCAGCATGTGCATCACGACCGCCCCTTTGCTGGCACTGAGAGCCCAGTATTCGGGTGAGTAATCCTCCAGGCGCGAGGTTTGGATCAAGGGCACGTTGTCGACGGTCAGCGCGGTGATCGCGGCATCCTTCATGCGCTGCTCCAACGCGGCTGCGCCCTTCTCCTTCTCCTGCCAGAGCGCCTCGGAATACAGGGCCATGCCGTTTTCCAGCCAGAGATGGTTGCGGTTGACCGGGGAAGTGGCAATCTGCCACCACTGGCGTGAAATCTGGTTCGCCAGAACGTTGGTGTTTACGTCCTTGGAAATCGCCCGGGGCGAAAGGAAGACGACGCCTGCGCCCGCGTAGCCGTTGGGAGCGCCGTCGACGGTCTCGACGACCGTCATGTTGGCATAGGGCGCCAAGCCAAAGACGCCGGTGAAGTGCTCCACAATCTGCGCCGTTGCCGCGCCGTACGCATTGGCGTAGGCGGCCTCGTTGCCGCGGAAGAACACGGAGGTGGTCAGACCGTTGCTCGACGCCTTCACCGGAGCGCCTTTGACCACGGCGATGTCGCCCGGAAACGACGGCTTGTTGAAATCGAATGTGTAGACCGGGCCGGCGCCAAACGCCAATCCGGTTGGCCCGACGACCTGATAGCCGGCGGGAACGGTGACGTTGATCTTGGCGGTGAAACGGTCCGACGAGTAGCCGGAAATCGGGAACCAGCGCGAAGGGTACAGCAGGAAAGAGAAGTCGGGGGAGATCGCGGCGAACTTGATGCCGTAGATCGGCGATTCCTCGCTGCCCGTGAGGCGTCCGTCATAGGTGAACGTGACCGACGTCGACTGCCCCTTCTGGAGCGGCGACGGGAAGCCCACCCGGACGGAGTTTTCCTGCTGGTTGCGGGTACCGGTCAAGGATTGGCCGGTGGAATCGACAATCTTGGCGATGTTGAGGTTGTTGTTGAGTTCGAAGGTGGCGGAGTTTATGGCGTCGTCAAGCGGCGTGAAGCGGACCGTCACACGCGCGGCTAACGACTGCGTGTCGGGATTCACCTGCGCGTCGATGACATAGCCTTCGACATCGATCCGGGAGCGTCGGTCTTCCTGTGCGAACAGGCTACCGGCCATGCACGTCAACGCCAAACAAACCAGACGGATTTTCATCTTTTCCTAAACCTCCAACAAGCGGAAAACCTCAGTCGCAGCCCTATCGATCGGATCTTCTCCCGACCCGGGCCCGGACCGCAACAACTGCACCACGCGTGCCAGTTCTTCCTTCATCTTCGCCCGTGCCGGACCGCCGTCCAACAACAACCCCGCCTCGGCCGCGATCCGTTCTCCGGTCATCTCGTCCTGCATCAATTCGGGAGCGACCTTCCGCTCCGCGATCAAGTTCACCATCGAGAAAAACGGCACCTTAACCAGCACCTTGCCTAATGCCCAACTCACCGGGGCGACCTTATAGAAGGTGACCATCGGCGTCCCCAGAATCGCCGCCTCCATCGTCACAGTGCCACTGGCTGCCAGCGCGACATCGGCATGCGCCATGGCGTCCCAAGCCTCGCCCGGAATCGGGCGGATCGGGCTTCCCTCCAGCATGGCATCGAAAAACTTGGTGCCCAATGTCGCCGCACAAGGGAGCACAAACGACAACGCACGGTCACGCGACAGAATCCCGGCGGCCCGGATCAACTCCGGCACATGGCGGCGCGCTTCCCCACTCCGGCTGCCAGGCAGCACCGCAATTAGTGGACGGTCCAAGGGCAGGTTGTGTTTCGCGAAAAATTCCTCGCGGGTCAGGGACGGGCGGACGCGCGCGGCCAAGGGATGTCCGATGAACGTGGTCGGAATGCCGTGTTTGAGAAAGAATGCCTCCTCGAAGGGGAAAATGCACAGGAGGCGGTCGATGATGCGCCGCATCGTCTTGACGCGGCCCTGGCGCCACGCCCAGACTTGGGGCGCAACCAAGTACACCACCGGCACTCCCAACGCCTTCATCCGGGCGGCCAGGCGGAAGTTGAAGTCGGGGGAGTCGGTCAGGATGGCGAGGTCGGGCCGGGTGGCTTTGGCCGCATCCACCACGGTCAGGAAGCGTCTATAGATGCGCGGCAGGTGCGCGAGGACTTCGACCAACCCCACCACCGCCAAGTCCTCGGTGCGGATCACGGGACGGACACCTTCGGAGCGCAAATTCGGCCCCGCGCAGCCGAAGAAATCGCAGTCCGGCCACCGAACGCGGAGTTTGGCGACCAACTGGCCCGCGTAGTAGTCCCCCGAAGCCTCGCCGGCGGAAACCAGGATGGATTTGGGAGTCTTGGACGTGGCCAAGTATCAGGGTAACGCGCTAGACTAATGCGATGACCCGTCACTTGCACACGGCCCTCCTGCTCGTTCTCGCCAGCTCGACCGCGGCGGCGCAAACGCCCGACTGGACCAAGGTGAATGCCGAGGCGATGGCCCATTTCCAAGGTCTCGTCCGTATCGATTCGACCGACCCGCCCGGCAACGAAACCCGCGTCGTCGACTACATCAAGAAGGTATTCGACGCCGAGGGGATCCAATATAAGGTCGTCGCCAAGGACCCGGCGCGCGCCAACATCATCGCCCGGATCAAGGGCAACGGCTCCAAGCGGCCGCTGCTGATCATCGGCCATAGCGACACCGTGAAGGTGGACGAATCGAAGTGGAAGTTCCCGCCGTTCTCGGCTACGCGGGATGGCGGCTGGGTGTACGGGCGCGGCACGTTGGACGACAAGCCCAACCTGATGGCCGCCATGATGACGATGGTGCTGCTGAAGCGGAACAAGGTACCGCTCGACCGCGACGTCATCTTCCTGTCGGAAGCGGGCGAGGAGGCGTCGACCGGGCCGGGCATTGATTACGTGGTGAACGAGCATTTCGCCGACATCGACGCCGAGTTCGCACTCGCCGAAGGGGGCGGGGTCCGGCGCAAGGACGGCAAAGTGCAGTATGCGCTGATCCAGACGACCGAGAAGCAGCCGCGCGGCGCGATGCTGGTGGCGCACGGACCGTCAGGACACGGTTCCCGCCCGCTGCGCACCAACGCCCTGGTGCACCTTTCCCGCGCCATTGACAAGGTGGCGATGTGGGATCCGCCGATGCGATTCAACGACACCACGCGCTACTACTTCGAAAAGCTGGCAACGCTCAGTTCGCCCGAGGACGCAGCCCGATACAAGGCACTCTTCGACCCGGCGAAGTCCGCCGCCGTGCGCGAGTACCTGGCGGACAACGATCCGGGCGCGTACTCGACCCTGCACACCTCGATCTCGCCCAACATCGTGCAGGGCGGCTTCCAGGTCAACGTGATCCCGTCGGAGGCGACGGCCACGCTCGACATTCGCGCGCTGCCCGACGAGGACATGCCCGCGTTCCTCGACATGATCCGCAAAGTGATCAACGACCCGGCTGTGGATGTGGTGGCCAACACCCGAAACCAGCGTCCGGGGGCGGCACCGTCGCGGATCGACTCCGACGCGTTCCACTTGATCGAGGCGGCCTACAAGAAGACCTACGGGGCCACCACTCTGCCGATGATGGCGACCGGGGCCACCGACATGGCTTTCCTGCGGGCGAAGGGGATCCAGTGCTACGGCATTGGCGCGATGTCGGACCTGGAGGACGCGCCCAAGGGTTTCGGGGCACACAGCGATCAGGAACGGATCTTGGAGGAGGCGGTGTACAAGCACGTCCAGTTCTTCTTTGAGGCGGTCACGGGAATCGCGGGGACGAAGAAATAGCGACCGGCTACCTGGGCGTTGATTCGTCCGAGTGGTTGATCCTGGATTCCCGAACAAACGCTCCCTCGCGGTCGC
>CAIVPR010000041.1 GCA_903907865.1 uncultured Acidobacteriia bacterium
AGCTGGCTTGCGCCAGCCCTGGTTACCGGCCGAACTGCGGCCGGAAAGGTACAGGGGCTCCGCCCCTGCGACCCCGTTCGGGAAAAAACCGGAAATACCCCTTGACACAGGGGGGCCTTCTCATGGAAGCCGCGACCGCGAGGGAACTGGTGCGCAGTCCTTTATTTCCAGTTCGGGAAGGGATTGCCGGGCCCGCTGCGGCAGTCCTCTACCAGGTCCACGATGCGCTTCTTGCGCCTAACCAGCGCGTTCAACAGCCGGTCCAAGTCCGCCTCCTCCTTCTCCGTCCGTTCGTGGCCCAGCCATTCGGGCGGGATGCGGCTCAGGGCGCGGTCGAGTACCGATTCGGGGAAGTTTATGACGCGCGACAGCCATGGCTCGAAGTCTCGGATCGAAGTCACCGCCTGGTAGACCTTGCGCCGGGGGTAGAGGCCGCTGATGGCCGACTCGGGGAGGTCCCAGTGGGGGCCGTTGAAGATGAAGCCGTGGTCCACCATCAGCGCCACGAAGCCCAACTTGCGCGGGGGGATTCCGGGGCGGGCCATCCAGTCGCTGAGTTCGGCCCGGAAGAAGATGCTTTGGCGGCCGTCGGCATTGGAGAGCCAGCGGTCGAAGACCAGGGCCGCGAGGAACTGCTCGGGATTGGCGACTTTCTCGAGGAGTTGGTCGGGTATGAAGTCGAAGACGGCAAGGCGGTCGGGATGGCCGGGGTGGCGCGAGCCGAAGTGCCAGCCGGGCTCGACCGGGACTTGGCGGCTGCCCAACTGGATGTGGACATCGGGGTTGGCGTCCAGGAAGTCAGGCGTGACCCGCACCAGTCCATAGCCGGGCGAGGCGATCTGGAGGTGGGCGAGAATTTCCGAGGCGATCAACTCGTTGACCAGGATGCGCCGATGCTGGGGGTTATTCTGGAATTTGACGACATAGAACTGGCCGTCGTCGGCCTCCAGCAGGTGGGCCTGCGCCCCTCCCCTCATCTTACGGATGAATCGACGGGCGTTTACGCGCATGGCACCCGCACTGGCTGGCCTTGGAAAGGACTGAGGATGAGCGAAGAGAACAAGACGGAAGCAGCGGCCAAGTTGGCCGGCGAGAAGAACCGGGACGAGATCGCGCTGGAGTTGATGAAATTCATCGCCGTCACCACAGGATACGGCAAAGGCAGCGTCGCCGCGGCGGGGTTCTCGGCGAAGCCCTCCAAAACGGCTGAAGAATATACCGATGCGCTGTTGGGCTTGTTCGAGCGGTGCCGGGCCGTGGTTGCAAAACCGGTGGAATAGGGCGGGCGGGTCGTGTGTCCCGCGTGCGCTGTCATTGTGCTTATTTCAGGAACCGTCCGGGTAGGAATTGACCGACATCCCCAGCCGGCAGCGTCCTCGCCCATTTGACGCGTCCCGCCGGATTTGCCCCCGGAAACGCCATGCAGGAGGCGTTGCGCGATGACAGGATTACCGAGTTCGAGTTCGGCGTAATGTTGGGTATTACGGACCGGCGTGCGCGGGATGGGTTCCTGAAGGTGCATGGCGTGGACCTTGCGTACACGGCAGCCGCGTTTGAACGTGAGCAATCGAGCTTACGGGAATTGAGGATCGGCGCGAAGTGAACGTCGTGGCTGATACGGGAACATCAAACTACCTCGTTCTCATTGAATCTGTTGATCTGTTGCCGGCGTCGATGGCCACTGCTTTTTCGAAGGTTGCCGCGGAGTCCGTGTAGCGGCCTTGCGAGTAGTAGAGCGTGGCTAGACTGGAATACGCCGATGCCGTCGGACGGATCTCCAGGGAACGCTGCAGCGCAGCAATGGCGTCGTCGGCGCGGCTCAGCCGGATATAGCTGGCGGCCAGATCGCGGTAGAGGCTGTAGTTGTCAGGAGCCAGTTGGATGCCCTTGTTCAGCTCGGGCAAGGCCTCCAGATCGCGGTTGGCCCCATGCAGGAAGGTGGCGTACCGTGCTCGTCGGTGGACGGTGTCGACTTCATCGCGATGGAGTTCATAGCCGGTGAAACGTTGTTCCATCCAGAAGCACCTTGAGCGCGACTTCACGACCCAACCGGGAGTCTCGCGCACGGTACACGGCACCCATTCCGCCAGCCCCAAGCTGCGTCAGGATTTCATATGCGCCAAAGACGCGACCAGGCTGCACCGCATCATGATAGCGCAATTCATGAACCACGCACTTGCACCGGGACCAGTGTTATGATATCAACATATCCGCATTCTTTGATGTAATAAAACGGTGCGTGACCGATTCCAAATTCGCAGGCACAGTGCCCAAGTTTGGGCATCCAGCTTGATGTACCCTGGGGAGTAATGACGACAGCACAACAGCATCCGCTTCGCAAGATCTTGGCGAATCGCATCGCCATCATCGATGGCGCGATGGGCACCACTATCCGCACCTACGGTATGACCGAGGCCCACATCCGCGGCGAGCGTTTTGCGGATTCCACCAAGGGGCTGTTGAATAACGGCGACCTCTTTTCGCTCACGCAGCCGGGGATGATCTGCGATATCCACCGGCGCTTCCTGGAGGCCGGTGCCGACATCATCGAGACCAACACGTTCGGTGCCACCTCCATCGCCCAGAGCGAATTCTTCGTCGACGACCCCCGCGAGCACGGAGGCCGCAAGGACCCCGAGTTCTACCAGAAGATCATCGAGGACCAGTCCCTCGTCGACTTGGCGTGGGAGATCAACGAGCAGTCCGCCCGCCAGTGCCGCGAATGGGCCGACCGCGTCGGGACCGCCACCTCGCGCCAGCGTTTCGTCGCTGGAGCCCTCGGGCCCCTGACGGTTTCGCTCTCGAATTCCCCCGACGCCGACGATTCCGGCTTCCGCGTCGTCACCTTCGACCAAGTCAAGGTCGCGTACAAGCAGCAGGCTCGCGCCCTGATGGCCGGCGGCTCGGACCTCCTGTTGGTCGAGACCATCTTCGACTCCCTGAACGCCAAGGCGGCGCTCGTCGCCATCCGCGAGGTCTTCGACGAGGATGGCAAGGAACTACCTGTCATGATCTCGGCAGCCGTGGGACGTGGCGGCGAGACCATGATTTCGGCCCAGACCATCGAGGCTTTCTGGAACGCCGTCCACCACGTCAAGCCGTTTTCAGTGGGTTTGAATTGTTCGCTGGGGCCGGATCTGATGTATCCGTTCCTTGCGCAGTTGGCCGACAAGTCGGACACTGCGATCTCCTGCTACCCCAACGCCGGGCTGCCCAACCCGCTTTCGCCTACCGGTTTCGACCTGGAACCGCCCGACATGGCGCGCCACCTGAGCCAGTTTGCCGCCGGTGGCCTGATCAATATCGCCGGCGGCTGCTGCGGCAACACGCCGGAACACATCGCCGCCATCGCGAGGGCGCTCGACGGACGGCACCCGAGGGAATACGGGAAGCCGTCGTCCTCGACCACCATCAGCATCCCCGAGTCGGTGAAGCCGCTGCGCCTCTCGGGGTCGCAGCCGTTCACCCAGCAGCAGGGCGTTTACATCATGATCGGCGAACGCACGAACGTCGCCGGGTCGCCCAAATTCGCCAAGCTGGTCAAGGACGGCAAGTACGAGGAAGCCGTCTCGATCGCCCGCCAGCAGGTGGAAAACGGCGCCAACGTCGTCGACATCTGCATGGACGAGGGGATGATCGACGGCGTCGCAGCCATGTCGCGCTTCCTGCAACTGCTGGCCAGCGAGCCCGAAGTCGCCAAGGTGCCGTTCATGGTGGACTCCTCGAAGTGGGAGGTCATCGAGGCCGGCCTGAAGTGCCTGCAAGGGAAGGGAATCGTCAACTCGATTTCGCTGAAGGAAGGCGAGGAGAAGTTCCGCGAAAACGCCCGCAAGGTGCTGAAGTACGGCGCGGCGGTGGTCGTGATGGCCTTCGACGAGAACGGCCAGGCCGCCACGTTCGAGGAAAAGATCCGCATCTGCGAGCGCGCCTACCGGATCCTGGTGGACGAGGTCGGCCTGCCGCCAGAAGACATCATCTTCGACCCCAACATCCTCACCGTCGCCACCGGCATGGAGGAGCACAACAACTACGCGGTGGATTTCATCAACGCCACCCGTTGGATCAAGGCCAACCTCCCGCATGCCAAGGTCAGCGGCGGCGTGTCCAACATCTCGTTCAGCTTCCGCGGCAACAACAAGGTCCGCGAGGCGATGCACTCGGCCTTCCTCTACCACGCCATCGCGGCGGGCATGGACATGGGCATCGTCAACGCCGGGATGCTGGAGGTCTACGAGGAGATCGACCCCGAACTGAAGCTCCTGGTGGAGGACGTGCTGCTGAACCGGCGTCCCGATTCGACCGAACGGCTGGTCGAGTTCGGCGAGGCGCTGAAGGCGTCCGGCGCGGGCTCGGTGGTCGCGGAGAAGAAGGCCGAAGAATGGCGTAACGGGACGGTCGAGGAACGGCTGTCGCACGCGCTGGTCAAGGGTATCGACGCCTACATCGAAATCGACGCCGAGGAGGCGCGGGTCAAGCTGGGCCGCCCGCTCTCGGTGATCGAAGGGCCGCTGATGGACGGCATGGGGATCGTGGGCGACCTGTTCGGGGCGGGGAAGATGTTCCTGCCGCAGGTGGTGAAGTCGGCGCGTGTGATGAAGAAGGCCGTGGCGCACCTGACCCCGTACATGGAGGCCGAGAAGGCCGCGATGGCGGCGGCGGGCGAGGTGGTCCGCACCCAGGGCAAGGTGGTGCTGGCGACCGTGAAGGGCGACGTCCACGACATCGGCAAGAACATCGTGGGCGTGGTGCTGGCCTGCAACAACTACGAAGTCATCGACATGGGCGTGATGGTTTCGTGCGAGAAGATTCTGGAGCGCGCCAAGGCCGAGAAGGCGGATTTGATTGGGCTGAGCGGCCTGATTACGCCGTCGCTGGACGAGATGGTGCATGTGGCGAAGGAGATGGAGCGGCAGGGATTTGTGCTGCCGCTGCTGGTCGGCGGTGCCACGACGAGCCGGGCGCATACGGCGATCAAGATCGCGCCGCACTATAGCCAGCCGGTGGTGCATGTGCTGGACGCCAGCCGGGCGGTTCCGGTGACCACCAGTTTGTTGAGCGAGGACGGCAAGGCCGCGTTCGTGGCCCAGCACCGCGCCGATTACGAGGCGATCCGCAAGGCCCACACCGCGCCGAAGCAGTCGGTGGTGCCGCTGGCCGAGGCGCGGACGCGTCGGACCCCGATCCAGTGGCGTCCCGAAGACCTACCCACTCCGGCGTTCACCGGTGTCCGAGTGCTGGACAATTTCCCGCTGGCGACCCTTCGGGAATTCATCGACTGGAGCCCGCTCTTCCATACTTGGGGCCTCAAAGGGATTTACCCGCGGATCTTCGATCATGAAACGCAGGGCGCGCAGGCGAAGCAGCTTTTCGCCGACGCCAATGCGCTGCTGGACCGGATCATCGCGGAAAACCTGGTCACGGCGCGCGGCGTGTACGGGTTCTTCCCGGCCAATGCGGTGGGCGACGACGTCGAGCTGTATGCGGATGGCGACCGGTCGGACGTGCTGCGACGCTTCCACTTCCTGCGGCAACAGGCGAATCGGGAAGGTAGCGAGCCGTGCCGGTCGTTGGCGGATTTCATCGCGCCGAAGGAGACCGGGCTGGCGGACCACATCGGGGCCTTCGCGGTTACCACCGGAATCGGGCTACAGGCCGTTTGCGAGCGCTTCCGGGCGGAACTGGACGATTACAACGCGATCATGGCGGAGGCGCTGGCCGACCGTCTGGCCGAGGCGTTTGCCGAATGCCTGCACAAGCGGGTGCGCGACGAGTGGGGCTACGGCCTCGCGGAAGGCCTGAGCAACGAGGAGTTGATCCACGAGAAGTACCGGGGCATCCGTCCGGCGGCCGGCTACCCGGCCTGCCCGGACCACACGGAGAAGGGCCCGCTCTGGCAGTTGCTGGACGTGGAGGCGAATACCGGGATGAAGATCACGGAGTCGTTCGCGATGTGGCCGGGGTCGAGCGTCAGCGGGTTGTATTTCGCGCACCCGGAGTCGAGGTATTTTGCGTTGGGGAAGATTGATCGGGACCAGGTGGCGGATTACCAGCGGCGCAAGGGGATGTCGGTGGAGGAAGTGGAGCGGTGGTTGGGGCCGAACTTGAATTATGATCCGGGGGCGTAGGGGGATTACAATATGGTTTGGGAAGGAGGCCTAGCCGTGACAATCGAGGTAACGAGGCCGGATGTTGAGCAGCTACTGCAGCAGGGACTCGGCAGCGGACGTTTTCAGACCATAGATGATTTGTTGGCAACTGCGCTCTTGGCCCTCAACGTCAAGGAGCCTGTCCGTGCGCTAGGGCCGAGCGGAGGGAAACGGCGCACATTGGTTGACTTGTTCGAACCAGTCATGGGGCTGGGACCGGATCTGGATTTCAGCCGGGACCGCTCCGAGGCCCGCCTCCTCGACCTATGAGGGGCTTTGTTCTCGACACGAATGTAGCCTCGGAGTTCATTCGTGAGAGACCTGCACCGTTGGTGCTGGACTGGTTCCGTGCGCAGAATATGAGTGAACTGTTCCTGAGCGCGATATCGGCGGGCGAACTCGCAAAAGGTTTCCACCTCCTCCCGCTAGGTAGGCGGCGTAGCCAACTCCAGGCGTGGCTGAACGCCATCCTTTCCGAGTTCGGGGACAATATCCTTCCAGTCACGAGGCGGATCGCGGAACGTTGGGGGGAATTGGACGCCCAGTGCAAACTTCGGGGTCGGCCTCATTCGGTAGCGGATGGGCTGATTGCGGCCACCGGGCTGGTACATGGCCTGACGGTTGTGACCCGGAATGTGAAAGACTTCCACGGACTTGGCGTGGAGGTTTTCAATCCTTGGAACCCCGTGTAGAGGGTTCTTTCTCGGCGTCATCGCATTCATGCTTACGCTGATCGTCTGCAACCAGGACGTCAGTCCAAAGGCTGTGGCCAGCGCCGCAAGCCCATTGGCAGCGGTTCAGCACACGGAGTTGCTCAGCGGACACTCATTCTTCGATTCGGCGACAGGCGATCTGTGGGAGTATTCACTCGGACACAATGGGCTCACGTCGAGAGCGGGCACGGTCGATGTCGATGTTAAGCAACCCTACTGGACATACTTGGGGAGAGTGACAAAACTCGGAGAACCGCTCGCAAATGCGCCGCAGCGCTCCATGCAAAGCCGGTAGCAGTGCGGTCGTAATTGCCCAACATCTCCTTAGATGGATTTGCGGGCCTTGGCTTGATCCATCACGCCCCGCAGGATATCATTCACGCGGGTGAGGTAACCGGGCCCGAAGTCTTGCAGCCATGCAACGACCTCAGGTTCCAGCCGGACGCTGACGAGCTTCTTGGGCGGGCGGTAGAATTTGCCCCGCACCATCCCGGCTAGTTGTTCGTCAGTCAGAGCGGGAATGTCGGTGTAGTCGATTTCCTCGTCGGGCTTTTCCTTGAGCCGGGCCAACAGCTCCGTTTGGCGTTTGGACAGGGGTGTCCCCAAAATATCGTCGGCACTCATGCTTACCAGCTTTGCGGGCTGAGATGATTCGGACAATCTCTTCACCATTTCGTTCCTCCCATGTGTGCGCTACGAGTAGGACTTCGTCGCCGACCATACCGACGGTTTGCCAACGGACTTCACCATCGACAACACGCTCCATAACCGAGGAACTGCCAGCGTCTGCAAAGACCCGCGCTGCTGTGGCGAAATCCAAGCCGTCGTGTTTGCGTTGGTTGGCGCGGTCCTTGTCTGGGTCCCACTCGAAGCGCATCCGTATTACGCAGTGTATCACGAAGGCTGCCCGTCCTACCCGCCCTTGCGCGGAGCACCTTCGGCGGCAGGTCCGGACCCATGCCGACCATTAGCGTATGATGTACAAGGATGTCGGCAGGGCATTGCATGGTCACCGCACACACGGCCAAACGCAAGGTCAGGGGAAAGCTATGAAGACCATGGACGCCGTCTCGATTGACATGCCGGAGTTCCGCTCGGAGGCCGAGGAGGCCGCGTGGTGGGACCAAAACCAAGAGCTGATTGCGGATTTACTGTTGAAGCACGGTCGCAGGGGAACTGTACCGACGAAAAGTGTCTCGGGTGCGGTTGGAATCCCGGATCGCGTAGTCACCGAAGGGCCTACTTCCACCGCGCCCGAATACGCACCGTCCGGTCCAAATCATCCTTAACCTCCAACACCTTCAACCGTAAATCCGGGTCAACATCCTTCCGCGCCAGATAAACCTCGACCGCCTTCTGCGCCGCCGGATCGGCATGGCCCGCCACAAAACTAGCCAACCACCCATTCACAAAGAATATTTTCCGTTGGCGCTTCAACATCGGTAGCGCGTCCAGCGCGGGCGCGACGTAGGCCACGTTCAGCGCCTCCTGATTCCGCGCGTTAAACCCGGCCAACGCGGCGGTGACGAAGTCCTCCGGCACGGCGCCGTCCTTCAGGAATTCGTCGAAGTATTTCCGCTTGTTCTCCGGCGTCGCGACCCCCGCCAGCGCCGAGTAGGCCGAGCGCTTCCCGTCCTCCGACTTGTCCCGCGCGCTTTCCGCCTCGACCAGCGCGGCCGTGTCGGCTGCTCCCTGCCGGACCGCGTCGAAACCAGACTCCAACGGTCCCGCTGCTGCAACGGAACGCCGGGGATCGTGCTCCCTCCCGCCAGCAGCTTGCGCAGTTCGGCCAGACTCTCGCCCGTGGAGGCGGCTCCGCTGAGGGCCCGGAAGTACGCGATCCGGAAGTCGCGCGACTCCGCCGACCGCATCCGCTCCATCAGCACTTTCTCGAACTTCGCCGCCGCGGCATCGCGCTGGCTGTCCGAAAGGTACGACCGGATCGCCGTTCCCGTGCGGCCGAGGACACTCTGGGTGATGTCGAGATCCGTCTCTTTCGGCAGGCTGGCGATGGCCAAATCTACGTAGGCCGAAGGGGCCAATTCCGCCTCGCGCACCGAATCCCACAGCGCGCCCCAGTGGAGCGCCCGTTCCAGCGGGTCCTTTACGGTGTCCATGCCCTTCCGCATGGCGGCGGCGGACTTCGGGTCCGGGAGGAAGCGCCCGTAGGCATGGTCGCCGCTGTTGGCGAAAACGTAGTCGGGGCAGGGTTTGCCGACGGCTTGCGCCACCTTGGTCTGCGCCCCACTGAACGAGACCGGCAGCGGGGTGCCGCCCAGGTCGAGTTCCGTCGAGACCGGCCAGAGGCTGCCGAGCTTCAGCGAGTCCTGCTGGAAAAGCTGCAAATCGGAGATCTTGCCCGCCGCGCAGGCCCACTGCACCGTCACCACAGGCATGCCGCGTTGGGTGACCCAGGCGTCGGCCCAGGGGCGCAAATCCTGCTTGGAGGAGGTCGAAAACGCCTGGATCAGGTCCTGCCATGTGGCGTTCGCGTAGGCGTGGTCCTTGAGGAAGAGGCGAACGCCGTCGCGGAAGCCGGTCTCGCCGATCTTGTAGTTCAGGACGCGCAGCAGGCTGGGTGCCTTCTGGTAGACGATGGGTCCGTAGGCCGATTTCGCGTCGGCCAAGTTGTTCAGTTTCTGGTAGATGGGCGAGGTGCCGGGCGTGCCGTCGATGTTGTAGGCGATGGGCTTGATGGATTCGTAGAAGCGCTTCCAGACCTCGGCGGGCGGCTCCAGCTCGGCCAGCGCGTGGAATGCCATGTACTGGGCGAAGCCTTCCTTGAGCCAGAGGTCGTCGAACCAGCGCATGGTGACCATGTCGCCGAACCATTGGTGGGAGAGCTCGTGGAGCACGAGGACGGAGCGTCGCTGGTGGTCGGTGGCGTTGGGGGCGGCGCGGAAGAGGACGCTGTCCTCGCGAAGGAAGGTGGCCCCGGCGTGCTCCATGCCGCCGTAGGGGAAGCCGGGGATCAGGACTTGGTCGTATTTGGGGAACGGGTAGGGCTGCTGGAAGAAGCCGGAAAGGTAGGCAATCCCTTGGCGGGTGTAGCGCGCGACTTCCGGCCATTCCTCCTTGGCGCGTGCCAGGACGGACTTGCGGACGAAGAGGCGCGTCGGGACGCTGGCGGTTTCGGATTCCGGCGCGGGCAGTTGCTCGAATGGCCCGGCGGCGAAGGCAAACTGGTAGGTGCTCAAGGGGCGCGTTTCGGGGAACCGGAAGACGCCGGGCGCGACGGACTGCTCGCGCGTGTTCGCGATGACGGTCCAAGCGGCGGGTGCCGTCACTTCGAGGGTGAAGCGGGCCTTCAGGTCCGGCTGGTCGAAGCAGGGGAAGGCGAGGCTGGCGTCCATGGGGACGAAGAGGCTGTAAAGGTATTCGTTGCCGTCGACGGGGTCGATGGTGCGGGTGACGGCGCGGTTGGCCTGGGCGATGGCGGATTCGAAGGCCAGTTCGACGCGGTTGAGGCCGGGATGGAGTCGCGCGGCGGGCAGGATGATGTGGCCGTTGGACTGGGTGGGGGTGATTGCGGTGCCGTTGACCCGGAGGTCGTGGATTTGGCCGTTGGTGATGGTGCCGGTCGGGGTGCATCGCGGAAGTCCAGGACGACATCGGTTGGCGGCAAGGCGAGGCTGAAGTCGATGGTCTCCTGCCCCGGCATGGTCGGCGATTTTTCGCGGAGGGTCAGGGCGAGGCGGTAACGGACGTCGGAGATGGCGGCGCGGGATTTGGCGAGGTCGAGGGCGACTCCGGGCGCGGGCGGGTCGGCGGCTAGGGCTAGAATGGCGGTGGCGAGGAGGAGGGTGAGGGCGGTTCGGGCTCGCATGGCTGTTCTACACAGTATGAACCCCGTGGCCCGCGGGGTCGGGGTTCAATAACCGCAGGGGTCCAATGCAAGGGGAAAATGCATGGCAGGCGAAGGCGGGGTGTAGCACCCTTGTTAAAATTTGGCGTGCCCCGTTTCACCAATACCCCTGACAGCCCCGACGGCCTCGTCCGCGGCGTCGGCCTGTGGGGCGCGACCGCGTCCAACATGATCGCGATGATCGGGGTCGGCCCCTTCATCACGATCCCGATCCTGCTCGCGAAAATGAACGGCCCGCAAGCGATTCTGGGCTGGGTCGTCGGCGCGGTGGTCGCCCTCTGCGACGGCATGGTCTGGGCCGAACTGGGTGCAGCCATGCCGGGAACGGGCGGCCCCGTGCGCTTCCTCTCCGAAGCCTACGGGCCAAGAACCCTGGGCCGCCTCATGAACTTCCTTTTCATCTGGCAGACCGTCTTCCTGGCCCCGCTCAACCTCGCGTCCGGTGCCATCGGTTTCGCCCAGTACACGAAATTCCTCGTCGGGGACCTCCCGTGGTGGGAGGAGAAGGCCCTTGGCGTCGCCATCTGCGCCCTCACCACGTGGATGCTCTACCGCGACATCCGCACAATCTCCAAGCTTTCCGTCGCCATGTGGGTGATGGTGCTGGCGACAGTTGGCTGGATCACCGGTGCCGGGCTGCTGCACTTCAACGCGCACAACGTCCTCGATTTCCCACCCGGCGCGTTTGTCCCGAACAAGGCGTTCTTCTACGGACTCGGCGGTGCCACCTTGATCGCCATGTACGACTACAACGGCTACAACAACGTCTGCTCCTTCGCGGGCGAGGTCCACGACCCGCCGCGCGTCATCCCCCGCTCGATCCTCTGGTCCGTAGTCGTGGTCGCCATCCTTTACATGACGATGAACATCGGGATCATCTCGGTGGTGCCGTGGCGGGATGCGATCCGGTCTTCTGCCATCGCGTCGGACTTCGTGCAGCGCCTCTACGGTGTCCGGACTGCCCAGGTGGTCACGGTCCTGGTCCTGTGGACGACCGTGGCGTCGTTGTTTGCCGGCATGTTGGCCTGCTCCCGAATCCCTTACGCGGCGGCTGTCGAGGGCCGGTTCTTCCACGTCTTCGCCAAGCTCCACCCGACCCGCCGCTTCCCCAGCTTCTCCGTCCTGTTCATGGGCGCTGCATCGGCGCTGTTGAGTCTGCTGAGCCTCGACACCGTGGTGAACGCGCTGATCGTGATCCAGATCCTGATCCAGTCCATGGCGCAGGTGCTCGCGGTGACTATGATCCGCCGGAATCGGCCCGACATCCATCGTCCGTACAAGATGCCGCTCTACCCGCTCACCAGCATCATCGCGTTCTCGGGGTGGTTCTTCATTCTGGTGGCAAGCGGACTCGAATACATTCTGGCGGGCCTGGGCTTGCTGGTTTTTGGAATCGCCACCTACCTGCGGCGGGCGCCGGCTGCGGGAGAAAGGCCGTTTCTCCCGGATCCTGCCTAACCGGGTCCATACCCTGTCGTCTGAATGTTCAGCGCACGAGCCGCGGCGAGCGCGGCCAACAAGGACCATCAACAGTCCCACCCCGCGGCTGGACGTGCGCTGTTGATGGAGAGACGTCTGAGTATCCAAGCCATGTCCCTGCTATCGCGCCTTCTCAATGTTTTCCGCGCCGACCGGATCGACCGGGAGCTCGACGAGGAACTCGACACCCATCTGGCGGAAGCCACCGCGCGAGGCCGCGATCCCGTCGAGGCCCGCCGTAACCTGGGTTCGGCCCTGCGCCTTCGCGAGGAAAGCCGGGACATCCGTTTGGCGCAATGGCTGGAGTCCTTGTTTTCCGATGCCCGCTTCGGCTTGCGGCAATTGTGGAAGACCCGGATAACCTCGGCGGCCGCCATCCTCTCGCTGGGGCTGGCAATCGGTGCCTGTACGACGGCCTTCCGACTGATAGACGCCATCCTCTTCCGTCCGATGCCCGTCTCCGACCCCGATAGGCTGCACGTTGTCGTCTTCTCGAACACCCCCAGGAACGGGGCACCCGGCGAATACGACAGCTGCTCCTACCCGATGTTCCTGCGCATGCGGGAGGCCGTCCGCGAGCCGGCCCAACTGGTGGCCGTCTCGTACGCCGACCGTTCGGACATCACGTACCGGTCCGACGACGAGATGGAAAAGGTCCACCAGCAGTACGTTTCGGGGGCCATGTTCCCCCTGTTTGGAGTGCATCCCGCTGCGGGCCGCCTGTTGACGGATGCCGACGACCTTCCCGTCGGCGCGCATCCGTACGCAGTGATCTCCTACGAATACTGGTCGCGTCGCTTCGGGCGCGACCCGCAGGCAGTCGGCCGCCGATTCCGTTTGGGCCAGAACCTGATCGAAATCATCGGAGTGGCGGACGAGCGTTTCACCGGTACCGAAACCGGTACCGCGACAGACGTCTTCGTTTCCATGGCCATGAAGAATCCGGAGACGCTGGCCAGCTCCGATAACTTCTGGCTCCGGACTTTTGTGAAACTGCGACCCGGCGCGAAACCTGCCCCGGTCGAGGAGCGCTTGCGGTCCACCTTCCGGCAAATCCAGGTGGAGCGCGCCGCCCGCTTCACCAGTATGCGGAAAGACGAGTTGGAGCGATTCTTCAATGAGAAGATGTCCCTGCAACCAGCTGCGTCCGGAAGGTCCAACATGCAGCGCGACTACTCACGGGCGCTGGTGGTTTTGGCCGTATTGGTCGCGCTGGTACTGCTCATCGCGTGCGCCAATGTGGGCAACCTGATGACGGCCCGAGCCGCGGCGCGATCCCGTGAGATGGCTCTGCGGGTTTCCATCGGTGCCGGGCGATTGCGCCTGGTGCAACTGGTGTTGATGGAGGGTGCGTGGCTGGCAGCGATGGCCACCGGGATTGGCGCGCTGATCGCGGCTTGGTCGGCACCCTTCCTGGTGGGTATGATCAACCCGCCGGACGACCCGGCAAGGCTTTCCCTGCCTCTCGACTGGCGGGTGACCCTGTTCGGTATTGCGGTGGCTGTCGGGGTGACGTTGCTATTTGGTCTCGGACCGGCCCTGCGCGCCTCGGCAGTGCGGCCGGCATCGGCACTCAAAGGCGGCGAGGGCCCGAGTTCCCGCCGCCGGATCATGCACGGATTGATCGGAGCCCAGGTGGCCTTCTGCTTCTTGGTCCTACTTGTGGCTGGTCTGTTTGTCGGCACCTTCCGGCAGCTGTCGAACCGGGATTTGGGCTACTCGCCGGAGCGGATCGTCAACTTGGAAACGGTGGTCCGGACACCGCAGCCGGTATCGGCATGGAACGACGTGGCCGCGCATCTTCGGGCGCAACCGGGTGTCGAGAAGGTATCCCTGACGCTCTGGACGGTCATGAGCGGCGAGATGAACGTCGACAACATCTCTGTGAACGGAGCCCCGCCGGGGGCGGTGTTTTCCGATGTGATGTACATCTCCCCGGGCTGGCTCGAAACCATGAAAGTGCCCCTGTTGGACGGGGTCGATTTCCGCGAGGGCGACACCAACGCCGGTGCCGCCATCGTCACGCGCGAGTTCGCCAAGCAGTACTTCGACGGGCAAAACCCCGTCGGAAAGTGGTTCGAGCGGGACCGTCGTGGGACCCGGACGCGCTTCCACGTTGTCGGGTACATCGGAGACGCCAAGGGGCGAGAGGTCCGGCGGCCAATCGCGCCGACGATGTTCCTCCCCTTCCAGCAGTTGGACGCCGCCGGATCGCCGTTGCCCCGGGGACGAGCTACGTTCGTGGTGCGCACGGTGCAGTCGAATCCGATGGCTCTCGCCGCGACTCTGCGCACCGCGGTCTCGCAGGCGAGGGAAGGCTTCCGAGTCTCAAGGGTGATCAGCCAGACCGAGATCGTCCAGTCGGGAATGGTGCGCGACCGGCTGTTGGCGGTGCTGGCGTCGTTTTTCGCGGTGGTGGCATGGGTCTTGGCGGGTGTCGGTCTCTTCGGGGTGCTGGACTACGCGGTCCTGCAGCGGCGGCGCGAACTGGGAATAAGGATTGCGGTGGGCGCGCCTCGCTGGAACATCGCCGGGTTGGTTGCGATGGAGGCGGCGACGGCGATGTTGGGCGGCGGAATAGCCGGACTCGGGATGGGCTTGGCGGGAGCCCGCTACGTCGAGTCCATGCTGTTCGGCGTGCGTGCAACCGATCCCGGAGTGCTCTTGCTACCCGCACTTGGGTTGGCCATGGTGGCACTGGCGGCGTCGCTGCGTCCGGTCTTGCGTGCCGTGCGGACCGACCCTGTGGCGATGTTGCGGTTGGAGTAGCGTTCGCCGATCAGTTCCGCCAACGGCTGTAGAATTGGGGTACCGCGTCCAACAGAGTCACAATCCAATGCGAAAACTAAGAGCCATACTTCTCGCCACAGCAGTTGCCATGGCGGCGCACGCCCAGACGAACGCCCCGAAAGCCAAGAAGCGGGTGCTGATCTCGGACGCCGGGGCCATCGCCGACGGCACCACGGTCAACACCAAGGCCATCCAAGGTGCCATCGACAAGTGCGCGGCGTCCGGTGGCTGCGTGCTGGTGGTCCCGAAGGGCACGTTCGTAAGCGGCGCGATCTTCCTCAAGCAGGGCGTCGATTTGCGCGTCGAAAAGGACGGCGTGCTCAAGGGCACCATCAACATCGACGATTACCCCATGATTGCGACCCGCTGGGAAGGCGTCGAGCAGCAGTGGACCTCGTCGTTCATCAACGCCGAGGGCATGACGGACCTCGAAATTTCGGGCGAGGGCACCATCGACGGTTCCGGCGAGGAGTGGCTGCAGAGCAGCCCGCGCGGCGGCCGGGGCGCTGGCCGGGGCGCCGCACCGGCGGAAGGCGCACCTCCACCCCAGCGGCGGCGCGGACGTCCGCGTCTGATCGGGATCCAGAATTCCAAGCGCGTCCGGGTCACAGGCTTGAACCTGACCAACCAGGCCGTCTGGTGCCTGTTCATCCTCTATAGCGAAGACGTGCTGGCCGAAAACCTGAAGATCACCGCCGAGCACAACATCCCGAGCTCGGACGGAATCGACATCGATTCCTCCAAGCGCGTCCGCGTCAACAAGGTCTACATCGACGTCAATGACGACTGCATCTCGATCAAGTCGGGCAAGGACGAGGACGGTCTGCGCGTCAACCGGCCCGCCGAGGACATCCTCATCGAAAACTCGCACTTCGCCTACGGACACGGCGGCGTGGCGATGGGGAGCGAGACCTCGGGCGGGATCCGCAATGTCGAGGTGCGCAATTCGGTGTCAGACTCCGGCAACTGGGCTCCGATCCGCTTCAAGACCCAGCCCAGCCGCGGCGGCGTGGTGGAAAACATCACCTACCGCGACATGACGCTGCACGGGACCAGACAGGCGTTCGAGTTCAACTTGGAATGGCGCATGGTGCCACCCATCGCCCCGCCCGCCAAGGTGCTGCCGGTGGTGCGCAATGTTCGGATCATCAACGTGTCGGGCGACGTGGACTCGGTGGGCGTGATCCACGGTCTGGCCGGGAGCCCGATCCAGGACATCCACTTCGAAAACTGCAACATCACGGCCCGGAAGGGCTTCAAGTTGGACCACGCACGGCGGGTCGACCTGACAGGCCTGAAACTGGATGTGAAGACGGGCGAGGCGATCACCAAGACGGACGTCGAGTAGGCCCCCACAACGTCAATCGGTGCGCTTGCCGCCCGGCGCGAAATCCCGCTTGGCCTTCGCCCCGCGCTTGCGGTAAAGCGCCCCTGCGACGAGGAACGTCCCTGCGACGATGCCCGCCGCGATCTTCGGTAACCGGTCCGGCGGTGCCGGGGGTTCGTAGACCACGCCGCGCTGGTCTGCCTTGGCGGGTGTGGCGACATAGCGGCCGTGGGACGGAGGCCGGACCGCATCCGCGAATTGCCGTATTCGGGCCGCCGTATCCGGGCCCGTCATCGGTTCTCCATGCCCGCAGCCAATGATGGCGGGTTCCAGCTTGGCCAACTGCCGGATCGAACCGGTGGCCAGCGACCAATCGTAAGTGAACGGAGACGGAGGCCGCGAGAGCTTCGGCTTTTGCGTCGTGATACCTCGCCACGAATCGAGGTCCGCCGATGCCATCGCGTCTCCCGCGATCAGCACGCGGTCCGATTCGCGCCACAGCGAGATTTGGCCGGGGGCGTGTCCCGGCGTATGGATGGCGGTCCACCCGGACAAGCCGGGGACCGAGCCGTCCACCGGCAGTTCCTTCACAATCCCGGACAGATTGACGGTTCGGGACGGAAAAAAACGGCTCAGGAAGCCCATGGCGCCGCCGACAGTGGGGTCTTTCTGGGGGTAGTCGGACTTGCCCGTTAGGTACGGCAGTTCCAACGGATGGGCGAAGACCGGGCAGTTCCATTCGGCATGGAGGTCGCGGGCACAGCCCACGTGGTCGTAGTGGCCGTGGGTGAGAACGATGGCGTGCGGGTAGGCCGCCGTTCCGAATCGGGAGACCGCTGCGGCCAGAATCTGGCGCGTGTAGCCGACGACGCCCGCGTCCACCAACACCCAGTCCGCCGAATCCCCGACGAAGTAAACGTTGGAGATACCGGTCGTAAGATATGCCACCCCCGGCGCGATTGCGACCGGGCCCTCGTTGTTTGCCACCTGTTCCTACTGTACCCCGCGTTCGTTAGGTTCCCATGAGGAGCCGCGATTCGAGCTTCTCCCGGTGGGTCTTGGTCAGGGTAAGTTCGGTGCCGTCGCGCAGGATGACCCGGTAGTCGCCCCGGAACCACGGCTGGAGCTCCTTGATGCGGTCCAGATTGACGATTGCCGACCGGTGGACGCGCAGAAAACGGCTAGGATCGAGCCTCGATTCCAATTCGTTCATGGTCTCGCGGATGATATGCGTCTCGCGCCCGCAATGGAGGCTGACGTAGTTGTCGGCCGCCTCGAACCAGTCGACGTTTTCGAGTTTCACGAAGACAACGCGACCGCGGCTGCGGATCGCGATGCGGTCCGGCGTCTCGCGGCGGGCGGCGAAGTTCTTGAAGGCACTGGAAAGGTCGCGCTCCGCAGGGTGGCGCGCCGCGTCGCCAACTGGCATGGTCGCGCGCATCTGGAGCAGCCGGGTCTTGGCTCGAACCAGGGATTCCCGGAAACGGCGGTCGTCGAAAGGCTTGAGCAGGTAGTCAAACGCCTGCACCTCGAAGGCCCGCAGCGCGTAGTCCTCGTACGCCGAAGTGAAGATGACGAGCGGCAAGAGGTTTCCGGAATTGCCGTCGGCGGCATTCCGGAGTACGTCGAAGCCGTCCTGTTCGGGCATCTGGACATCCAGGAACATCAGATCGGGGCTGTGTTCGCGCAGAGCCGCCAGCGCCTCCGTGCCCGTGCCGCACTCGGCGACGACGGTAAACTCCGGTTCAAGCGCCAACAGTCGGCGGACCCTCTTTCGGGCGAGGCGTTCATCGTCAACGATGATGGTTGTGAAGTTCGACATGGTCTTCCTGCTTGTTAAGTACTTGCCGACACGGCGTGGCCAAGGGCAAAACCGCCTTTGTCCGGCTGATGGTTTCCATCGGATGGAACGATCACTACGGTTTCGGCACCGCCCGTGGCCAAGTTGCGCAAAGTGAGCGAAAAACGGGTGCCGTACAGCGACTCAAGCCGTCCGCGCGTGATTCCGAGCCCCATGCCGACCTTGCCCGGCACATGTTCCTTAGCAATCCCGCTGCCGTTGTCAACAACGCGAAGCTGCAGCGAGCCCCCCGACCGCTCGGCGCAAATCCGGATCTGGCCCGGCTTGGCGCTCTTGGCCAAACCGTGCCGAATCGCGTTTTCCACCAGTGGCTGTAGGATCAGGCTGGGAACGGTCTCGTCGAGAAGGTTGCCCGGGACGTCGTAGGTGACGGTGAGGCGTCCCTCGAAGCGGGTGCGCTCGATCTCCAGGTATAGGTCGAGCACCCGCAACTCCTCGCGAAGGGCGACCTCGTGGACCGTGCTGTTGGCCAGGAACAGGCGGAGCAGTTCCCCGAGCCTGGCGATGGTGCGTTCGGCGAGAGCCGGGTCTTCGTGCACGAGTTCGCCGATTGTGTGGAGCGTATTGAAAAGAAAATGCGGATGCAACTGCATCTTGAGCGCGTGCAGTTGGGCCTGGACGAGTTGCGTTTGTAGTTTCGAGGCCTTGACGAGGCCGCTCTGGTATCTGGAATAGTAGCCGCTGGCGTGCTGGACGAGGACGACGACGGCATAGAGGAGCGTGCCGGTGTCGAACGTGGCCTCCATGGAGCGCACCAACTTGGTCCAAGAGAAATCGTGGAAGGGCGACGACGGCGGCATCGTGAGCCAGTCGAACGCCACCTTGACGGCGGGAACCACGACGATCATGGCCAAGGCGTGGACGGCAAGATTGCGGCCCCAAATCCCGCGCTCAAAAGGGAATCGCCGCGAGAGCGCGAATATGGCCGGCGTGGCTGCGGCCCAGAGCCAGGCGTAGCAGACTTCGTAGCGGAAGGCGTCGGACCAGGACATCGGATTCCCGCTCAGCGCATACCAATAATGCGATTGCCATGCGCCCAGGATGCCGTACGCGGTCCATGCTCCGACCATAGCGGCGGCCTTGGTGGCAGTGCGTTTTGTGGAGTTCCCCGTCACACCTTATTCTGTTTATACGTTCGGAGGGATGGTTTGTTCCGCTCTGGCGCGAAGAAAGTGCCCTGAACGGAACCGGCGCGATATAGTCGTCGCAAGGACGGGGAACCGTTTTCCCTGCACGAGAGACCGCATGAAGATTCCGCAAACAACAAGACCATTCCTAATGGCCGCCTTGGCCATCGCCACGGCCGCGACCCAAAACGCCCAGCAGCCAGCCCGCGCACCTTTGCCCGCACTGCCGGCAGCGATGAGCCTGCCCAAGCCCGCCCCGGCTACGGACGCTCCCTATGCGCCCCAGCCGATCGTGGCAGGCGGGATTGTGGTGCCGCTGTTTCCGGCAGGATCGCCCTATCTGAAGGCCGAGAAGGTCCGTGATGCCGAGCAATACAACATGAGCCAGGCGGTGCCAGGCCGGATCAGCAGTATCGTGAACATCCACAACCCGTCAATCGAGGTCCATCTGGTGGAGAAGGCGATCAACACCGGATCGGCTGTGATCGTGGTGGCGGGCGGCGGGCACAACACGCTGAACGTCGGCGGAGAGGCCGCCGACTTCGTGCCCTTTTTCTACAACTACGGCATCAATACGGTGATCCTGCGCAACCGCTTGCGGCGCGACGGGTATAACCCTCTGACCGACGCCGTCTACGACGCGCAGCAGGCAGTGCGGATGGTCCGAGCCTATGCCAAGGAATGGAATCTCGATCCGGCGCGCATCGGGATCATGGGCTTTTCCGCCGGTGCGGAGCTTGCGACCCCCGCTGCGGTCCTGTTCGAGGATTGGGACAAGAAGAACAGCGACCCCTCGGACCCGCTGGCCGGGATCTCGTCCCGGCCCGACTTCGTGGGCGTGATCTACCCCGGTCCCACCCCCTTCGCGCGCAACCGGACGGCCCCGCCGATTCCCCGCAACGTGCCGCCGGCGTTCGTCGTGTGCGGCGGGTCGGGCGACCGCGTCCATGCGGTGTGGGCGATGGAATATTACTCGGCGATGTTGAACGTTGGGGTGCCGAACGTTGAGATGCACATTTACGGGAACGGGCGGCACCCGGGCGATCCTCTGCCCGACGGGAGCCGGATGAGTGGAGGCCTGACGGACCGGGGCGCGATTCCTTACGGGACTTGGCAGTACCGCTTCATCGACTGGTTCCGCGATCTGGGCTTCCTGCAGAAGCCGGGCGTTGAGACCAAAGCGGCGAAGGATATCGCGGTCTACGTGACGCAGCCCCTGCCGGGGAACGGTCCCGGTGGACGGGGCGGCGGCGCGGGACGCGGTGGTCCGGGCGGCCCTCCGCCCGCTGCGGGTGCGCCTCCGGCCCCGGTCAAAATAGCGAACGGCAGGGAACCGAGCAACACGCGCGCGCTCGGTTCCCTGAACAAGCGCTCCCTCGCGGTCCCAGCTTTGCGGAATCAACATGTTGCCGAGCCGCGACCGCGAGGGAGCGTTTATTCTAGTCACGCCGAGCGTTTACCCAGCGGGTGTCAAACGCCCCATTACCCCAGGCACTTCAGGATGTTCGAGGCCAAGGTCTTGACGTTTGGCTGGCCCAGCATCGTGTAGTGCGTGCCCGGAACTTCCACGCTCACTACCTTTGCCGCCACCGCTCCCCATCCCAGCATGGGATCCGGCAATTCGGTCGCGGCCCGCTGGCCGGCCCGGAACACCCGTACCGTACCTCCGAAGCCGGGCGGGTTGTACCGCATGGCTAGCGAATAGTTGTGGTCCTTCAGCCCGACTTCGGCGTTGTCCTCGGCTCCCACTTCCCGCCGGGCCTCCCGCTGGGACTTCTCGAAGTTCAGCCAGTGCAGTTTCTCGGCTGCAAATTCGAGCTTCCCGCCCAGGTCCAGCGACCAGAAATGGCGTGCCAGCCGGAGCATTTTCTGGGTCTTGGTGGGATTGTCCGCCGCCGGGTTCCAGCCGTCCAATGTCACCGTTGTCGCCACCTCCAGCCCTGCCTTCTCGCAGACCGCTGAGCAATGGTACGCCAGAATCCCGCCCATGGAATGCCCCAGAAAGTAGTAGGGGCCGGCGGGTTGAAACTGACGGATGTGGCCCAGGTAGTATTCGGCCATTTCCTCCAAGGACGACGGTCGGAAGTCGTCCGGGCATTGCACCCCGATTATGGTGTGGCCATTCAGCTCTTTTGCCAGATCGTTGTACCAGTGGGTTTGTCCGCCAGCACCGTGAAAGAGGAAAAGCGTCTTCGCCGACCCCCCTGCCTGGAGACTCACCAGACACTGTGGAAGATTGGAAAGCGCGTTACCCTGGATCCTCGCAGCCAATTGGCGGACCGTGGGTGCACGGTTCAAGTCGCCAAAAAAAAGGCGCACCCCCATTGTCTTTTCCACTTGGACCAACATGCGGAGAGCCAGCAGCGAATAGCCTCCCAGGTGGAAGAAGTTGTCGTCCACGCCGAGGTGGGCCTTTTGGAAAATGGCTTCCCACAGTGTCAGCAGACGCTGCTCCCATTCTGTCTGCGGAACCGCGACCGGCCTTGCCCGCGAGGAGTCTGTGTTCAACGGGAACCGGGAGAGTTCCTCGACATCAACCTTGCCGTTGCGCGTCAGCGGAAATGCAGGCGTCAGCAAAACAAAGCTGGGGAGCATCCAGGCGGGCAGCGACTGCGCCAACCACTTCCGGATCTCGTCCGAGCCCACCGCGGAACCCGTCCGCGTGATCACAAACAGAACCAGAATGTCGCCATTGCGCACATGGGCCGAGGCACCGCGGATCGCCGGGTGCGATTCGGCGGCCTGTTCAAGCTCCGTCGGATCGAGCCGGTATCCGTGGAACTTCACCCTGCGGTCGGTGCGGCCCAGGAACTCGAGGTGCCCGTCACCGCGCAACCTCACACGGTCGCCGGTCTTGTACATCACCTTGTCCGGAGTTTGGACGTCCGGCAGAAAGCAGGTCCGGTTCAGGTCCGGAGCGTTGAGGTAGCCAAGGGCAACTCCCTCGCCGCCAATGAACAACTCGCCGGCCGCCTCAAGCGGGAGCACGCCGAGGCCCTCATCCAGGACATAAACGTTGACATTTTCGATTGGGCCGCCGATCGGAACGTCCCAGAGATCGCTGCCGTTGTCCTTGTGGCTCCCAGGATCGAATAGCGTGGCCGTTACCGTGGCCTCCGTTGGTCCGTAGGTGTTGAGCCATCGAACCGAGGCGGTTCCCGGCAGTGCCCTCCACGTTTGAAAGACGGGCGGCGACACCCGCTCCCCTCCCACCACGAGCAGTCGGACGGACGGGGGCAGTCTTTCGCCCGAAACCTGCAGGCCCTGGACCAACTCGTGCCAGAAGGCTGTGGGCAGGTCCAGGATGGTGCATCTCCACCTGCTTGCGAAGTCAAGGAATTCACGGGTCGACGACACGGTGCAGTCGTCGCGCAGTACAACCGTCGCTCCGCACCAGAGCGCGGGGAAGATTTCCTCCACGGCGATATCGAAGGTGAGGGCGGAGGCTTGCAACACCCGGTCCTCGCTTGTCAATCCGAATGCGCGACCGATGGCGCTGCACAAGTTTGTGACCCCGCGGTGTGGAATCACAACGCCTTTCGGCTTGCCACTGGAGCCCGACGTGTAGAGTACATACGCGGCTTGCCCACCATCCACTTGTGCCGCGCCTGCGGCAACCGGCTCCAAGTCCTCAGGGAGACGATCGCGAACAAGAACCGCCTGGGAGTCCGAAACGATATGGTCCCGCCGGTTGGGGGGATCGCCCGGATTGATCGGCAGCCATGCGCAACCGGCCTTCCAGACTCCCAGGAACGCGACGATCAAATCGGTTGAGCGCTCGATTGTGATCCCGACTACAGAACCTGCGGGAATACCTTTGGTGGCAATCCAATGGGCGAGGGAATCGCTGCGCCTATCCAAGTCAATATAGGAAAGGCTGCCGTTGGAATCGGCGACGGCCACCTGGTCCGGCGTCTGTCTGCTCCACGCCCGGACCGCAGCCAAGACTCCGCCGTGGGAGGGTGGCGGTGCCGGGTTCAGGATCACCGAAGGCTCAAAGAATGCCAATCCAGCAATTGTGCGGTCCGCGGATTCCGGCAGTAGCCCGGTCAGCCGCAGGAAGTCGGCCAGGAACCGGGACATGGCCTGGTCCGCGTATTCACCCCTTTGGTATTCCAAGGTGACAGCCAATTCCGCTCCCGCTTGCACGGAGAGATTGAGGAATTCGGTCTGTTCGTGCAGTTCCACCGTCCAGCCAGGGGATTGCGGCCTTTCGCGGTCCTCAAATGCCAAGTAGGCGTGGAAGATGCGGGTCCCCGGCGGGAGGCCAACCATGCGCATGACTTCCTCCAGCGGAGTCGTCTCGTAGTCCCGCAGTTGCCGTTGCGCCTGGGCAAGCTCTGCCAGCAGTACCCGAAGCGGTTTCGAGGAGCCAACAGCGCACCGCATGGGTACGGTGTTCATCAGCAGGCCGACCATATTGGAGGTGTCAACCTCCCTGCTGGAATACCGACACGCCCGCACCGCTCCGATCACCACATCTTCCCGCCCGAGATACCTAGCAAGGAGGATCGACCAAGCGGCTTGGACGACATTGTTCAGTGAGCATCCGCAGGCGGCGGCCAACCCCCGCAATGCCGACGTTGCCGCGGCGGGGACAACGGCATGGATGATACCTTGGGCTATCTCCGAAGGCACCGGCGGTTTTGGTAGAGGCAGGTCCGCCGCCGTGTCCATATTGGCCAGTTGACCGGACCAGTATCCTGCACTGCCGGAGAAAACCTGCCCGCCGAGCCAGTCCAAATAGTCCGAGTATTGCCGATGGGCGGCTGGCAGCAGCTCCGGCCTAGGATTGTCGGACTCGCAGAGCCGGAATAGCTCCGCCAGCACGATTTCGTGGGCACGGCCGTCCATGATGGCGTGATGGAAGGTTAGGACCACGATGGTCCCGCCCGCTGGCTGGAAAATCGATGCCCGGACTAGGGGGGATTCGCTCAGATCCAAGCCATTCGCCCGGTCTTGGCGCAGGAAGTCCATCAACTCTTTCTCGCCGACCCATTCATGGACGGAGCAGAGGATTGCCACCGAATCCGCTATGGATTGCAAAGGCTCGCCATCGTCGCTCCAGTGGAACCGCAGCCGGAGGGCATCGTGGCGGGCAGCCAAGATTGTGAGGGACGTCCGGATCTTGTCGCTTTGGAGCTTTGCCGTCGACCTGCAGACCAGTTGCTGTAGGTAGGTTCCGGCCCGTTGACCGTGGTACGTCTGGGAAACCATGCTGCGCTGCATGGCGGAGAGTGGCCAGATTTTGCGAGACCCGGAGCCGTCGATAGGCACGCGCACTAGTTTGATTCTAGCAATTTGCTATTATGCATTCCTAATATGGGACTGGCAATCCGAGGGCCGGTCGAGGCTACCGCTGCACCGCGAACACCGTCAGCGCCGAGTCATTCGCAATCGCCACATACTGCTTGCCGTCAATCGCGTACGAGATCGGTGACGCCCGGATCTCCGACCCCGTCCAGTACTTCCACAGCAGCTTGCCGGTCCGCGAATCGAGCGCCAACAAGTACCCTTCCTTCGACGCCGAGAACAACACCCCGCCCGCCGTGCCCAGCACGCCCGCCGACGCCGATCCGTACTTCAACTCGTATTTCCATTTCACGTCGCCCGTGAACGGGTCGATGGCCGTGACCACGCCCTTGCCGCCCACCGACTCGTCTGCTTGGTCGCCGGTGCCGGTGTACGGAAGGCCGGGGACGGGCGTCTTCGTCACATTCTTATAGGTCGCGCAGGAATCGCGCGCGCCTATGTAGAGAAGCTTCGTCGCCGGGTCGTAGGAGGGTGAATCCCAGTTGGTGCCGCCGGTGGCGTCCGGGCACACGTAGTTGCCTTCGGGCGTGGGGTCGGTGCCGGGGATCACGATGGGGCGGCCGTTGGCGTCCAGGCCCTTGGCCCACGTCTGGCGTGTAAACGGTTTACCCAGCAGGAACTTGCCGGTTTCGCGGTCGAGCAGGTAGTAGAATCCGTTGCGGTCGGCATGCAGCATCAGTTTGCGCATTTTGCCCTGATAGGGGGCGTCGATGAGGACCGGTGTCTCGCTCGAATCCCAGTCGTGGGTGTCGTGCGGAGTGAACTGGAAGTACCACTTCATCTTGCCGGTGGCGGGGTCGAGGGCCAGCATGGAATCGGAATAGAGGTTGTCGCCCGCGCGAGGGGTGCCGTCGTAGTCGGGCGACGGGTTGCCTGTGCCCCAGAAGATGGTGTCGGTTTCGGGGTCGTACGTGCCTGTCATCCAAGTGGGGGCGCCGCCGAAGTCGGCTGAATTGCCTGCCCAGGTGTCGCGCGCCGGATCGCCCTTCTGGGGCAGGGTGTTGACGCGCCACAGCCGCTTGCCGGTCTTGGCGTCGTAGGCGTCGAGGTAGCCGTAGAGCGCGCACTCGCCCGCGGTCACGCCGATGATGATCTTGTCGCCGACAACCAGCGGCGCGTGGGTGATGGAGAAGCCTTTCTTATAGTCGTCCACTGCGACGTCGAAAACCACCCGGCCCGACTTGGCGTCGAGGGCCACCAAGTGGGCGTCCAGCGTGCCGAGGTAGAGCCTGTCGCCGAGGATCGCGAACCCGCGGTTTGTGGAAACCGTGCAGTTGGCGTGGTATTCGGGCAGCGGTCGGCGGTAGCGCCAGACCGGAGCGCCGGTCTTGGCGTCGAGCGCGGCGGCGTTGTCGCGGGGTCCGGTGACGAACATCAAGCCGTTGACGACGATCGGGGTCACCTCCACGTTCGGACCGCCGAATTGGAAGGTCCACTGTGCCGCGAGCTTGGCCACGTTCGCAGGGGTGATCGACTTCAGGGCGCTGAAGTGGGTGCCCTGCAGGTCGCCCCAGTAGTGGAGCCAGTTATGCGGCTCGGCGGCCGTGTTCTTGAGGCGGTCCCACGTGATGTTGAAGTCGGCGGCGGGCTTCCAGACGGAGAGGTCGGACTGGACGCCTTCGGGCTTCTTGAGGAAGGCGACGACGTCGTCGATCTGTGCCGCCGATAGCTGCGATTTCGGCATCAGTGTTTTCAGGTCTTGGCGGGCGGTGAGCGCGGATTTGGAGAGGAGGTAGAGCTTTTCGTCGCGGTCCCGCAGTTGGAGGTTGAAGGTGTCCTCGTTGACGATGGCACCGCGCACGGTCTTGCCCTCGGCGGTTTTCACCTCGGCGCCCTTGTTTCCACCGCGTGGGTTCTGTCCGGGCTGCAAAATCTGCTGTTTCAGGGCTTGGACGGAGCGCTGGCCGCCGATAGCGGTCAGGTCGGGGCCGAAACTGCGCCCGACGCCGTGGACCGCATGGCAACCCGAACATCCGCCCGCACCGAAGAAGGTCTCGCGGCCCGTGGCGGCGTTGCCGGTGACGCGGTCGTCGCCCGCGCCCCGGTTCAAGGAGAGCAGCCATTCGGCGATCAGCGCGGGCTGGTTGCCGTCGAGCGGAAATGCCGGCATGCCGGTGCCGGGGACGCCGTCGTGGATGTTTTTCGCGATTTCCGTCGCCGAACCGCCATGGCGGAACGTGCCGGATGTGAGGTCGGGTCCGCGCGCGCCCTTGGCGTCCGCCCCGTGGCAAGTCGGGCAGTGGGCGAGGAACAGTTTTTGTCCCTCCTGGAGGTCGGCGGGGCTAAAGTTGTGCGGCGTTTGTGCCGATAGAGTCCCCGAGAGAGTGAATGAGGCGAGCAGGAGCAGTGTGGCGGATCGCATGACAGGTTCCCCATATACGATACAGCAAGCGCTTACTTTGGCGGTATACAATCTCTGTGTGAAATTGAGATTCGTACTGCTGCTGTTTGCTTGTACCGTGCTGTGGGCTCAGACACCCGATCCTGCCGCGGCTGGAATGGATGCCGGGCGTTTGGGGCGCATTCCCGCGCGGATGAAGGAGTTCGTCGACGCCGGGAAAGCCGCCGGATTCGTGACTGTGGTCGCGAGGCACGGGAAACTGGCGGCGCTCGATGCTGTCGGCTACCAGGAGCTGGAGACGAAAACGCCAATGCGGACGGATTCGATCTTCAGGATCGCGTCGCTGACCAAGCCGATCACCTGCGCCGGGATCATGGTGTTGGCCGACGAGGCCAAGTTGAACGTGATGGACCCGGTGGAGAAGTACCTGCCGGAGTTCAAGGGGCAGAAGGTGGTGGGGTGCGGCAGCGGCTCGGGGTACGATTGCGCCTCGGTGACGCCCCGGCGTCCGATCAACATTCTGGATCTGATGACGCACACGTCGGGCTTGCCGGGAGCGTTTCCGGCGTCTCGCACCCCGCCGACAACTTTGGCCGAACGGGTTGCGCCTGCCGGGAAGCTGACGCTGTTATTTGAGCCGGGGAGTGCGTGGAACTACAGCAACGTCGGATTCGCCACACTGGGACGGATCATCGAGGTGGTCTCGAAACAGCCGTACGACAAGTTCATGGCCGAACGCGTTTTCGCGCCGTTGGGGATGAAGGATACGACGTACTTCGCCGATGACGCAAAGACGTCGCGGATTGCCGCCGTGTACACCGATGACAACGGTACCCTGAAACGCGCGAGCTCGGTGGAGAACTCGACCGGTCCCCGAATTCCCGCGCCCGAGGGCGGTATCCTCAGCACAGCCGACGACCTGTTGCGCTTCAACCAGATGATTCTCAACAAGGGTACGCTCAACGGCAAGCGTGTTCTGTCGATTCCAGCAGCGGAAATGATGGGAACGTCGATGACCGGCGACATCAAGGCGGGCTTCGCGCCGTTTGCGGGGCACGGGTTGGGCTACGAGGTGGTCCGGGACGCGCGTGGGACGTTCCGCTACAACTCGGTTGGCACCATCGTCAAGGGTGGGGCCTACCGGACGTACGAATTCATCGATCCAGCGCGGGATCTGGTCGGAATCATCCTGTACCAACGCACCAATGGCGGCGGCGACGTCTCGGACGAGATTAACGCCTTCATCGCGCTTGCGACGGCAGCCATCGAGAAATAGCCATGAAAGCCCTCCTGTTGTTCCTCCCCGTCCTACTCTCCGCCCAGACGCTGACCACGATTGCCGGAACGGGCGTCGCCGGTGCCACCGAAGGTAAGATGGACCAGCCCTACGGTCTCGGAATCGGTCCCGACAAGGCTCTGTACATCTGCGAAATTGGCACCCACCGGATCTCCCGGCTGGATCTCGCGACCAAGAAATACACCATCGTGGTCGGTACCGGCCAGAAGGGGAACTCGGGCGACGGCGGCCCAGCCACGGCTGCGCAAGTCGACGAGCCCTACGAAATCGCCTTCAACAAGGCGGGAGATCTCTTCTTTTGCGACCGTCCCAACCACAACATCCGCAAGGTGGACCACAAGACACACGTCATCTCGACAGTCGCCGGCACCGGCAAGGAAGGCTTCGGCGGAGACGGCGGCCCGGCCTTGCAGGCGCAGTTCAAGCAACCGCACAGCATCGCGTTCGCGCCGGACGGCAGGATGCTGATCTGCGACATCCTGAATTTCCGCGTCCGCGTGCTGGATCTGTCGAAGGGCACCCTCGACACGTGGGCGGGCACTGGCCAACGTGGCAAGATCGAGGACGGCGCTGCCATCGTCGGGAGCCCGCTCGACGGACCGCGGGCCATCGCGATTTCCCCGAAAGGCGACTACTACCTCGCCCTCCGCGAAGGCAACGCGATCTACAGGTTGGATGTAAAGGCAGGCAAAATGTACCGGTTCGCGGGGACAGGCGAAAAAGGATTCGCCGGTGACGGCGGCCACGCGCGGAAGGCCACGTTGTCGGGACCGAAGGGTGTCGGACTCGCCCCGGACGGCAGCCTCTACATCGCGGACACGGAAAACCACGCCATTCGCAAGGTGGATCCGAAGGGGATCATCACGACAGTTGCGGGAACCGGCGAACGCGGGGACGGACCCGACGGCGATCCGAAAAAGGCCAAGCTGGCCCGTCCCCACGGGGTTTTTGTGGACTCCAAGGGAGTCGTTTACATCGGCGATTCCGAGAACCACCGCGTCCGCATGCTGCGTTAGAGTCTGCGGCGGTAGACGATGACGCCCAAACCTGCAACCATCAACGCGATGGTGCCGGGCTCGGGAGCCGACGGGGCGGAGTTTAGGACCTCGAACGCTTCGGAAGAGATCGAGCCTACCGTCGTTTGCTGTGCCGAAGACGCACCATTGTTGACATCCCAGTTGATCCTGAAGTCATGGGAAGTGCTAGTGCCGTTTTGGAGCGTCAACCAGTAGGTTCCGGCTGCCAATCTGACTCCTCCGAACGAAAACGTCGAGGTCTGCAGATCGTAGCTGTCGCCGAAATACGTCGCCGTGGTCAAGCCCGAGTTGCTGAGCGTCGCCCCGGTGCCGCTGCCGAGGTCGGTGCCGAAAGCCGTCCAGCCGATGGCCCAGTCGACCGTCAAGGGTACAGAGCCTTGGTACGTGACCGCGGCGAAGTCCGCGCCGGTGGCAACCGTTGCGGTCGAAACCACGAACGAGTCAGTGATCGCGTACCCGCCCGACATGCTGCGGGTGTCAATCGTGCCGTTGGCAGGGCCGTTGCTATAGATCACGCCGGCCGAGGCCGGGAGGACCCACAAAAATGCTGTGAGGAGGGTGATGCCTGTATGCTTCATTGTCTGAGAGCTTCCTTGTCTGTTGCAATTCAGTTCTCCTCCGCGACAATTGGTTACCCCGATGTTATCACGACATCGCCAAAGTGTATCCTTGAAATGTGGAATTTCCCGTGGTCCGGACCATCCCGCGACGTAGCCTGCTAGCCCTCCCATTCGCCATGCCAGCCCTGCTTCTCGGCGCGAAGGACACTGACGCCCGTATCGGGGACATCTCCTTCACCTTCGAGGACTTCCTCTACCGTGCCCCCTACAAGTTCGGCGGCAAGGAGGTCGACCGGGTCACTATGCTCAACGTGACCTGTCGCCTCGTCGGCAAGTCGGGCAAGACTGCCGAGGGCCATGCCGCGATGTCGATGGGCAACGTCTGGTCCTACCCCGCTCCGGGAGTCCCTTACGAAACCACGCTGGACGCGATGAAGGTCCTGGCGGCCCGCATCGCCGCCATCACCAAGGACTACAAAGAGTTCGGCCACCCGCTCGACGTCAACCACACCCTCGAACCCGAATACCTGAAGGCGGCGGCCGAGCTGTCTAAGGCGCGCAACCTCGCATTCCCCATCCCGAAACTCTGCATGCTGGTCACCGCCAGCCCGTTCGACGCCGCCATCCACGACGCCTACGGCCGCCTCCACAACCGCAGCGCCTTCTCCACCTCCGGCAAGGACTTCGTCCGCCACGACCTCGCGCACTACCTCACCCCAGAATTCGCAGGGGAATACCTCGACCGTTACGTCCAGCCCAAGGCCATCCCCCGTGTGCGGATGTACCACTCCGCCGGAGCCTCCGACCCCCTCACAGCCGCCGAAATAACAAAGCCGATCCACGACGGACTGCCGGAGACGCTGGAGGATTGGATCCCCCACAGCGGCGTTACCGCCATCAAGATCAAGCTCAACGGGGCCGACCTTGCCTGGGACGTCGACCGCGTCGCCGCCATCGACCGCGTCACCACCCTCGCCCAAGCCAAACGCGGTTTCAAGGACTGGATCTACTCCCTCGACTTCAACGAGCGCTGTCCGAACGTCCAGCAACTGCTTGAATTCGACCGCCGCCTGAAGGAGAAGGCACCGACCGCCTTCGGCCGCGTCCAGTACATCGAGCAGCCCACCGCCCGCGACCTCGCCGCCGACCGCCAAAACACCATGTTCGAGGCCGCCAAACTCCGGCCCGTTGTGATCGACGAATCGCTGACCGGCCTCGACGCCCTGCAGTTGGCCCGCGAAATGGGCTACACCGGCGTCGCGCTGAAGGCGTGCAAAGGCCAGTCGCAGACACTGCTTCTCGCCGCAGCCGCCCAGAAGTACAAGATGTTCCGTTGCGTGCAGGATCTGACCTGCCCCGGTGCCGCGCTTGTGCACTCGGTGGGCATCGCGGCCCACGTCCCGGCCACCTCGGCGCTCGAAGCGAACGCGCGCGAGTACGTTCCGTCCGCCAGCAAGGGCTGGGAAAGGCGCTTCCCCGGCATCTTCGAGGTGAAGGACGGGTACATGTACACGAAAGGCCTTGACGGTCCAGGCCTGTGCACCTCAAAATCATAGGAGCGGATGATGAACCGAGGCACCTTCGTCGATCCTGTCGCCGTCTGCGATGTCGACGAAAAGGACTTGGATGCCGTGATCGGCGGGACCGGCAGCCTGTGCCATTGCAACTCGATCAAGTACTGGCAGGTGCTGGCAAACGGGGAGGTAACGGATGTCGCAGTTCAAGCGTAGTGGGATAGTCTTGCTTTTCATGGCTGCGGGCATGCTCGCGGCGCAGTCGGGAACCTATGGGCTGGGGCGTCCGGCGACGCCGGAGGAGGTCCGGCAGGCCGACATCACCGTGTTCCCCGACGGCCGAGGCCTGCCGGTTGGACACGGCAACGCAACATTGGGCGAAGCGATCTTCAACAGTCGTTGCGCGCTCTGCCACAACGCCAAGGGCGAGGGACGGAAGGGCGAGTATCCGGCGTTGGTGGGCGGCAAGGGGTCGTTGGGCACGAAAAAGCCGGTGAAGACGGTGGGCAGCTACTGGCCTTATGCCACGACGCTCTTCGACCACATCAACCGGGCAATGCCGTTCAATTCCCCGCACATCCTGCCACCGAACGACGTCTATTCGGCGGCGGCGTACATCCTGTTCCTGAACGGGATCGTCGGCAAAACCGACGAAATGAACGAAAGGACCCTGCCGCAGGTGAAGATGCCGAACCGCGACGGGTTTGTGCCGGATTCGCGACCGGATATAGAGGCGAAGCGATAGGAGCCTCACAGCGCTGGCCTTCACGAGAGAACAAGGCCTTCCTGCATATCGAACAAGACACTCCCTTGCGGTCGGCACGGCCAACTGCCGTCTCTACCATCCACATCAACTCCCACCAAATCAATGTGATAGGACACGGAATCCCGGGTCGAGTCCGCAAGTTTTAAGTAGTTGAGTCGGTGACCTGGGGAACCGCTACTCCACCACAATTACCTCGTGGTCGAGAACCGTTGGAATGTCTACGGTCGCGTGGCCGTTCTTCGATGATACCGGAACCGTCCGTCCCGCTACAAGCAGCTTGGCGGTTTTCCCCTTGCCCGCAACCGACAGTTTCACCGGGCCCACCGGGATCAATTCGTCGATTGGCATCCTACCCGTCGCGGTCAGATTCACCACATGCACAATCGTCCGGCCCGGCTGCGTGTACGCCGAGACATCGAACATTCCCGGCCCTTCCAATCGCACCGGCAGTTGGTCGCCCAACGCCCACTTCACCAGATTCCCGAGGAGATTGCCGTGGTCCGGCAGCTTGTCGCGTCCGTAGCGACGGTCGATATCTGCGGTCAAGAACGCCACCTTGCCGTTCAGGATCAAGCCGGGGATGTCGGTCTTCGGCGTCCGCATCCATGAGGTCTCGGGTGGGTAGATCGGGAACACTGGGACGAACGTCAGAGGCACTTCGACCCCCGCGTCCACCCGCATGGCCGAAACCGCGCCGCCGAACGGGATGATGTCGGTCTCCTCGAAGCCTTTCAACGCCGGGTGCCGTTTGCCGCCAGCCGGAGGTTCGCCGGGACCCTTGGGACCGTAGACCCCGGCGCGCAATTCCGGAATCAGCCTCAAATACGTGTGCTGCGTCTGCACCGCGACCGCGCGCTCGCCCGCAGCCTTGCCCGTGTAGTGGGCTCCGAACAGGTCGGCCAAGCCGAAATCCGCCCTCGGCTGGCCGTTTTCGTCGAACAAACTAGTCGCGCCGGTGGCAATCAGCGACCCGCCATTTTTCACGAACTTCCGCACCGATTCGCACTGGGCGTCCGACATCGCTGCCAAACTTGGCAGCACCAGCACCTTCAGCCCTGCCCCGTCGCGCTCCAGATTGTCGATGTGGATCGGCACGTAGCCCACCCGTGCCCGCACCATGGCCGACACGAAACCCCGGTAGGGGGCGTCCACCAACTCCGCCGCCCGGTCGCGCCCGAAATAGTCCGTATTGCGCTGCGACCACGCCACGCCGACCGACACCAACGGTTTCCGGTTCACCAGATACCGTTCGTTGGCCTCATAGAATTTCATCAAAGGCTCGGCCGTCTGGTACATCCGGCGGTCCTCATGGTAGGCCCCGATGTGGTGCCACCACGGCTGGATGCCGCCCGCGAAACCCTCGATCATCCACATCCGCGCTTCCACCGCCGGCTTGCTCGCCAGCCGGAAGGAATTCGTGGCGGACTGGTACATCGCCATGCTTTCGGGTGCCAGCTTGTCCCAGCCGAGCACGCCGTGGACCAGCTTGCCGGTGTCGGCGTTCTCCTCGAAACCCGCGGGGCCGCGCGCCTGGTGGTCGAGGAAGACCATTTCGGCGCGCCCGAAGATCTGCTTGCAGTCGCGGAAAGACCGGCTCTGCGACGTCACCGATCCGCTGTTCATGCCGAACCACAGGCAGTCGGGACCGCCGGCGGCCTTGGTGGTGCGGTTGTTGAGGTCCCAGGTTTCGACTCGGCGGGCGTAGTTCCACTCGATCCACTGGCGGTAGACGGGGTCGTCCCAGTCGTGCTTGGCAGGGATCGCGGCCCCGGCCTTGGCGCGGAACTTGCGTGCGCAGTTGTCGCAGTGGCAGATGGATTCGCGCGGCAGACCGCTCCAGCTATTGTCGGCAAAGCCCTCGGGGTGGCTGCGCTCCACGATTTCGGTCAGGACGGAGGGCAGGTACTCGTCGTAGTACAGGCTGTTGATGCAGGTGATGTACTTGTCCTCGGCGCGGTAGGGGTTGCCGGAGGCGTCGCGCGCAAACCAGTCGGGATGGGCCTTGTAGAAGTCCTCCGACGTGCGGTTGGAGTCCATGCGGGCGATGACGACGAGGCCGTCGGCGTGGGCGGCCTTGGCGAGGTCGCCGTAGAGGTCGCGGTCGCCGAGGAATTCGGCGCGGTGCTGCAGCGGGAACTTGCTGGGGTAGTAGGCGACGATTCCGCCCGCGTTGATGATGACGCCCTGGGTGCGGGTGCGCTTCCAGAACTCGCGCCACCATGCGATGTCGTAGCGCTCGGGGTCCTTTTCCGTAATGTTGGTCTGGCCCCAGCGCAGGGTTTTCTGGTGCCATTTGCCGGGGTCGGGCGCGGCGGACAGTGGCATGGCGGCTGCGCCGAACGCAGCCGCCGTCGTGGTGATGAACTCTCGTCTGTTCGGCATTAGAAGATGTACTTCAAGGCAAGTTGGATGGTCCGGTTGCCGCTCTTGCTGGTTACTGATCCGAAGGTGCCGCTGGTCGGGCTCGCGTTGGCCCCGCCCCAGTTCGGGTGGTTCAGGATGTTGAAGATTTCGAACCGCATCTGGAGCATCTGTTTTTCAAACGTCGGGAAGTTCTTCCGCAAGGCGGTGTCCATGTTCCAGAAGCCGGGATTTGTCAGGCCGTTGCGGGCCTGGACACCCCAGGTGCCGTTCGCCGGGGCCGTGAAGGCACTCTTGTTGAACCACACGGCGGAATCGGTGAAAGCCGTCGCGGTCGCCGACGAATCGCCTGTCTGGTTCCAGAACTGGTTGCCGCTGCCCGCGCCGACGCCAGCGTAATCCACATTGTTGCGGACCGAGAACGGCGCGCCGGTCTGGGCTTGGAAGACGCCTGCCAGCTGCCAGTTGCCGAAGATGCGCGTGGCCAGGTTCTTGCTGCCCTTCAGATAAGGAATATCGTAGATAGCGTTCAGGATGAACACTTGGCGGCGGTCGAAGTCCGAGCGGCCCCAGTAGCCCTTGTCGTTGTAAGCGTTCGGCAGCACATCGGTCAACGACGAGGTGTTGTCCATCGATTTCGAGAACGTGTAGGCGACGCCGAAGTGGAAGTCCGTGGCGAAACGGCGCTCCACACTGATCTGCAGACCGTTGTACATCGAGACACCCGAGTTTTCCGCCAGCCCCAGAATTCCGAGGCCGAGATAGGGCCGCAACGCGTTCACGTTGATGCCTGGATTGGCCTGCACCACGCCCGGCTGCAATTGGTTGATGTTGCGCTTGCGCTGGTTGTGGATGCCGCGCCGACCGACATAGCCGATTTCGATGGTGGTTCCCCATCCGATCTCGCGCTGGAACGTCGCATTCCAGTTCCACGCGACCGGGATCTTGAACACAGGATCCTGGCTCGTCAGCGTAAACGGGAACAGCCGGGGCGTGGCACCGCCCGGAGCGTCCGCCGACCCGTTGATCACCGTCGTCTGCGGCTGGAACGGGGCATTGCCGCCCAGCGCCGTGTCGCGGTTGATTGCCGTCCGGTTGGCGAAGGCGCCTACGCCCGCCCGCAGCGCCGTCTTCGTATTCAACGCGTAGGCGATTCCGAGGCGTGGCTGGAAAACGCCGTAGTGGGTCTGGGCCAGACCGTCCGGCAGGCAGTGGTAAAGGCTGTCGAACTGGCCCGTATGCAGCACCGGGAAGCGGTTGCCCTCGGCGGCGGGCACCTTGCAGCCGGGGAGCACGATGCCGTCGTACGCGTTGCCACTGGCGATGAAGCCCTGCTTGGGGTCGACCACCGGGGCCTTCGAGGCGTCGTAGAAGGACGGCAGGAACTCCGCCAGGCTGCCCCACTTGCTGTGCCACGGGGGCCAGATTGAGTGGCGGATCCCGTATTCGATGGTCAGCTTGCGGCCCGCCTTCCAGTTATCCTGCACAAACCAGTCGAAGCCTGTCCCGACCCACGGCGTGACGGGCTTCCCGCCCAGTTCCGAGTAGTCCGAGAACAGGCCGAGTGCCGCGTTGCCGATGCCGAAACCGCTGAAGCTGCCGTCGAGGAAGCGGAACGAGCCGTTCTCGTTGATCGTGGCAGGTGCCGACGCCGTCGTGAACTGTATGTGGTCGTTCTGCCCGGAGTACTCGATGGACACACCGGCCTTGAACGTGTGATTGGCGATGATCTTCGTGGTGTTGTTGGCCAGCGTGTAGGCGAACCCCGACCAGGATCCCGGATAGGGCCCGTTGTCGATGGTGGTCAGGCCAGTAACGGTCATCGAGGGCAGCTTGCCGTTGAAAATCTTGGTGCCGGGGTAGATGTAGGGGTAGTTGATGCCGTATGTTGATCGGTTGCAGCGCGCGCCGCAAGCCGGGTTGGCCGCGATGCTGCCGACGCCGTCGGAATTGGCCGAAAGCGTCAGTTCGTTGATGAAGGTCGGCGAAAGTGTGCTGATCAGACTGGCGGCGGCAGTGCGGTTGGGCCGCGACCAAGAAGACTGGAACAGGCCCAGAGTGCCTTCGTAAGGGCCGTCGAAAACCCACGGGATGTGGGTGCCGCGGAAGCTGATGTGCTCGGTATCGCTCAAGGCGTAATCCACCTTGAAAGTGTCCTTGCGGGTGTCAGAGAAGTGCGGATAGGTGACGATGTAGTTCGACGTGCCCTGCTGGAAGCCGGGCGTCGGGAGCGGGTACGAACTGAGCAGCGCCTTGCCGTTGGGGCTCACCATCGATGGCGGGATGATGTTGCCGGTGAAGGGCTTGCCGGTGGTGGGGTCGTTCAGCGTGATGACCTTGCTGAAAAAGGTGTTTTTGGCGTTCAGCAGTTCGCTCATGTCGCCGGTGCGCATGGCCGCGCTGGGCACGGTGCCGGTCTGGGTCTGGCCTTCGCGGCGCTTGATCCACTCTTCGGCGTACATGAAGAAGAGCTTGGTGTTCTGGCGCTTGGTTTTGCCGGGGATGAAGACCGGGCCGCCGACATCCCAGCCGTATTGGTTGAATCGGAAGGGGGCCGGGCCGCTCGATTGCGAAATCAGCGAGCTGTGGTTGCGCGTCCAGTCGTTGGCGTCCATGGCGGAGTTGCGGAAGTTTTCCACCAGATCGCCGTGGAAGTTGAGCGTACCGCTCTTGGTGACGAAACGGATCTGGCCGCCGGATGAGCGTCCGTACTCGGCGTTGTAGGTGGCGGTCAGGATTTGGACCTCCTGGACCGTGTCCACGTCCTGCGCTCCGAGCATCGACCCCGAGGACCGGGTGCGGGTGGCCAGCGCCCCGTCCACCGTTACCACGTACTCGTCGGCGCGACCGCCGTTGATCGAAAATCCGCCGTTGGAGACGCTGTCGGGGTCGAAGGTACCCATGGAGCCGCCCGTGACGCCGGGTTTGAGGAGCGCCAAGTAGATGGGATTGCGCCCGTTCAGCGTCAGATCCTGGATCTGTTTGGTGTCCACAACTCGCCCGACCTGCGCGGATTCGGTCTGCAGCAATGCGGCCGTCGACTGCACCTCGACCGATTCGCTGACCGCGCCGACGGTCAGGACCAGGTCGATGCCGAGGCGGGATGCGGAGTCGAGGACCGCACCAGTCTGAACCGAGCGTTTGAACCCGGGGTGCTCGGCGGCGACGGAGTAGGTTCCGACCGGGAGGTTGGCGACCACATAGTAGCCGCTGGCATTGGTGGTGGCGGTCTGCTGGTTGTTGTTGCCGCTGTTGACCACGGTGACGGTGGCCCCGGCGACGACGCCTTGGGAAGAATCGCGGACGTAGCCCGCAATCTGGCCGGTGTCGATCTGGGCGAAGGCGGTGGCGGCAAATAGGAGCGCCACTGCGGGCGCAACGGAAAAACGGTTCATACGTGGACCCCTCGGGACCGCTGGGCGGCGGTTGATTTTCTCGTGGCAAGTATATAAGCGATCTGGCCGGAATGCAACTGGACTTTGGTGCGGGGGCTGGGGCGTCCCGTAATCCAATTGCGCCCCATCAAAAAAATCAATTTGCACTGCCCTCCGTCGGGCGCTAAACTCTAGCAATAGCTCATATCGAGCTGCCATGGGCTCAGTCGCCCTCGGCCTCCCAACGATCTCGAAGCCCGGTCGCCCCCCTTGACCGCGGCTCGGAGAAGGTCCTTGTCCGACCGATTCGCACTGGCCCCCCAGTGACCGGTTTCGATGGGTATTGTGGCCCGCCTAGCATTATTTCCCAACAACGCAAATTAGGAAACTTTTGGAGGCCCACATGCTGTTCTACGCCCAAACTACGTCCATGCTGCCCTGGAAGGCCGTCTCTCGGCCCCGCACGGCAAAGTCCCCCACCACGCTCGCCGGTCTTGCGCTCCTGATGTCCCTTTCGAGCGCCGCCGCCTGGGCCCAAACCTCCACCCTTTCCGGCACGGTCAAGGACCCGACGGGCGCCGTCGTTGGACAGGCCATCGTCAGCCTGACCGACGCCAAGTCCACCAAGAAACAGGCAGTCGCGGATGCCGCCGGGGCATACTCGTTCTCCGGTCTCACAGCCGGGGCGTACGTCGTCGAGGTCACCGCACCGGGTTTCGCGGCATTCAAGAAAGACACCACGGTCGCGGCCGGGGAGCAGACACTCGATCTCAGCCTGACCCTCGCGCAGGAGTCCGGCACCGTCTCGGTCGATTCCAAGATCGACCCCTTCAACGTGATTCCCACGACCCCGACCCAGACTCTGTTCGGAATGGACCAGAAACTGGAGGAAATTCCACGGTCCATCGTCACGGCGGATCAGGAGACCCTACTCCGGTACAACGTGAAGACGGTCAACGACATTGTAACTGTTTCCTCGGGAACCTTCACTGGCAGCTATTTCGGCGTGCCGGGAAGCGTGTTCCTCCGGGGCGATGTCGGCGACAACTTCTTCCGCGGCTTCCGGCGCGTGGAAAACCGGGGCAATTACGAAACACCGGTTGGTGCCACCGATCACATAGAAGTAGTGAAAGGGCCGCCCACTCCAAACTATGGTGGCGGTCGTATCGGAGGCTTTCTCAACTTCGTCCCTAAGACGGCACGCAGCGAGAGTGCGAAATGGCTCGAGAAAGCTACTGGAAAGCTTACCCTGACATACGGAAGCTACGACGAGAAGCGCGGGAGCGCCGAGGTCGGAGTCCCGTTCAAGATAGGCACGCACCGTAACGGCTTGTACGCGTTCTTCGAATCGGAGGATTCGCACAGCTTCTACAAGGGCGTCGCGAACCGGTACAAGCTGGGCCAGATCGCGTTCGACACCGAGGTGTCGAAGAACATCCGGATGGCCTACGGATTCCAGGGATTCCACGCGGAGGGCACGCAGAACATCGGCTGGAACCGCGTTACGCAAGACCTGATAGACAACCAGATGTATCTTTCCGGCCAGCCCTTGGTGAACCTCTCGCACAACGGTTACAACATCGGGCCCGGGGACGTTGGCTCCTACGCGCTTAGCCAGTTCGCATATACTCAGAACTTCGGGGCGACGCCGGATTTCAAGTCCGTGGCGCAATACTATGCGCTCAATCCGGCAACCATGAAGCTGGTGAAGCTGCCATTGGACCAGATCATGATCGACGCGGGTGACTTTTCCCGTGCGACCACCTTCACACCTTATCTGGACTTCATCTGGGACGCCGGTGCAAACCTTCACGTCAAGAACCAGACGTTCGGCGACTGGATGGACCACAAGAAGTTCAGCAGCTACGGTTTCGGTGCGGCCTACCACCCGTGGACAATCGAAAACAAGACGACACTGAATACGGACTACAAGCTGGCTCCGGGTATCACTGGCCACTTCATCGGTGGTTTCGCCTACCGCTATGTGAGAGTAACTGCAGGGGAGGAGCGCAACGAATTCCAGGTTGTCGACCGTCGCGACCTCACCATCGGCGCGACCGCGAATGACCGTTTTGCCGGTCCGTTCAACAGCAACGGCAAGCTGAAGTTCCAGTATTATCAAAACGGCAACTATGGTGACACCGGTCTGTTCGGCATGACCAACCTATCACTCGGCAGCAATCTTGGCGTTACAGCCGGTGTCCGTTTCGACCGCTACACTCCAGACTTCACAGGCCATGACGATACGGACAACTTCGTCTCCACCCACGCGGTGAACAAGCAGAATGCCGTGACCTACAATGCGAGCGTCACTTACAAGCTGCCTTTCAACATACGCCCCTACTTTACAGCCGCAACTTCACGCTTCCTCGACCTTGGCCAGGGCAACGAACTGGACTATGCGCAGGTCCAGAACGGGACTTTCCTCGCGACCTCAAATCTGTATGAAGGCGGCGTCAAGACCTCCGGCTTCGACAACAAGTTCTTCGCCTCGATGAGCGTCTTCCAACAGAAGAGGGCATCGTTCAACAACCAGACGAAGGCGGACGACTACTTCCGCACCAAGGGCGTTGAAATCGACGCACGAGCCTTCGTGTTGCACCGGTTGACGCTGACCAGCTCCTTCACGTGGCAGAATCCGGAACAGCTAAATGTGCCGTTCCTGCTGGGGATTCCGCCGTATCTGCTCGGTCTGACTCCGCAGCAGGCGTATGGCGGACGTTTCATCGGGGATGCCAGCATCTTCGGATTGAAGGCACCGCTGCCGGTTGGCGGACAGCCGCACATTGTATTCAGCCCCTTTGGAACGGTCAATCTGACCAAGACTATCGGGGTCACGCTGGGTACATCGGCTGTTTCTTCGGTCAAAACAGGCTACATCAGCAACGTAAAGCTACCCGCCTACGCGCTGACCCGGGGCTCGGTCTTCTACCAGAACAAGGGGCACTTGGTGAATGTGGCGATCGGCAACATGTTCAACAGCACGTACTTCCAGAGCCAGTATCTGTTTTGGGATGTCTTCGTGAAGCCGGGCGCGTTGCGCACGGTGAGCCTGACGTACAGCTACTCCTTCTAACAAGGAAGAGGTGCCAAGGGCCAGCGCGACCGCCGGCCCTTCGCACTGATCAAAAACATGCTCAACAATCCCACTGTGGTCGCCGAGATCGCGGCCCTACACGAGGAGTACGAGACCGCCCTCGTCTCCAATGATGTCGAGAAACTGGTGACTTTCTTCTGGGACTCCCCCGACGCTCTCCGTTTCGGCGTGGCCGAGAGCCTTTACGGGGCGAAGCAGATTGAAGAGTTCCGCAAGAACAGGCCCGCCGTGGATCTAGCGCGGACAGTCCTGAACCTTCAGATCGTCACCTTCGGGGACGACAATGCCATCGTTACCTTGGAATTCGACCGCACCGTGCAGGGTGTTCCCCGGCACGGTCGCCAGAGCCAGGTGTGGCGCAAATTCGACCACGGCTGGAAGATCGTGTCGGCGCACGTGTCCTTGGTGCCCATGCCGTACATCGACCTCGCCGGTCCGCTGGTCCAACTGCCAATTCCGCCGGAATTGCGTGAGGGTGTGCAGCGGAACATCGCACGGGCGAAGGTAATCGCGCAGTCCCTGATCGACATGGAACTCCCGGCCGACGTTGAGGCCGCTCCCAAATTCATACCATGACATCACAACCTGTTCTCCATCAGGACGACGCCTTGGCGATTGCCGGGCGGATTCGTTCGAAGCAGTTCAGCGCGCAAGAGGTTGTGCGCGCCGCGCTGGATCGGATTGGGAAGTTGGACCCAACTCTGAACTGCTTTACTGCGCTGCTGCCGGAGTCGGCAATGGCGCAGGCTGTCGAAGTGGATCGGAAGATCGCGGCGGGCCTCGATCCGGGGCCGCTGGCCGGAGTGCCGTTCGCGGTGAAGAACTTGCTGGATATTCAGGGTCTCCCAACTCTCGCGGGTTCCAAGATTCAGCGCGAGAAGCCGCCCAAGGATTCCGATGCCGCCACGGTGCGGCATTTGAAGGAGGCCGGTGCGATCCTGCTGGGCGCGCTCAACATGGACGAGTACGCCTACGGGTTCACCACGGAGAACTCGCACTACGGGCCGACGCGGAATCCTCACAACTTGGCGCATGTCGCGGGAGGATCGTCCGGCGGATCGGCGGCGGCGGTGGCGGCGGGATTGGTGCCGTTGACGCTCGGCTCGGACACGAACGGCTCGATCCGCGTTCCGGCGGCGTTCTGCGGTGTTTATGGGTTCAAGCCCACCTACGGTCGCATTTCACGGGCGGGGGCGTTCCTGTTTGCCGCCAGTTTCGACCATATTGGACCATTCGCAAGGTCGGTGCGGGACATCGCGGCGTCATTCGATGTGATGCATGGCTTCGACCCCGACGACGCGGTCTCGATCAACAAGCCTCCGTCGCCCTGCCTGCCGGAACTGGACAAGGGTATCGAGGGTCTGCGCATTGCCATGGCCGACGGGTATTTTACGCGGCTGGGGTTGCCGGAAGTTTTCGAGCCGGTGCGCAAGGTGGCCGCGGCGCTGGGAGTCACCCGGACGGTCGAGGTGCCCGACGCGGAAAAGGCTCGCGCGGCGGCTTATGTGATCACCGGGTGCGAGGGGTCCAACCTGCACTTGGCTGACTTGCGCAAGCGCCCCCATGATTTCGATCCGGTCGTGATCGAGCGGTTTCTGGCGGGGGCATTGTTCCCATCGGCGTGGTATCTGCAGGCGCAACGGTTCCGGACCATCTACCAGAAGAAAGTGCGTGCGCTGTTCGATGATGTGGATGTGATCCTGGCACCGTCCACGCCATGCCCGGCCATCAGGATCGGGCAGGAGACGATCACATTGGACGGCGTCGAACTCCCCTCGCGTCCCAATATCGGGATCTTTACGCAGCCGCTGTCGTTTGTAGGGTTGCCGATCATCTCTGTGCCGGTGGTCGGGGGTGGCTTGCCGCTCGGCGTGCAGGTGATCGGAGCACCGTACAACGAGGCCGCCGTCCTCCGCGTTGCCGCCTATCTGGAGGCGCAGGGCATCACGAAGGCCCCGGTGGCGGAATTCGGGGAGGCCGCGGGTGCCTAAGCCGATCACCCGCCGTGCCTTCGGGGCCCTTTGCGGCGCGGCTCCACTGGCTGCTGCCGGTACAGCTGATCCGCTCAGCATCGGCTTTGTCTACAACGGCCCGAAGAACGACCTCGGCTACAACCAGGCGCACGCAGAGGGCAAGCAATCGCTCAAGTCGCTGCCTTGGGTGCGGGCTTTCGACGAGGCCAACGTGCCGGAAACCGTGGCGGTCGAGGAATCGATGCGCAACATGGTCTACCAGGATCATGCGAAGATCGTCTTCGCGACCTCCTACGGGTTCCTCGACCCCTTCGTCCTCCGCGTCGCGCGCGAATGCCGCAATACGCAGTTCTTCCACTGCGGGGGCTCCTACCGCGACGGCGGCGACCCGCCCAACGTCGGCATCTACTTCGGCTTCATCGACGAGGTGGAATATCTTGCAGGCATGACGGCGGGCCTGATGACGCGCACCGGTCGCATGGGGTTCATCGCGGCCAAGCCGATTCCGCAGGTGCTGCGGAACATCAACAGCTTCATGCTGGGCGCGCGTAGCGTCAATCCGAACGTCACCATGCGGGTGGTTTTCACCGGCGACTGGGTGCTGCCGGTCCGCGAGGCCGAGGCCTCCAGCAGCTTGGCCGATCAGGGTGTGGACGTGCTGACCGGACACACGGGGTCGCCGCGGGTCATCGTGCAGGTGGCTGAACGTCGGGGTATTTACGCCACTGGCTACCAGTTCAACCAGTCCGTCCTCGCCCCGCACGGCTTCCTGACGGGGGCCGAGTGGGCGTGGGGCGTGGTGTACCGGAAGTATGCCGAGATGGTGAGGGCAGGGAAGTCGGTGGTGGATGGCAGCATCCCCCGTCGCATGACGGGCACCCTGAAGGACGAGTTCTGCCGCCTTTCCCCGTTTGGTCCGGCGGTGACCGCCGAAAAACGCGACGCGGTCGCGCAGGCCAAACGGCGTCTGCTGGATGGTTCGCAGGCCATTTACCGCGGGCCGCTCCGGGACAACACCGGCAAGACGGTGGTTCCGGCGGGCCGCACCATCGGCATTGAGGAGACCGCGCTCGACCAAATGAATTGGCTTGTGGAAGGAATCCAGGGGGACGTGCGCTCATGACTTCCGAACAGAATTTCGAAGGGGTCGCGATCCCGGTCATCGCCATCGGCACGGCCCTGCTGCTGTTCAGCCTGTTTTGCGCCGGGGTGGGGGCGTCGCCGGGAGGTGTTCTGGCGTCGATCTACACGGCGGGTTTTGGCAGTTGGTACGCTTGGCAGAACAGCCTGCTCCGGGCCGCCCCGCTGATGCTCTGCGGATTGGCGACGGCGCTTCCCGCCCAGGCCGGGGTCATCACGGTGGGCAACGAGGGGGCGTTCGTGGTGGGCGGTCTCGCCGCCGCGGCCGCTGGGCTTGCGACCACCTCCGGTCCGCCCCTGCTGTGCCTTGCGGCGATGTTTCTCGCCGGGGCCGTGGTCGGCGGCGCATGGATCATGTTGGCGGCGGGACTCCAGTACTACCGGGGCGTCAACGCCGTCATCAGCAGCCTCTTGTTGAATTACATCGGCATTGCCCTGCTGCTGCAGTTGGTCGAAGGCCCGATGCGCGATCCCGACAGTCTCAATTTTCCGGCGACGTTCCCCCTTCCTTTGTCGCACCAGCTGGGCCGGATTCCAGGAACCCGCATCCACTACGGGCTGGTCTTCGGCGTCGTGGCCTGCCTCTTGGGCTGGTTTCTGTTGGAGCGGACGGTCTGGGGCATGAAGCTCAAGATCGCGGGCGGAAACGCGCGTGCCGCCAAGCTGGTGGGATTGCCCTTGGGCCGAATCGTCCTGACCGCCGGATTCCTCGGCGGCGCCTGCGCGGGTTTGGCGGGCATGGTGGAAGTCGCGGCGATCCATGGTCGAGCGAGCCAGGCGATATCCGCAGGCTACGGCTACGTCGGCATCCTGGTGGCATTCCTGTCGCGCCAATCGCCCCTGCGGATTCTGGTGGTTTCGCTGATTCTGGGCGCGGTGCTGGCCAGCGGCGGCAGCTTGCAACGCACCCATGACTTGCCGGACGCCACTATCAACGTCTTCGAAGGCCTGGCCTTCCTCTCGATCCTCGCCAGCGAGGCCTTGGCGGGACGGCTCGGATTCCTCACAGCCCTGTTCAAGCCGGTTTCCACGGAGGTTGCGGATGCAAAGCTCTGATTCGCTCGGGAACCTCGGAATCCTCGTCGCCATAGCGGGCGGGGCGTTGCGCGGCAGCATCCCCTACATCTACGTCAGCCTCGGCGAATGCCTCACGGAGAAGAGCGGGCGCATCAATCTCGGCATGGAGGGAATCCTGCTGATGGGCGCGATGACGGCGTTCGCGGTTTCTGACCAGTCGGGATCGCCGTGGCTGGGGCTTCTGGCCGCGGCGTTCGTGGGCGGGCTCTTCGGCCTGCTCCTCGCCGGGATCACCGAACTTCCCGGTGTGAACGACGTCGCGGCCGGCATCGCCATGATCATCTTCGGCAGCGGGCTGGCCTTCTTTTTCGGCAAGCAGTTCGTGGCCCCGATGGCCCCGCAGCTTCCTGTGATCGATTTCGGCCAGGGGATTGCGAATGCGGGCGTCCATGCGGCGCTGCGGATCAGTCCGCTGTTCGTCCTTGGGATCGCGGTCGCGTTCCTGATGCATTTCGCGTTCGAACGGACGCGCTGGGGGCTGCACCTTCGCGCTGTGGGGGATGCCCCGGACGCAGCGCGGTCGATGGGAATTGCGGTGCGTCGTCATCGCGTTGTTGCGACCACCATCGGAGCGGCGCTCGCGGGAATCGGAGGCTCGCACTTGACGCTGTACTTCCCCGGCATCTGGTCGGAGGGAATCTCCGGCGGCCAAGGCCTGATGGCGGTGGCGCTGGTGATTTTCGCGAGATGGAGCCCCCTACGGTGTCTCGCGGCGTCACTGCTTTTCGGAGGGGCGCAGGCGTTGGGGCCGTCGCTGCAATCGGCGGGCATCTCCGGCTTCTACCACGTGTTCAATGCGTCGCCGTACCTGTTGACGCTGGTTCTGATGGTGCTTTCGTGTTCCCGCACGCGGCGGCTCGACGGCATACCCGGATCCTTGGCGAGGAGGGGCTGATGCACGGACCAGCAAGAGTAGAGGCGATTTGCATCGGCAAGACCTTCGGACCGGTGCGCGCGCTGGAAGGCGTTAACCTGACGGTTCCATCCGGCACGTTCCACGCGATTGTCGGCGAAAACGGGGCAGGGAAGAGCACGCTCGCAAAGTGTCTGCTCGGGTTCTACCGGCCCGACGAGGGCGAGGTGCGCTTGGACGGCGTTCCTGTCTCCACGCCCGCCGAGGCCCGCCGCGCCGGACTGGGCATGGTTTTCCAGCATTTCACGCTCGCGCCGTCGCTTACCGTGGCCGAGAACCTCGTGCTTGCCCGGACGGACCTGCCCGCCATCCTGAATTGGAAGAAGGAGAAGGAACGGCTTCGGACCTTCCTCGAACACGCTCCTTTCCAGATCAACCTTGAGGACAGGGTCGAACACCTTGCCGCAGGACAGAAGCAGAAGGTCGAAATCCTGAAGCAACTGTATCTGGAGACCCGCGTCCTGATTCTCGACGAGCCCACGTCCGTCCTGACGCCAGCCGAGGCCGACGAGGTGATGACTGTGCTCAACGCGCTTGTCCGCAAGGAAGCGCTCAGCGTGATCCTGATCACCCACAAGCTGCGCGAGGTTATGGCCTTCGCCGACGACGTGACGGTGTTGCGAAGGGGCCGCTGGGTCGCTTCGTGCTCGGTCGGCAGTACGAGCATTCCCGAGATTTCATCGCTGATGGTGGGGAACGCGCCGTTGCGGGAGCAGTCCGCCCGGACGGACATGACCGCCGGTGGCGCAGTTCTAGAAATCCAGAATCTGTCCGTGCTGGGCGACCACGGCTTGCCCGCAGTCAAGGATTTGAGCCTGACCCTGAAGGCCGGTGAGATCCTGGGGATCGCAGGCGTGTCCGGCAACGGGCAGCGCGAATTGGTCCAGGCCATCGGCGGGCAGCGGGACATCGCTAGCGGCGAGGTCCGGGTCGCCGGAAAGCCGTTCCATGGGACCCGTGCTGATATCCGCGAGTGCGGCGTGTTCACTCTGCCCGAGGAACCGCTGCAAAACGCTACCGTACCCGGAATGTCGGTAGCGCAGAACATCGCGCTCCGGACGTTCGACCAGGCCCCGACTGCCAAGCTCGGTTTCCTGTTGGACCGGGGGGCCATCCGCCGCGCCGCGACGGCGGCCGTGGAGCGCTTCTCGATCAGGACGCCCTCCATCGACACCCCGATCCGCAACCTCTCGGGCGGTAACGTGCAGCGGGCCGTTTTGGCGAGGGACCTTGGGGCGAGGCCACCCAAGATAATGGTAGTGGCGAACCCGTGCTTCGGGCTGGATTTCGCCGCGACCGGCTTTGTGCACAACCAACTGGTGGAACTGCGCAATGGCGGCGGGTCGGTGCTGCTGGTTAGCGAGGACTTGGACGAGCTGATGAAGATCGCGGACAGGATCGTGGTGATGAGCGACGGACGGATTGCCCACGAATCCACGCGGGCCGAGTTGGACCTGGCGGTGGTGGGACGCTACATGGGGGGACATGAGTAAAGTCGGATCTTTGGCGATCAGCGCGCTTCGGGCGGGGTATCGCAGTGGCGGGTTGAATCCCGTCGAGGTGGTGGAGGCGGTCTACGAGCGCATCGCTGCACATGCCGATGACGCTGTTTGGATCCATCTGGTCCCCCGCGAAGAGGCCGTGGCGCGCGCCCGGGCCCTTTCAGACCCCAACTTGCCCCTCTACGGGATTCCCTTCGCCGTCAAGGACAACATCGACGCAGCAGGAATTCCCACGACGGCGGCCTGTCCGGCTTTTGCGTACACGCCGGGCCGGAACGCGGAAACGGTCGAGCGGTTGCTGGCTGCGGGTGCGATTCTGATCGGGAAGACGAATTTGGATCAGTTCGCCACCGGTCTTGTCGGGGTGAGGTCGCCCTACGGGGTTCCGCGAAACGCCATCCATCCGGACTATGTTCCGGGCGGATCGAGTTCCGGCTCGGCGGTTGCAGTCGCTGCGGGGCTGGTGAGTTTTTCGTTGGGCACGGACACGGCCGGGTCTGGCCGCGTTCCCGCCGCGTTCAATAACATCGTCGGGCTGAAACCCACTCGTGGCTACTTCAGCACTCGGGGTGTGGTTCCGGCATGTCGGACGCTCGATTGCGTCTCGGTGTTTGCGCTGACTTGCGACGACGCGGGGGCGGTGGGTGCCATCCTGACCGGATTTGACGCCGAGGATGCCTTCAGTCGGCGCGAAGCGTCGCCGGTCGCAATGGCGATCGAATCGGCCAAGGGATTCCGTTTCGGTGTTCCGGACCGGGCGTCCCTCGAATTCTTCGGCGATACCGAGACTCCGGCGTTGTTCGAGCAGGCGGTCCGCGATCTGAAGGAGTTGGGCGGGACCGAGGTGTCAATCGACTTCACACCGCTGCGGGAGACGGCGGCCCTGCTGTACCAAGGGCCGTGGGTCGCGGAACGGATGGCGGCGTTGAAGCCGTTCATGGCCGAACACGCGGCCGACATGCATCCCGTGACACGAGCCATTGTGGAGGGCGCGAACCGGTTCTCGGCTACCGACGCTTTCGAGGCAACGTACCGGCTGGCGGAATTGAGGCGGCAGGTTGAGCCGATGTGGGTCGGGGTGGACGTGGTGCTGCTCCCGACCGCTGGCACGTGCTTTACTTTGGCGCAGTTGGCGGCTGAGCCTGTCGCCCGCAACACGGACCTCGGGTACTATACGAACTTCCTCAACCTATTAGATATGTGCGCGACCGCCGTGCCCTCCGGCTTCTGCACAAACGGGGTCCCGTTCGGTGTGACGCTGGCGGCACCGGCGGGTCGTGACGGGTTTGTGCTGGGTATCGCCGGCCGTTTGCACCGCATCCGGCCCGTCCCGATGGGCGCAACCGGCATTCCGGTTCCGGTCTCAAGGGCGGTGGACGGGGAAGTCGCGGTCGCCGTGGTCGGAGCGCACTTGCGGGGACTGCCGTTGAACCGTGAACTTCTGGAAGGCGGCGCGGTCTTCCTTCGGCAATGCCGGACCGCTCCGATCTACAAGTTCTACGAACTACCCGGGGCGGTCCCGAGAAAGCCGGGCTTGATCCGGCAGACCGAGGGCGGCACCGCCATCGAGGTCGAAGTTTGGCGCATGCCAGCGGCGCAATTCGGGGCGTTTGTGGCTCGAATTCCGGCCCCTCTAGGCATCGGAACCTTGGTGTTGGAGACGGGTGAATCGGTCAAGGGCTTCCTCGCCGAGCCAGCCGCCTGCGAAGGTGCAAGGGATATTTCGGAGTTCGGGGGTTGGCGGCAGTACTTGGCGGGCGGGTCCAAGTAGGACCCCAGGAATCCTACAGTTAACGCTTCAGGAGTTGGCCCTCGAAGCTTGATAAGATACGCAGTAGGATACGACGACCCAGCCATGAAGCCTCAGGCCCCTTTCCATACTCCGGTTCCCAGGCGGGATGCCATCCGCGTCGGCTTCTGCGCGGCGCTTGGCCTCGGCATCCCCGACATTCTCCGCTTCGAGGCCCAGGCTGCGACCATCGCGCCAGGTGCGTTCACAGAAGGCAAGGCCAAGTCCGTCATCCACCTCCACCTGCCCGGCGGCATGTCCCACCAGGAATCTTGGGACCCCAAGCCCGAAGCTCCCGGCGAATACCGGGGGGCACTCGGCGTGGTCAAGACCAAGGGCGGGGAGGTCTTCAGCGAAAACTTCGTCAAGCTCGCCAAGGTGGCCGACAAGATCAACGTCATCCGCTCCATTGTTGGCAAGATCCCCGACCACCAGCTCGCCACCTACCAGGTTTTCACCGCCTACACTCCCACCACCGTCCTCGACTACCCCCAAATGGGCGCGGTGGTATCCCACCTGTTCGGCGGGCGCAATGGACTTCCGCCTTATGTCGTGATACCCCGCCTGAGCGGCTACGAGGGCGGCACCGGCTTCCTCAGTTCCAAATACGGAGCCTTCCAGCTCAACGCCGACCCCGGGGCCAACGGCGTCTTCAAGATCCGCGACTTCTCCATCCCCAACGGCGTCTCCCTCGAACAGTTCGAGCGCCGCAAGACGGCCCGCGACATCGTCGAGCAGCACATGCGGCACCTTGAGGCCGATCCCGACAAACTCAACACGATGGACGAGTTCAACAAGAGCGCCTACTCGCTGCTCACCAGCGAGAAGTCGCGCAAGGCGTTCTCGCTCGATGGCGAGACGGATGCGACCCGCGAACTCTACGGCAAGGGCCTGAAGCTCAAGAACGGCCAGCCCGCCGCCATCGCCGAACGCCTGCTGCTGGCGCGCCGTCTGGTGGAAGCTGGCGTCCGCTTCGTCACTGTCAGCTACGGCTCGTGGGACGCCCACACGGCGATCAAGGATATCTCGAACGACCAGATGCCCGCGTTGGACCAGGCGATTGCCGGACTGGTCACCGACCTCGACCAGCGAGGCATGCTCGACAGCACGCTTGTCATGGTGACCACCGAGTTCGGCCGCACCCCCAAGATCAACGCTGGCAACGGCCGCGACCACTGGGCCCGCTGCTACTCGATGTTGCTGGCTGGTGGCGGCACCACCCGCGGCCAGATCTACGGAGCCTCGGATTCGACCGCAGCCGAGCCCGCCCGCGACGCCGTCCCGGTTGAGGACTACCTCGCGACCGCCTACCGCCAACTGGGCATCGATTCGACCCAGAAGCTGATGGCCATGGGCGCCCGCCCCGTCGAAATCGGTGGCGGTGGCAAAGTAGTCACCTCCCTCCTGAGCTAAACCATACTTGGAGCCAGCTTTTGCGACGCCCAACATTTAACCGCACACTGCGATTCCTCGTCCTGCTCGGGTCGGCCACACTCCCCGCCATGGCCCAACCCATGGTGCACCATATCGAGTACGTCACCCCCCGAGCCGCCCAGCAGGGCACCACGGTGGACGTCACCCTCGAAGGCACGTATATTAAGGATGCCCGCGAAGTCGTTTTCTTCGAGCCCGGCATCCGCTGCATCGGCATCACCCCGCTCCCGTCGCTCCCGAAACCCCGCAACACCATCCACTCCGGCTACGTGCAGGACATGGTGCAACTCCGCTTCGAGATCGCCAAGGATGCACCGGTCGGCCTCCATACCTTCAAGGTCCGCACCGACACCGAGCTCACCACCCTCACGAGCTTCGCGGTGACCAAGTTCCCGGTCGTCATGGAGGGCGAAGAGAAACCCGGCCTGAACGACACCCTCAAGACAGCCAAGCCCGTCGCACCCAACACCTCCGTCCTCGGGCGGATGGATTCCGGCGCGGTCGGCGACATCGACATTTACCGCGTTCCCGGCAAGGCGGGCCAGCATCTGTCCGTCGAAATCGACGCCGTCCGGCTCTCGGAGCACTTCTACGGCGGTTCCGAATACGACTTGGCGGCCCGTATCCTCGACCCCGACGGCCACGAACTTGCAGCCAACGACGACAGCGCGCTCCACCTCCAGGACCCCATCGTCTCCGCCATACTGCCCCGCGACGGCGACTATTTCGTCGAAGTCAAACAGCGCATCTTCAACCCCGGCGCCAATCTCTACTACCTAGCCCACATCGGGACCAACCGCCGTCCGCTGGCGGCGTACCCAGCCGGTGGGCCCGCTGGACAGCCCCTCACCACCACGCTTCTAGGCGACCCCGCCGGTCCCGTCACCAAGACCGTCCAACTCCCAGCCAAAGGTACCGATTTCGACTTCTTTGACGACGCCCCGTCCCCGCTCCCGATGCGGGTCAGCCCGTACGCCAACGTTCTGGAAAACGGCGGACAGACAAAAGTTCCCGCCCTACCGGCGGCACTGAACGGCATCATTTCTACCCCGGGCAAGACCGATACCTTCCGGGTCTCGGTCAAGAAGGGCCAACGCTGGCGTGTCGAGGTTTTCGCGCGCTCCCTCGGTTCGCCGCTCGACGCGCGCCTCGTGATCCGCAAGGCGGGCGACGAGAAGATCGAGGTCGAAGGCGACGATGCCACGCTTGCCGCCCGCGGGCTCTATGCAATGTCGGCCCAGCTCCAGCGCCCCGAGCAAATGGACCCGGCCTTCGTCTGGGAGCCCAAGTCCGATGGCGAATACGTCCTCTCGATGACCGACATGCGCGGTTTCGCTAGCCCGACCTCGGTCTACCGGGTCGAGATCGAGCCCGTCCGCGACGAAATCAGCACGTTCTTCCAGGCCAAGGTCACCGACAGCGTGGAAACGCCGCGCCTGACCAGCATCGCCATTCCGCGCGGCAACCGTTGGACGGTCACGGTCAGCCTCGCCGAAGGCTTGGGCAACCGGTTCAAGGGCGAGTTGGAACTGGTGGCGGAGGGGCTCCCGAAGGGGGTCCGCATGGTCGCCCCGAAGATTCCCGCAGGGGCCAAACAGGCACAGGCGGAGTTCATCGCCGACGCCGACACGCCGCCCCAGACGGCGCTTGTCAGCTTGGCGGTGCGCCCGACCGACAAATCGCAAGCGCAACTGGTCAGCTACACCCAGCAGTCGTTCCCGTTCCTGAACCATTCCGGCGGACACGCGTGGCACGCCATTGTCCTCGACAAATACGCGCTCGCGGTTACCGAGCCAGCCCCGTTCTCGTTCGAGGTCGAAGCCCCGCAACTTCCCATCTCGAAAAACGGCCAACTGGCCCTCAACGTCAAGGTGAAGCGCGAGCCCGGGTTCAACGGTCCTGTGGAATTCCAGTGCGACTACATGCCGCCGGGCGTCCAGTGCGAGCCGACCGTAACCATCCCGGAAGGCAAATCGGAATCCGTGATGCACCTCACGGCTGACACCAACGTGAAACCGGGCACTTGGCCACTGTCGATGACCGCCAACACCACCGGTGGATCGTATTACATTGGCGGGGGCCGGATCCGCGCGGCGGCGGATTTCGTCAACCTGAACGTCGCCGACCCCTATGTGGAGTTGAAGAACAAGCCCGCTTCCGTTCGCCGACGCGGCCAATCCCGTGTGACTTGGGACGTGGACAACAAGAAACCGTTCGACGGCGAGGCCGACGCGGTCCTGCTGGGGTTGCCGAAGGGCGTGTCCGTCGTGGGCAAGCCGCATCTGAAGTCGGGCGACAAGACCCTCGTGTTCGACATCGCGGCGACCGACGACGCGCTGCTCGGGCGCTACACCGAGGTCACGTGCGAAGTCATCTTCAAGCAAGGCGGGCAGGAGATCCGCCAGCGAAGCGGCAAGGGAATCCTGCGCGTAGACCCGGCCCTGACCGCCACGGCAACCAAGGAATAACCCATGTTTTATCGCCCCGCGTTTCTAGCCTTGGCTTTCGCCCTCCCGCTCCTGCAGGCCGCGACCCCTGCTGCCACCAACGCACCGCTGAAGCCGAAGACGCCGGCCATCCCGGAAGTCCCCTCGTTCCGCCGCGACGTCATGCCCGTCTTCTTCCGTTCCGGTTGCAACCAAGGCACCTGCCACGGTTCCGCACGCGGCAAGGACGGGTTCATGCTCTCGCTCTTCGGCTACGACCCCAAGGGCGACTACTACCGCATAACCCAGGAATACGTAGGACGCCGCGTCAACGTCGCCGCCCCGGACGACAGCCTGATCCTCCTCAAGGCGCAGGGCAAGGTGCCGCACACTGGCGGCCGACTCTTTACCAAGGACTCCGTCTACTACCAGATCCTGCTCAAATGGATCGAGGCCGGGGCTCCCGACGACGAGGGCACGGTCCCTGTCCCCGTCGAGATCACCTTGTCGCCGGATCACATGGTGTTCAAGGCCCCGACCCCGGCGCAGAAGCTCAAACCGACCCAGCAAATGAAGGTGACCGCCCGATATTCGGACGGCACCATGCGTGACGTGACCGACTTCGCGCTCTTCTCCGTCAACAACCCGGCTACCGCTACCATCAACAAAACAGGACTCTTAACTCCGGGTGGCAAGGGCGACGGCTTTGTTTTTGCGCGCTTCAGCCGCTTTACTATCGGCTCGGAAATCATCGTTCTTCCCCCCAACGACACCACGTACCGCTGGACCAACCCGCCCGCCAACAACGAGTTTGACCGCATCGTCTACGACCGGCTCCAGAAGCTGCGCCTCCTCCCGTCGCAACTCTGCGACGACGAGACTTTCCTGCGCCGCGCCACCCTCGATCTTGCGGGAACCCTTCCTTCGGTCGCCGAATACCGCGCCTTCATGGCCGACAACGCTCCCAACAAGCGCGAGAAGCTGGTCGACCGCCTGATCGCCAGCGACGGCTTCACCGACGTCTGGACCGACCTCTGGTCCGAAATGCTGCGCGTCAAGGGCGGCGGTTACGCCCCGACCGGCACCGATGTCAAGGCGGCCGCCGCGTACCACGATTGGATCCGCAACCAGATCGCCCACAACCGGCCCCTCAACGAATTCGTCGCTGACCAGATCAAGGGCACCGGCAGCAACCTCACCGACGGCCCGGCGAACCTGTACACGATGCTGGTCCACAGCACCAAGTTCACCCCGAAGGCTTTCGCGTCGGACTTCTCGCAGGTCTTCCTTGGTCTACGTATCCAGTGCGCCGAGTGCCATAACCACCCGTTCGACCGCTGGACGCAGGACGACTACTATGGGTGGGTCAGTTTTTTCAACGGCTTGAAGCGCAAACAGGGGGCGGAGCCGCGCGAGTTCTACATCTACAATGACCCGTCGGCGGAACCGGCCAAGCACTTGGTCGACAACCGGCCGATGCCCGCCACCGTGCTCGGCGGCGAGGCCCCGGTCGCGAAGGGCGTCGATCCCCGAGAAGCCTTGGCCGACTGGTTGACCTCGCCGAAGAACGACCTGTTCACACACAACCTCGCCAACCGCATCTGGGCACAATACATGGGACGCGGACTGGTGGAGCCGGTCGACGACATGCGGATCAGCAATCCGCCCGCGAACAAGGCGTTGCTCGACGCCTTGGCCGCGCATTTGGCGTCGAACGGCTTCAACCTGCGTGCGCTGGTCAAGGAGATTTGCATGTCGCGCGTCTACCAGCTTTCGGCCAAGCCCAACGGGACCAATGCCGACGATACCCGACAGTCGTCGAGGGCCCAGCTTCGCCGCTTGCGAGCCGATGTCCTGCTGGACGCTATCGTCAAGGCGACCGATGGCGACCGGACGTTTAACCTGTTCCCGAAGGGGATCAAGGCGATCGAGCACTACCCGCGGACCACCGGTGATACCAACGGCAACACGTTCACCGATCCGTTTTTCCAGACTTTCGGACGTTCCGACCGGTCCACCGTCTCCGCCAGCGATACCCGCTTGGAGCCCACCCTTTCGCAAACGCTCCACTTCATCGCGGGCGACACTTTGCAGGACCAGATCACGAAGGGCAAGGTGGTTCCGAATCTCCTCGCGGCCAAGATATCCCCGGCAGAGATCGTCGAGGAACTCTATATCCGGGTCCTCTCCCGCAAGCCCGACGCCGACGAGGGCAAGGCGATGCTGGCGCTCGCCAAACAGGCGCCTGCCGACCGCAAGACATATGAGGACATCTTCTGGAGCCTGATTGACTCCACCGAGTTCCTCTTCAACCACTAACCCCATGCCCACCCGAATACAGCGTCTTGTGGGGCAACCGTTGTGGGCTGCGGTCGCCTTTCAGGCGGCCATAACCGTACTGCCCGCCGCCGTAGTCACCTACGACGACCAGATCAAGCCTATCTTCCGCGAGCACTGTATGAAGTGCCACGGCGAGGACGAGCCCAAGGCCGGCATCAATCTCGGTTCCTACGATACAGCCGTCAAAGGCGGTAGTGCCGGAGCGGTCCTGGTTGCTGGCCGCGCCTCCGCCAGCATCCTCTTTAGCGCGATCACGGACGAAAACGAGGACAAGCGCATGCCCCTACGCAATGCGCCCCTGTCCCAAGCCAAGATTGAGTTGATCCGCGAATGGATTCAGACCGGGCTCCGCGAGACCGAAAAGAGCGCCTCGCTCACCGCCAACCGCGATATCGGCTTCCACCCCGTCGTCACCACCAAGCTTGACGGTCCGCCGCCGATGCCGGGGAATTTGCCTTCAAGCACGGCCCCGGCTCCCAAACATCCGTTCCCCGTCGTCGCCATGGCGACCAGCCCGACGGCCCCGCTGCTCGCCATCGCCCGCTACGGCCATGTCGAACTGGACGACGTGAACACCCGCCAACCTCTCGGCGATCTCCCGTTTCCTGAAGGCCAGCCCAATGTCATCCGCTTTACCCCGGATGGCCGCGTCCTCATGGTCGCGGGCGGCAAGCCTGTCCAGTCCGGCTCGGTCGTGCTCTACGACGTGCGCACCGGCAATCGCCTGACCAAGGTCGGCGATGAACTCGACGCGGTCCTTTCCGCCGATGTCAGCCCGGACCAGAAGCTCATCGCCCTCGGCGGTTCGGGCAAGTCCGTCAAGGTCTACAACACCGACGACGGCAAGCTGCGCTACAAACTCACCCGGCACACCGATTGGATTACGGCTCTCGCCTTCAGTCCCGACGGCAAGACATTGGCAACGGCCGACCGCGCCGGGGCCATCCACCTCTGGGACGCGCAGGCTGGCGCGATCCTCCTGACGCTTGCCGAGCATAAGGCCTCGGTCCGTACCCTCGCGTGGCGCGCCGACGGCAAGATGCTGGCCAGCGGCGGCGAGGACGGCGTCCTGATCTGGTGGGACACGAGCGACGGCTGGCCCGCCGTGATCAAGAACAACGCCCACCAGCCCAAACGGTCGGAAGGCGTTTTCGGCAATCTCCCCAATGGCGTACTCTCGGTGGCGTTCGGGCCCAACGGGGACCTTCTCAGCGTGGGACGAGACCGCCAGCTCCGCCTTTGGAATCCGACCGGTGGCGCCATCCGCGCGATCCCGCTCGACGCAGGACTGCCTATCCAAGCCGCGATCAGCAACGACGGCAAGACCCTCGTCGCGGGCGATGCAGGCGGACAGGTGCGGTTTTGGGATGCCAAGGGTGCGCCCTTGGTCGTCGCGAAGCCTTGACGCGTCGCATCTCAAAGTTTTTGGGATAGCGACGGCAAAAGGGGCTAAGATGAAGCCAGCGAGGCTGCATGCCGAAGCAACTTGACCAGGCTCCCCCGGAATTGCTGGCAGATCGATTGCACCGGCTTGGCGAAGGGATTGGCAAGGTCGTCTACTCCTCGGAACACTGGGTCGTAAAGCGCCATCGCACGGCGGAGGAAATGGTCGCGCTGATCCTTGTCTGGAAATTTCTCCACAAGGTCGCCCGAGGTCTACCCGGCGGAATCGGCGCACCACTTCTGCATAGCCCCCCGAGGGTTGTAAACCTTCTGCGGGTACTTGCCCAATCGCTCATGGTTGTCGTACCCAAGCGGTATTGGCACACCAAGCACGTGTCGCAGGTGCTGTACAAGTTCGTCCGGCGCGCCAAACGCGGCGACAGTCTGGCCCGTACGCATCTGGTGGACTCTCCGCTTCTTCCTCAGCTCATCCAATTCCCACCGAAGACCGTGGTGATTGACGGCTGGCCGGGGTGGATGACCGTGTCCGAGGCGACGGAACGGGTGGATACAACGCTCGACCGCTGTATCGGAACCCTCGCCCAAGCGAACAATTTTGCCGCTGTCGAAACATGGCTGGACCGCCTGTTGGAAACCCGCCAGGCTGGCTGGCGCTCCGGCCTATTTTCAGTCGACGCCCACCTGAAGAACTTCGGCGTGATCGGTGACCGCATCGTGTTGCTCGACACCGGTGGTTTGACCAACCGGTGGGGGGAAATCGCGGACAAGCTGGCAAAGGACGAGCAGGTGCGCTTGCCCCATGTCCAACTTGGCTTGGCGACGGCGCTTGCCACCCGTCCCGACATCGCGGCGAAGTTCAACGAGCGCTGGAAGAGCCTGGTCAACCGCCAAGTGGTGGTCGAGATCCTCGGTGCGGATCAGCGGGAAGACTGAAGACCGGTCCTGGACCAAGAAAAAGGCCGCCGGGTTTCCCCGGCGGCCTTCTTTACACTACATTGCGACTGGCGAACTAGTCGCCGAAGCTGCCAACCGTTTCCTTCACTTCTTCCGTCTTGGCGACCGGTTGCGTGGCTGCGGGTTTTGCGGCGGGCTTGATTCCGAAATTGCCCGTTAGGTGATCGAGCGGCACGAAACCAGCCTCGACCGGCTTTTCCTTGAGGATCACTTCGCGGTACAGCTTCGCCATCTTGGCGTCCTCGGAGGCCTTCTTCGCCATGTCGGCGTTGCGGGCGCGGAGCTTCTCTTCGCGGGCGGTCTTGGCGATGCCTTGGCTATCCAAGTCGTGCTGGATGTCCTTGTTCACGTCGTCGAGATTGAGAACCAGCGAGTGTTCCTTGGACTCCAGTTTGACGTTCTTGCCGCCCGCGATGATCTCGTGGCGACCCTTCTCCTCGTACCACTTGGTGAGTGACGCCGTCATGTGCATCTTCTCGACGATGTTCCGCCAGCCGACGCCCGTGTTGTAGGCGCAGAAGCTGATCTCGCCTTCCTGGGTGGCGTAGGGGATGATGCACTGTTCGGTGCGGCGGAAGTCGTAGTTGAACAGGTCCTGGAACCACATGCCCGCGATGAACATGAAGTTCCAGCGGTCCTTGCGGCGGAGTTCGATGTCTTCCATCGTCCGCTCCTTGCCGACCTTGCCGTACTTGGCCTTGGTCGCACCCAACCCCTTGTCGAACTTCTTGAGAAGGTCGGTCATGTGGAAGTGGGTGGGCGACTGGAACGGATCGTAGTTGCGGAGCAGGGCAAGCGCGCCGCCGATGATCGAGCCCATGCGTCCGCGGGCCGCGTCGTTGACTTGCGCGATGTCCTTGGCCATCTGTTCCGCATTGAGGAACTGGGTGACCGGGCGGAATTCCTTCGTTTCCTTGTCGATCATGACCGCCATGCCGGTGCCGCAGTTCGGGTGGCAACCGCAGGAGAGCTGGCCCCATTCCTTGTCCGGTCCCTTCACGAGATCGGACCAGTCGGAGAAGGTGCTGATGAACGAGATCGGGTACCAGTCGCGCGTGGGCTCGCCCATGCCGACCATGTTCTTCACGTCGTGCGCCAAGTGCGAGAGAGTGTAGCGCTGGGCTTCGCGACGCTCCGGGGTGATTTCCTCGTCGCGCCCGGTGAACGAGACGGGCTGGAACGAGAGGAACGAGATCTTCTTCGGGTTGTCGAGGGCGAACTTGATCACCGCGCCGACCTGCTCGTTGTTGACGCCGTTGATGATCGTGATGACAGGGACGATTTCGACGCCGTTCGAGTGGAGGTTCTCAATCGCGCGGAGCTTCACGTCGAACAGGTTGCCGATGGCGCGGTGCGAGTTGGCAGCGTTACCGATGCCGTCGAACTGGAGGTAGGCGTAGCGGAGTCCGGCTTCGCGGGCCTTGGCGCAGAGTTCCGGGCTCTTGGCGAACTCGATGCCATTGGTGGCCGCCTGCACGCTGTTGTAGCCGACGTGGCAGGAGTAGCGCACGGCGTCGAGGAAGTACGGCGAAAGGGTGGGCTCGCCGCCCGAGAACTGGACCGACATCTGGCGGCGCGGCTTGATGGTGATCGCGTTGTCCAGCATGGTCTTGATTTCGTCCCACGTCAATTCGTGGACGAAGCCAACCTGGTTGGCGTCCATGAAGCACGGGTCGCACATCATGTTGCAGCGGTTGGTGAGGTCGATCGTGAGGACCGAGCCGCGACCGTGGGTGACCGTGGAGGAGCCGTGGTCGTGGAGCTTTTCGTCGTTGTGGGCGCGGATGTCGCGGCCCGGGAACACGCGCTCGACCTTCTGGAGGAAGGCCGGGTCCATCGCCATCATGTCTTCGAAGTGGCCGTGGATGGGGCAATCCTTCACCATCAGGATCTTGCCGTCGCGCTCGATGATCTGCGCCTTGATTTCGCCGACCTTCTGGTTGCGGAGGATTTCGACCGGCAACTCGCCGTTCACGATCTTGTTGCGGATCTCAGGCACGCACTTCGGGCAGAGGGAGTCCGTGGTGCGGGGCCAGCCCAGCGGCGGCTTCTGCTTTTCCCACGACTTCAGCAAGGGCTTGTCGGACCACTTGGGTGTGAACGACGGGTTCTTCGCAATCGAGTTGAAAGTGTTGAACACGTGCCACGCGCCATTGGCGGCGACTGTGACGGCTTTCTCTGCGTACTTGAACGGCTTGTGCATCGGTGTAGGGCTCCCCGGCTGGGTGTTCTTCTCGTTGTACTTCCTTATCAGGTTAAGCAATGTTCCGTTTCGGAACGATGCAATTCCATCGAACTGGGCTGCATGGGGGTCCGTTGGGGCTTGGCGCAATCGAACGGGACGGGATAGACTGGGCTTTGGCCGATCGTATCAACCGCCGTATTGTCTGCGACTTGGCGGCCGAATGCGGCTTCGATTTGGCGGGAGTCGCACGGGCCGGGGAAGCACCCGATTTCGACCGTTACCGGGATTGGGCAGACCGTGGCTTGGCGGGCGAAATGCGCTATTTGACCGACCATCGGGCCGATGTCCGTGCGTCGCTGGAGGGAGTGCTGCCGGGGACCAGGTCGGTGATTTGCGTTGGGGTCCTCTACAACGGCCCGGAGCCGTATTCTACGGAGTTCTCGGATCCGGAGCGCGCTTGGATCGCCCGCTATGCCTGGGGCGACGATTACCACACCCGGATTTGGCGGATGTTGGAGCGTTTGGCGGGGCTGCTGACGGCGATTGAGCCGTTCGCGTGGCGCGCGTGTGTCGACACCGCTCCAATTCTGGAGCGGTCGCTCGCGCGGCAGGCCGGACTCGGCTGGATTGGAAAGAATACATGCCTGATCAACCAGCGGTTGGGGTCGTGGTTCTTCCTTGGCGAACTCCTGACGACGCTGGAGTTGAAGCCGGACACGCCGCCACCGGACCGTTGTGGATCGTGCAGCCGATGCATCGACGCCTGTCCGACCGCGGCCATCGTTCCCAGCCCGCACGGCGGATTCGAGTTGGATGCCCGCCGCTGCATCTCGTATTTCACGATTGAACTGCGGTCGGGGATTCCGGAGGCGCACCGGGACGCGGTCGGCGCGAATGCCTTCGGGTGCGATATCTGCCAGGACGTGTGTCCGTGGAATCGGAAGTCGCCGCGGACCGGGGTTGAGGCCGGTCCGGAATGGGTTGCGCCGCCTTTGGAAAGGCTGGCGGCGTTGGGGCAGGCAGAGTTCCGTGACCTGTTTCGGGGGACGGCTGTGAGCCGGGTCAAGTATGCGGGCTTCCTGCGGAACGTGGCGGTCGCGATGGGGAATTCGGGGCTGGGGAAGTTCCGCGAGCCGCTGGAAAGACTGGCATGCTCGGAGGACGCGATGGTCGCCGGGCATGCCAGATGGGCTTTGGGGAAATTGAAAGGTTAGTACGTTGCCCGGCCACCGCTGGCGTCGTAGCATTGTGCTGTTACGAACGAGCAATCGGGGCTGGAAAGGAATTGCACGACTGCGGCGATCTCGTCCGGTTCGCCGGTGCGGCGCATCGGGATCTTGTCGGTCATGTAGGAGACCTGCTGGGGTGTCAACTGCTCCAGAATCTTGGTGCGGACTACCGCCGGTGCCACGGCGTTGATGCAAATCCCTTCGGTCGCGACTTCCTTGCCGAGGGACTTGGTCAAGCCAATCACTGCCGCCTTGCTTGCCGAGTAGGCGACCATGTTCGGGTTGCCTTCCTTGCCCGCGATGGACGCGATGTTGACGATCCGACCGTACTTGTGTTCCCGCATGTGGGGGATCACGGCCCGGCAGACGAAGAACACGCCGTGGACGTTGATCGCCATCACGCGCGCGAACTCCGCGTCCGTCTGATCCTGCACCGGGGCGGCCTTTCCCGCGATGCCCGCGTTGTTGACCGCGATGTGGATCCGGCCCGAACGAGCCAGAACCTCCGCTACGGCCGCGTTGACCGAGGCGGAATCCGAAACGTCCATCTTCACCGCGTACGACCCGTTGCCCAAGGCTGCGGCAGCGGTGTTGGCTGCGTCCAAATCCAAATCGGCGATGGCGACGGTCGCACCGGCACCGGCGAGGCGCTTGGAGATCGCCTCGCCGATGCCGGCGGCTCCGCCGGTGACAATCGCCGTCTGACCTGTGAGATCGAACGGCATGGGTTTATTCCTGACGGTCGACGTGGACGGTGACGTCGACGGCAACTTCGCGGTGCAGCTTGATCGTGACCTTGTGCTCGCCCAAGGTGCGGATGGGCTCGTCGAGGTGGATCTTGCGGCGGTCGATGTTGTAGCCCTGCGCGGCCAGAACGTCGCCGAGGTCGGCTGCGGTCACGGAACCGAACAGATGGTCGTTCTCGCCGGCCTTGCGGGCCACGTGGATCGAGAGGGCTGTGAGCAGTTCGCCCAACGCGGTCGCCTCGCCGGCGAGCTTGGCTTCCTTCTTGAGGTGCGACTGGCGCTCCTGCTCGACGATCTTGCGGTTCGAGTCCGTTGCGGCGACAGCCTTGCGTTGGGGCAGCAGATAGTTGCGGGCGTAGCCATTGGCGACCTTGACGACGTCGCCGCGGCCACCCAGCTTTTCGATTTCTTCCCGAAGAATGACTTCCATGGTTGTGTCCTCGTGCTCCTTCGGTTAGACCGCCGCCGCGAAGGGCAGCAGGGCGATGTTGCGGGCCTTGAAGATGGCGTCGGTCAGGCGACGCTGGTGCGGGGCGCAAACGCCCGAGATGCGGCGCGGGACAATCTTGCCGCGCTCGGCGATGAAGGCCTGTAGGGTCTTCATGTCCTTGTAGTTGATGTCGTCAATCCGCTCGACGCAGAACCGGCAAACCTTCTTGCGCCGGAAATAAGCCTTCTTGCCGACAGCCGCCGCCTTGTCCCCGCCAGTGGGGCGCTGCGATGCCGCGATCGGGCGGCCACCTTTTTGTTCAGCCATTGTGGTGTCTCCTTGATTTCTTTTCGTGGTGGCTGCGGCTTATTCGGCCGCGGGGGTTGCAGCGGATGTTGCCGGGGATTCCGGGGTCGGTTCGGCAACGGGCTCGGCAGCCGGGGCAATACCGGGCGCGGGATGCGCCGGAGCGGCCGGAACCGGTGCGCCGGGAACTGCGTGTCCGCCTTCGCCACCCAGCATGGCCGCCGCCAGCGACGGCTGCGGGGTCGGGGGCTGCGGGCGACGGTGGGCGCGCTTCTCGCGTTCCTTCTGCCGTTTCGCCAACCGCTTCAAGTCCTCGTCGATGCGGACGGTGAGGAACTTGATGATGGAGTCCTGTACGCGGATGCGGCGTTCGAGTTCGCGAACTGCCGAGGCGTCCACGGTAAACGTCAGCAGGACGTAGTATCCTTCGCGGTTCTTTTCCACACGGTAGGCCAGCTTGCGCTTGCCCCACTTGTCGACCTTGTCCACCACGCCACCGGCGGTGGCGATCTGCTTGGAGATCAGCTCGATGAGCTGGTCGACATCCTCTTCCGTTGCATCGGGTTTCACGATGAACAGATTTTCGTAGATTCTCTTCATTTACTGGCTGTGCCTCTGGGGTCTTCGACCCTTGTTTAACCCCTGCCGGTTAGATCCGGCGGAGGGGTAGAGCTCCGGGCGCGACCGTTGAATCTGGTCATGGACATTTCGACGCCCTCGGCTATAACGGATTCAGTCGCATCGGCGGCTAGACCGATGAACTCCTCCAATGTTTCGTTCTGCCGCCTGGAAAAGCGCGACAACAAATAATCCGCCCCGCCGTTGAGCGGATGGCCGGGATGCACTCCCAGCCGGATCCTTGGGAACTCCTGTGTCCCCAGTTTGGCGATCACATCCTTGATCCCGTTGTGTCCTGCCGCCGAACCACTTGGCCGGATCCGCAACGAGCCCCAGGGAAGATTCAGTTCGTCGTACACCAGAATCAATTCCGCAGGGGTGACCCCGTTTTTCTGCATCAGCGGCTTCACCGCGATGCCACTCAAATTCATGAAAGTCTGGGGCTGGGCCAGCATCACGGGCTTTCCCGCGATCATCCCCTGTCCCACCACCGCTTGGCATTCCTTGCGCGTCATCCGAATGGAATGGCGCGCCGCGAGAACGTCCACAACGAGGAAACCCAGGTTGTGGGGCGTGGCGGCGTATTGTTCTCCCGGATTGCCGAGACCGGCGACAAGGAACATACGCCCACGCCCCTCCCGTAGGTCCTACTTCTTCTTGGCGGCCGGAGCAGCCTTGGCCGGGGCCTTCGCGGCGGCCTTTGCAGCTTCCTTCTTGCCCTTCTTGGCTGCGGGAGCTGCTTCCTCCACCGGAGCCGCTTCTTCCTTTACGCCGACCACATGGGCAATCACGGATTCTCCGTGCGTTAGCACCTTCACGCCCGGCTGCAGGGGCAGGTCCGAAACGCGGATCGTGCCGCCGACCATCAATTCGGTGACGTCCACCGCGAAATCGTTGGGGATGTCATCCGGGATGCACTCGATTTCCACCGAACGCGTGACCACATCGAGCATGCCGCCCTGCTGCTTGACACCCTTCGATTCGCCGGAAATATGGATCGGGATGGCGACACGCAGCTTGCGGGTCAAATCGATGCGGCGGAAGTCGACGTGCAGCAGGCTGCCCTTGATCGGGTCGTAGCTCTCGTCGGACACAATGACGGGCGTGCGTTCCACGCCTTCCACCTCGACGTCGAAGATGGAGTTGTGGCCGGTCTTGCTCCTGAGGATTTTGAGGACGTCCTTGGGGTTGACGGTGACGGCGACGGAATCCTTGAAGGCCCCGTAGACAACTGCCGGAATCAGGCCTGTAACGCGGACGCGGCGGGCTTCATTCTTGCCGCGGGTGGTGCGCAACTGCGCGGGTACTACCTTGTCTAGTCTCAACTGCTATCTCCCTGTATTTCACAAGTCCGTTTCGGGCCGGCCGGGAATGGCTGGCCACGAGGCGTGGGTTGTGTTTTCCAAATCTTGTCCCGGAGTCCCCGGGGTGGAATTCTCGATAGCCGCAATGGTGCTCGCCAGTGGTGAGCGCACGGCACTCGAATTCTCAAGGATAGCACAAGGCGGGGGAGGGCATCCGGTTTTCCACAGGATGAGCCCGGAATCCGCGTCCACTATCCGCTTTACGATCTCCCGGACCGCCCTGCGCTGGTCGCGGACCCCAGTCGGTATCGACATTGGCGCGTCCCCGACGTACAGGAGCAGTTGCCACGGATAGCTCCCGCAATGCTCGAAGGCGCGCCCGCCGCAGTTGTACATCCGAATGTGCATCGTCGAGTCGGCGGTTGGTTTTCCGTGCGCCCTTCCGATGGCATACAATTCCAGTCATGCGCATTCTGTTGCTGACCTGCATGCTGGCCCTCGGGGCGTCGGGGGAAACGGGCAAATTCGGGGCCTTTACCAATTCCGACGATGTCGGGGCACCACCTCTCCACGGCTCGGCCGAGTACGACGCCGCTACCGGGCAATACAAGATTACCGGCTCCGGTGCGGACATCTGGGCGCGCGCCGACCAATTCCACTACCTCTGGCGCGAGATGTCCGGCAACTTCTCCGTCACCGCCACAACCAAGTTCCTCACCGAGGGTATCGGCCACAGGAAGGCGGTCATCATGTTGCGCAAGAGCCTCGACACCGACTCCCCCCATGTTCAGGTGGCAATCCACGGCGACGGCACGCCAGCCGTCCAGTTCCGCAATTCCAAGGGCGACACCACGAATACGGTGGATTTCCCGGTGCAGGGAGCGGGAATCTGGAAGATCAAGCTGGTCCGTGAAGGCACCACCATCACGCTTTGGGTGTCCAAGGACGGCGAGCCGCTCCGCGAACTGGGACATACGATGAGCCAAATCGGAAGCCCGGTCATGGTGGGGTTGGGCGTCAGTTCCCACACCCAGGCCGCGACCAACACCGTCTTGTTCTCCGATGTTTCGGTGGACCAACTCCCGGCCACGCCCCCGGCCAAGTAGCCGATATGCACAAAGGACAAAACATGCCTACAACGCGCACACTTTCCCTCACACTGCTGCTTGCCGCCAGCGCGTTCGCCCAGGACGGCAAGCTGGGGCTATTCACCAATTCCGGTGACGTGGGGAATCCAGCCATCGCCGGCTCGTCGACGTTCGATGCCGCTACCGGGCAGTACAGGGTCACGGGGTCGGGGGCCAACATCTGGGGCAAACAGGATCAGTTCCAGTTCCTCTGGAAGGAGATGTCGGGCAATTTCACCGTCACCGCCACCATGAAGTTCCTCGGCAAGGGAGCCGACCATCGGAAGGCGGGTATCATGGTCCGCCAAACCCCCGACGCCGATGCCGCCTATGCCGACGTGATCGTACACGGGAACGGTATGCCCGCCCTGCAATGGCGGAGCCGGAAAGGCGAGGACACCAATCCCTTCGATTTCCCGTTCGACGGTCCAGGCACCTTCCGTATTAAGTTGGTGCGGACTGGCGTGCGCATCTTCTTGTTCATTGCAAAAGAGGGCGGGGAACCGAAGGAAGTCGCGCATACTGAGGTGACGTTCCAAGGGCCGGTGCTCGTGGGGTTGGCGGTCTGCGCGCACGACGCCAAGGTCTCGGAGACCGTGGTCTTTTCGGACGTGTCGATTGAGGTGCAGGCTTCACCCGCGCCGAAGGTTCCCTAGCCGCCCTTGGCAACGGTCACGGGTGGTCCCTGCGCTTACAGGGCGGGAATCTCCTGGATGTAACCGGCCTTGATCGACCTGACTCGCCATTCGTTCAGGATCTGCCCGGCCCTCTCACGGGTGACCCCGTATCGATTGCCGATGCCTGTTAGCGACCAGCCACGTACGTAGTAGAGTACCGCCACGCGCCACCCTACGTCCGCCTTCGACTGCCTCTCGTAGACGGGAGCCTGCGCCGGAAAGCTGACTAGATTCCCTCGGACCGCTTCCTTCAGCTTGTCGTTTCGTAGATTCTGAAGATCCATGTCATTCCCCTCTTAAAAGCGCAAGAGCCGCCGGACGCGGCGCAAGGGGCCGGAGGAACCACCCGTCCAGCCGCGTCTGACGGCGTAACTCGCGCGTTGTCCTTAAAAGAAAAAGATCACATCGCCAGCGAACATGAACTGGTTCTTCTTGGTGCCGGCATTGTATGCAGTTGCATCCAAGGAGCGTTCGAACCTGAGCTCGGGACGAAACACAATTGAGGTTCCGACCCAATGGTTCCAACCCACTCCGTCCTCAACGTAACGGGTCTTGAAACCTGTCCGCTGTCCCTTGATGTCGTCCATGAACTCATTGCGGAACGTAACGAAATCATGAACACCCATCTGCCGGCTGGTGTAGTTCACCGTAGCCCAACTGGGCGCGAAGCAGGTCAGTTCGTCGGCCCGGTTGCACACGGCGCCGTTCGAGTTCGTCTGCAATAGAGACGCTGCTCCTGGATTGTTAACGTTCGGCGTTTGCTTCATGTACTGATACCAGAACTCGGTGGCAGTGTGCCAGTTCTTGTTGAACTTGTGATACCAGGTGGTATAGTAAGCGGCCAGGTTGTTGTACGCGTATTTGCTGTCATTCAAGGAGTTGGCACAGGAGTAGACATTGTCTTGGCCCGTTCGCCACGTGTAGCCCAGGCAGATTGTTCCGGTCAACTGCGCATCACGCTTCCAGAGCGCGGAATCGCAGCCACCCGACAGCCCCAGTTGCAGTGTCCAGTGGTCGCTCAGCTTGGTTGTGGTGTTGATGCCCTGTTGCGTATAGCAATCATACGTGTATGTCAGGGAGTGCGTGTATGTGTAGTTGTTTGGCGCCAACTGGGCTTCGATGTCCGGCAGCGAGATGTAGCGGCCGACTCGCACATTCATGCCCTGCGCGACGTGGGGGAAGTAGAGGTCGACGTAGTACATGACGGGATCGTATCCATACTTGTTGCCGATCGACCCGTCGGGTTTGGGGTTGTTCAGCAATTGCTGGCTGAAGATGCCCTTTGTGGTGGTAAACCGGTAGTTGAAGCCGTAGAGATTCGTCAGGCGGAAGCCCCAGTCGAAATGGTCTTTTTGTACCGTGTCGGGTTGGCGCTCAAAGTACAGGGCGAGCTGGTCCAACTGGATTGAGTTGGGAATCTGCGCGTAAGCCGCCGGAGCATTGCCATATGGCAGCGCGTTGGAAGTGCTGAAGTTCATGCCGGCGTTCGCCCAGCCGTATATTCCGATCCTGCTTTTCTGCCACGCATCCCCGCTCTTGCCGGAATACAGTGCGGTCATCAACGGAGTGGTGAAGCTGAACGGCTGGCCAATGTTCACGGTGCCACCAATGGGCCAGACGGTGAATGGATAGGGCGGAGTCGATACCGGGGCTGGATACCCTCGATACGCTGGGGCCGGTGCAGCAGCGGCGGCGGCCGTCGCTGCTGCGGAGGGATGCCAGTCATCCCAGTAGGCGTGGCCAAGGCGCTTGAGGAGATTTCCCTGCGCCGCGTTCGAAGTGGGCACCGTGTTCATGGTGACTTCGAGACTTGCCGTCTGACCAGGCAGGACCTGGACCGATGAAATGCTGAAATCGGCGAATCCTGTCTTCTGAACGGTCACCGAATAGATTCCCGGCGTGACTCCGGTGATGGAATAGCTTCCGTCCTTCCCTGATACGCCTTTGAAGGGGGAGCCCTGACCGCTGACGATGGAGGCGGTGATCGTCGCTTCGGCCACAGCAGCGCGCGACGGATCCTTGACCATGCCAGCCATGGCACCGACCTGAGTCTGTGCCGAGGCATTAAAAGGAAGGAGACTCGCGCCAGCAATCAGCGCGAGGAGTGTGATCATCCTGCGCGGACGGGTAGCTCCCGGGATGCAGTCCACGGGAGCCCATGAGGAATGAGTGTTTGCCATGTGACTCAAGTCTAGGATTGGAGGTATTAGAGACGCATAAGGACAGCATGAGCAACTTCCGCATTCCGCCCTGATCTTGTTTATGGAGCCCATAAGCATTACAGGCAACGTGGAGAATGTTATCGGAGCCGATCTCGACAATATAAGTGGATGCCGGATTCTTATGGATTTCTCATGCCATCCTTATGCCTGTCTTATGAGTTGGCGCGCATGCTTGAAACAGTACCTGCCAAGATTCCTGCCACGAAGACGAGTTGGGAGCGGACAACGCCATGGAACCTCAGTACTACGCCAATCCGCCTTCCAACTCGTCTGCGCCGCTTGGAGCCGAGAATCGGGTCAATGGCCGGATATTGATCGTCGACGACGACTATTGGGTCCGACGCACCTTGCAGATAACCCTATCCGAGCATGGGTTTCTGGTGACGGAATCATCCTCCGGCGAGGAGGCACTGGCTCTGGCGCGAGCCATCCAGTACGATTGCGCTCTCCTGGACATCAACATGCCGGGCCAGGATGGCATCGAAGTGTGTATCGAACTTCGGAATCTTCGGCCGCGGCTCGCTATCCTGATGTTGACGGTCCGCAACAGCCAAGACGACAGGATTGCCGCTCTCGAGGCCGGGGCGGATGACTATGTCGTCAAGCCATTTCAAACACGGGAGCTGATTGCGCGAATCCGGGCAGCTGTTCGCCGGGTACACGCACCGGTCCAACCGGACACAATCATTCAGGTTGGCGAAATCAGTCTATCCATTGAACGCCGACTTGTCCTGAAGTCCGGAAAGGCGATTCTCCTGACACCGAAGGAATTCGATGTTCTCCAATGTTTGATGAATCAACCCGGTGCGGTTGTACCTTACCGGCGTTTACTCTCGTCTGTATGGGGGCCGGAGTTCACTAGCCAGGTTGACTACCTTCGTACCGTAGTCCATCAACTGAGGACGAAGCTGGAAGACAATCCGCGCCAGCCAGAGTATGTTCTCACACAACATTACGTCGGGTACCGGTTCGCGGATCCAAAGCGCCCTGCGGGGTCGGATCAAGAGGTCCTGCTACCCGGTACCCCCGAAGGACACGGGGGGATGGCGGGATGACGGGTTCCATCCAAGAAGAACGACACCTTGGCCGCACGCTCAAAGACGATGCCACGCCTCGGCTGGGGCGACTCTTGCACGGGTTCGCAGTCCCGCAGGCGCTCGCCTGGATGTCGAGAGGTTACAGACTACCCCGTGCCAGGCTCCGGACCGCCCTCGTAGGAATTGCCGCACTCGCACTCATCACCGCTTTCGCTTTTCGCTTGCACCTCGGCCTGACTACCGCCGCCCTGCTCCAGTTGATGGTCGTTGTACTTGCCGCGCGCGAGGGTGGATTCATCGTTGCGAGCGCCCTGTCGGCAATAGCAGTCGCGTCCCAGCTCTATTTCTTCGTACCGCCAATACTGGGCTGGTCGGTAGCCGATCCACTAAACTGGGTCGCCCTCTTCAGCTTCGAATATTGCGCGCTGGTAGTGAGCCGTCTATGGACGGCGGCGGCTCTCGAAAGTGCTAGTGCCGAAGCGCGCCGAAAAGAATTTGAGTGGCTATATGAAACCAGCCGCTTTGTGCTGCTGATGGACCTGCAGGCCGACCCGGTAGTACAACTCGCGGATCTCGTCCATAGGATATACGGCTTTCCAGTCGTCGTAGTGTTCGACGCGGTGTCGGCAAGGGCGGCCTCGGCCGGGCTTGCAGGCGCGGAGGTCGAGAGACGGACGCGAGACACATACTTGCAGGCCCAGAACTGGTTCGACCCGGCCGATCAAACGTGGTTTCGCGTCCTCTGTACGGGTACCCGGCCGACCGGCGCGATGGCACTCCGCGGCCCTGGCATGTCCGCTTCTGTGGCCGATGCCCTGGCGGTGCTCATCGCACTGGCACTCGAAAGGGTCCGCTCCCTGGAACTCGAAAACTTGGCGGACGCGATTCGACAGAGCGATCAGATCCGTACCGTTCTGCTGGATGCGCTGGCACACGACGTTAAGACGCCCTTAACCGCAATACGGACGGCGAGTTCGGGCTTGCTGGAGCGGCGGGACTGCCTGAGCGCCACACAGGCTGAACTCGTTGGACTGATCGACCAGCAATCGGACCGCATCAACGAAATCACGGATCGCTTGTTGCGGATGGCAAGGCTCGATGCCAAGGAACTGCGCCTGCAGCGGACGGCCATCCCGGTCAGGAAGGTGCTGGAGGAAGCCGTGGCGGAGGCTCGCCGCTCTTCGCCGGGCCGGAGTATCCGGCAGTTGGCTTCCGCGCGAAACGCCTCTTTCGTTGGCGATGAGAACTTGATTCTGATCGCGATGGCCCAGGTACTGGACAACGCGCTGAAGTACGCTGCGACCGACTCGGTAATCACTGTTGGCGTGGAACAGAACCATGACACGATCACGCTGTTTGTGCACAACGTAGGCAACCCCATTCCTTCTGTGGAGATTGGACGGGTATTTGAGCGTTTCTACCGCGTTCGGCATACCGCTCGGCGGACCGCAGGCACCGGGCTCGGGCTGGCGATAACGCGGAAAATAGTCACGGCACACGGAGGCAGCGTCGGGGCCGTCAGCGACGAGGTCCAAGGTACAACCTTCTCAATGTCGTTTCCAACAAGCAAGGAGTGATGATCCAAGGAGTCATCGATTCATATGACCGATTGCAATGTGGAGTCCAAAGGAAGCATCTTGGTTGTCGACGACGACGTCTCAATCACCCGCGCCTTGCGCGCTACGCTGGTGTCACTGGGTTATGCGGTAGATGAAGCTTCCAGCGGCGAACGGGGAATCCAGCTGGCCGGTCGCGGCGGTTACAACGCGATCCTGCTGGACATCAACATGCCCGGTATTGGCGGCATTGAAGCGTGCCGGGAAATCCGCAGGCAGAAGCCGCGGGCAGGTATCCTCATGCTGACCGTCCGTGACAGCGTGGACGACAAAGTGGAAGCGCTTGAGGCGGGTGCCGATGACTACATCACAAAGCCATTCGCCATCCGCGAACTGATCGCTCGAATGCGAACAGTCCACAGGGCACGATCAAATCCCGGAGACTCAAACACCGTCCTTGCTGTCGGTGAGATTCAACTGGACTCGGCGAGTCACACTGTCCTGAAAGCGGGAAAGCGCATCCAAGTCACGCCGAAGGAGTTCGAGATTCTCGAGTACCTGATGCGCAGAGCTGGACGGGTTGTCCGCCACGAGGAACTGTTGCGGGCCATTTGGGGACCGGACTATGGGGGGGAGCTCGAGTATCTCCGAACCTTCGTGCATCAGCTTCGGCGGAAGATAGAATCCGATCCCGCACACCCCCAGTACGTGATGACGGACGCATTTGTTGGCTACCGCTTCCTCGGACCTTCGGGAAACTCCTATTTGTCGTAGTATCCCGACCGCGAGTAGACCTTTGCCGCCGGATCCGAGATCTTCAGTTGGATCGAGTGTCGTCGGTTGCTGCTCGTCGCTTCCGGCTCCGGCACATAGCCGATGAGGTACTGGTCGCGAATAGCCCTTCCAATGGCCCCGGCGGCTTCCTTGATATCCCGCTCGTTCCGCACCTCCACGTGGAAGCCTCCCGAGCGACGGCTAAGCTCGCTAAGAAGAGCGATGCCATTGCTGTCTTCAACGATCTCTACCGGCTTCTTGTGCGGAGAAGGGTTGAATATGGAGATACAGTAGACGGGAACGTCAGCTTCCTCGAGCGCGCGGATCAGCTCATGCGCCGAGTGGCGGCTATTGTTGTCCACGCCGTCGGAAATGACAAGCAACGCCCTCCGCGGGTTCCTGCCCTGCTTGCTATGCTGCATGGCGGCGAAGATGGTGTCGACCAGGGCCGTATTACCAAAAGCAGCGCGGAACATGCTCGGAACAAGTAGGGAGGTGAAGTCCGAAGTGAAAGTGGAATCCCGTCCGGAGCGTGTGGACACGGTGTAGAGGAAGGCCTCGTCCTCCGGATTGCAGGTGTCGAAAAAATCCCGCAAGGCTTTTCTCGCCGGTTCGAGCAAGCCCCGCATGCTGCTGCTTACATCGAGGACGATACCGACGGAGGCGGGCAGATCCACCTCCCCGAAAGAGATGATCCGCTGCGGCTTGTTATCCTGCGTCAGCGAGAACGCGGTTCGGGGAAGGCCGGACACAAGCGCACCCCTGCGATCCACGACCGTAGCTGGCACCAACACAACCTTTGATGTGGCCTCGAACCGCGGCGTACCACTCTCCCTTGGATGTATTTCGGCTGGCTCTTGGATGGAGAGCGCCAGGATCAAGGACAGTAGTGAGAGTGGCATGGCTGTAAGCTCTATAACAAGAGCTAGTTTGCAGCCGCCGGGCTGAGGTGCGCATAAGGACGGTCTAAGAGTTCTGTAGTATCGCGGGCAACTGTTCGCGGACGCCCGCTCACGTGCCGTGGAACGGGCTGCTATCCGACCAACACGACGTGCAGATCCATTACGTTGGTGCCGGTCGGGCCGGTCACGACCAGATCGCCCAGCTCCAGAAAAAACGGATAGGAATCGTTGTCGGCCAAAACCTCGCGCGCAGCTCGCGCGGCCCGCGAAACCGTCTCCCCGTCCGCAAGCGCCCCTGCCGCGTCGGTTGGGCCATCCGTCCCGTCGGTGCCTACGCTCAGGATCAGCACGTCTTCCAATCCCGCAATGTCGATCGCCGCAGCCAACGCGAACTCCTGGTTTCGGCCGCCTTTGCCGCTGCCGCGGATGGTCACCGTGGTCTCGCCACCGGAAATGAGACACGCGGGCGGCGGGACGGGGTGTCCTGACACCCGCATTTCCCGTGCCATCGCCGCATGCAGCCGCGCGACATCCCGTGTTTCACCCTCGATTGTGCTGGCGAGGACCAGCGTCCGGTATCCGAGCGATTCCGCCCGGGCCGCTGCCGCCCCCAGCGACTTCCGGTTGCTGCCGACGATCCTGTTTTCGACCTTCCCAAAGATCGGCGCGCCAGGCTTCGGCGTCTCGTCCATGGATCCGAGCAGGCGCTCCCGCACGGCTGTTGGAATCTTGTCCATCAGGCTGTATCGCTCGAGCACCCCGCAGGCCGAGGCGAACGTCGAGGCGTCGGGGCAGGTGGGACCCGACCCGATCACGTCCAAATCGTCGCCAACCACGTCCGAGAGGATCAGGCTCACGACCCGCGCGGGAGCCGCGATACTCGCCAATCGCCCACCCTTGAACTCGGAGATATGCTTCCGCACAGCGTTCAGGTCATGGATCGTGGCCCCGCACGCCAACAGCAGCCGTGTGGTCTCCTGCTTCTCTGCCAGTGTGATCGGAGGAGCGGGACAGGGCGTCAGGGCCGATGCTCCGCCCGAGATCAGGCAGACCACCAGATCATTGGCACCCGCCGTCCCGCACAGGTCAATGATGCGCCTCGCGGCATCGACACCCCGCTGGTCCGGCACCGGATGTCCCGCTGGCCGGAGCTCGATTCGTTCGGCAACCGCAGGATCGCCGTCCTTCACGATAACCAAGCCGCCATGGATCCGGTCGCCCAGCACCTGTTCCGCGGCCATCGCCATGGTGCCGCCAGCCTTGCCGGCTCCCACGACAAAAACCCGCCCGTACTGGTCCAAATCAAGGCCAGACAACGCCTCCCCTACCGCCAACGACGGGTCCGCAGCTGCTAGCGCAGCCTGCAGGATCGAATAGGCATCGGCGCGGAGTTTGTGGTTCATCGGGGTCGACGCTACTTCCAGAGCGGGAGCGCGACGATCTCAGCCACCACGGCCTCGGGTGCCAGGCTGCCGTCCACGCGGAAATCGGCCTTGGCATAACCTGCGCGCCGACTGTCGTAGAGCTCATGAAGCTTCTTTGGATCACGGGCGTTGGGGCGGTCCAGACCCTCTTCGGCGATACGGGCTTGGATCTGCTCGAACGGGCAGTCGATCCAGACGGCGATGCCGTGGCTCGTGATCTTCTCGAAGTTGTCGGGCTGGACAAACGCTCCACCACCCAGCGCAATCACGTGAGGCTGGCCCCGCTCCACGCGCCTCAGGTGCTGGACGAGGGCCTCGCTTTCGATGCGCCGGAACTCGGCTTCGCCGTGGCGGTCGAAAATCTCAAAGATCCGCGTCTGGTGGGCGACCTCGATCTCGGTGTCCAGGTCGACGAATTCCCAGCCCAAGCGGTCCGCCAGCAGGCGACCGACGGTCGACTTGCCCGACCCCATGAATCCGGCGAGGTAAATCCCCGGCGTCCGTTTCAGCTTCAAGTGCATCAGCGTAGTTCCATCCGAGACTCTACGAAACCAGGGAACAGGCGGCTAAAGATGACCAACGGCCATCCAATCTTTGGGGTGACCACCATGCGTTGACGTCTCTCCATCCCTCTTATGATCGCGACGGCGCACTCTTCCGCGGACACCGCAAATTTCTTTCCCTTCACTACATTATCCGGTGGACTCGATCCGGCGGCGTGCGCTTGGAACTCCGTGTCCACGTAACCCGGAAAGACGGCCATCACGTGGACACCGTTACGCCTGAGTTCCATGGATTGCGCCGAGGTCAGAGCCGCCAGCGCGAACTTGCTGGCGGAATAGACCGGCAGCCACGGCAGGCTGATCTGTCCCGCGATCGAACTGACGTTGACCAGCGAGCCCTTGGAATCCTTCAGCCACGGCGCGGCCAACCCGGCTAGGTGCAATGGCGCGAAGAAGTTCACCTCGAACAGGGCGCGCGAGTCGTCGAGTGGAGATTGCGTGGCGGTGAAGTAGGCGCCTCGTCCTGCGTTGTTCACCAGCGCGTCGATGCAGCCGAATCGGGCTACGGCTTGTTCGACAATCCGTTCGCGCGTCGCATCCAAGGCAAGGTCGCCGGCCACCACAAGGTCACCAGGAGCTGCGATGGCGTGCATGGCCTCTTCATCACGCGCCGACAGGACGACATGGGCGCCGCCGGCCTGGAACTTGCGGACCAGCCTCGCTCCAATTCCCTTGGAAGCGCCTGTCACAATGACAACCTTGCCGCTGAAGGACCGGGACATTCAATTCCAGTATCCCGCCGGGCCTTGCTTCAACACGTGGGAACCCTCGGCGGGAGATAATGGGCGCATGTCCCGGCTACTGCCGCTTTTTCCGCTCCAGATGGTTGCTTTCCCAGGGAGTGCGATCCCGCTCCACGTCTTCGAGGAGCGCTACAGGGAAATGTTGGGCGAGGCGGAGGCCAACGGCACCGAGTTCGGCATCGTGCTGGGCGAATCGGGCGGGATCGTCAACGTCGGCTGCGCCATGACCGTGGAGGCCGTGGTCGAGCGCTACGAAGACGGACGCTTTGACGTGATCACGCGAGGCCAACGTCGGTTCATGCTGCTCGACATCGACGAGGAATTGGACTATGTGCGCGGCCGGGTCGAGTTTTTCGACGATCTGGATTGGGCTCCCGTGCCCGCCGACCTTCGCGACAGGGCGATGCTGGCGTGGGACCGGATCGATGCCGTGCAGGAGCCGGCGCGCGACACGCCGGATCCAACTGTGGCCCGTTTGAGCTTCGAGATCGCGCAGCGCGTCGACGATTTCGACTTCCAGAACGCCATGCTGCGGATGCGGTCCGAGATCGAGCGGCTCAACCACTTCATCGGTTTTGTCGACGGCCACGTGGAACGGTTGGAGTACAAAGCGAAGATGAAACGCGTTACGCCCCTCAATGGTTCGGGCCATCTGCCCGGATCGGGTCAAAAGCCCGTCGGGATGTGATCCCATGACTCTGCTGGATCGTGGGCAAACAGTGCGGCGGCCGTCGGGACCGTTGGCTGTTTCCTGTGCGATCCACGTGTTCTTGTTCTGGTGGTTCGTCGAAGCCCCTTCGTTCCGGTTGCCGAGGGCTGCCGACTCGGAATACAAGCAGGCGGTGGCGGGCAAGGAGGACCGGATTCTCTGGTACCGCGCGAAAAAACTTCCGGCCGTCACGCCCCCGACCCGCGCCGATAAACCGAATCAGCCTGTTCGCGCTGAGTCGAAATCGGACCAGCAACTGGTGGCCGTTCGCAAGAATGCCCCCAAACGGGATCAGACTGTGTTGTCGCCCGCGCCGGAGCTCGCGGTCACGCCCATTGACGCCCCGAATCTGATCGCGGTGCGCTTGCCTCCTAAGGAATTTGTCGCCCCGCCGGACTTGGCCCGCCCTCCGCCCCCAGCGGTTGCGGTACCCACTGCCCCGGAATTGACGGCGGCGGCGATCGACACCGCGCGTCTACCGGATTCGAAACTGCCTCCGAGACCCTTCGTGCCCCCCACGGCACCGGAAGCGGCCCGACCGTTGTCCCAGCCGAAACTGGCCCCGGAAGCCCCGGCGTTGGAGGTCGCAGGCATCGAAAAGTTGGAACTGCCACAGCGCAAACTGCCGCCCCGCTCGTTCGTCGCCCCGTCGACACCCTCGCGGAGGACTTCGGTCGCCGTCGCCGAAATCCCCGACGCGCCGCAATTCGCCAGCGCCCGGCGTCCTGGCGGACCGGCGAATCCCCTCGCCACTGCCCCTCTACCCCGCGTTCCGCAGACCGCTCCGCAGCCACCCGATCTCGGCGGAACCGCCGCACCCTTGGACCTCGCGATTGTTGGTCTTAGACCGATCGACACCGCGCTGCCGCCCCGTCCGCCCTCGGCTCCCGCAGCCCTGTCCGGCGGCCCGGTCGTGAATCCCAAGGGTGCCGACTCCGACGGTGCCGGAAAAGGCATCCCGTTGCCCGGCCTGTTCGTCCGCGGTCCCGTGCAGCCCAGTCCAGACCTCCGGTCCCAGCTCTACGCCGCTCCCACCGCGCCGGAAAACCTCCGCGCGGCATTGGCCCGGACGCCGGGAGCCGCCACCGTGGTCGAGGATTCCCCGGCTCCTTCACCCAAGACTCCAAGCCCTTCCGCGGCCAAGGTTTCCAGCGCCCCGGACCCGCGCCTCAACGGTCGCGATGTTTATATGATGGCGATCCAGATGCCCAATCTGACCAGCTATTCGGGCAGTTGGCTGATGTGGTACGCCGACAGCGCGGCCCGTAGCGCCGGCCTGTCGCCTGTTTCGCCACCGGTCGCGCACCGCAAGGTGGATCCCAAATACGTCGCCACAGCCGTGGAGGAGCACGTCGAGGGCACCGTCCGCCTCTTCTGCAGCATCGGCAGGGACGGGAACGTTTCGGCTATCGAGGTCGTCCAAGGTGCCGACCAGCGCTTGGTCGATAGCGCGGTCGGGGCTTTGGCAAAATGGGAGTTCTACCCGGCCACCCGCAACGGGGTGCCACTCGACGTCGATGTGGTCGTCGAAATCCCCTTCCGCCTCGCGCCACGCACCCCCAACAAGAGATGAGCCCCCAACACCTGATCTTTGACGCCGACGACACCCTCTGGGAGAACAACATCTACTTCGAGGAGGCGTTCCAGCAGTTCTGCGACTACCTAGGGCACTCGTCATTGACGCCGACCGAGATCCGGAGCATTCTCGACGAGATCGAGATCGTCAACAACAAGATCCACGGCTATGGTGCGGTCAACTTCGGGCGGAACCTGAGCCAGTGTTTTCTCCATCTGGCCGAGCGCGCCGTTGAGGATCACGATTTGGCTAGGGTGACGGCCATTGCACACCAGATTTTGTCCCGGGAAATCGAATTGATGCCCGGCGTGGTCGAGACGCTGCCGTTCTTGGCGGAAAAGCACGAACTGACCCTCTGCACCAAGGGCGACCCCGACGAGCAGAACCGGAAGATCGACCTTTCCGGTCTCCGCCCACTCTTCGCGCACTGCGCCGTGGTGAAGGAGAAGGACCGCGGCACCTACGAAAAGCTGGCCGAGGTCCGTGGTTTCGACAAGAGCCGGACTTGGATGATCGGCAACAGCCCGAAGTCGGATATCAACCCGGCTTTGGCTGCGGGACTGCGCGCGGTCTTCGTGCCGCATGAGCGCACTTGGACGCTGGAACGGCAGGATCTTCACGATCCCGCGGGACGCTTGGTCGTCGTGGAGCGGTTTTCGGATTTGGCAGAATTGTTCGGCGTCGCTATCGATGCCACTCCGTGGTGAACTGCCCCGGGTCGGGGCGCTCGGGAGCGGGTACGGTGCCGGCTGGTCTTCCGATTTGCAGGAATCCCAGTAGCTGGTCGGGTGCGGAAACGCCCAGCGCTTGCAGGAACATTGGATCGTAGGCGTTCGCGCCGGTGACCCACTTCGCCGCGAATCCCATCGCCCAGGCAGCGTTCAGGATGTTCATGGCGGCGGCACCTCCGGAGAGCACTTGCTCAACCACCGGGATTTTGTGGTTTTCCGTCACTTTGGCCACCACGCCGATGGTCAACGGCGATCGCATCGGCTTGGCCCGTTCCTTCTCGATCTTGTCGGGTGCGGCTCCAGGCTCGCGGCGCAGCGCTGCTTCCGCGTACAACTGCGCCAATTCGAGGCGGGCACCGCCCCGGACGACGAGGAATCGCCAAGGCCGCAGCTTCCCATGGTCGGGTGCGCGGACAGCTGCTTCCAGCATGTGCCGCAACTCGGAATCGGTGGGCTCCGGGCCGGACAACTCGGCGGTGGAGTATCGGGAGAGTAAAGTGGTTAGGGCGTCTGGATGTTCGGTCACGCGACTCCAATTGTAGCGGCAACCAAAGGATCAACATGGCATTCGGCAATATCGGCAAGGTGCTGGCGGGGCAGGCGATCGACGCCGCCAAGAAGAACGTGATCGATGCGGTCATCGGTCCCGAACCCCCAAAGCATCCGGATAAGACGGCCCTCGACAGGACCCCCGCCGCCGCGCCGGTGGAAAACCTGGGCTCCATCATCCTCGGCCAAATCCAGGCCATGCAGCGGCCCTTGGGTGACGATCGCGAGTTGGTGGTCACGTTCTCGGCGGGCACCGAGATGTTCCGTGTTACCGAAATCTTCGTCCCCAACATTCAGGTGCTGGTCCTATCGGGCATGGACAGCGGCCAGTGCATCACCAGGGTGGTGGTGCCGGTCGAGTCGGCCATCCTCGTCTGCAAGGTGGTCCGGGTTTCGCCGGGCGCGAAGCCTGTGCGGGTCAACATCCTGTCGCCGCGCAAGTCGGACGCGGCCTGACCGTTCCAATGTGGGATGAGCGGGTCGGAGGCGATATCATGCTTATGATCGAATGTCACAGAATCCGTCGCCCCAAGCCCCGTCCAGCGAAGTCCCGTCAAACGACATCCAGTCTTCCCTGAATGAGCGGCGCCTCTTTCCGCCTCCTGCCGAATTCAGCGCCCAGGCGCATGTCCCGTCCATGGCGGAGTACGAGCGGCTCTATGAGGAGGCCGATCGCGACCCCGAAGGCTTCTGGGGCAAGATTGCGGGCGAGCTCGACTGGTTCGAGCCATGGACCAAAGTTCTCGAATGGGACGCCCCTTGGGCGAAGTGGTTCGTCGGCGGCAAACTGAACATCACGCACAACTGCCTGGACCGCCATTTGGTCGGTGCACGCCGCAACAAGGCCGCCATCATCTGGGAAGGCGAGCCGGGCGAAGTCCGAACGCTCACGTATCATCAGCTCCACGCCGAAGTCTGCAAGTTCGCCAACGTGTTGAAGTCCCTCGGTGTCAAAAAGGGCGACCGCGTGGCGATCTACATGGGAATGGCCCCCGAACTGGCCATCGCGCTTCTTGCCTGCGCGCGTATCGGGGCACCGCACACGGTCGTCTTCGGCGGCTTCTCGTCCCAAGCCTTGGTGGACCGGATCAACGATTCCAAGGCTGTCTGCGTGATCACGCAGGACGGGTCGTTCCGGCGCGGGGTGGAGGTCAAGCTCAAGCCAGCCGTTGACGAGGCGCTGAAGAATTGCCCCTCCGTGGAACACGTCGTTGTCTTGCGGCGTTCCGGCACTCCCCAGCAAATGGAGCCAGGCCGCGACCACTGGTGGCATGAGCGGATGGCCATCGTGTCCCCGGATTGCCCGGCCGAGCCTCTCGACGCCGAGCATCCTTTGTACCTGCTCTATACGTCTGGAACCACAGGGAAGCCAAAGGGTATCCTGCACACCACGGGCGGCTACTCGGTAGCGACCTACGCCACCACCAAGTGGGTGTTCGACATCCGGGACGAGGACGTCTACTGGTGCAGCGCCGATATCGGCTGGGTCACCGGACACAGTTACGTCGTGTATGGACCACTGCAAAATGGAGCCACGGTCCTTATGTACGAGGGCGGACCCACTCATCCGCAGCCGGACCGCTTCTGGGACATCATAGACCGGCACGGGGTCACCATCTTTTACACGGCACCCACGGCGATCCGCGCTTTCATGCGGCTTGGGGAGAGCTGGCCAGCCCGCCACTCGCTCAAGAGCTTACGCCTGCTGGGTAGCGTCGGCGAGCCGATCAATCCCGAGGCTTGGATGTGGTACCGGAGCGTGATCGGACACAACCGGTGTCCGATCGTCGACACTTGGTGGCAGACCGAAACCGGTGCCATCATGATCAGCCCGATTCCGGGGGCCACGCCGACCAAGCCTGGATCGTGCACCCGACCGCTACCGGGTATCAAGGTCGAGGTTGTCACGAAGGAAGGCGAGCCCGTGCCCTTGGGATCCGGCGGGTATCTGGTCGTCAGGAAGCCGTGGCCGTCGATGTTGCGGACCATTTACGGGGATGACGCACGGTACCAGGACCAGTACTGGTCGCAGAACCCCGGATCCTACTTCACCGGCGACGGTGCGCGCCAGGACGAGGACGGCTACATCTGGGTGATGGGCCGTGTCGACGACGTCATCAACGTCTCAGGACACAGGCTCAGCACGATGGAAGTGGAGTCGGCGTTGGTGGCGCATCCGAAGGTCGCGGAGGCTGCCGTCGTGGCGCGGCCGGACGAGATCAAAGGGCAGGGTATTGCGGCATTTGTCACATTGCAGGTTGGTTACGATCCAAGCGATGATCTAAAAGCGGAACTGCGGAATTGGGTCGCCAAGGAGATCGGATCCCTTGCGAAGCCCGACGACATCCGCTTCACCGACGCGCTGCCAAAAACGCGCAGCGGCAAGATCATGCGCCGTCTATTGCGCGAACTGGCGGCTGGCGGCGAAGTGCGCGGCGACACGACCACTCTGGAAGATCTGGGTGTTTTGTCGAAGCTGCGCCAGGACGAGGACTAGCAAGTTACGGGATCGGATTGAAAAGGCGATTTCAAATCAGCGAGCACCATAGGCGTAAAAAGATTTCCCGAGCGGTGCAACAAATCACAAGCCGCCAGCACTCAATGGCACGAGGTCCATCCCAGCTATGACAGTAAGCCAGTTGGTTCGGAACATCGATTTCTCACATCCCCGGAGGCAAGTCGGAATGGCATTTGCGAAAGATAAAGACTTGACTTTTCACGCCCGGCATTCTAGGATTGGATCAGGATACCGAATCGTGCTCAAGCGTAACGCAACACTGTTGTACACCCTTCTCTTGGCCGCAGCGACGTCGGCCTTCGGCGCAGGTGCCTCCGACGCGGTCATCGGTCGGGTCATGTCAAGCCAGCCAGTGACCATCAACGGCACAAACATACCGGCGCAGTCCGTCGTCTCTTGGCCCGTCTCCGTCTCGGATGAGATCGCGACGTCCTCAGAGGGCGCGATGATCCAGTTCAAGGACGGCACCACGCTCTCGCTGCAGGGCAACACAACGGCGCGCGTAGAGCCGCCAACCAAGATGCCCGCTGTCCCGGGCCAGTCAAACGGTGTGATAGTCCGGGTTCTAAAGGGAATTGCCACGCCGACTTTCGGCCCCAACTCGACAATGCAGATGGTGACCGCGTCGGGCCGGACGGTAACGGCGGTTCTGCCTAAATCCGCTGTCCAACCGGGTGCCATCGCGGGCGGTTCCTCTTCGACTGTCATACGGGGTTTGATCCCGACTCCGGGTCGGCCTTCGGCTGGCTTCGGTGCGCCAGCTACATCGAGCTCGACCAGTATCTCGGCTACCTTGGTGCCTGGCGGCGGCAGTGCTCCCACGATCGTTCTACCCAACGGGACTCGCTTGAACTTGGTGGTGGATCCGGCGACAAATAACTACACGGTTGCGAGCATCTCCACACCGGTTACTGTCAACGGCGCCGTCGTTTACACTCCGGCCTCCGTCTCCACCGCAGGGTTGTCAAACGTGGTCATTCAGGTCACGCAGCCGAGCGCAACCGGAACTGTGTCGGTGACTTTTTCCACTCCGGTCACCACGGGTGGCACTACGACGCTGACGCCTTTCACCCCAACCCAAGTCAGCAATCTGCAGACAACATTGGGAACTGCCGAGCAGAACGCCGCGACAACGGCAGGTGGCACGGCACCTTCTAACAAGCCGATCACCACGGGCACGTTCAGTCCTTCGGCACCGTAGCCAGCGCGCCGACAATCCACGCGTCATGCCCCTGCCCCAAGAACACATCTAGGAGATTACAGACATGCAAGTGAAAAACTACCTTCCAGCGCTGGCGGCCGCGACCTTGCTCGTCCTCGGGACCGCCCCCGCTTTTGCGCAAGCGCCCGTCATTTTTCCCGCTGGCGTCGTGAACGCAGCCGATTATTCTCGCGACATTTCGCCGGGTGCCATCGTCTCGATTTTCGGAACAGGCTTGGCCAACGCGACCCTGTCGGCAAACACCCTGCCGCTCCCGACCTTCCTTGCCGCCACATCGGTGGACGTCATTGACTTGGCAAACGTCGTCCGGCCATGCCCGCTGTATTTCGTGTCGTCCGGCCAGATCAACCTGCAAGTCCCCTATACCTTGGGTCCCGGCGTGGTGACATTCCGCGTGCACAACGGGTTGGGGGCTTCCGGGTTCGCGGGTGCCACGCTAGTTCCGGCGACGCCGAAGATCTTTTCGTTGAATGTTTCCGGCGTGGGCTTGGCGATTACGACCGACCTCGCAGGCAACTCGTACACGTTTACCAATCCGGCAAAGCCCTCCTCTTCGGTCATCATGTACATGAACAGCATGGGTGCCGTCGACCAGACCGTTGTCGCCGGTGCCGCAGCTCCCGGCACGCTCGCCGGCTCCAAGCCTGCCAATGTCTCCGCACCCGTTTCCATCTTGGTGGACAACTCCGTTCCGGCGCAAGTCACCTTTGCTGGACTAGTTCCGGGTATGGCTGGTCTTTATCAAGTGAACTTTGTGATGCCCGTTGCACTAGACAACGGTCCGGTCAACATCAGAGTTTCCGTGGGCTCCTCGACCAGCCAGACCTCTGTGAACATGCCCAACCAAGCGCTGGGCTTTTACTACGCCATTTTCGGCGGCAAGCAAGTCGCGGGTCAGACACTGAACGGCCTTGCTGGCAGCACGAGCGACTTGGCCATCCGGCAGAGCGACGTGTTTGTCTGGGGCAACGACGGCTTCAATGCTTGGAGCAAGAATACCGGATTGACTAGCGCCGCCGCCGCCCCAATCAGCGGCTTGGCCCTGACCCTTAAGAACGGCAGCGCCACTGTGTACGACAACAACGGGATTGAAGACGGTTCGGCTGGCGGGTTCTATACGAATTCAAACAAGACCGTTTCAGACACCACCGTTCCAGGTTTGTTGAAGGCCTATTCGATGTCGAACTACTACCCTCTGGTTTTCGCGTCCTACGTCCATTTGACGCAGCCGACCACGATCACCAGTCTCACCGGCTACTTCGACGAGTACGGTGATGCCAACCTGCCGTTCGATGCAACCAATCCGTATATCAAGTTCCGCATGAACATCTGGTCCAGCTCGGCTTTTACTCCGATCGAGACGGGCGGGTATGTTGGCGACGTCTTCTCTACTGATAGTGCAAACGGATCGTTTGCCTACTCTCGGACGAACTTCAGCCGTACATCCTCGTTACCATCAGTTTTGCCGTCGCCCATTGATCGCATCACTTACACGCTGGGTTCGCCCTTGACTCTGCCTGCGGGTGATTACTGGATCAGCCACGACGTGGCAATTCGCAATGCGCCAGCTGCCTCCTCAACTTCGAAGGCTGTCCGCGGTGGCAGCGGCGACACGATGGTCTTTCCCAAACGGATGAAGACCAACGTGCAGCCTTCCGGCGCAATCACGAAGTAGTTGTTGACTTCATCCTCTACGGCTAAACCAAACGGCTCCCGGTAACGGGAGCCGTTTTCGCATTTGCGGCAAGACCAAAGACAACCCAGAACATGCAGGGCAGGAACTTCCCCTGCATTGGAAAGTCGACCGCACAGTGCAGGAGCACCGCGACTAGTCCGAATGCCCACGGCTGCCGCAACGAAGTCCGAAGGGCCAAGCCGAACAGCAGCACCATTCCAAGTACCATCGGCACGCCACCCTCGGCGGCCCATTGAAACCAATCGCTATGCGCAGCGTTCGCATACCGCCCAATGTCGAACAGTGCATAGGCCGGGTATTGGTGGGCCCAAGTGCCAAGGCCAAAGCCTGTCCATGGCCGGGCCGCGAACATGTTGGCTGAAGACTGCCAGAGCTTAAGACGTACATCGGCATCGGCTGAAAGCGTTTGGAGGTGCATGGCGGTCGCCTCCCACCCCACAATGAGCGTGAAGGCCAATGCCACTATCCCAGCAGCCCCAAGGGGCCTCAGGTTGGGTGCGCGATCCCCCAGTTTCGTGCCGTTCCAGTACAGCAACAATGGGACTGCAACCAGTTCCAATCCGAGAATCGCGAGACCGGCTCTAGACTGGGAACCGACAACCGCGGCGGCCATAGTGGCAGTGGCTACCATGAACAAGGGCTGGTTGGCACCCCGCCGGACAATTTCACAAGCTGCCAATGGCAACATCAGCAGGGAGAATGTTGCAAAGTGGTCAGTATTGAGGAAGGTACCCGCGCTGCGCCAAGTGGTCAATCCGAACAACCGCGTATCCGTCATCAGGTCCAATAGAGACAGTGTGATCAAACCAAACGAATACAGTGTGATCAATGTTTTCGTCCCATTCTTCAACGGTCCAGGCAATCGGCTGGCGAGAAAGTACACCCCCGCAAATGCAAGCCATCGCAGGCTGTCGACTTCGGTCGCCCATCGATACATGCTCCAGCCCGCAGTCAGCTGCACGAAACCCCAGCACGGCACGAGGCATACAATAAGCGCAACAATCCGCGCCGTTCCGGTCGTCTCGCCGGCGAATGCTTTCTCGGGACACACCAACCTCAATCCGCACCAGACGGCTAATAACGCGAAAAAGAGCGCGGAGAATCCATACCACATGATCGGGTTTGAGGACCAGGCGAATAACAGGCCGACACAACAACCGAGGATGGTGAGTATTGCAAGGATTGAGTCAATCATGTGATTTGGGAAGTCAGGGCAAGGGGGAGATCTGTATGGAGTCCAGTTCCAAAGATCCCGAAATGCGGGTTGTACCCAAGCTCCGCTGGTACCACAGCTCGATCCAGTACGGGGAGGGCACTTGTGGTGTCGTGAAATCCAATGATGTGGGCGAAGCTGATGTGGCGACGGCGTCAAACTCGACCCGGAACTCGGACGACTTGTCCCGCACGCGCCACACCAAGCCTGAGCCACGTGGAATGTCGACGACCGATGCCCGATATGTAAGCCGGTAGGTCTTGCCTGCCTGCAGAGGTAGCCGCCGTGAGAGTATCCGTGTAAGCTGCGGTTGTTGGCCTGAGAAACCTAGGGTTACGCCTCCGGCCGCAGTGTCTGCGAGCGCCACCCCATCGGGGTCCGTAATATCCCAATCAAACCCGCGCAGATCGTGTTCGGCGAAGTTGAGCTCAATCGGTCCGACAGCCGAAAGTTTGCGCCGGCCGATCCGTCCGCCATCGACCAGTGCATTCCAAAGCTCGACAGCATATTCCGGTCTGCCAGCATCGAATAGGACGCCGATGATGTTCGAGTCGAAGTGAAATGTTCGTCCGCGCTCAACTTTTAAGAGGCGTTGGGAGGCTGAATACAACGCGTCCCGGGTCTCGGGTCTTGTGTTTCCGCCAGTCCCGAGCAGGCTCCACTCGTATTGAACAAGAGCCGCCAGTGGATCGACGCGGTCTGGCACTAGCTTGCTGATCTCGCTGGTCGGCATCCCCAATTGCTGCGCCATCTGCAGCAGCAGGGTCGGATCGGTTTCGCCGATCAGCATAGCCGCCTTGGCCCATTCTTGAAACTTAGGAAGGTCTCGATGTCGGAAGTAGTAGCTCGCCAGCATCATCCGAGGCAGGTAGTATCGGCTCACCTGGGTGGCGCGAAAAAGGCTGTGTTCGGCGCTAGGCTCGTCGCCCGCAATTTCGTCGATTACGGACGCCTCGATCCACCACATGGCCTCGCCAGGGTTCAAGTCGACGGCCTTCCGGGCCTCGACCAAGCCCCCCACACCCAAGAAGCTGGCATTGCGAACGTGGTACTCGGCGCTGCCCGGTGCGAGTGCGATCGCCATTGCCACTGACTCGGGTGTGTCGAGTTGAAAATAGTGTTCAGCCACCGCCAAACGGATCACCGCGCGAATGGACACGGCAGAAACCAAGAACACCAGTACCGTCAAGGCCATGGTTCCGAAAACCCGAACTCGATACGCGCCGTGTGGGCCGAGCCTCTTTGGTCCCCGCGAAGCACTGTACTCGCCCGCAGGGGGGTTGGTTTCGTCAGCGGATCTAATGTTGTTCGACAAGCCTATCCCGAAACGCCGATTTTAGCATTGCGGCGCGTCTTAGGCCCGCCGCTAATTAACCTTGACCGCCGGAGAGGCACCGGAGATAGCAGAGAGCGCGGCATCAGCCACATTGACCGTTTGCAGGCCCGGAGTGTTGAAGTTCACTTGGAACGTTCCGACGCCGTTTGAAAGCGCAGCGTCAGCCGGCAATGTGGCAGCCGCATCGGAACTGGTGAAGTGGACCGTGTCCGTGAAGCTGGTCGCGATGTTCCCCTTGTAGTCGAGGGCTGTGACCGTGAAATTCACCGTGGCACCGGCCTTCACGGACAGGCTGTCCGGTTGTACCACCAAGCGCGTGACCAAGCCGGGTACGGCCACCGGGAAGGTAACCACGTTACTGACAAAGGCCTGTTGAGCGATTGTCATCTGGGTTGCCTTGTTGGATGCCAAGCCGGAGTTGAGCTGGAACTGGACGTAGTAGACGCCGACGGCGCCAGGCAGGAGTCCGACGCTGACCACGTTTGCGGTTGATCCTGCGGTCAGAATGGAGTCGACGAACACTGCGGGCGGATTGGCGGAGCCGCCGGGGAAAACGCGGCCAGTGTCAACATCGGCAGGATTGGTGACGCCCAGTCCGGTCGCAAAGGTGTACAGCATTTCGCCCGGAACTGCGGGATCGTTGTCGTCTACCAGCGCGCCTTGGATATTGGAGCAGCAGGTGGTCGGATTGTATGCCGTCAACAGCAGCGTCGCTCCGGCGGTGTTGGTGGTGGCGGTGGTTACGCTTACGGTGATCGAAAGCCCCTCGCCCTGCGGACCGGGAGCATTCGAGTAAAGGGCGATCCGGTAGTATTCGTTGGCGACAGAAGCGTGTACATTTGGATCGGGAGCCGAGTTGATGGCCTTGATCAGCGCGTCGCGAACCGTGGCCAGAGTATCGTCTTTCTGGACCGTGTAGTTGTAGGTGTTGCCACCGATTGTAATCGACCCGACATCGCCGGCTTGGATGGTGCCGTCCACGCCGATCAGGTCAAATGCGGAGCTGGTGGCGTGGTAAATGATGCCACGACGGGGGTCGGTGCCCGGCAACGCGAACAGGCCGGGGTTCTGGGGGACGATAGTGGCTGCCACCGGGGTGGAGACCGTCACAGAGCCGTCCTTATGTTCAACGCGGCTGTAGATGCTGACGCTGGTGCGGTCCTGCGCCTCGTTCATCATCTGCGCGTTGATCTGCGTGGGGGAAACATACAGCAGTGGAGCAGGGACGCCGTCAACATACAGGGTGCATCCGGCCACGCCCGTCGGCAAATATGCTTGCGAGAAGTCGGATGCGACCGTCGAGTCGCACAGGTTCTTACCGCTGACTTGAATGACGGTTGCGGGAGCGATCTGCGACGGGTTTTGCAGGTAGATGTTCAGCGTTGCGCCGCTGGTGGTGCCGGATATCGTAGCGCTGGTGGAGGCACTATTGGATAGGGTGATGTTTCCGCCGGGAGCTCCCGGTGTCTTGGCGGTCAGCACTACCTGCAGCGCGGAAAGGTTTGCGGTGGCGACCACATTGGGATCCGGTGCCTTGTTGATCAGGTTGACCAAGCCTTGGACGATCAGTTCCAAGGTGTCCTTGTCCTTCACCGTATAGGTGTAGCCTGTGCCATTGATGGTGATGGTCAGGGTGTCCTTCGTTGTGGCCGAGCCGGCAACGGTTACTGTTCCGATTGCGTATATCTGTTGACTCGCCGCATTGCGTATGCCGTCCAAGGGAATGTTTTGGAAGGCGGGGGAGAACACCACCACGCGGCGGTTATAGCCGTCGCTGACGTAGAGGTTGTTGCCGTCCCAAGCGATAGAGGTAGGGGTCTGAAAGGCGTTGGTGCCGTCCGGGTTGTCACCGGTGTTGTCGCTGAACTCGTCGGGCTGGCCGAGGATGATGTCGGCTTTCTGGCCACTCTTGGTCGGAATGGTGTTGTAGATCAGGATACGGTCGTTGCCGCCGTCGGCAAGGAACAAACGCTTCCCATCGGAGACCATGTGGCGCGGGAAGGAGAGCGTAGACCCACACCGTTGTGGGAATGTGAGGGTTCCAGCGGTGGTGGAACCGTTGGACTGGCACAGGACGGGCGTCAACCCCTCGGTTGCGCCTGTGGAATCTTGGACCGGGGTGGCGGGTACCGCGTAGCTGTTGTTCTCAACTGCCGAAACCAAGTCGGGCTGGCCGATTGCAACGTCCGCAGGCGCACCATTCGCGGTTGGGATCGTGTTCCAGATCAAGACCCGGTTCTGGCCCAAGTCGGCAACGAACAGGCGGATGCCGTCGGTGCTGACCGAGACGGGCGTCTGCATGTTGTTTGCGGCTGTGGTGGGCTGCTTGGACGTGAGGTCTGGTTGTACGAAAGCGGTGAAGCTGGCTTGACCCAGAACCACGTCGGCGGGCGCGTTGTTAGAGGTCGGAATCTTGTTGTAGATCAGGACGCGGTTGTCCTGGGTGTCGGCGACGTAGAGATGTCCCTTGTTGTCGATCCACACGCCTTCGGGGCCGCGCAGGGAGGTCTGGGTCGGTGGGACCGCGGTCCCATTGTGGGTGAAGTCGGGTTGCCCGATCACGACGTCGGCTGGCTGTCCATTGACGCGAGGCAGAGAATTCCAGATCAGGACTCGGTTGTTGTCGGTGTCTGAGACGACGAGGATCTTGCCGTCCGTGGCCACTCCGGTGGGGCTGCGCAGGCCGAATGCGGAAAGGCTGCGCTGGGTCGTGGAGAAGTCGGGCTGGCCAACTACTAGGCTGGCTGTGCCGCGGCACGCGCCGCAGGTGCTGCCGACAACGTCCGGCCTGTCCGTGGCGGACGGGTACGTTGACACGTCGCTAAACCGCAGGACACGATTGTTGTTCGGCGTGGACCCGAGTCGGTTGGCGTCCACGACCCAGAGGGTGCCATTGGACAGCGCGATACCGGCAGGGGAACCGATCAACTGGTTCGTGGCACCGTAGTCGCCCAGGGTGAAATTCTTCTGGCCGATCACGAGGCGTGCGGCTTGGCCGGTATTGAAGTTCGGAGTCTGCGCCGGTGCGCACACCGCCATGAGGGCGGTCGCCACCGCCATGCGGAACATGGGGGAAGCACAGCTGGGGGCTCGAAAAGAACTCATCTTATGTTTTTGAGAAGCGACGCTACAGTATCGTGTGACCGGTGACGGGGTGAGCCGTTTAACCACCAAGTATACCAAGGGCAATTCACGTGCCGATCCTTGGGCGGGCGGACGGCTGGGGCCCTCTGGTAGACTTGCGGCCAGTGAACGATACGCCATACGAAATCTCCCCCGCCCATGTCCGGGCCCTTTTGGACTCCGGCAGCCCGATTCGAATCCTCGATTGCCGCGAGCCCGGCGAGCACGCGATCTGTCGGATCGAGGGCGCGGATCTCATCCCGATGCGCTCCATCTCCCAGTATTTGCACGAACTTGAGGAGGAGACGCGACCGTTGGTGGTGTACTGCCACCATGGCGTGCGGAGCCTGAACGTTGTCGAATGGCTGCGGCGGCAGGGCATTGAGAATTGCCAGAGCATGTCGGGCGGCATCGATCTCTGGAGCCTGACAGTGGACCCGTCGGTAGCCCGGTACTGAGGGTCGACCGGGGCTGTTCGTGATGCCCACGTGTCACAGGTTGGGCCGAACGGGTGACACCGCAACCTAAGCCCCGTCGATCTTTTCTCCACCGAAGGCACCGAGGACGACGCCGATGCGGATGGTGAGCAATCCGCCTAGGCCGGACTTCAGCCTGTAGAGCATCCCACTTACAAGTCCGTAGTGCTTGCCGAGGTAGCTGGCGGTTGCGTCGGCACGGTCTCCGGCGAGAGCTCCCTTGCGCATCGGGGAAAGCGGCCCCTCGTGCATTGCGGTCACGCCGCCCAGGATCACCAGCTTTTTGTTGGCGCGGCGGACCTGCTGGCAGAGCTCGATTTCACTGCCGTAGTTTCCGTAGCGCTCGTCCACATGGCGCAGGGCCTTGAGGAAGTGCGTCCGGAACATGATGGCGGCACCCGAGACGCACTCGGTCACGATCTCCTCGGGTGCAGGCACACTAGATGCCGCCGGGCGGAAGGCAGGGTCCGAGTCGGACGGCGTCGGCAACTGGCGGACCTGCCAGCTCGGCTGGCCCGACTCGGTGACGAGGAGCGGGGCGACGGCGGTGGCATCGGCGCGCTGCTCGAGGAAATCCGCCATGCGCGCGACGCCCGCGCCGGAAAGCACGGTGTCGTCATGCAGGAACAGCAGGTACTCGCCGTCAGCGGCGCGGAAGCCTATGTTCATGGCCTTGGTCTGGCCGAAATTCTTGGGCAGCCGGATGAAGCGGACCTCGGGGAAGTCGTCGGCAAGCAGTTGCGTGCCGTCGGATGAGCCGTTGTCGACGACCAGGACTTGGTGCTCGTCGCCGAGGGCCTCCAAACTGCGGCGCAGAAGTCCGGCCCGGTTGAATGAAACGATGACGACCGATACGCGCTTCGGGGGCGCGATCGGGGTGTCGTTGATGGAGTTTGGGTTGGGCTCTGGGGTCAACACGCTATTGTCTCAAAAACTGACCTTGCCCAGGATGACAGGATGATGTGCGCCGGTCGCGGAGGGCAGATTTCCGGTCCGTCGGTGCCAAGTTCGGTGGGCGAGGACGGCGAAGGCGATGGCTTCGCGGGCGTCGGGGTGGACTCCGAACTCTGCGGAGGAGGCCACGTGGACGCCGGGCAGGAGGGCAGCGAGGCGCGACACTAGGAACTGGTTGTGGACGCCTCCGCCGGCTACCGGGATTTGTTCGACCCATGGGGCACTGGTCCGGATGGCGCGGGCGATGGTCTCGGCGGTCAGGGCCGTGGCGGTGGCGATGAGGTCGGGTAGCTGGAGGCCGGTGTCGACCAGGTGGTCGACGAAGTCCTTGCCGTACTGTTCGCGGCCTGCGGTCTTCGGGGCGGGTTGGGCGTAATAGGGGGCTTGGAGGAGGTCGTGGAGCAGGGGCTCGTTGACTTGGGCCTGGGTGGCGATGGTGCCGGAATCGTCGTAGTGCTGTTGGCCGCTGGTAAGGCGTTCGACTAGTTGGTCGACCACCATATTGCCCGGGCCGGTGTCGAAGGCTTGGGTTTCGTTCGCGTGGGCTCCGGCGGGGAGCATGGTGATGTTGGCGATGCCTCCGATGTTCAGGGCCACGCGACCGATTCGGGGGTGGCTGAAGAGGAGGTAGTCGGCGAGCGGGACGAGGGGGGCTCCGAGGCCACCCGCGGCGATGTCGCGGGTGCGGAATTGGGAGACGACGGGGATGCCCAGGCGTTCGGCGATGATGTCGGCCTCTCCGATTTGGAGGGTGTTGGGGGTTGGGCCGGACCCTTCATGATAGACGGTTTGGCCGTGGACGCCGACTAGTTCGAGGGAGTCTGCGGGGATGTGGTGGTCCTGGCAGATTGAGCGGACGGCCTTCGTGTAGAGTTCGCCTAGTTCGAAGTTAAGGCGGGAGATTTGGGCCGTGGTGCAGGTGGTGTTGGAGACGGCTAGGATGCGCTCGCGGGTTTGCGCGGGGTAGGGGAGGGTTCCTTGAGCGATGGTGGTGATGGTGGTGGCGTCTGAGAGGTCGACTATGGCGATATTAATGCCGTCCATGGAGGTGCCGCTCATGATGCCCGCTATGCGCATGGGGGGGCTCCGGTGCTGGGGCAGGGTGGAGTACGGTTATGGCGGCGTGGAAAGGCGGCTGCAGCCAAGAATGGCTGCCCTACAAGTGCAATGAGCCGCGAATCGGTGGGGAGCTGTGCCCAAAAAATGTGGGGCATTAGGAGAGGAGCTCCTTTTGTAGGTCTTCGAGGAAGCGGAGGGCTTCTATGGGGCGCATCTCGTCGATCTTGAGTTCGCGGACCCGGCGGCGGATTTCTCCCAGGTCGGGTTCGAAAAGGCGGATCTGGATTGGACTGGAGTCCACCCTTGGCGGCGAGAGGCGCTCGACCGCCTTGTGCTCGGTGCTCTCGTGGAGTTTCAGCACCTCCCGGGCGCGGTCGATCACGGTGGTGGGGAGTCCGGCCAGGCGGGCGACCTCGATGCCGTAGCTTCTGCTGGCTTTGCCCGGCTCGACGCGGCGCAGGAAGACGATCTTGTCGCCCGCCTCTTTGACCGCCACTTGGAGGTTGCGGACGCCGTCCAACTGCTCGGCGAGTTCGGTCAACTCATGGTAGTGGGTGGCGAAGAGGGTCTTGGCGCGGGTCCGGGTGGCGATGTGCTCGACCACGGCCCAAGCGAGCGAAAGGCCGTCGTAGGTCGCGGTGCCGCGTCCGATTTCGTCCAGCAGGATCAGGCTGTTGTCGGTGGCCGTGTTGAGGATCACCGCCGTTTCCGTCATCTCCACCATGAAGGTGGAGCGGCCGCGGGCCAGGTTGTCGGACGCGCCGATGCGGGTGAACACGCGGTCGATGATCGGCAGGGTTGCGCTGTCGGCGGGGACCCAGGATCCCATCTGCGCGAGGATCGCGATCAGGGCTGCTTGGCGGAGGTACGTGCTTTTGCCGCCCATGTTCGGGCCCGTGATCAGGGCAACGCGGTCGGCTTCGGGATTCAGATAAAGGTCGTTGGGGATGAAACGTCCGGCGTCCTGGCTCTGGATCTTTTCGATGACGGGGTGGCGTCCGGCGGCCACCTGCATCTCGCCGTTGTCGGAGAACCTGGGGCGGCAGTAGCGGTTTTCGGCGGCCACTTGGGCGAGGGTCGCGGCGACATCGAGGTCGGCGACGGCGGCGGCGGTGGCGCGAATCTGCTGGGCGTAGGCGGCGGCGTTCTGGCGGATCTGGCCGAAGACACGCTTCTCGATTTCGAGGATCTTTTCCTCGGCCGCGAGGACGTCGCGCTCGTACTCCTTGAGTTCCGGGGTGGTGAAGCGCTCGGCGTTGACGAGGGTCTGTTTGCGTTCGTAGTCGGCGGGGGCGTTGGCTAGGTTGGCCTTCGAGATCTCGATGTAGTAGCCGAAGACGTTGTTGTAGCGGACCTTGAGCGAGGCGATGCCGGTTCGGGTGCGCTCGCGGGCCTCGATGCGGGCGATGTGCTGCTTGCCGTTCTGGCTGAGGTCGCGGAGGTGGTCGAGCTCGGGGTCGTAGCCGGGGCGGATGGTCTCGCCCTCGCCGATGATGGCCGGGGGCGTGGACGAGAGCGCGTTCAATATAGGTTGCGAGGCGGCGGAAACGGGGTCGAGTTTGCCGAAAGTTTCAGTGAGGCGGTCAGAGAGCGGGCGGGTGGCGAGGCGGCGGGCCCCGGCGAGCAGCGGCATCTGGTCGAGGGATTTGCCGAGGGCCCAGAGATCGCGCGGTCCGGCGCTGCCGATGGTGACCTTGGCAAGGAGGCGCTCGATGTCGAGGACGGGGCCGAGCTGGCTCGAGAGTTCGGCGCGGAGGATGGTTTCGCGGACGAGGTCGCCGACGGCGTCGAGGCGGGATTCGATTTCGGCGCGGTCGAGGGAGGGGCGGAGGAGGCGTTGGCGGAGCATGCGGCCGCCCATGCCGGTGGCGGTGCGATCGAGGACGCCGGAAAGGGTTGCGCCGCCATCGGAAAAGATGGGTTCGACGAGTTCGAGGTTGCGGACGGTCACGGCGTCGAGGACCATGGCACCGGCGCGGTCGAAGTGGCGGGGCGGGTCGAGGTGGTCGAGGGCGGCGCGCTGGGTGTCGCGGAGGTAGTGGAGGACGGCACCGGCGGCACCGATGGCGGCGTTGCGTCCGGCGAGGCCGCCGCCGTCGAGGGTGAGGAGTTTGAAGTGCTCGCGGAGGATGCGGTCGGCGTAGTCGGTGGAGAATAGCCAGTCTTCGAGCTCGGTGACGATCCACTTCTTGTTGTCGGGGCCGGGTACGGGCGGACCACCCTCGGCGGCGAGGATTTCACGGGCCCCGATGGATTCGAGGACGGCGGCGAGTTCGGAGGCGTCGGTTTCGGTGGCGCGGAATTCGCCGGTGGAGACGTCGACCCAGGCGATGCCGCAGCGCTGGGCTTGGCGGGAGACGCCGGCGAGGAAGTTGTTTTCGTGGGAGCGGAGGAGGTGGGAGTCGGTCGCGGTGCCGGGGGTGAGGATGCGGGTGACTTCGCGGCGGACGAGCTTTTTGCCCGCGACGGCCTCCTCCATTTGGTCGCAGATGGCGACGCGGTAGCCCTTGGCGATGAGTTTGGCGGTGTAGTTGTCGACGGAGTGGTAAGGGACGCCGCACATGGGGACGGGGGTGCCCTTTTCCTTGTTGCGGGCGGTGAGTGTGATTTCGAGTTCACGGGCGGCGGTGACGGCGTCTTCGAAGAAAAGTTCGTAGAAGTCGCCAAGGCGGAACATGAGCAGCGCGCCGGGGACCTGCTCCTTGACGGCGTGGTACTGCCGCATGAGCGGGGTGGCGGCTTGTTCCAGGGAGGGGGTCATGGGTGGGTTGGGGTGGGTGGGGTCCCTTGGGTAATCGTAGCAATTGTTTTGAAACAGGATGGGGGTGGTGACGTGGGTCGTGGGGTTTAGGGGTGCCGCGCGACGGTCGTGCTGTGTGATTCTGACGCTTTGTGGCGTCCGGTCATGGCCGCTTGGAAAACAATGTACCCGTGCGGCGGGGCCAAACGGGCGAGGAACTGGGCCTGAACCTGACAGGTTGCGGTCGAGGCGCGGATGGAGCAGACTGGTGGATGCGTGGGTGGCGGAAGTAGTGAACACATCTGAATCCAGGTGGTGTCAGGAAAACTGTAAACGCCTTCAGGGCTGCCAACTTGCTTTTGGTTGTCCGGTCGTAGACAAACACCGCTGAAGCCCATCCCGCCGGAGCCGCCCGTCGCGTATACCATCCTGCCAGAACGGCGCGGAGCGCGCAAGGGCGGGCCCGGCCCGGCGAAGCGCACCCTTGCGCGCGAGTACCGTTCTGGCACCCCGGAATGCCGGCGGGCGGGGCCGTCGGGTTGGGCGGCCCATCCTGCTGGTGGGTTTTGAGCCTTTCCGCTGCCGGGCCGCTAGTTCCGCGCCCC
>CAIVPR010000042.1 GCA_903907865.1 uncultured Acidobacteriia bacterium
CTAGGAGTCTGTCGGGAATAGAGCATCCCAAATTTCCCCGTGGACGTAGACGGCGAAGTCCTTTATCCTGGGTTTGTGGGCAAGAGTTTTCGAGCGGACAATCTGGATCAGGAGTTGTTGTTGCCACCGTCGTTGCACGACTGGTTGCCGGAGAAGCATCTGGCGCGGTTCATTGTTGACGTAGTCAAGGAACTGGATTTGCGTGCGTTCTACAAGTCCTACGAGGAGGGGGACGGACGGGGTCGGGCGGCGTATGAGCCGGCGATGATGGTTCGTCTTCTTCTATACGGGTACTGCACGGGGTTGGTGAGCAGCCGGAAGATGGAGCGGGCAACTTACGGGGACGTGGCCTTCCGGTACTTGTCGGGGGATTCGCATCCGGACCACGACACGATTTCCTCGTTTCGCAAGCGTCATCTGGAGGCGCTGGCCGGACTGTTTGTGCATGCCTTGCGGCTGTGCCAGAAGGCGGGCCTGGTAAAGCTGGGCCATGTGGCGATTGACGGAACAAAGATCAAGGCCAATGCCAGCAAGCACAAGGCAATGAGCTACGACCGGATGAATGAAGCGGAACCGCGGCTGCGGCGGGAAGTCGAAGAGTTGCTGCGGCGCGCGGCAGCGGCGGACGAGGCTGAAGACGCGCAGTACGGAAAAGGCAACGCGGGAGACGACCTGCCGGAGGACCTGGCGCGGCGGGACAGCCGGCTGAAGAAAATCCAGGCGGCGAAGGCGGAACTGGAGCGTGAAGCCAGAGAGAAGGCGGAACAACAGCGTCTGGAAGCGGAAGCCCGGATTGCACAGCGGCGGGAGCAGGAGGAGCGGACCGGAAAAAAGGCCGGCGGGCGCGACCCGCAGGTGCCGGACCCGGAGAAGGCAAAGCCGGAAGCCAAGGCGCAGCGCAACTTCACCGATCCGGACAGCCGCATCATGGTGGACGGCGCAAACAAAGGAGCCTTCATCCAGGCCTACAATGCCCAGGCCGCGGTGGACGGCACGGCACAGGTGATCGTCGCCGCAGAGCTTACGCAACAAGCCAACGATACCCGGCAACTGGTGCCGATGATCACGAAGGTGGAAGCCAACACCGGAAGGAAGCCGGAAGCTGTCAGCGCGGACGCCGGGTACTGGAGTGAAGCCAACGTCAATGACGAGCGCGTCCGTGGAATCAACCTGCACATCGCAACCGGCAGGCAGAAGCATGGAGGGAAGGTGGAGCCGACCATGGGACCGCCACCGGATGACGCCGCCGCAAAAGAAGCGATGCAACACAAACTGCGGACCGCGGAAGGCAGCCGGGTCTATGCGATGCGCAAGGCAATCGTGGAGCCGGTATTCGGACAGATCAAGGAACGCCGCGGTTTCCGGCGCTTCAGCTTCCGGGGACTGGACCAGGCGGGGCTGGAATGGAAGCTCGTATGCCTCACCGGCAACCTGCTCAAGCTGTTCCGCTCGGGATTGGCACCGCAAGCATCCTGAAGCCAGTCACTGCACCCATGGCGCGCACGTGCAGACGGCAAGACATCCCCCGTTGCCGCCCAACCCGATTCTCTTCCACTTCGGAAGCCGAATCGTCCCATTGCGGACTTGTCGACGAACAAGCCGCTACCGCAGTTGCAGGTAAGGATGGAACACCATTTTTGACCGGGACGACTTGGGTGGCTTATTTCCGACAGACTCCTAGGGGAAGTCCGACCGTAATATCACCACGGTCGGACCCTATCCCTGTTGCTGGAATCGAAAGAGCTAACTACTTCTTCAGCGTCCGGATGAACGCCACCACATCGTCCGGGGGCACAGTCAGCGTCTTCGACGCCGGCATCTTGCCCTTGCCGTCCGTGATCACCTTCTTCAACTCGGCATCCGACACCGCCTGGACCTTGGCCGACGAGAGGTCGCCCATGGTCGGAAACATCTTCGCCATCGTCGCGTTGGGTGTCCCCGCAGCCCCGTGGCAGTTCTTGCAGGACTTGTCGTAGGCCGCCCCGCCCGCCTTCGCATCGGCCGCCAGCATGGAACTTGCCGGAGCCAACAGCGCCAAAATGAGTACTGCTGTCTTCACTTCCCTACCTCCTCTTACTTCTTCAAAGTGTGCACGTAGGCTGCCAAGTCGTCGATGGATGTCGCCGGCACGGCCGCGATGGCCTTCATCTTGCCCTTGCCCGCAGTGACTGCTGTCTTGACTTCCGCGTCCGTGACGGCCTTCTTGCTGAAGTCGGGGATGGTGGGCATCATCTTGGCGATCGCCGCGTTGGGCTCTCCCGATGCACCGTGGCAGCCCTTGCAGGACTTGTCATAGATGGCTCCGCCAGCCTTGGCGTCGGCACCGAACATCATGCTGGCAGGCGCCAGCAGCGCGATCAAGAGCAGTGTCTTCTTCATGTTGTCTCCAGTTTGGACCCTAGTGGGTTTGTTTTTTCTCGGGAATCCCGAGGGTCTTCAATACCGCCGGTGAAGCCTCGTCAACCGCTACGGCCTCATGGCACAGCGAACAATCGTTGCTGATAGTTCTATTGTCGCTCGTAGTGTGGGCTCCGTCGTGGCAGCGGAAGCAACCTGGCGCGTCGGTGTGGCCGAGGTTGATCGGATACGTGCCCCAAGTCACTTTTAGGTCCGGGAACACGTTGCGGTTGTAGATCTTGACAAGGCCCTTGCCTGCCGCGTCTATCTCGGCGGCGCGGGAAGTGGTGATGTCCGGGTACTTGGCCTGGTAGAACGCGGCGAGCTTCGAAGGAATCTGCGTCGCGGCAGCCTCGGCGGTCGGATATTCGGCACTGATGATCTCGAGGCCCGTCTTCTTCATGAACGGCAGCGACGTGGGCAGCTCGCCTGAGTCGAGGCCGCTGTCGACTGCCTTGGATGCCGGTTGGAACGCATGCGCCGCGCGGTTGTGGCAATCGACGCACTGCATGTCGTACTTCGGCAGCGCCGCAATTGCTTTGGCATCGACGCCCGAGGCCGGGAACTGGCTCACATGGCCCTTGCCGTCGTCGTAATCGACCCATTGGATGGTCTGACGTTTCGGGTCGGCGGGCGCATAGCGGATGTGGACGCCGGGTCCCATGTGCGCCTTGTGGATGTCGCCTTCCCGCACCGTCAGGACCGTTTCGGTAAGCGTGTTGGTCTCGTCGTCCCTGTAACTGGAGCGGACACGGACGCTGGAGCCGAGGTCGCGTTCCCGATTGTGGCAGCGCTCGCAGGTCTCGATGGATTTCACCAGGCGGTTGCTCTCGATCGCCGACTCGATGGGGCGCTTGTAGGTGCTGAACGTCACGTCCTTCAACTGCTTGATGCCCGCGATCTTCGCCGAAAACCAGCCGGACGCGCCGGGCCCAATGTGGCACTCGACGCACTCCACGTGCGAGTGCAGGGCGTGCGGCGTCTGCTTCCAAGCCGTAAACTCGGGCTTCATCACGTGGCAACTCTGGCCGCAAAACTGGTCGGTCTCCATTTGCTGGACGGCCCGGTAGGTAGCTTGGCTGCCGATTACGAGGTTGACGAACGTCATCAGGCCGAGGAAAGTGACCAGCCTGCCCAGCGACGCACGCCGGTTGGGCATGGTGCGCAGGCCTTGGACCACCTGGCGCCGGGCCAGCAAGACGCCGATCGGCATCAGGATCAGGCCCAGAATGAGGATCGCCGGGATGATCAGGAACGCCAGGATGCCGATATAAGGGTTATCGGCCTTGCCCTTCAGGTGCATGGGCAGGACGAACAACCACGAGAATCCGGCCGTGGTAGTGAGCGCGACCCCGAGCAGGCTGACCCAGTGCTGGGTTAGCAGCGATAGCCAAGATCTACCTTCACTCTCGGTACTCATTTGGTGCCTTTTGTATTCAGGAACGCAATCAGATCCGACATCTCGCCCGCCCGCAGCACAGGCCACGGAATCTTGCGGGCATTGGCCTGTTCCAGCATTTGGGGACCATGCCGCCAGAGGGCCGAAACCATGGTGATGCCGCTCCAGTCACCCGCGCGGGCGTGGAGGTCGGGGCCCGGACCGGCCGATCCATGGCATTCGACACAACGCTTGGAGGCGAAGATCTTGCGGCCCTTGTTCGCGTCGCCGCTGCCCGCGTAGAACTGACTGGCCCAGCGCTGTCCCAATACCTCGTTGATTTCCTGGCCTTCCAGTTTGGGAGGCTCCAGGTGCAGCAGCGGAGCGTGGTTCCACATGGAGGCGGCCACGTCAGTCAGACTCTTGGAATGCCCGAGCGGGCGCGATTCGTGACACGACGCGCAGCCTTTGGAGGCGAAGAGCGCGGCACCTTCGGGTCCGACGGTGATGCGGAACGCCTGCGTGGGAGTCGTCGCCTTCGAAGCGGTGCGCAGATAGACCAGCAGATCCGAGAGTTCCTGAGCCGAAAGGTCTGGCCACTTCAGCTTCTTCTTGGAAAGCTCGGCCCACATGGTCGAGGTGTGGTTCCACATGGCACCCACCAGAGCAACGGGGTCGCCCAAGGTCTGCCACTGGTTGACCGGCTTCGCGGCGGCATTCGGAGATGTGGTCAGGCCGTGGCAGGTGGCGCAGGTCTTGGTGGTGAAGAGGTGTTTGCCTCGACCGGCATCGCCAGGGCTTTCAAAGTAGCGGGCGGAGGAGAAAGAGGCGAACAGGTCGGAGGCGTCCTGGTCGGTCAGTGTGCCGACCGCGGTGCGCTTCTCCTTGATGGCGGCCCACATGGCCGGGGCATGGTTCCACATGGCACCGGCCAAGTCCGCCGGAGTCATGGCACGGTCGAGGACCCGGCCGAGGTCAGGAGCCAAACTGCCGCCGACGCCCCTCAACTTGTGGCACTGGATACAGCCCTGGGATTCGAAGAGCTTGTCGCCGCGGACGGAGTCCATGGGGAGGGCGGCCGCGGACAGGGTGGCTACTGGAAATAGCGCAGCGGAAAGAATGCCGGTCAACAGCAGTTTCATCGTGTGTACCTCAATCCGGCGGTCAGAAGGTGCGTGCGGAACGATTCGTAGGCGTAGAACGTTTCGGCGAAGCCGTAATACCGCCATTCGGCGAACACCGAAAGTGACTTGTTGACCGGCGCCACCACCTTCGCCAGCGGCTGGTAGTAGCTACCGGGGCGGCTGCCCGACGTCCACGACGCCGCCCCGCCCGCGTTGATCTTGATCTTGCGGTAGGTCCCGTTCAGGAACCCGGAGAGCGCATGGCAATCGTCGCGGTAGACCGAAAGCGCTGGCGAGAGCAGTTGGGGAACCAGGTAGCTGATCTGCGAGTGCGCGTCGCAGCGGGTGTAGTTGGCCTCGAAGGTCCAGTTGTCGCCTTTGGGTGTCCAATCGAGCGCCAACGACTCGCGCTGGTTGCGGAACAGATAGGATGTGCCGTTGTTCGGATTGCGGTTGTCGAGGTAGTTGAAGTCCCCCGAAATCCGCAGGGTGTTGGTCAACCGGTATCGGCCCATCATCCGCACCTTAGTGTAGTTGTACAGGCTGGTGCGGAAGTACTCGCCCGTGCTCTGACCGGCTTCCAACTCGCCTGTGAGGGACAGTTTCGGCGATGGCCGGTAGATGATCGCGCCCAGCCCGACATGCCGGTGCATCGTGGAGGAAGGGTTGGTGGTGAGTGCCTCGGGCGGCAGGACGGCGTCGCGGACATCGCCCCAAACGTAACGGTAGCCGCCGCGCAACGTGAGCGATTTCGACACTTCGCCGAAAATGCTGGTCTCGGACTGGTTGTAGTTGTAGGCAAGGTACGCCTGCGGCAGCGTGGTGGTGGTAAGCCCGGCCGAGAGGAACTTGTCCACTTGGTTGGCCGAGGCCGAATTGTGCAACCGGTCGGTCATCCACGACTGCTGGATGCGGATGCCGGAGAACGGGCGGATCTCGAACCCCGCATCCGCAGTGGTGTGTGGCAGCTTGGAGGTTGCCGAAACCAGGTACTGCTCATTGGTGTAGAAGAGTAGGGTGCTTAGAACCACCAAGTTGCCGGTGTCGTACTGCTGGTAGTTCAGGCTGTTGCTCGGCTGGCTGAACAGGAAGTTCGCGTGCAGGTCCAGCCAGGAAAACGGCGACGCAGTGCCGATCACCTTGCTGTGGGTACCAGTCCCGCGGACGCCGTAGGCTTGCGACAAAGTGCCCAGATTCAGGGTTTGGCCGATGAAGGGCACCGGGTTGTCGCCGGGATTGGTCTTGGTGGTGTAGGTGTCCTGGTCGTTGCGGAAGATGGTGCCGCCTTCCTCCAGCGTCAAGTGGTAGCGATTGCCGGAGACATGGAAGCCGCCACGGAACAAGTCGGTCGTGTCGCGCATGAGCGACGGCACCGCATATTCGTTGCCGCCAGTCTGGAACGTGGTGACGGACCGGCCGGAGCTCGAATCGCGCTCGTAGTTTAGGTAGGGCGAAATGAGGTGCCCGTTGAACATTTCAAAGTCGTAGGAGCCCATCCGGCGCTTGGTGTCGAAGGACTGCTGGTCGATCAGGAACGTCGGGTCCGCGTACGAGGGCAGGTTGTTGAAATAGGCCATCTGCCGGAAGTCCGCGAGGAACTTGTACAGGCCGCGCTTTTCGGCGAAGATGTGCAGGCTGGACCACGGATCGCCCCAGTCGTAGGCTCGGACGCGCAACCGTTCGAAGAGGCGGTGCTTGGGGTCGAGGATGGTGAAATCCGTGCCCGTGAACTTTGGACCGGAACCGAGATTGACCAAACTGCGCCAAGTGTCGGCGCTGCCGCCGATGCCGGAGCGCCACCGGTAGCCAGCTTCGACGTAGCCTGTGATCCAGGACTCGTTGGACGGCAGGGGGGAAGCGTCGGGTGCCGGGGCGGCAGCGGCGGGCGCAGCCTCTTCCTTCTTTGGCTCTTCTTTTTTCGCTTCTTCCTTCGTGGCCTCTTGCTTGGGAGCATCCGCGGGCTTGGCCGCGTCCTGCCCAAGAAGCGGCATCGCCATCAGCAATAGAATGGTCGCCCTCATTTCAGCAGGTTCCGATCCGCATAGCTGCCATGGATTTTCTGGTGGCAGACCGTGCAATTTTGGTACCGCGGGGACCGCAAATCATGGAAGGCCGGGGGCACAACGCCCATGGGCGATCCGACTGCGGGCGTCTTTACGGCTGGCATGTTCGAGTGGCATTCGAGGCAGACCGACTTCACTTCCTGCCGGACCAGCATGCGCGGATTGCTCGACCCGTGCGGCTCGTGGCAGGTCGCACAGCCTTCGAATCGAACGGGGGCGTGCTCGAACGTGAACGGTCCGCGCTTGTCGCCATGGCACTTGACGCAACCGACGTCATTGGCAGCGAAGGACTGCACCATCGCCTTGCGGTTGGAACCGTGCGGATTGTGGCAGTCGACGCAGGTCATTTCAGCCTCGGGAACCTTGTGCCGGAACGGCTTGGCAAACTGCACCGCGACGTCCTTGTGGCAACTGGAACAGAGCGAGTTCACTTGCGCCGCGCCCCGCGCCACCAAGCCCGCCGGGCCGTTGCCGTGGATCGTGTGGCAGGAAGTGCAGGCGACCGCATCCTTCATGTGGCTGCTGGAGATCCGCTCGGAGTGCTTCGCCGTGTTCAAGTGGCAGCTCAAGCAAGTCTTGTCCGTTTCGACGGCAGTCAACTTGAGCGGATTCCGGATATCCTCCGCGGTCGCCGAACCCGCGTGCTTGGCCCCGGGACCGTGGCAGGATTCGCAACCGTGCTCGTCCCATCCGCCCCGCTTGTCGGTCTCCACGAACGTGTGGGCCGACTTCCGGAAGTTCTTGTAGATGTCCTCATGGCACATCTGGCAGGTGCTGGAGCCGGCAAAGTCGTCTCCGAAGGGCGTTCCCGCCTTGTGTGCCGCCGCGCCCAGCTGCTTTGAGCTTTCCTTAGAGCTGGGAGCGGCCCCCGACGCATAAGCGCCGAGGGCCGCAAGGAGAAGGACCACCCTAGTACTGCGCATGGACAGACCCTATTGAGAACTGCGCCCCAGTCTTGTGGCAGACGGTGCAGCTTTCACCCAACTTGGGGTCGGTTTGCGAGAGGGCATGGACGGCTACCGGAATGTCGGCATGGCATCCAGTGCAGGCAGCGGTGATCGGCTGGTCCGGGTTGATGGGCCCTTGCGGGTCGATAACCGGGTTCTTGCCGAGCGGGAGCTTCGCTTCGCTGCCGCCCGTGTGGCACATGGAGCAGTTGCGCGTATCGCCAGCGGCACCCGTGGAGGACATCGCGGGGTAGCGGACATCGGTGAAGTCGTTGTGGGTCCCACCAAATCCGACGACCGTGTAGTCCCGACCCAGCGCCAGCAGGTTCTCGCCGGTGTGGATTCGGTGCACGAGCATGTTGAAGTTGATGCCCTGCGGGGGCAGCGCCTTGTCGGCCGCCACTACAGCTCCGGGACGCCGTGCGGCATCGGTGTTGGACGGATTGTGGCACATGATGCAGTATTCCGGCTGGTTGCGTAGGCCGCCGTGGATGGTGGTGAAGCGGACGTGGCACTGTTGGCAGTTCGCGACCGCGACCACTGTACGCCGGGGGGCGACCGTGGAGCCGTCAACCGAGAAGTAGATGACCTTGTTCACAGCGCCGTACGTGACCGCCGTGGAACTGGTGGTGTTCGGGAGCAGGGTTTCCGTCCTGCGGGCCTCAACGCCGATGGCGAAGGTGCCCTTGGAACCGGCCGGCACCGCGTGGGTGAAGGCGTAGGTACAAGTGCCGTCCGCCCCGCACTTGGCTGCAGTCAGGGCGCTTTCGGTTACGTAGCCTGGAGTGGTAACGTCGGAGCCGAAGCCCGTGTAGCCGTAGTCCGTGGTTGGACCGGCCATGGTGAATGAAAGCGTTCCGAGGGTACCCGGCAGAATCGGCTTGGATGCGCTGTCCAACAGGGTGAAGGTCAGGGTCGGCTTCTGTCCGGCCGTACCGTTGTCGACCTTCTTGAGCGCGATCACAACACCGCCGAGCGATGTGGAATCCGCGGGAACAACGTGCGCACCTTTAATGGAGGCGTCGAAGTCCAACTGGCCCTGCGGGATGTGGCAGGTTGCGCAGAGCGTGTCGCCGACCTGCGGGCCACCGGCATGGTTCTTGCCGCTGACGAAATCGACGTTGTCGTGGCAGGAACCGCATGCCGCGGCGCTGGGCTTGGTCAAGTAGTTGGTGGCCTGCACGGCACCGGACTTCTGGTCGTGGCAAGTTTCGCAGCGACGGGGGTCGGCGGGGAAGACCACCGTAGACCAATCGCTGTTGCCGATGGCGTATTTGCCGCCCGCGATGACGCTGGGAAGCTGCGATCCCATGTGGATCTTGTGGATGTACACCTTGAAGTCGACGGAATTTCCGTTCGACGCTTCCGTGGACTGCGGCTGGTGGCAGATGACGCAGAGTTCCACCGCGCGGCGGCGCCCGCCGTGGGCCGAAACTTGATCGTGGCAGCGGTTGCAGCTCTGGGTGCGGACCACGTCGCGGACATGCGTCACCTTGGCCCCGTTCGGGACAAACGTGTAAACCGTCGTCGCGTTGTTATTTGGGATGCCAAAGGCGGACATATTGCGCGCCGCGTACAGGCCGATGGTGTGGGTGGCCGTGGTGTCGAAGCCTGTCGGGGCCTTCGTCTTGAAAACATATTGGTATTTGCCCGAATCCAACTGGGTCAGGGTGCCGCCGGAATCGGCGGCGGCGCGCGTAAAGGTTCCCGCAGCACCAGTGGCTTGGCTCGTGACGTAGGAAGTGTATTGGTCCTGGTTGTTCGGAATGGTCCCGATGACATAGCCGACGGTGATGGGGCCCGGCGTATAGACGCCGTTGATATCGAGTGGGAGCCCTTGCGGATCGGCCAAGTTGTAGACGACGGTAATAGTGCCGTCGTTGGCGATGGTCCCCGAGGCGATTTGGATGGTGAGACCCGGACGGAGGAAGTCGATGGTGACGGAACTCAGGTAGGCGGCCTTGTCGTGCGGGCCGTAGGTGGCTTTCTTGGCGCCGGTGAGCGCGAAGGCTGCCACTAGTAGGATCATCAGCCTCATGGCTTTGACTGCGTATCCCTTGGTTGTCGGTAGTGTCATAGGAGTTACCCGCCGAAGCTGTAGCACTCGGGTGGCCAAAGCGCAAGTGTCGTGTTTCTAGCGCGACACCGAGGGTCCTGAACGCTCCAGTACCCCCTCGGTGGCGCACATTGGCGCAGGGGGTGCGCGATTTGGCGCAGTTACGGTCTCTTGGAGGGCTTCCGGGTCTGGGAATCGATTGGCCCTCGTCGTGCTCCATCCTTGGCGGAGGCCTGTCATGAGTTTCAGGCACATTTTGTTTCCAGTCGATTTCTCGGGGCGCTGCTACAACGCCGCCCCGTATGTCCGTGCGATGGCGGCACGATCCAAGGCCGCCGTCACCTTATTGAATGTCGTGGAGACACCTCCGCCATGGGCCGCAGCCGCCGACGGGGGCTACGCCATGGAGTTCGACGTCACTCGAATGAAAGAGGAGTCTGAACACCAGTTGGCCATCTTCGCCGGGGAAACCTTCCCGGCAGGCGGAACGGACACGGGTAAGGTCGGCTTCGAGGTTGATTCCGGCGACCCCGGCACCTGCATCGCGGGTCTGGCAAAGGACTGGGACGCGGACCTTATTATGATGCCCACCCACGGTCGCGGCTTGTTCCGCCGGACCTTGCTGGGTTCGGCAACCGCAAAGGTGCTGAACGACGCGCATTGCGCCGTCTGGACCGACGTCCACACCGAAACTCCGGTGCCGCCCGAGCGGGTGGGAATTCACCAAATCGTCTGCGGCGTCGAACTCGACAACGAGGCATCCGACTTGGAACTGATCCGGTACACGGCGACGCTAGCTGCGGAATGGGATGCCGGTGTCGTCCTCGTACACGCGGTACCCGGGACCACGGCGCGGCCCGACATGTACTACGACGTGCCTCTGGAGACCTTCCTCCGGGATGTGGCCGTGGAACAGATCGGCAAGCTGCAACTAAAGGCGGGGACCGACTTCCCGTACGTGGTCGAGGCAGGCCCGGTTGCCGGAACGGTGCGGGAAACAGCGTTGCAGAAGAAGGCGGACCTTGTGGTCATCGGCCGGGGCGTGATCGGAGAGTTTGCGGGCGGTATGCGGACTCACGCGTACGGGATCATGCGGGAATCGCCGTGCCCGGTGCTGAGCGTTTGGGACAAGACCGACGTGTTGTAATCGTCTGGTGATTGCCGTACATTTGGAATCGGGGCGGATCGAGGTCCGCGAGGTGGGAATGCCGGAGCGGCCGGAGGGTTTCGCGCTCATTCGGCTGCTGGTTGCGGGGATCTGCAACACGGATTTGGAGTTGCAGCGCGGCTATTACGGCTTTGCGGGCACGCCGGGGCATGAGTTCGTCGGAGAGGTAGTTGACGCCGACTCGCGCGAGCTGATTCGAAAACGCGTGGTGGGTGAGATCAATCTCTACTGCGGGGATTGTTCGTGGTGCGCGCGCGGGCTTGGTCGGCATTGCCCCACGCGGACGGTGCTGGGGATCGTGAGGCATCCCGGAGCATTCCGCGAATTCCTCACGTTGCCGGAACGGAATCTGCGGATCGTGCCGGACGGGGTTCCGACGCGCGCCGCCGTATTCGCCGAGCCGCTCGCCGCCGCTTGCGAGATTTTGGACCAGGTTGCGATCCCGATGGGGTCGGCGGTGGCGGTGCTGGGCGACGGCAAGCTGGGGCTGCTGGTCGCGCAGGTTCTGCAGGCGAACGGGCTGAAAGTGCACCAGTTCGGGCGGCACCGGTCGAAACTGCGGATCTCGGAACGACGTGGGGTGGTCACGGAGATCGTGGGCGACCATCTGCCGGTCGCGGAATACGAGTGGGTTGTGGATGCGACTGGCTCGGCGGCGGGTCTGCGTGCGGCAGTCGGAATGACGGTGCCGCGCGGGACGATCATTCTGAAATCGACCGTGCACGGCGAGGTTCCCATCGACACGGCCCCGGTGATTGTGAATGAGGTCACGCTGGTGGGGTCTCGGTGCGGGCGGCTGGAACCGGCTCTGGAGTTGTTGGCGGCGGGCGCGGTTGATGTGGAGTCGATGGTGGCGGACGAGGTGGGGCTTTCGGACGCGGTGCGGGGGTTCGGGCTGGCGGCGACGTCGGGGATGTTGAAGGTTTTGCTGACCGGGAGCGCGGGCTAGGCGGCGGCGGGCGGCCAACAGAAACACGGGTGGCCACCCGCCCCTAGGGCTTGGCTACGGCTGGGTATCGGCTGCCGGGCCCAGCCATTCGTTCCACTGGCTCAGCACGAAGCGGAGTTTGCCGCTGATGGCGGGTGCCGGTCTCGGGCTCTTGAATGGAATCTTGAGTTCGCAGCTCTGGCCGCCGTTCAAGCCATCAAGATCCAACGGTTGGGTGTCAGTAGTCTTCCCGTTGTTGCGTGTCACCTCGACCGACCAGTCTCCGCCAGTCTTGTCCGGCTCGACGGCCGAAACAGCAAAGGTGTCAGTGAAGAGGGACGCGCCCTCGAAATGGTCGTTGAACCAGAACTTGTGGTCCAACTCGTAGTCGGGGACGCGCAAATCGAGTGTAACCCCAAACTTGAGTTCCTCCGGGCGTCGAGGGTCGGGTTGCGCAGGGCGAAACCGTTCCGAGAGGAACATTGTCGACAGGTATACGCTGGTTGGGCCGGCACTGAGTTCGGCATGAGTGCGACAGGCCACCGAATCCTCTTCGGAAACCCGTCGGGAGAGATACCAGCGCCTGCCGCGCGGGGAAACCAGCAGTCCGATTTGGTAGACGGCCTCGACCTGCGCATCCTTGCCCTGGAGGGGTTCGGGCAGGGTGACGGCATCTACGTCCAAGTAAATATCGACCCTGAGGTCCCCGAAAAGGAAGCGCGTGAGGTTCTGATAGGACTCCTCGCTGTTGACAATGCCGAACGCCCCGGAGTGTGACCGAAATACGAACGCTGTCGCGGCGGGGTTTTGCGTCTTCCCGTCCGCCTCGACGCCCCACACCGAGGCATTCGCGATGCGGACCAACCCGTCGCTACCGTGACCCGAAAACGTCCGGGACAGCCCCATGGCGACCTCGTAATCGGAGCGGTTGGTGCCGACAAGGCAGAAGACCTTGCGGGACGGGAGAATGCTTTCCGGGATCCAGTCCACGCGCCCGGTTTCTTCGAACAAAGCCTTGTCGATGGCCAGATAGTCAGCCATGTGTTGCCTGTTGAAGTTGTAGATGTCGTTAGCAGTCAGCCACTCCGGCACATTCACCCCGGCCATATCGATGCCGTTGTGGGGTGTGGCGTAGGTGAAGAACTTGTCGACCGTCTTGATCAGGTCGTCCGCACGGAGGGTGGAGTTCTGCAGGAAGGCACGACAGATGAGCCCGCCCATCGAATGGGCCACGAGATAGCAACGGAAGTCCTGTTTGGCCTTGTCTGGATCCTGGGCGGACTTGGTTGTGAGGTCTCGCACACGCTCGATAAGGTCGGCGAGACCCCTCGCGAAGTGTTCAATATCTGGAGTCGTCCCGTCGCCGAGGATAGAAGATGCCTCGTCGTAGTAGCGGTAGATGATGATGGAGTTAGATTCGAGCTGCCCCCCGTCCCAAGAATCGTCCATGATGTCGAAACCATGCCGGTAGACGGCGTCGTAGCCGTATTCCTTCATTAAGCGCAGGACCGGCGATTCGAAGACAAACTTGTCAGCCCGTTGGGTCTTCTCGGGTGTGGCCCGGTAGACAGTGGAACCAAGGTTGAAGCCGCAAAACGGATCTGCGGCGGTTTCGTTCTGCTCCGTGCGGCTCATGGCGTAGCCACGCACGTAGATGATGGGCAGGAGACGTTCTTTTGGCGTTGGATTCTGTGTTGAGTCTGGCATTGTAATTGCCTTCCTAGAGGAAGATATCATAAGCAACCTGCAATCCACGGAAGGTCCTGTTTCAGCTCACCTCGCGTCGGCAGAAGTCGGCGCATCCCGCGACGCCCACCAGGATGCCCCCGATTCCGCACACCCACACCGCCGTCGGCACCTCCGCCGCCTGCTTCGACAGCACCAGCATCGGCAACGACCACGGGAAATATTGCGGCCAACCGCCGTACGGGCCAGCGGAGATCAACATCGCGAAGCTGGTCACCATTGCCACGATGCCGACGCCCAACTCGACCTCGACCTCGCCTCGACCTCGCGAAGGCGCTTCATCTGGACTCCACGGTGGAGATCCTCGCGCCGCTCGCGGACGAACTCCAAGCTGTGTCCGAACTTGTATCCCCGGCCTCCAAGGCTTCGAATCGGCCCCGCCCAACGTCCAACAACGCCTCATCCAGCTAATGCGCAAACACAACGCATGGGTCGGAGGCATCCGGTTGGTCCGCGAACGCATCCAGCCGCCACCGTCCTAGCCGCCCGACTCCGCCCCGAACTGCGCAATCAACTCCCGCGCCTCCTCCAGCCTGTCCGAGGGCACTTGGATCGCGATGTGCTTGTGCAGGAACGGATCGATATCCGTGACCAAGGTGGCGATCTGGCCTAGGGCGAAGTACGGGATTTCGGCCTCTTCCAAGATCCCTTTGATCAAAGAAAGCTCGATCCGACTGTTGGTTTCGGTGAGTATGGACAGGTTGGTCACGGCGCAATCCCCTGCCGCCAGTCTACATCGCTACTTCTTCGGCGCGGGCCGCCAATTCGCCATGTCGCGGCCAAACCACGAGATGGCCAGGGTCGCGACCACGATCAGTCCCATGGCGATCCAATAGCCGTTCATGTAGCAATAGAAAAGGGCCGCAGCGACCCCGAGAAGGAAAAGACATCCACAGGCACACATAAATCAGGGCCGAACGCCCGGCCTCCACTCTTCGGCAACAGCCAACGCCTTCAAGACCGCCGTCAATGTAGGAGCGTCCGCAGCGAGGTTTCTTGCCGCCCGCAAGTCCCGGAGGGCAAGTGCGGTCGACTCCCGCGATGCCTCGATCCCACCCACTACAACCGACCGTCCTCTCGCCAATCCCAGAAGAGCGTTGCCCCGCACCAACAGAACCGCAGCGTTTTCGTTCAGTTCCGGTCTTCCACGGAAACGGGCATCCATGAAGTCGACCGCCGCACGATGGTCGCCCAACTCGATGAACAGGTTTCCGATACTCGCAACCTCGTCGTCCCAATCGACCGGGGCCGATTCCAAGTGGCCCACTGCGGCGTTCAAGGCCATGCGGGCACGGTCGAGATCCCCCGTCAGGATCGCATCGGTTACACGCCTGCGGTCGGTCGCCAAAGCGTGCCTCGGGTGCGCCGGGAGGGTGCAGACCAGTTGCCATTCGTTGGCCTCGAAACGGGGAGGCGGGCACCCGCGTTCATACATGGTACGGAGGATGGTGGTGATGCCCTGGCCCTCAGCTTGGGCCATATCCAGACGGCTCAGAAACCATACCAAGCTCTGGTTCCTCCACTTTGGAGGTGCCTGTCCCTGCCGCAGCTGCTCCAAGGAAACGCCGCCCAACAGGGCGCCTGGAGAAAGAATCTCGATACGGTCCGAAAACGCCGTGATGCGGGTCGGATAGTGCAGACTGTAATCCCGATGTGCCAGCGCGTTCACCATCGCTTCTTGGAGCGCGCGTCGGGGGTACTTTTCCGCGTTCTGGATACCGCTCGCCCTGTCATACGCAACGCGGCACTGCTCATCGAGCAGATTGGTCAACCGCCGATACTGGTCGAGGAGGGTACCCGTCAGCTCGTTCCGCTCGCCGTGTCGTTCGCCCCGGTCCACTCCCGGATAGATCGAAAAATAGCTATGGGCCCCCGGAATGTGCTGTTGCAGGTTCCGGCCGAACAGCAGCATCGCGAAATTGCGCGGTCGGAGAGTCCCTGTCAGGGGCTCGCGGGCGTATAGCGGCGGAACAAGGGCGTGGAAGGACTTGGTATCGGAAAGGTACTGCTCGATGCCGGTATCGGGGTCGGGAAAATCGATCCGCTGGAGGAACTCGCGCAGCGCCAGCAAGTCGAGGTCATTGCGGGTGGCGGTCTTGCAGGGCTCGTGGTCCCAAGGCTCGGCGTCACCCTTGCGTACCAGCAACTCGCGCAGGACGCCGTTGCGGGCCTCCATCGTGTTGCGGCTGATCCGGACGTAGTACGGTCCGGCCTCGTCGCGACGACGAAAAAGGTGCGGATGCCGGGTGGCTGGCATGACGAAGACCAAAATTCGGTGATCGGGGGAGTCCGCGGGCAGTTCCTGCACCAGCGGAACAATGGCGGGCGACACGCGCTCGCGGCAACCGGTCAAAACCTCGCCCTCCACCTCCTTGAGGCGGGCGGCGGTCAATCCGACGGTCTTGATGTAGGGGAATCCGTGCTCGTCCCGCGCTTCGGCGGCACCGCACACCACATAGCCGCCGCCGAGGTTGCCCCAATCGTTGGCAAAGGCGGACAGCGCTTGGACAACATCGTCGGTATCGGCGACGTTTTCCTTCCATTCGACTTGCTCGCTCTCGCGGATGGAGAGTTCCTTGAGGTCGATGTGGTCGGTCATGCCGTGACTCCGAACGTCAGAACGGAAACGCGGGTCCAGGACGAATCCGGGACCCGCGGCAAAACAAGTTGAAGAACTACTTGGCTGCGGCGGCCTTGAGGGCGTCCGCCTTGTCCGTCTTTTCCCACGTGAAGGTGTCCTCGCTGCGGCCGAAGTGGCCGAACGCGGCGGTCTTCTTGTAGATCGGACGGCGCAACTGCAGGTGGTCGATGATCCCCTTTGGGGTCAGCGGGAAGTTGGCGCGGATCAGTTCGGTGATCTTGTTTTCCGAGATGGTACCGGTGCCAAACGTGTTCACGTTCACCGAAACCGGGTCCGCAACGCCGATGGCGTACGCCAACTGGACTTCCGCCTTGGTCGCCAAACCAGCCGCCACCACGTTCTTCGCGATGTAGCGGGCCATGTAGCAGGCCGAGCGGTCAACCTTCGTCGGGTCCTTGCCCGAGAACGCGCCGCCGCCGTGACGGCCCATGCCACCGTAGCTGTCCACGATGATCTTGCGGCCGGTGAGGCCGGTGTCGCCGTTCGGTCCGCCGATGACGAAGCGCCCGGTCGGGTTGATGTGGTATTTGGTGTTCTCGTCCACCATGTGCTGCGGAACCACGGGGTCGATGATGTGCTTGCGAACCTGGGCGCGGAGCTCTTCGGTCGAAACGTCGTCGCCGTGCTGGGTCGAGATCACGATGGCGTCAATGCGGGTCGGCTTGCCGTCCACGTATTCGACGGAAACCTGGCTCTTGCCGTCGGGGCGGAGCCAAGTCAGGGTGCCGAAGTTGCGAACTTCCGAGAGCTGCTTGGTCAACTGGTGGGCCAGTTGGATCGGCAGCGGCATCAGTTCTTCGGTTTCGTCGCAGGCGTAGCCGAACATCAGGCCTTGGTCGCCGGCTCCGCCCGTGTCAACGCCCATCGCGATGTCGGGCGACTGGGTCTGGATGACGTTGAGCACGCCGCAGGTGGCTGCGTCGAAGCCGAAGGCAGCGTCGGTGTAGCCGATTTCCGCGATGGTCTTGCGGGCGATGGTCGGGACGTCGATGTGGCCGTTGAAGGTGATTTCACCGGCTACGATGCAGACGCCGGTGGTGACCAGAACCTCGCAGGCGACGCGCCCGGTGGGATCCTGGGCGAGAACCGCGTCGAGAACCGCATCCGAAATGTTGTCTGCTACCTTGTCGGGGTGGCCTTCGGTGACGGACTCGGACGTGAATAGAAACTTTTGGACTTCTGCCATGCACTCTCCGTTTTCAGTGGGCTGTTTGATTGAGGCGGGAACCGCTGGTCAACACAAACTTCCAGTTTAGCAGGGAGACGAGTTGCGGCATACCGAGGGTAGGCTAGTACCGGCCCCGCAGCTTGCCGAGGTCGCGGCGGTCGCGCTTGGAAGGTTTCCCGTCGCGGAAGGCTTCGAATTGCGGCATCAGCTTGCGCTCCTCGGCAACCTTGGCGCGCGCCGCGCGACTCGCCTCGGTTTCGCGGTACATGGTCTGGGCGACTGCCGCCGACCCGCGCATCTCGCTGACCACCAGAACCTCGACCGTGAATTCGCCGCCCTCGTTCTTGATGCGGAGCATGTCGCCGACCTTTACGTCGCGCGAGGGCTTGGCCTCGGTACCATTGGCCTCGATGCGACCGAGTTCACAAGCCTTCTGTGAGATCGAGCGGGTCTTGAAGAATCGGGCGGCCCAGAGCCACTTGTCAATGCGTATCCCGTCCATGGATTCCATTTTGGGGCATGCAGCCCTACTCGTCCAGCTTCCGCCCGAACCACCACACGGAAACCGCGAAGGCAAGCGCGCAGGGAATCAGCACCAGAGGACCGCTGCGGAACGCCGCCGCGCCAGCACTGCAAAGGAGCACAACCTGGACGAGTCCGTTCTCCAGCCCCGCTCCGGCCGAAAAACGCCAGCGCGTCTGTGGTCGACGCTCCAAGACAGCAGATCGATGGCCGATAGCCAATGCCACCAACCCCGCCGCCAATCCGGTCGCCGGTGCCAGGGGCAACGTCAACACCACCGCGATCAGAAGAAACGCCGCGTCCTTCGCCAGGATCGCCATCCACCCCGGTAGAGGCATCAGACGGTGCCGGATCATGGCCGATTCCGAATCCAGTCCGAACAGGCATTGAGCCCGGCTCGACAACGCCAGTACCACCAGCAGGGTCATCATCATCCGCGCCTCCTCGGGCAGCGCCGGTACGAAGAACCGGTATGCAGCCCCGGACACCGCAACCAGCAGCGCCATCCAGAAATCCAGGGTCACCATCGTTTCCCGCAGCGCACGCTGAATGAACATCCCGATGCGCCCCGGAAACGCCGGGATCCACCGCAGGAAGGCAGGTTGTCCGCCAACCACGGGCGCGAAGAACCCGACCGCGAACAGCGCCGCCAGCAGCGCCAGCAAGCTCGCGCTCTCCACGTGCCGCAGCGACCAGGCCGCAAGCGCGACCAGCAACAGAAAGATCGGATTCAACCATGGGCTCAACACGCGCAGCCAGCGCCGGTCGGCATCCGTCAGCGGCCACTGCGCCGAGCGCTCGGCCGGTACCCGCCGCAATGGGTCCGCGCTCATCGGAAACAGGATTACAAGCGCGCCCAGCAGCAACAGGAACATCCCCGCACCCTGCAGCAACACCACCGTCGCCAGGAAGAAATTGTTGGACGCTATCGTCCCGAAGCGGACCCGCTCGCGCTTTTCGATCAGCGCGAGCGCCCCTAGGATTGCGCGGACCCGAGCCAAGCCAGATCCTCGACCGACGGAACGTCGATCAACTCGAAATACAGTTCCTCCAGCGACCGGTCCAATTCGCCACGCACAAAATCCCTGGCCACCTTGCCGCCGTGGACGATGATGAACCTCGTCGCAAGGCGCTCAAGCGCCGAGAGGATGTGGGAAGTCAGGAACACCGTCCCACCCTTGGCCGCGAAACGCTCCAGCAGACCGCCAATGGTGCGCGCCGTCATCGGGTCGATCGCCTCGAAGGGCTCGTCAAGGAACAGCACCGGCGGATTGTGGATAACCGCCATGGCCAGCGACGTTTTCTTCCGCATGCCGCTGGAGCAGTTCCCGGCGAAAACCTTGCGGCCATGCTCCAGGTCGAGAACTCGGAGCAACTGGTTGGAGCGGTCGCGCGTTGACGCCTCGTCCAGCCCGTAGACACGACCCGTAAGCTGCAGGTGCTCCTCCACCGTAAGATCGTCGAACAGTCCCAAGTTGGCAGGCAGCACGCCGATCTTCTTCTTCAGTTCGACGCTGCCGGCGGCCACGCTGAGCCCAACGACCATCGCGTCGCCTGAAGTGGGCGCCAGGAGTCCGGTCAGCATGTTCAGGGTGGTGGACTTCCCTGCCCCGTTCGGGCCCATGAAGGCGCAGATCGACCCGGCCGGAATGTCGAACGAAATGTTGTCGACCGCCGTAAAGGAGCCGAATCGGCGCGTCAGACGCCGACAAGAGATCATGGGAACATTATCCTGCATGGGACTGGATCTAGTACCCGGTCCGACGGGCTTTACCTTTTCCGAATTGCTTTTCGCGCTGCGGGGTGAGATCATCCCCAGTTAGGATGCCCGATCTAGCTAGAATATTGAGCGACCTAGCGGTCAACGAGGCCGTCGTGCGTGACCTCATTGAGGGCCTCGGCGATGCGCGGTTGAACTGGCAGCAAACACCCGGCGTCACTTGGAGCGTGGCCCAGTGCATCGAGCACGTGGCGCTGACCAACAACAGCTACGTGGCGGCCATGGTTGCCGCGATTCGTCAGGTCCCCCGCCCCAAAACTCCTTGGACCGGACCGATTCGGCCAAGCTACCTCGGCCGACTGTTCATCCGCTCGATCGAGCCACCTGTAAAGGGAATGAAAATCAAGGCCCCGACGGTTATCGCGCCGAGTCTGGGGAAGACGGTCGAGGAAGTTCAGGCGGCCTTTGCTGAAAGCCATGGTCGGATCCGCAGTGCCGTGGAACAAGCCACCGGGCTCGACGTCAATTCAGTAACCTTCGTCAATCCCTTCATACCGCTGCTGCACCCCGCCTTGGGAACCGGATTCCAGATTCTGATGGCCCACGAGCGCCGCCACTTGTGGCAGGCCAGGAATGCCCGGCGCGCAGCCTTGGCCGCGTAACACGGTCAAGGCAGTCGTCCACGATCAGGATCCGCAATCCCGGCTTTCGTGATAACCGCACGACTGGCCTGGTGTAATGCCACCGGTCCCCACCGGGTCGGTTCCCGGTTGCTATTTCACCCGATTGCCGGCGATATAAACAGACTCAATCGTCCGCGAGTTCTTGATGTCGTCCAGCGGGTTCTTCGTCAGAACGATCAGGTCGCCCCACTTGCCCTTCTCCAGAGTCCCCAGATCCTTCGCCTTCAGATACTCAGCCGAATTCTTGGTCGCGGCCTGGATCACCTGCGACGGAGTCAGGCCGGCTTCGACCATCAACTCCATCTCCCAGTGCTCCAAGTAGCCCGGGAAGCGTCCGGGAGGCCCGGAATCGGTCCCGAAACCGTACTTCACGCCCGCGTCGACCAGCTTCTTCAGGTTCTTCTTGGCCGTCTCGAGGAATTCCGGATAGTGGGCGAAGTGCGGATCCGCCGCCTGCGCCTTCTGGTACTCGGAGTTCTTCAGCGTCGTGACCACGTTGGCCGAAACGCCCTGGGTGAAGAACGGGTCGGCGATAAACTTCGGCGTGGTGGCGTAGGCGAACATGGTCGCCTCGCGGCTCAGCGTCGCGGCCAGCTGCCACACGCCGTTCTTCTTCATAGTGTCAATGAGCGCTTGGTCCACAGGCTGGTCGCGGACGATGTGCGCAAAGCCGTTGACGCCGTAGCCCGCCAGTTCCTTGGCATCCGCCAAATAGAAGATGTGCGCCGCCACCGGCAACTTCGCCTTGTGGCCATCGACGATGATCGCCTTGGCCATGTCGTACGGCATCTTCTTGAGTTCGCCGTTGTGGTCGTCGAGCCAGAGCTTCACCGTATCGACCTTCAACGCCTTCAGCGAATCGATCTTCTTCTGAACGTCCGCCGCAGAGGCCGTGCCGTCGTTGACGCCTACCAGGCCGCCGTAGCCGCCCTTGGCCACGAACCCGTTGCCCGCCGTGTAGATGCGGGTTTCGCCCGGACGCCCCGCCGCGCGCTGCTTGTCGCGCATACCGACGACGAAATCTTTGTCCGTGCCCATGCTCATCATGGTCGTGACGCCATACTGCGCGTAGGTCTTCAGGTTCTTGGTGACATTGGCCTCGGTGAGGTTGTCCGCCGACTGCTTCACGTCCACCGTCGCGCCCAAATGCCCGTGGAGGTTGATGATGCCGGGCATCACGAACTTGCCCGCCAGATCCACCGTCTCCGCGCCCGCCGGGGCCTTCACATTTGCGGCCAAGCCGACCCACGTGATCTTGCCGTTGTCCAGAATCAGCGCCGCGTTCGCGACCGGGGCCTTGCCCGTGCCGTCGATCAGCGTGAAACCCTTCAGAACCTTGACTTCAGCCTGCAAGCCGCAAGCCAGCGCCAATGCAATCAAAACACCCTTAAACACTCTTCGCCCCCTGTTGAACCGCTTCTTCCAGCAAACGCTTCGCGCGCGACGGGTTGAACACGCCGCACGAACAGAAACGCGCCATGTAACTGCAGGCCTGTTCCGGTGTGCGGCGGCCTTCCTTCACGAAATCGACCATCTTCTTGGCCAGCGAATGGCTCACCATGCCGTGTCCGCACATGGTGGAAAGCGCCATCACCTGAGAGTTCGGCAGCTTGTCAACCTTGCCCTCGAAGCCCAGCGAGTAGCCGACGCTGTGGCGAGGAATGCCCGCGTAGTGGCAGCACTCTTCGGCACCGTCAATAGAGGTGGAGATGTTGATGCTCATCCCCAAGTCCTCCTCCTTGATGCGCTTGACGAAGTTCTCCGCGGCGACCTTGTTGTCGAAGACGGCGGCGCAGGTGGTCGGCGTATCGAGTCCCGCAATCACGGCCTTGAAGTCGGGAGTGATGTCGCGGTTCCAGTGGGCGGTCGGGACCAGGTCCTTGGACGGGCGCAGCGCTCCGCCGTGGCGGGCGTCGCCGAGGTTGACCGGGCCGTACTCGGCGGCGATCTCGAGGAACCGGCGCAGCTTCGGCAGCGAATCGCTGTCGTTGGTGCCCTTGCTGGCGATGGCGAAGATCACGAAGTCATCGCGGAAGCTCTCCGCGGAGCCGAATCGGTGCAGTGTGTTGGTCATGCGTGTACAGTCTCCTGCTGGGCCGCAATCTGGGCGACAACCTTCGCCCGTCCCAGCCCGATGTTGGTTTTTGCCCGCTCCAGCTTGTAGCCGAGCTTTTCGAGGATGGGGGCCACCACGTGGTCCTCTCCCTCGGCGTCGCAGCGGGTACCGACGCCCAGCGCTACCACGGTATTCAATTCCTTCTCGACGGCCCACACCAGACGGATGATCTCCTCCGTGCGGTCCACCGTGACCTTGATTTCGACAATGGCCGACATCACCTTCTCGTTGAGGATGTCGGCGCGCAGGGTGCCTGTGGGCACGTCGGTCATCAATGAGGTGATCGGGTTCTTCTTTTCGAAGGAAACGCCCGCCTTGGCCAGAGCCCAGCACATCTTCTGGATCTCATTGAAGCGCGCGCCGACGCCGGGGCGTCCAAATTCGATGGTGAAGCCGACTTCGCCGACCTTGACGCGACCGGAGACGTCGTTGGTCTTGACCTCCTCGGTGCCACGGCCTTCGACGCCAGTCGATTCGTGGGGCACACGGGGGTCTGAAAACGCGCGACGCACGACGCGCGGCCATTCGAGCTTGTCGGGCTCGAAGGCGGAGGTGGGGCAGACGTCGGGCTCGGGCTCGAAGCGGATGCGCGCCATGGCGAACAACTTCCGGACGGTGCGGACCATCGTCGGATTCAGCTTCTCTTGGCTGAGGCCGTTGTAGCAGGCGTAGCATTCGACGCACTCGTCGCGATTGATGGTGGCCCGTTTGATGACGGGGTCGATGTAAATCGCCTCCATCGGGCAGACGTAGGTGCAGTTGCCGCAGGCAACGCATTTATCCGGGTTGATGCGCATAGGCTGATTCGGGGTGGCGGCTAGCCACTGTGATCTATCATATTGCAAGGACGGGCGCGGGTACAATGTCGCGGTGCTGCTTGCCTAGCGCTATGCAAGGATCATGGCGTATCCTTTAATAACGGTGTGCGCTAATTAAAGTTCTTGCATGACTCCCAATGACAGCCCCCGGCTGGGACGCTACGTCTCGAAATCGTATCACGGGGAAACGGTGCGGGCTTTCGTGCCACCGCCGTTGCCCCCGGATCCACCCCTTCGGTTCGACGGCCTCCAGCGGCTGCTGGAGCAGGCCAGCCAAGCGCTCGGAAGGCTCGACGGCCTTTCGTCCGCCCTGCCCGGCCTGCCGCTGTTCCTCTACGCGTACGTCCGCAAGGAGGCTGTGCTGTCCTCGCAAATCGAAGGCACGCAGTCTTCCCTGTCCGATCTCTTGCTGTTCGAGAACGAACAGGCTCCCGGCGCGCCAATTGACGACGTCCGCGAGGTATCGAACTACGTCGCTGCGTTGGAACACGGACTGGAACGCCTCCGCGGCGGCTTCCCGCTCTCTTTGCGGCTGATTCGCGAGATGCACGGCATTCTGCTGTCGCACGGCCGCGGTGCCGACAAGCAGCCTGGCGAATTCCGGACTAGCCAGAATTGGATTGGCGGGACGCGTCCGGGCAACGCCTCGTTCGTCCCTCCCCCGCCCGAAGACCTTATGCCCTGCTTGGGTGCGCTTGAATTGTTCCTTCACAAGGAAGACCCCGACTTGCCGCTACTGGTCCGTGCGGCACTGGCGCACGTCCAGTTTGAAACCATCCACCCGTTCCTAGATGGCAACGGCCGCGTCGGACGGCTGCTGATCACGTTCCTGCTTTGTTCCCAAGGCGGACTGCGGGAACCGATCCTGTACCTGAGCCTGTACTTCAAGGAAAACCGGGCGGCATATTACGATCTGCTCGACCGCGTCCGCACCAAGGGGGACTGGGAAGCTTGGGTGGACTTCTTTCTCACCGGCGTACGCGACACGGCTGAACAGGCCGCAGGGGCCGCCCGCGCAATGCTTGAGCTTTTCAGCCGCGATCGCAGCCGAATCGAGACTTTGGGCCGTCCCGCGTCCTCGGCGTTGCGGGTACATCAGCACCTGCAAAGGAGGCCGATCGGCTCGATCCGGAGATTGTCGATGGACTTGGGGATCTCAATTCCCACTGTAGGGACGTCGCTCCGGCACTTGGAAGACCTCAGCATCGTGCAGGAGACCACGGGCGGCCAACGCGACCGGGTATTCGTATACAAGGCGTATCTCGAGGTGCTGAACGAGGGGATGTTGCCGCTCCGATAGCGGTACCGTCCTGGGCCGCTACTCGCTACGCCGGTTCGGCAGCCGCGGCGGCATCTGCCTCGGCGGCCGCGACGGCAAGATCGACGCCTTCCCAGCGCGCCACCACCGCCGTCGCCAAGCAATTGCCCAGTAGGTTGACCGAGGTCCGGGCCATGTCCATCAGAGTGTCCACGCCCAGGATCACCGCTACGCCTTCAACCGGCAACCCGAACGTCGCCAAAGTTCCGGCCAAAATCACCAGCGAGGCACGCGGCACGCCCGCCACGCCCTTGCTGGTCAGCATCAGCGTCAGGAGCATCGCGAGCTGCGTCTTGAACGGCACCTCGATGTTCGCCGCCTGGGCCACGAACATCGCCGCCAAGGAGAGGTAAAGCGTCGATCCATCCAGATTGAAGCTGTATCCTGTCGGGAGCACGAACGCCACGATGTGCTTGGGAACGCCGAAGCGCTCCATGTTCTTGAGCGCGATGGGCAGCGCCGATTCGCTGGACGCTGTCGAAAACGCCAGCAGGAACGGCTCCCGGACGTATTGAATGAAGCGCCCGATCGGCACGCGGCAGATCGTCGCCACCGAGCCCAGCACCACGACGACGAAGAACGCCTGCGCGGCATAGAGGGTTCCGACCAGCTTCCCAAGGTTCACCATCACGCCGAGGCCTTTGTCGCCAATGGTCGCCGCCATCGCGCCGAAGACGCCGAACGGGGCGAAGAGCATCACGTAGCCGGTGTAGCGGAACATGACCTCGGCCAGAGACTCGCAAAACTCTACGACCGGCCGCGCTTGGAGACCGGTGGTGGCGCACGCCGCGCCGAAGATGAACGCGAACACCACGATCTGCAGAACCTCGCCCTTCGCCATTGCGTCGATCACGCTGGTAGGGAAGGTGTGTTCCAAGATCTGGGTAAAACTGGCACTCTGGGCTGCGACACCCGCTCCCCCGCTCTTCGCGAGATGAACACCAACCCCGGGCTTGGCCAGATTCACGGCTCCCAGACCCACGAAAAGGGCCACCGTGGTGACAATTTCGAAATAGAGGATTGCCTTGCCGCCGATCCGGCCCATCGTCTTGACGTTGCCGGTGCCGGCAATGCCGACCACCAGGGTGCCGAACAGCAACGGGGCGATGATCGACTTGATCAGCCGCAGGAAGATCGTGCCGAGGATGGCCAACTCTTTGGCTTGGGTCGGAGCTATGGCCCCAAAAGCCACACCCGCTACGAGCGCGATCAGGATCCAAGCGGTCAGGGATACGCGTTTCATGTTCTGCTGATTCTCCAAAGGGCTTTCAGTCGATGGTGCCCACATGGCAGAGGCAGTCGCACGAGGCCGCCGTTCCTACTAGATTACACGCCCGGAGCGTGCGCCGATTATTGCCGGGCCCGGACTTGCTTGAGGCGATCCACGTCCATTGCCGAGAGCGGCAGCGACGCGGAGATCAGTTGCCGGCCCGAGAGCGCGGCCTTCTGTACCCCCTCGTGGGCATGCATGCCGGACTTCGTCAGCATGTGCACCAGTTCGTGCGCCACCACGCGGCCCAGGGCGCGTCCGATCAGGACATCGGCCTTGGTGTAGTCTCCGCCGAACATCGCCATGCGGACGGAATTGACCACGCGGTCGCAATCGACCTCGCCGAAGGGCTGGACTTCGCCATTCGCGGTGCGGGTGGTTGCGTACGGGCCGGTTTCGTCGTAGAGGGGCGGGGCGGGATCGAAGGAGCACGAGCCCTTGAACGTCATCACGACGAGGTCGCTGTAGACGTTGCCCATGGCGGCGTTCCGGTCCTGCCATTCGAGGCGGATGCCGGAAGTGCCGATGATGCGTCCGGCTTCGGCACGCATCTCGTTCAGGGCCGAGGCTGCAAAGTGGCCCTTTATATCGAAAATCACCGTCACAGCGGACGGCAGCGCAGCAGTCGGCACAACGCCGCTTGATGCGGCAAGGGCCTGTGTGACGACGCAAAAAAATACGGAAGCGCAAATGGCAACGGGGCGCATTCTCAGTCCTTGAGAAAAAACAGAGCCAACGGGGCTCAACATGATTATAGTGCGAGTTGCTTTTCGATTGCATCAATTATTTTGATGGAGTTTGCCCGGACGGGTCCCGGTACCCTCCGCCCCCCGGGTCCCCCTCGCTAAACTGGTTGTTTGAGCAAACCGGCCCCCGAATCGGGCTCCGTAGCAGTTCTCGCCGAAAAGCCCTCGGTAGCCCGCGACATCGCGAAAGTGCTCGGCGCGTCCACGAAGGGCGACGGGTACCTCCACGGCAACGGGTACATCGTCACGTGGGCGATCGGGCATCTTGCGTCCCTAGCGCAGCCGCACGAGATCCGGTCCGAATGGAAGTACTGGCGTCGGGAGACCCTGCCGATGCTGCCCGCCGAGTGGCCGCTGGTGGTCTACGACAAGACCAAGGACCAGTTCGAGACCGTCCGTCGCATACTGCAATCGCCCAAAGTCTCGCGGGTCGTGTGTGCGACCGACGCAGGGCGCGAGGGCGAACTCATCTTCCGCTACATCTACGAGGCCGCAGGTTGCTCGAAGCCGTTCTCGCGCCTCTGGATATCGTCCCTGACGCCGGAAGCGATCCGCAAGGGCTTCGACGCGATCAAGCCCGGCAAGGAATACGACCGTCTTGCGGACGCCGCCAAGGGGCGGAGCCGCGCCGACTGGCTGGTGGGCATGAACCTGTCCCGCGCCTATGCCCTAACCTACGGGGGCGAACTGAGCGTCGGTCGCGTCCAGACCCCGACCTTGGCGATGCTGGTGGAGCGCGAACTGGCGATCCGGGCGTTCGTGCCCGAGGATTACCTGGAGGTCGAGGCGACCTTCCGTCCCTCCGGCTTCCCCAAGGCGGAAGCGTACAAGGGGACGTGGTTCGCCGACGCGCAGGACATCCAGAAATCAGCCCGCCTGCCACCCGATGGCGAAGAGGCGAAGAAGGTGGTGGCTCGGGCCAAATCCGGGCAGGCCGCCATTGAATCTTTAAAGGCCGAGACGCAGCGCATGCCCGCGCCTGCGCTCTACGACCTCACGGAGCTCCAGCGCCACGCCAACCGGCTGTTCGGGTTCAGCGCCCAGAAGACGCTGGACGTGGCGCAGGAACTCTACGAGCGCTACAAGCTGATCAGCTACCCCCGTACCGACAGTCGGCACTTGTCGGCGGATGTGGCCGAAACCCTGCCGCAGGTGGTTCGTGCCATTTCGGGGCGTTACGCCGAGTATCTGGCCCCCGAAACCGGCCATCGCGCACTGGGCAAGCGCTTCGTCGACGACACAAAGGTTTCCGACCACCACGCCATCATCCCGACCAACGTGTCGCCCGAACGCGCAAACCTGCCACCGGACGAGGCGCGCATCTACGACCTTGTGTGCCGCCGACTGCTCAGCGCCTGGCATCCAGACCACATCTGGTCGATCACGACCGTCATCACGGCGATCACGAACGGCGCAGTGGTAGATCGCTACCAGTCGCAAGGCAAGCTGATCCAGCAAGTCGGCTGGAAGGTGCTCGACATCCAGCCCGCCAAGGCGGCCAAGAAGGGGAAGAAGGCGGCGGGCGGAGCGGAGGCCGAGTCGGGTGGCGACGGCGACGACCAGTCTCTGCCTTCTAACCTCGCGACCGGCCAACCGCAAGACGTCCTCGAGGCCCAGTCCGTCCGCAAGAAGACGCGTGCGCCCAAGCGCTTCAACGAGGCCTCGCTCCTGACGGCCATGGAAACCGCCGGGAAGACCCTCGACGAGAAGGAACTCTCCGACGCCATGAAGGACAACGGGCTCGGAACCCCGGCCACGCGTGCGTCGATCATCGAAACGCTGCTGAAGCGCGAGTACATTGTGCGCGAAGGCAAGAACCTTCTGGCGACCGACAAGGGCGTCCATTTGATTGAAGTTGTACACCCGGAAGTGAAGAGTCCGGCCATGACCGGCCAGTGGGAAGCGCGGTTGAAGCGGATCGAGCGGGGCCAGGGCGAGCTGGGTCCGTTCATTGGCGGGATCGAGGACTATGTGCGCGATGTGGTCGGCAAGGTCGGTCAACTCCCGCCTGCGCCGCGCACGGGACCGCCGACCCGGACGGCGGAGGTCGTAGGCGCGCCGGTTGCCGCGGGCCATACGGTCAAATCACTGACTCCGCAGGAGAAAAAGAAAGCAGAGGCCAAGGCTGCCGCGATCCAGATTCCCGAGCCAGAACCACCTCCGCCGCCCCGGGTGGTTGCGGAGGCGGGCGAGCCGCTCGAATCCCTGCTCCACCGGGCCTTCGGTTTTGCAAACTTCCGCGCCAATCAAGAGGAGGTGTGCCGGACCGTGGTCGAAGGCCGCGACGTTGTGCTGGTGATGCCGACCGGGGCCGGAAAGTCCCTCTGCTACCAGTTGCCGGGCTTGGCCAGGGGCGGGACAACGCTCGTCATCAGCCCGCTGATCGCGCTGATGGAAGACCAGTCGACACGACTGCGCCAACGCGGGTTCGCCGTCGAATGCATTCACTCGGGGAGGACGCGGGCGGCCTCGCGACAGGTCTGCGTCGATTACCTCAACGGCGCGCTGCAGTTCCTGTTTATCGCGCCGGAACGGCTACGGGTGCCGGGCTTCACAGAGATGCTGGCCAAGCGCAAGCCGACGCTGGTCGCCGTCGACGAGGCGCACTGCATCTCGCAGTGGGGCCACGACTTCCGGCCGGACTATCGGCTGCTCGGCGCCTCGTTGCAGCAGCTCCGTCCCGCCCCATGCGCCGCCTTGACCGCAACGGCGACGACCATAGTGCAGCGCGACATCGAGGTCCAACTAGGCCTCGACCAGCCCGCAAGCTTCATCCACGGGTTCCGACGGTCGAACATTGCGATCGAAGTGGTCGAGACCAGCCCGTCGATGCGTCCGGGACTGGCAGGGGAACTACTGCAGGACCCCGAGCGCCGCCCCGCCATCATCTACACGCCCAGCCGCAAACAGGCCGAGAGCGTCGCAGCCTTGCTTCAGCACGACTATCCTGTCGCCTCGTACCACGCCGGCCTCGACGCGGAGCGCCGCCAACGGGTCCAGACCGGCTTCATGACGGGCAAGATCGAGGTCATTGTGGCGACCATCGCGTTCGGCATGGGGATCGACAAGGCCGACATCAGGACCGTCATGCATACCGCGTTGCCGGGCAGCGTTGAGGCCTACTACCAAGAGATCGGCCGCGCTGGACGCGACGGACTGCCGAGCCGCGCAATCCTGATGCATTCCTACGCGGACCGGCACACACACGACTTCTTCTTCGAGCGCGACTACCCGGATCCCAAGATCCTCGAACAGATCTTCGGGCGCCTGAACGCCGAGCCGCGTCCCCGCCAGTTGGTGGAAGCCGAGACAAAGCTGGGAGCAGACCTCTTCGAAAAGGCACTCGAAAAGCTGTGGATGCACCACGGTGCAGTGGTCGACTACGCCGACAACATCACCAAGGGCACTGCGGAGTGGCGCGATTCCTACGCGGCGCAAGGCGACTACAAGCAGCAGCAGATCGAGCAAATGATCCGCTTCGCGCAGAGCAGCCACTGCCGGATGTCGAGCCTGATCCAGCACTTCGGCGATACCGCGGACAGCCGCAAGCCCTGCGGAATCTGCGACTTCTGCGCTCCCCAGGATTGCGTGGCGCAGTTGTTCCGCGATGCGTCGGTACCCGAGGAGGCGCTCGCCCGGAAGGTCATTGAGTCATTGGAAGGTACGCCGCGCGCTATGGGGCGGCTGCATGCGGACCTATGCGGACCCGGCGGCCCATCGCGCGACGACTTCGAGGAACTTGTGGGGGCGATGGCACGGGCGGGGCTTGTCCGGCTGACCGACGCCGTATTCGAGAAAGATGGCAAGTCGATTCCCTACCGTAAAGCGTCGCTGACTCGGGACGCGGAGTACCTCGACGCCGATGGGCCGCTGGGCCTGACGATCCGCGAACTCGCGCCGGCCCCGAAATCCGGCAAGAGCCGCAAACTCTCATTTGCGTCCAAGACGGGGCCGAAGCGCTCAAGCCGCAAATCTGCACCGCGTGACGAAGAGATGCCGTCGAAATCGGTGGAACGCGTGGCAAGTCCGGTCGAGGCTGCGCTGAAGGAATGGAGGAAGTCGGTGGCGCAGAAGCAGGGCGTCCCGGCATTCCGCATTATGACGGACCGGGTACTCCAAGCAATCGCCGACGAGCAACCGCGAACGGCTGCGGACCTGCTGGCGATCCCCGGAATCGGGATCAAGGCCGTGGAGAAGTTTGGGGCGCAGATCTACCGGATCCTGAACCAGACGGCGGAATAAAGTTCCGCCGTCCGGTTTCAACCCAAAGGGACTAGCTGCTGAGCGGCTTGTAGTAGCGGCTGTAGTACTTGCCGTAGTAGCCGTAGTAGTAGTAGCGCTCGCTCATGTCGGAGCGGACTTCGTTCAGCGCCAAGCCGATCACGTTGGCCTTGAGTCGCTTGAGGCTCTGCAGCACGCTGGCCACGGCAGCTTTCTCGGTCTGGCCTGCCAGCGCGACGACGACGACGCCATCGACCAGCGCCGCGATTTGCAGAGACTCGGCGAACCCGAGCAACGGAGGTGCGTCGCAGATGACCAGATCGTACTCTTGGGTGGCTTCCGCCAGGATTTCGCGCAGAATCGTGCCAATGCCGTCGGCAGCTCGCCTGGAAGGCGGACCGGCGGGAAGAACTTGCAAGTGCGTCAGGCCATCGGGAGTGATCAGCAAATCGCGCCAAGCCGCGCCATCGTTGATCACATCGGAGAGTCCCTTGTCGTTGGGGACGCCCAAGTGGTGGTAAAGGCCGGGACGCCGCAAGTCGGCGTCGATGACGAGGGTCTTGCGCTTCTGTTGGCTGTGTACCACGGCGAGATGGACGGCCGTCGTGGTTTTGCCTTCGCGCGGCGTGGCCGAGGTCAAAAGAAGACTGCGGGGGCGTCGGTCCGCATTCGGCAACAGTATGGAGTCGCGAAGCGTTCGGACAGCCTCTTCGTAGGTATTGGCAACGCCGGAATGGCTACCGAAGAACTCTCGTCGCTGGGATCCGGGCTGATTCGGCAACTGGCCCCGCCAAGCCTTGACAAGGGGCAGTGCGCCCAAAACCTCAGTCTGGAGCTGGCGCTGGATCACGTCCGGATCCCGGAGCGAGTGGTCCAAGCCCTCGGATACGAAAACCACGGCGATGCCGAGAAGCGAGGAAATGGCGAATGCCATGAGGGCGATCATGCGCACATTTGGAAACACCGGGGCCCTGTTGGCACGGGCCGGGTCGGCCAAGCGAATGGAACTGCCTTGAAATCCGGCGTTGATCCGCCCCTCGTTGATCTTGCGGTTGAGTTCGTCGTAGAGCGTTTTGTCGGCCGCGGCATCGCGCTGCAGTGCCTGGTACTCGAGCGACTTGGAATTGAGTTGGTCGAACTCAGCCTTGGTGGAAGCCACCGCCTCCTGGAGGCTCTTTTCACGGTCAACTGCTTCCCGGTAATCGGCATCGACGCGATTGACGATTGTCGACTTCATGGCTTCGAACTGCTCCGAAACCTGGGCTTGCCGAACAGCGGCTTTCTTGTACTCCGGGTGGTTGGCCCCGTACGTCGTCTTGACGGTGGCAAACTTCTCGGCTTCCTCGCCTACGCGCGTGGCCAGCTTGCGAATTTCTTCGCCCTGCTGAGATGCCTCCAGCGCCTCGACGGAACCGCTATGAACGGACTTTGCCGCAGCCTCCTTGCGAAGGCGGTCCGACTGCGCGTTGGTCCATTCCGTGTTCAATTGCAACAGCCGGGAGGACAGTATGTTGGTCTTCTCGGTCGGACTGACGATCTTCAAGTCCTTTTCGAACTGGAGGAGCTTGGCCGAGGATGTTTCCATCTTCGCCCTCAGGCCTTCCAGTTGGTTGGCAATGAAGTTGGACTGCTTCTCCGAGGCCTTGAGACGGATTTCGAAGGTCCGGTCGATGTAGCTGGTCACAACTGCGTTCGCGACCTCCGCAGCCAAAGCGCGGTTGGGGGAGCGGTAGCTGACTTGCAACAGGAAGGTCTTGGGTGGACGGACCACGGCCAACGCGGCCAACGAGACCGGGGCATCGTCGCGAGTGGGGTCGGTCACCCCGGGCTGCATGGTTTGTGACAACTTCAGACGTTGGACAACCGGCCGGAGCACCGAATCGGATGTGATGAGCTTGATCTGCGTCGTGAGAAACGTGTCCGTGTCGGCCATGCCCATGTTGCGCGAAGCACTCATCGACTCCTGGCCGACCACGCCCATAGGCGCAAGACGATCCACGTCGATAGTTGCGGTCGCTTCATATAGAGGAGTCAACCGCGACGCCACCGCTATGGACGCAGCAACGGAAACGCCGACAAACAACAGGAGCCTCCATTTATGGCGGCTCAACATCCAAATGTAGTGGGCCAAAGGCAAGGCCTCGCTAGTCGACTCCGGCTCAGCGGGTGCGCTTTGGTAAAACGCGAACCGTTCCATCATTGCCGGCGGCATGGGGCCCGATTCGGATGGTTGCAGGGCGAGCGGATTGTTTTCTTTGGACATCAATTTTGGTCTTCCGTCAGGCGAAGGTCTGCGGACTGGACAACGGTCTCCAGCTTATAAATTAGCAGATCCCCACGTAAGGAGTGTTGTGAGGTTGACGGATGTTGCAGTTCGGCCCAAGTTCGCGTTCGGGCGGGACATCGGCGCGGTTTGCCGACGTGGTCACCGGACGCGCAAAAGTACTCTCCCGTGAAGTGGCCGGAGCGTCGCGTCGCTCCGGCCACTTCACGCTCCAGGCTTAAGCTTGGGACGCAGCCAAGGCTTGGTCGAAATCGGCGATGATGTCCGCGATGTCTTCGATGCCGACCGACACCCGCACATACTCGGGCAGGACGCCGGCTGCGCGCTGCTCATCCTCGGTCAACTGTTGGTGCGTGGTCGAGGCCGGATGGATCACCAGCGTCTTTGCATCCCCCAGGTTGGCCAAGTGACTGGCGAGCTTGACTGCGTTGATCAGCTTGACGCCCGCTGCGGAACCGCCCTTGACGCCGAATCCCACGACCGCGCCGGGACCGCCGGGGATGTACTTCTTCGCGTTTTCATGATGCGGATGGCCCGGCAGACCGGGATAGTTCACCCACTCGACGGCAGGGTGTCCCGACAGCCATTCCGCAAACGCCTGCGCGTTCGACGTGTGGCGTGGCATCCGCAAGTGCAATGTCTCGATACCCATCAGGAACAGGAAGGCGGCGAACGGGCTCATGGCGGCACCGGTGTCGCGCAGCCAGTGTGTCCGCATATGGATGATGTAGGCGATGTTCCCGATCGGCTTGAGCGCTTCGGTGAAGACAACGCCGTGGTACGAAGGGTCCGGCGCGGTGAATTCCGGCCATTTGGCCGCGTTTTCCGCCCACTGGAACTTGCCGCTGTCGACCACCAGGCCGCCAACGTGGACACCATGGCCGCCGAGGAACTTGGTGGCCGAATAGATCGAGATGTCGATGCCGTGGTCGAAGGGCTTGAACAGCGCCGGGGTCAAAACCGTGTTGTCCATCAAAACCGGCAGACCGTGCGAGTGTGCGATGTCCGAAATGGCCTGGAAGTCCGGCACGTCGTTCTTGGGGTTGCCGATGGACTCGAGGAAGACGAGTCGGGTCTTGTCGTCGACCAAGCCGTTGATCTGTTCCGGCTTGTCGGGGCCGAAGAAGCGGACTTCAATCCCCAGTTGGCGCAAGGTCTGGGTGAACAAGGTCCACGTGCCGCCATAAAGGCTGGTGGAGGAGACGATGTTCTGCCCCGAATGCGCAATGGTCAGGATGGCCGCCGTGATGGCCGACTGGCCGCTGGCGAACGCCAAGGCCGCGGCTCCGCCTTCAAGGGCGGCGATGCGCTTTTCCAGCACATCGTTGGTGGGGTTCATGATGCGCGAGTAGATGAACCCGAACTCCTTGAGCGCAAAGAGGTTGGCTGCGTGGTCCGTATCGTGGAACACGTAACTGGTGGTGCTGTAGATGGGCACGGCGCGGGCACCCGTCGTGGGGTCCGGCTCCTGTCCAGCGTGGAGGGCGAGTGTGCCTAAGCTGCGTTGTGCGGAATCTGACATTTCCTGCATCATACGACATTCCGTGTACGTATGAGAAACTGACGGCTTGAGAATGGCCAAGTTTCGAATCGCAATGTTCGCCATCCGCGCGGCGTCGGCCTTGGCTGGGGGCTTGGCCGGCGTTCCCTTGCTTGCGCAGTCGCTCGCGGGTCCGGAGACGTTCCAGTATGCGGTGGAGTGGCGTTTGATCCCGGCGGGCACGGCGCGGTTGAGCTTTTCCCCGCTGGGGAAGACCGGCCAGCAGCCCGGCAGCGCTGCCAGCGAGGTCAGGCTGCATCTCGAATCCGTCGGACTGGTTTCGCGCCTTTTCCGCGTCGAAGACGACTACACCGCCATGCTGGGACAGAACTTCTGCGCCCAGAGCGAATTCGTTTCGGCCCGCGAGGGCAACCGCCACAAGGAAACGCGCATCGTCTTCGACTCGCCCGCCCGCAAGGCCACCTGGCAGGAGAAAGACCTCGCCAAGAACGTGACCACAAGCAAGGAGGTCGAAATCCCGGCCTGCGTTCACGATCTGATGGGGGGCCTCCTGCTCTTGCGCAGCCTGCGTTTGGAGCCTGGCAAGACGGCCCAAATCCCGGTCAGCGACGGCAAGAAATTCGTACAGGCGAAGGTCGAAGCCCAGGAACGCGAGGAACTCAAGACCGAACTCGGAACAGTCAAGACCATCCGCTACGAGTTGTTCCTGTTCAACAATGTCTTGTACAAGCGGTCCGGGCACTTGCACATCTGGCTGACCGACGACGAGAAGCGCCTTCCGGTCCAACTGCAGGCCAAGATGCAATTCGCCATCGGTACCATCACCTTCCGAATCCAGAAGCCGGCTTCCGATTCCAACCCGGCCGTAGCAGCCGCCGCAACCAAGTAAGGAAAGAATGTTCGTGAGAAGAATCCAATCCGCAATCCCCGTTTCCGTGGCCGTGCTGTGCGTCGTGGCCGCCTATGCCCAAACCGCGCCGCGACCTGCGTCGCCACTGCTGAACGCCAAGGACGCCCTGACGCTGGCGACAAGCCTCAGCCAACTGATGGAATCGACCGCGACCGCCGTGCCTGGCCTGCCCGGCTCGTCCGACGGTCTGCGCCGTAGCGCCGACGCCACGCTGGCGGAACTGCGGATCAAGCCTACCGACACCGTCCTCACCTACCGGCTGCTGGGCCAGGTGAAGGCCTACGGGGCGTTGTTGGGAGGATTCCCGATGCCGTCGCCGCTGCCTCAAGTGGCCGCGGACCAGTTCGCGCAGCTCCGCGAAGGCACCTACAAGCTGCAAATCCACTTCGACGCGCTGCTCGAATCAACCGCCCGCCAACTAGCCAACCGCGAGGCCGACCCCAACAACCTGAGGCGCTACGCCCCGGCCAATTTGACCCTGACGCCGTCGCCGCGATTGCCGCGAGTCGTCTTCTTCGGCGACTCCATCACCGACGGCTGGCACCTGAACGAGTACTTCACCGGGCGCGAATTCGTCAACCGGGGCATCAGCGGCCAGACGACAACGCAACTGGTCGGGCGCTTCCAACAGGACGTCGTTTCCCTGAATCCGAAGGCTGTGATCATCCTGATCGGGATCAACGACATCGCGCGGGGCATGCAGGCGGGGGCCATCGAGGACAACCTCGCGACCATGGGCGACTTGGCCCGTGCGCACGGCATCCACCCGATCTTCTGCACCATCCTGCCCGTCAGCGACTACCACAAGGACGTCGACCCGCGCTACGATGTGGCCAAGTTCCGTCCCCCAGCCGTCATCCTGCAGGTCAACGCCTGGCTGAAGGAGTACTGCAAGCGCGAGGGATTCGCGCTGGTGGACTATTACGCCGCCGCGGCCGACGGCGCTGGAATGTTGCCCGCCGACATGGGCGACGACGGGCTGCATCCGAATGCCAAGGGCTACCGGATCATGGCACCGTTGGCGCTGGCGGCGATTGACAAGGTACTGGCGAGCCCGGCGCAGCCAATCGCGCCGGCGGATTCGTCGAAGCGGAAGACTCCGGGGGCTCAGCACTAGCCCATTTCGAGCCGCGAGCGGATATACTACCAGCATGCAATCGCGCGGAATCGCGACGACCTTCCTGCTGGCAGCGGCTATCCCGTGCCTGACAGCCGCCCCGCCATTCGCAGGCTCCGACGCCTTCATCCAGAAGAACTGCGTCTCCTGCCACAGCTCGCCGCAAGGCGCGGCCCGCCTCGACCTCTCCAAGCTCGCCTACGAGCCAGCCAACCCCGACAACTTCGCAATCTGGATAAAGATCCACGACCGCGTCGCCGCCGGTGAAATGCCGCCCGCCGGGATCCCCAAGCCTCCCGCCGCATCGAACTCGCAGTTCGTGAAAGGCCTCTCGGACGCGCTCACCGCCTATGAGCGATCCGTCGTGACAACGCGCGGCCGTGCCGGACTCCGCCGCCTCAACGCCTACGAGTACGAGAACGGAATCCGCGACCTCCTCGGCGTTCCGTGGGTCCAGATCAAGGGCAAGCTACCCCAGGACGGCGAGTCGTACCGCTACAACAAGATCGGCGGAGCCCTCGACGTCTCGCACGTCCAGCTCTCCCGTTACATGAGTTCGGCGGACTTCGCGATGCGCGAAGCCATGGCAGCCAAGTTGGTCGAGCCGCCAACGACGACCAAGCGGATCTACGCGCGCGAGGAACCCTCGCTGGCCCGGAACTTCTTGCCGCGCGAAGGCAACACCCGGACCGACCGCCTGAACTTCCCCGTCCTCGATTCCCACGCCCAGCCGGATGTGCGCGCCGGTCGCAGCCCCATTTCGAGCCCTGAAACCAAGGAGCGCGAGGCCATCGGGCGCGTCTCGAGCATTTTCTCCGATGCCGGCGGCTTTAGCTGGAGCGGTTTCCGGGTCCCGGCGGCGGGCCGCTACCGCGTGAAGCTGAAGGGCTACTCGATTTGGGTCAGCGGCGGCGGCGTCGACCACTGGAACTACGAAGGTTTCGGTGCCGAAAAAACCGCCTACCTCAACCCGACCACCTACCACCGTCCAAACAGCGACGAGATCTGGCGCGGTCGCCGCAACGAGCCGATTGGCGTCTACGCCCAGAGCTCCGGCCAGTCGCGGCCGCTTGCCGAATTCGACTTCACGCCGGAACCCACCGTCAATGAGGTTGAGGTGCTGCTCGGCGCGAATGAAACCATCCAGACCGACTGCATGCGCCTTTTCCGCACCCGCGTCAACGGCAGCGAGGAGGCGTACGTCAACCCGCTCGCCGGACCAGACGGCATGCCCGGCGTGGCGTTCCAGTGGATCGAGGTCGAAGGGCCGCTCCGCGAAGCAACCGACGGGGCCGGTTACCGCGCGATGTTCGGCGACCTCCCGATGCGCCGCCTGAAGGACGGTGAAGCGGGCGGCGTCACGGTCCAGATCGTAGCGCCACCGGGCGCGGCTGGTCCTGCCGGCCCCGGACGCGGCTTTCGTTTCGGCCCGCGCATGCAGGATGTCGCGGTGGAAGTCACAACCGACCACCCCCACGAAGATGCCGAGCGCCTGCTCCGGGCATTCCTGGCGCGTGCCTACCGGCGTCCAGTGGAGGAAGCCCATTTCAAGCGCTTCCTCGAACTCTTCAACCAGCAGTTCGGGCTGGGCCGCGGATTCACACGATCCATGATTTCGGCCTACACCGCCGTCTTGACCTCCCCCGGCTACCTGTACGTCCAAGAGACCCCGGGCAAGCTCGACGACTACGCCCTCGCCACCCGCCTCGCGCTATTCCTCTGGAATTCCCCGCCGGACAGCGAGCTCCTTTCGCTGGCCGCCGCGCACCGCCTGGGTAATGCCGACGTGCTCCGGGCGCAGACGGACAGGCTGATCAACGACCCGAAGTCGCGCCGGTTCGTCGATTCTTTCACCGACTACTGGCTCGACCTCCGCAAGATCGACGATTCCTCCCCGTCCACCACCCTCTACAACGACTACGAGCTGGACGACCCGCTCAAGCTCGCCGCCGTCGAAGAAACACGGCTTTTCGTACAGGAACTGTTCCGCAAGAACCTGCCCTCGCGCACTGTGATCGATTCCGATTTCACGTTCCTCAACGAGCGTTTGGCGAACCACTACGGCGTGCCGGGCGTCACCGGGGCCGCGATGCGCCGGGTCTCGCTCCCGAAGGACTCCGTCCGCGGCGGGCTGCTGACCCAGGCGAGCGTCCTCAAGGTCACAGCCAACGGCACCACCACGTCACCGGTCCTTAGGGGCGTCTGGATCATGGAACGCATCCTCGGCTTCCGCACCGCACCGCCGCCGGGCGTACCCGCCATCGAGCCCGACATCCGGGGAGCCGTCACTATCCGGCAGCAATTGGACAAGCATCGCGCCGATCCCACCTGCGCCTCGTGCCACCGCAAGATCGATCCGCCGGGCTTCGCGCTCGAATCCTTCGATGTGATGGGCGGCCAGCGCGACCGTTACCGCGCCTTTGCGGACGGCGTCAAGCCCGAGCAGGGCATCGGCCTCTCGGGCCAGCCCTTCGCCTTCCGCTACGGGCTGCCGGTGGATTCTGCGGGCACCCTTTCCGACGGGCGCTCGTTCCAGAACATCCGGGAATTCAAGAAGCTGCTGCTGGACCATGACGAACGGAAGATCGCCGGAAACTTGGTGGGCCAGCTTGCCACGTTCGCCACGGGCGCTCCCGTCGGCTTCTCGGACCGCAAGCAGGTCGACGAGATTCTGGACAAAACCCGCGCATCGGAATATGGGGTCCGCGGCATGGTCCACGGCATCGTGCAGAGCGATCTCTTCCGGAACAAGTAACACGACACAAGTGAGGACGGCCATGTCGAACACCAAAGAGAACAACCGGCGCGCAAACGGCACAATCCCACGACGGACACTGCTGCGCGGCGTCGGGGTCGGCTTGGCCCTGCCTCTTCTGAACGCGATGGTCCCCGCCACGGCCCGCGCCCAGGCTTCAGGCGTCCCGCGCCGCATGTTCGGGATCTGCAACAACCTCGGAGTGCTGCCCGGGGAGTTCTTCCCCGCCGACGCGGGCCGGGACTACACGCCCTCGCCCTACCTCAAGATCCTCCAGGACCACCGCAAGGACTTCACCGTTTTCTCCGGCGTCTCGCATCCCAACGTCGACGGCGGCCACCCGTCCGACATCAGCTTCCTGACGGCTGCTCCGCACCCGGCCAGCAGTTCATTCCGCAACACGATTTCGCTCGACCAGTACATCGGCGAACGCATCGGCAACCAGACGCGGTTTCCGTCGTTGACGCTGGCCGTGAATACGGGCGGCCGCTCGCTTTCGTGGACCGGCAACGGCGTCGCGATCCCGCCGGAACAGAGCGCAGCAAGCGTCTTCCGGCAGATGTTCATCCAGGGGAGCCCCAAGGAAGTCGAGGCGAAGATTGCCGAACTCGACACCGGCCGGTCCATCCTGGACGCTGTTTCCGACCAAGTCCGAGACTTGGAACGACACGTCGGCACCGACGACCGTACGCGCCTCGACCAGTACTTCACCAGCGTCCGCGAACTGGAAAACCGCCTGCAGGCATCGAAGGGGTGGGAGAGTAAGCCGAAACCCGTGGTAAAGGTGCCCGAGCCCCAGGACCCCGCGAACCCGGCGCAATACATGGCCAAGGTCGCGGCCATGTACAGCCTGGTGCGGCTGGCGTTCGAAACCGATTCGACGAGGGCTGTGACGCTAATGCTCGACAGCGTCGCCACGCCGGTGGTGGAGATTACAGGGGCCACCATCAGCGACGGCTACCACAATCTTTCGCATCATGGAAAATCGGAGGCGAAGCTGGCGCAATTGCGGATCATCGATTCATGGCACATGCGGCTACTCGCGGACCTGTTCAAGGGTCTGAAGGGCACACGGGAGGGCGGCGAGGCGTTGATGGACCGGGCGATGGTCCTGTACGGCTCGAATTTGGGCGACGCCAATGCCCACTCCACCACCAACATGCCGACGCTGCTGGCGGGCGGTGGCTTCCGGCACGTGGGCCATCTCGCGTTCGACCGGGGCCAGAACTACCCGCTGCCCAATCTGTTCGTTTCGATGCTGCAGCGCATGGGGATCGAGACGGACAAGTTCGCCTCCTCTACCGGGACGATGTCCGGGCTGGAGATGACGAAAGCATGATCCGGGCGGCCAGATTCGCAGTTGTAGTGCTGGCGGTCGGTTGTGCGGCCGCGGCGGAGCAGGTTGTGGTCGATTTCGAAAAGGCAGTCGTACTGCTGCCCGACGGCAGGGCGAACCGCTTGCCGCAATGGGTGGAGAACGGCGTCACGTTCGCCTTGGCGCACGAGCCCCGGAAATCCAAGGGTAAGGGCTTGGTGATGTTCGTTACCCACCTCAGTTCGGGTCACAAGGGTATCGCCGGGGCTATGGCGACCGAGCCGATTCCGGTGCGGGCCACGTTCCCCAAGCCGGTTTCGTCGGTGACGGTGTCGCTGTGGGGGTCGACCGGGACGCCTGCGGTGCTGGAGGCTTTCGACGCGGATGGCAAGGTGGTGGATCGGGCGAGTCTGGAGTCCGTGCCGGGGCGGAAGGCTCCGGGGGAGTCGGTACCCGTGTTTACGATGACGGTACACGCCAACCGGATCGCCTACGTTGAGTTTTCGGGCCCTCGGGAGGGTGAATACCTTGCGGCGCACGAGGTGCGGTTCACGCCTGTGGAATAGGGACGGTGGTAGGATCGAAACCGATGCCCGCCCACGAATAACTACCGTTACCCCGAAGTAGTATCTACAATTCAAAACCCTGATCAGAAACAATCTGCGACAGTCGGAAACCATCCACCAAGGTGATCGGCTGCTTTCCGGGCTCCGAAGCCTCCGTGATCGCAGCCTTCGAAAAGTACCCAGTCGTGACGACCGCGCCACGCGCGAAAGGTTGTAAACTGCCACGCAGTTCAGCCACTTCCTTCCGTCCAACCGTGTGTAGCCAGCGCTTGGCTTGGATCTGGACCAAGGCATTCTCGTACACCCAAAAACCTGGCCCTACCCGCGCGTTTACGTCCACTCCGCCGTCCGCGCTGTACTTGGTCACACAAACGTCGCGGAATCCGGCATGAACCAAGAGATCCTTCAGGAAGAGCTCGAATCGGCGCGGCTCCATGGAGAGAAGCTTACTGCGAAGTTTCTCAATCCTCTGAAAGTCGGCTTGACTGTCGGCCTGCGGCCCCACCACAATGTCCGCTTCGTAGTCGACCACTTCCGGCAAACTGTTCACTATTTCAGCCCAGACGCGTCCGTCCAACGCGATCGGAATCGACACCGCATCCGGGTGGAGTGAGAGTTCAAATAGCCAGACCTTCCGAATCTGACCAGTGGCGTCCACTTGAGTATCCGGATAGTGTCGACGGTAGCCCAATAACCCGAGGTACCTCCATCGCTTGGGCCCCACGGTCTTATTCCGACGGCTCGCGACCATGACAAAGCCGTGGATTGGGTAGCCATCCCGCTTCTGGTCTATGATGCGCTTGTTGATCCCCGCCAGCGTTTGCTCCCCGCTCAAGCCCGCAGCCGTGTAGGTGAGGACATCGGCTTCCAGCCTGTCACGGTAGGGATTCTCTCCGAGTGGATGAAGCGCCTCGCTGGCAGTCATCAGAGCTAGGCGGACAACGCGACCAGCAACAGTGCTGGGACGGATCCCGGACGCGTTCCCGACGCCTAGGGCCACCGAGATCTCGGCGTTGGAGTATAAGGTTCCGACTTCGAGTGTTGTGATCGCCTGAGGCATTTCCGCCAGATTCGAGAGTAACAGACACGCCTTGGACCGCCGGTTGTTTCAGGACTGAATCGGCTCCGCCCCCCTCACCGAAACAACTTCGGCGCCACCTCATGCAAATAAAGCCGCCAGTTCGCCCATTCATGTCCGCCCGGCGTCTCCATCGTCTCGATCTTCACCCCGGCGCTCTTGAACTTGTCAATCACCGCCAGTCCATTCGCCCGCGCGATGTCGGTCTGGCCCCAACCCCACCAGAACAGTTTCAGTTGCCCATTGTACTTGGGAATCTGCGCCGCCTCCCGCTGGTAGAAGCCCTGCCGGTCATCCTCTGAAACCCAGCCGGAGCTCATCACCGCCACATAGCGGAAAGTCCCCAAATGGTGCAGCCCGATGTTCAGAGTCTGAATCCCGCCCATCGAGAGGCCCGAAATGGCCCGGTTCTCCGGATTCGCCACCGTACGGTACTTCGCCTGCACAAACGGAATGATGTCCTCGATCATCTCCTTGGTGAACGGGTCCTTGGTGGCGTCCGACGTCATCACCTGCCCGCCCGACGGTGTCCAGCCCGAAGGCATCACCACGATCATCGGCTTCGCCTTCCCCTCCGCAATCAGGTTGTCGAGGATGTCATTAGCTCGACCCGCCGTGCTCCAGGAGACCGCCGTGTCGCCCCCGCCGTGGATCAGGTACAGGACCGGATAGCTGGCCGCCCCCTTTTCATACCCGGGTGGCGTGTACACAAACATTTCCCGCCGTGCGTTGCCCAGGCTCGCGGCCGTGTAGCGGACGGACGAAAGGGCCCCGTGGGGCACGTCCCGCGTCTCTGAAAAATCGCCCGGGACATAGAGGATGCTCTGCACCTGCGTCTGATTGGGGCTTGTGGATACATTCCGCGAGTCCACGGTGGTCACGCCGTCCACTTGGAACAGATAGCGCCAGGCGCCAGGCTTGACCCGCCGGACAGTGGTTCCGCTCCAGATCCCGTCCGCGCCTTTCTGCATCGCGACCGCCGACGCGGGCGCGGCAGGAGCTTCCGCACCACCCTCGGGCGCAACGAGCCCTTGGCCGATGTCGCCGGTCACCGCGACCGTGGCAGCCTGCGGAGCGTAGATCCGAAACGTGACACGACCGTCGCCTTCGATCTGGGGCGAAACGACGACCGGCCCACCGCGCCCGCTCCTTCCACGCCCTGCGGCGGGAGCCTGGGGAGACGCAGCCGAAGCACACAAAAGGATCGATGCCGCAGCCAAGACCGTTGCCCTATATTTCATGTTGTTTCGCTCGCCGAGCCTCCTCGCGTATTGTTTCACACAGCGCCGAAAGGATGCGCCGAAGCGGCATCGGGGTCGGGCCGGAGAATGTGGCGTGTGCCGTCGATGTCGAATTCGATTTCCGGTAGCGGTGCAAGGTAGCGGGCGGCCCGGTCGAATAGGACGACCTTCGGCTCAACGGCAAACTGCTCGTCCCGGAAGCGGTAGGAGTCGAGCCGGCGCAGGAAGGGCACCTTGCCACAACCGGGCACACGGCATTCGCGTTTGCCGGACACTGTTTGAACCCGCACAAGTGCCCCCGTTACTTGCCGGTGTCGGCATCCATCAGGTGGAGGTCCAGATGCTGCGGGGCCACACCCCCGTAAGCAGTCTCCTGCAGCAAGCTGATGGTGTTCTTGACCGCCTTCTTGAGGGGCTGCAGCATGCAGTCCACCGGGATGGAAATTGCCAAGTCCACGTCGCGGCACTGGTGCAGGACCTGGACGCCGCTGCGGCGGTAATGGTGGAACGGCGCGTTCTCGAGTCTCAGCGGCTGGGCCACCGCCCCAAAGGCTGCTACCCGTTGCACCTCGGGAACCATTGCGAGGTTGTGGGCGAGGAGCTGGGCCGCCCAGCGGAAGAGCTTTTGTCGGCGCAAGTGGCGCGCGGCGGAGTTTTCCAGGGAGTCCTTCTCGTAAAGCCGGTAGTAGTCCGACTCTCTACGCAGGTACTCGGGACGCGACTCCAATTCGGCAAGCTCGTCCTCGCTCGGTGAGAGGTCGACAATTTCAGGGATCTCCGGATGGTCCGGCCATGGATCCGTCATGCTCACATCCTACCCGATGAACCGCCCGGCCGGGATCCACCCCAGCGCCACGCCGGTCATCGCCACACCGATGATGACAATGGCGGTGGCCGAAACCACCGGCATGTACCGGAAGAACGAACTGCTCTCCGCCTTGCCTTCCGGAAATAGATTCTTGGCGTAAAGTACCAGGAGTCCGGTCGCCATGAGAACGATCGCGAGCCCCATGCTGAACGACAGCAGCAGCACCATGCCCAGGGCGACGCGTCCTATCGAAATCGCACTCAATAGCAGGATCAGGGCCGACGGGCATGGCACCAAGCCCCCGCTCGCACCCAGCGCGATCAGGCTGCCGATGGAAATGTCGCCCTCGGGAACATGCGAGTGGGTGTGGCCGTCGTGGGTATGGGTCAGACCCCCATGTGTGTGGTCGTGGCTGTGGGAATGGTCGTGATCATGGTGATGGTGGTGGTCGTGCGAATGGTCGTGGTGGTGGTGGTGATCATGGCCGTGGTCGTGCCCGTGTCCCGAAAGCGCCCGGTAGCGCCGCCACAGCATCATGGCCCCGATCCAGAAGATCGACAATCCCGAAACCACCCCCAGCACCTTCGAAATCTTCTCCGGCATCACGTACTGCGACAGGAACATGGTGGCCAAACCCAGCGCGAACACGCTGATCGTATGGGTAAACGTCACCATGCAGCCCAGAATCACGGCATGTTTGGCTGTGCCGCGCTCGCCCACCAGATACGCCGCCACCATGGTCTTGCCGTGGCCCGGTTCCAAGGCATGCAGCGCGCCGAACCAGAACGCCAGACCCAGCAGCGTTGCCAACATGGCCCACGAGAGATTTTTCGTGCGCAGCAGCTTGGAAATCGCGTCGTCGCGCTGAACGGTACCCGCCGACTGTGCCTCGGGCGGACGCGAACCGCGCACTTCAGGCGCACTGGCCGTCTCCACCGGCACTGCTGCCGCAACCGAGGCTTCCACCACCGGTTTCCGCACCTCGGTAACCGTCGGAGCCACCGGCTTCCACTCGAACCACGCCTTGGTGGCTTGCGGCGGGGCCTTGGTCGGATCCTGGGGATACGACGTCAGCCCGAGGCTCAAGTCCACATCGCCGTGGGATGCCTTCGACACGTCCGAGCCCGCCCCCGGACGCACGACGACCTCGCGCCAGCCCGCGCGTGTCGGATAGTTGCCGTCCTCGTACTCGAACCGGCCTCCCGAGGCCTCCACCGACAAATGCGTCGTGATGCGGAACACGGGGAGATTCCCCGCGCCGTCGGTAACGGCCAATTCCGTGGATTGAACAACCGCCCGCAGGACCTTGCCGCCCTCGGTGAACTTCAACGCCGATACCCACGACCGAGCCTGTTCTGCGGCCTTGGCCTCGAGCACGTCCTTCGGCGCGTCCTTGGCCAGGTTCCAAGTCTGCAGCAATTCGAAGGTCGGGATCTCGGCCAAGTCCAGCACGTAGGTGACGGCAATGCCCTTGGCACCCGGCTCCAACCGCGCATAGTGGTTGACACTCAGATTGCCCATCGGGTGCGCCAACGCCCGGCCCGGCGGAACAACGCTCATCAGTATGAAGGCGACAGCGAAAAATCTCATGTTATTGGAATCTACGAACCCGTCCGCTATTCGGATTGTCCCCCGAGCAATATGCTACGGTAAAATTTCCCGTGAGCACTGAACCCTTGGCATTCGATAGAGACATCGCGCGACTGATCGACCACACCATTCTAAAGCCGGAGGCCGTCCGTGCGGAAGTAGTCCGCGTTTGCGACGAGGCCCTGCGTTTCGAATTCGCCAGCGTGTGCGTTAATTCCTGCTGGGTGCCCCTCGTCGCCGAACAATTGAAGGGCTCACGGGTGAAGGTCTGCACTGTGGTCGGTTTCCCGCTCGGGGCAGCCGCCACCGCCGCGAAGGTTGCCGAAGCGCGCGGGGCCGTGGAACATGGTGCCACCGAAGTCGACATGGTGCTCAATGTCGGGATGCTGAAGGGTGGCGAACTGGAATACGTCGAGTCCGACATCCGGTCAGTCGCCGACGCCTGCCACGCGGACGGCGCGATCCTCAAGGTCATCCTCGAAACCTGCCTGCTCACCGACGACGAGAAGGAAACCGCCTGCCGTCTTGCCGTGCAAGCCTGTGCCGATTTCGTCAAGACTTCTACCGGATTCGGCAAGGCCGGGGCATCCGTCGCCGACATCGCACTAATGCGCCGCGTTGTCGGGCCTGACATCGGGGTCAAGGCGTCGGGCGGCATCCGCACCCTGGACGACGTGAAGGCGATGGTTGCCGCCGGAGCTTCCCGCATCGGGGCCAGTGCCGGCGTGAAGATTGTCGGTGCCGGCGAATCAACCGTTGGCGGATACTAGGAACCCGAACGCAGATGCCCCCGCGTGCCAAGCCACCTGCGAAGTTCCAGGAGCGCAGTGAACTGCTCGACTTCCTGCTGGAGGTTGCCAACACCACCGGCGAGACCCTGGACTTGGACGAACTGCTCGCCTCGGTCGCCGAAATCGTCCGCCGGGTGATCCCCTGGGAGATGTTCGCCATCCTGCTGTGCAACAAGAAACACCAGGACCTGCGCATCCGCTATGCCGTCGGACACCGCGAAGAGGTGGTCCGCAACATGCGGATTCCACTGGGTGAGGGGATTGTCGGAATCGCAGCCCAAACGCGGCTGCCGGTTTTGGTCGACGATGTCCAGTCCGACGAGCGCTACCTTGCCGCGTCCGACATCGTCCGCAGCGAGCTGTGCGTCCCGATGATCGCGCGCAACCGGGTAGTCGGCGTCATTGACCTGCAGTCGGCCCGCGTCGCGGCGTTCCAGGAGCACGACCGGACAATCCTTCGTTTGATCGCGGCCCGCGTCGGAGCGGCCATCGACAACGCCCAACTCTACCGCCGGGCCGAGCGCCAGTACGAAACGATTCGCACCCTGTCCAGCATTTCGCACGAGTTTTCGTCCATCCTTGACATCGACGAACTGCTGTCGAAGATCGCAACCAGCGTGCGGCGGCTGATCTCGTACGACGCGTTCAGCATCCTGATGCTGGACGAGACCGGGACGTCCCTGCGGCACCGTTTCAGCATCCGGTACGACAAGCGGGTCAACATCGACAACATCCCGGTGGGCAAGGGGATCACCGGGGCGGCGGCCACCTCGGGCAGGATTGTGCGGGTGCTCGACACAATGGCCGATCCGAGATACATCGCGTCGCACCCGGGCATCCATTCGGAGATCGCGGTGCCGCTGGTGGTTCGCCACAAGGTTGTGGGAGTGATGGATCTGGAAAGCGAGCGTCTCGGGTACTTCCGGGCCGAACACGCCCGGACGCTGGCACTGCTGGCACCGTCGGTGGCCATCGCGGTGGAAAACGCGCGGCTCTACCAGGAGATCGGCCTGCGCGAACGCCTGATGCAGGAAGACTTGCAGGCGGCGTTCGAGGTGCAGACAGTGCTCCTGCCCCAGGAGGCTCCGCCGGTGGACGGCTTGGAGATCGCAATTGGCCTACGTCCGGCGCGGCAGATTTCCGGCGACCTCTACGATTTCTTCGAGTATTCGGACGGCAACGGACCCGACGAAACGGTGGTCGCGTTTGGCGATTCGAGCGGCAAGGGGGCCGCGGCGGCGCTCTACGGGGCCATGGTGAGCGGTCGGATGCGGTCGATGGGTCGGCGGAGGCGGAGCCCGTCGGACATGCTGTCGGCCCTGAACACGGCCTTGATGGACCGCAAAGTGGATGGGCGGTATGTCTGCCTCATGCTGGCGTCGTGGAATCCGCGAACGCGGGTCTTCACGCTGGCGAACGCGGGGGGGACGCACCCGGTGGTGTGCCGCGGAAACGAGGTGATCGAGTTGACGCCGGACGGCGTGCCGCTCGGACTATTGCCGGACAACCAATACGAGGAACTGCGGTTTCAGACGCTGCCGGGCGACCTGGTCGTTTTCTATTCGGACGGCGTTTCTGACCACCAGGATCCCGACGGCAAGGAGTATGCGCTGAAAGGCCTGGCCAGTGTCCTGACCGGCTGCCATTCCTGCCCTCCGAAAGTCGTCGTGTCGGCAATCTTCGCGGATCTGGACTCGGTGAACACGGTGCGATTCGACGACCAGACGGTGATGGTGTTCCGGGTACTGTAGTCGACTTGGGGCCGTGCCGGGTCAGTTACACTGGGTTCAAGGACTACGATGCGGTGCCTCAATCCCCAATGTCCGGCTGAAATCCACGACTCGCTCCGGGTGTGTGCGACGTGCGGTCGCGATAACGGATGCCCCAACGTCAGGAAGGCCCAGGAACCTGCCGAGGTGGCGGCGCTGCGGAACCGGCTTGAAGAAGCGGAATTGCGTGCGGATGCTCGCGGCGCGGGCCAGAACCTTGCCCGTTTTCGCGACGAGGTGGCCGACAAATCCGTCGCCGTGTTGGCGATGCCCGCGAGCAATGCCCTGCCACTCCTGAACGAGGACGGCCAAGCATTCTCCAACTTCTACCGTTTGGTGGAGGCGGGTGTCCGCATTCCGAAACCGAACTGGTACGACAGGTTTCGCGGCATCGCGGACCAACTGCTTTTCCCCCACTACGCGGAAAACATCTTCTTTGCTGCGTTGTCGCTGGACCGTCAGGGCTCCCCCTACTACGGGACTGTTTCGCTATCCCTCGCCCCATTCGCCATCTCGGACCGGGCCACGGTATTTGAGAGCAACTCGCTGCTGTTCTGCAGGGACCGCAATCTCGGACTACAGTCGGACGTCCCCCCGGGCTACCGAGCCGCATGGGAGGATCGGGGAATGATCGCCGCCTCGAAGTTGGAGCCGAAGCTCGTCCCGGACACGCAGCCCGGAGAGTTCTCCGGCATTCTCTTGGAGCAGAAACCGACGGATGACGCCGACTTCGTCGAGGTACACGTGTACGACCGAATCACGAGGCACAGTCTGTCCGGTGTTGTGATTCGCCGCACGGGTGATCCGGATACCGAACTCTTCCACGCCCTCGTCAGGAACGCGTGCAGTCAGAAGGGTTTGGCGTGCGAGGAGGTTGCATGAACGCCTTTGTTTCCGGCCAGTCGCGGTTGGCGCTGATTGTCGATGGCAACTCGCAATACTTCGTCCGACATGGCGGGGGCGGAGTCCACACCCCCATGAATCCATTGATGATGGGCTCATTCGTGGATTCCCCTGACGTGCGCCAGTTCGAATCGGTGACAATCGACCAAGTCGTTGATGAGTTGTCCCTGGCGGTGGAACAAGACACTGCGCTCCAATTCCTACTCGCACTGATGGATCATGTCGAGGAGTCAGACCTTCGGCTGAAGCTTGTTGATAGGTTGGACGAACTGAGTCGGCGGCCCGCAGTCGGTCGGTATCTGTCCAATCGGCTGTACGCGTTCCCGCTGCCAGAGAGCGCCATTCCCGAAATGAAGACACTGGTTGCCGAACTGGGCCTCGCCCATCCGCTTGGCAGCGAGATCCTATCTGTCCTGTTGCGGCAGAGCCAAGTCGCGGTCGTGCATGGGGCATGGGAGGAACTGGCAGCAACTCGATTCCAGAACGATGCGGATAGGTATCGCTTCTTCTCCGCAGCCGTTCTCGCCGGTCTCACGAGAGCTATTGTGACTGGAGAAGGCCAGCCGATTGCCGCGGATTGCATTCCCGCCCGGTGCTCGGGCGAGTTGGTCGACGCGTGGATCCAAACGGCATTTGGAGCGCAGCTTGCGGCAAACTCTGGTGGACGCGTCGCCCCGCGCGCATCGGCACCCAAGAAAGCCAAGATTCCCGCTTGGCTAAAGGTCGCGAAGGCACGTGGACCAATCAGAGCCGAGACAGTAAAGGCCACAATTGCAGTGAAATCGTCGGCCGCGGAACGGAAGCAGCTCCGGGGCGGATTGTGAATTCATCCCCCATGCCCCTCATAGATTAGGGAGCGTATTTCCGGCCAGGCACCCTCGCACACCACACCATCCCCGTTAGTGACTACTGTCTTCAGGCTGAACGGCTCCGACGCGGACGGGCAAGCCTCCTGAACGACCCGATCCTGCAGTTCAACAGTTGATTCCACCAGCTAAGATTACCGTATCCGCCTACCCCGCCAACCGCACCAAAGCCGCAATATCCGCCCGAGCCACGGCATCATCCTCCACCGGGGTCTCCAAAATAAAAGCCTTGTCCCGCAACCCCGGATGCGTCAGAATCCGCCCAAACGCCTCCTCGCCGATATACCCCTTGCCGATATTCTCGTGCCGGTCCAAGTGCGACCCCAACGCACCCTTGGAGTCGTTCGAATGGATCACCTTGACCTGATCCAGCCCCAGAATCTTGTCCGCAGCCTCCACCGTCTGCCGCAAACCCTCCGCAGTCGCCACGTTGAATCCTGCCACCAACATGTGGCACGTGTCGAGGCAATACCCCAGCGGCAATTTCGGCGTCTCCCGCTCCGCCAGATCTCGGATCAGCCGCAGTTCCTCGAACTTCGACCCGATCTGGTTCAACGACCCCGCCGTATTCTCCAGCAACACCGTCACCCCGCGCGGCTCGAAGCCCTCCGCCGCCTCGGCCAGTCCCAGCACGAACGCCGCAATCCCCTGCTGCAACGGCTGCCCCTTGTGATTGCCCGGATGCAGCACCAGATAGTCGGCCCCGATCGCCGCCGCCCGATCCAACTCGCCCCGGAACGACTTGATGGACTTCGCCCGTATGTCCGGATCGATGCTCGCCAGGTTCGCCAAATAGTTGCAATGGATCACCAGCGGATTCACGTCGTGCTTCACCCGCGCCGCCCCCATGCGCTTCACGTCCACCGGATCAGGAGCCGAAGCCCGCCACATCCGTGGACTGGCCGAAAAGATCTGGCACGTGTTCGCCCCCAGTTCATAGGCCTTCAGGATGCTGTCTTCGAGCGATTTCGCCCGCGAGGTATGGATTCCGATGCGCAAACGACGATGATACTGTCTTCGGATTGTTAAACTGGAGTTTCCCCCCCGCATGCCATTCAACATCCAACCAATCCGCGAGTTCGTGGTGCGTCCGGCCGTGCCGCCCCAACTCTCGCGAATGACCGAACTCGCCTACAACGTCCTGTGGGCCTGGGAGCCCGCCATCCGGACGCTGTTCCGCCGCCTCGACCCTGTCCTCTGGAAGGAAACAGGCAACAATCCCGTCGTCATGCTGGGACGGGTTTCCCAAGCGACCCTCGACCGGGCCGCCAACGACCCCCGCTACCTCGCGCAATACCAAGTCGCCTGCCAGCGCTTCGACGCCCACATGGTCAAGCCTGCACAGCACGGGGACAAGCTCGTCGCCTACTTCTCCGCCGAGTACGGCCTGACCGAATCCGTCCCCGTCTACTCCGGCGGCCTCGGAATCCTCTCGGGCGACCACATGAAGTCTTCGAGCGACCTCGACCTGCCGTTGGTCGGCGTCGCCCTGCTCTACCAACTCGGCTATTTCCGCCAGTATCTGAACGCCGACGGCTGGCAGCAGGAGCGCTACCTCGAAAACGACTTCTACTCCCTGCCCATCCAGCCCGCCCTCGACGCCGACGGTAACCAGCAGTACGTCCGGGTCCAGTTGCCGACCGGTCCACTCGCCATCCGCGTTTGGAAAATGCAGGTCGGCGGCATCCAGATGGTCTTCCTCGACACCAACACGCCGGAAAACCAGCGCGTCGAGGACCGCGGAATCACCAACCAACTCTACGGCGGCGACAATGACATGCGGATCCGCCAGGAGATCGTCCTCGGCATCGGCGGCCTCCGCGCGCTGGAAGCACTGGGCCTCAAACCGACCGTATTCCACATGAACGAGGGGCATTCCGCCTTCCTCGCCATCGAGCGCATCCGCCTCTTCATCGAGCGCCAGGGTCTGTCGTTCGACGAGGCGCTGGAAGCCACCCGCGTCAACAACGTCTTCACCACACACACGCCCGTTCCCGCCGGCATCGACCTGTTCGACCCCGGCATGCTGTACAACTACTTCAGCCAGTTTTGCCGCGAGGCGAGGATTGATTTCGACCAGTTCTTGGCGCTTGGCCGCAAGAATCCGAACGACGGGGGCGAACCGCTCTCGATGGCCATCCTCGCACTGAAGACCTCGGCCTACCGGAACGCCGTCAGCCGGCTGCACGGTGTGGTGTCGCGCGAGATGTGGAACAACCTCTGGGCGGCCCTGCCCGCCGACGAGACCCCCATCACCTACGTCACCAACGGCGTCCACATGCCCAGTTGGGTCAACGGCGATCTGGCCGACCTCTACGACCAATACTTGGAACCGGACTGGCGTGCCCGCTGGAACGACTTGGAGATGTGGAAGCTGGTCAAAGACATCCCGGACGAGGAGTTGCTGGAAATGCACCGCCGCCGCAAGCGCCGCCTGATCGCGTTCGTCCGCGACCGGCAAGCGGCCTCGGCAGCCCGGCGCAAGGCCTCTTCCGTAGAACAGCGGTATTCGGCCGAGGTTCTCAACCCCCACGCGCTCACCATCGGTTTCGCCCGCCGCTTCGCCACCTACAAGCGCGCTACGCTCCTGTTCAAGGACGTCGCCCGGCTCAAGCGCATCCTTTGCAACCGCGAACGCCCCGTGCAGATCGTGATCGCGGGCAAGGCGCACCCCAAGGACCAGCCGGGGAAGGCGTTCATCCGCGAAATCGTACAGTTGTCGCGCGACCCCGACCTGTGGAAGCACATCGTCTTCGTCGAGGACTACGACATGAAGGTCGCCCGCGAATTGGTGCAGGGCGTCGACCTCTGGCTCAACAACCCCAAGCGTGGCGAGGAAGCCTGCGGCACCAGCGGCATGAAGGCCGCCATGAACGGTGTGCTGAACCTCTCAATTCTCGACGGCTGGTTCGACGAGGCCGACGAGATCTCCGGCGGTTGGGCCATCGGCGACCGCGAGGAGTATTCCGACGAACAGGACGCCATCCACGCCAGCAACATCTACTACCTGCTGGAAAACGAGATCGCGCCGCTGTTCTACGCGCAGGCCGAGGGCGGACTTTCGACCGACTGGGTCCGTCGCATGAAGATCTGCATGATGAACCTGACGCCGCGCTTCGACGCCCGCCGGATGGTGGACGACTACACGAAGCTGTTGTACAACCCCGCAGACGCTGCTTGGGGAAAGATGGCGGGGGGCAAGTTCCAAGAGGCGAAGGACCGGTCCAAGTGGAATGCCCGTGTTCGCGAGGTCTGGCCCCGGGTCAACTTCGTCGACATGGGCCCTGCGCCTTCCGGCTCGGTAACCAGCGGGAAGCCGGTGGTCGTCCGCGCGTCCCTGACGCTGGCTGGCTTGAAGCCGGACGATCTTCGGGTGGAGTGCGTGATCGGCCGGATCAGCGTGAGCGGCAATCTCGAGGAGACCCAGGTTCTGACGCTGCCCTCGGTGCAGCTGGTCGACGACACGGCAACTTTCGAGCGGGAGATTGTGCCTTCACAGACAGGCAGGCTGGGGTACGCGGTGCGCGTCTGTCCCAACCACTTCGAGGATCCGCTAACGCGTCCCGTAACCGGGCTGATGAAGTGGAGCGGTCGGTAAGAAAATACGTTCCCTCGCGGTAGCGGCTCGGTGGATTTACCGGGCCACCGAGCCGCTACCGCAAGGGAGTGACTGCTATTCGGCTGTCTTGACGGCCTTCTCGAACAGGAAGTTGAGCGTCTTCTGCGTCTGGATCTGCGACGCGATGCGGTCCAACGCCCCGTTTGCCTGCAGCTTCTTGCGCACCGCCGCCACGGCTTCCTTCTCTTGGCGTGCGATCTGGTTCACCTCGCGGTCAACCTCCTCGTTGGTAACCGCGATCTTCTCCTTCTCGGCCACACGGCCCAGAATTAGAGATGCCCGGACTTCCTTGGTCGCATCGGCGCTTTGGGCCTCGTAGACCTTGGTCCAATCGAGGTTGAAGCTCTTGGTGTCGATCCCCTGCTGCTCCAGTGCCCGCAGCCGCTCGTTGACCCGGTTTTCCACCTGGCGCTCAACGAACGCCTTCGGCACGTCGAACACGTTGGCGTCAACCAGCTTCTCCACCACGCGGTCCTTGGCGATCCGTTCGGCGTCCGCCTGGCGCTGGCCATAGATGGACTTGCGGACGGCAACCTTGAGCTCGTCCACGGTGCGGAAATCGCCCAAGTCCTGCGCAAAGTCGTCGTTCAGCTCAGGCAACTCCTTGCGGCGCAGCCCCTTCACGTTGACCCGGAACTTGACGGTCTTGCCCGCCAAGGTTTCCCGACCGTAGTCTTCGGGGTAGGTGACGTCGAATTCCTTCTCGTCGCCGGGTTGCGCGCCGGTCAGATTTTCGGTGAAGCCCGGCATGGTCTCCGGGCCGCCGATCAGAACCTGGACCTCGTCGGACACGATGGGGTCGTCGGTGCCTTCCAGCGATTCAAGGCTCACCACCGCGTAATCGCCGTCGGCGATGGCACGCGGGTCCTCGTTGATGTAGGTCGCCTTCTGGTCGAGGATCTCGGCGATCCGCTTGTCGACATCCTCCTCCTCGACGACAGGCTCGGTGTAGGGAATCTCGACGCCCACGTAGTCCGTGAGTTCGAACTCCGGGAAGACCTCGAATTCCGCCTTGAAGTGGATCGACTCGCCGTCATGCCAATGCACGTCGGTGACGTTCGGGGTGCCGACAACCCGAAGGTTGTCTTCCTTCGCCTTCGCGTCGAAAAAGCGCGGAACGAGATTCTCCGCCACCTTCTGCCGGATGTCGGCGGCGTACGTCTTGCGGATCAGCGACAAGGGGACCTTGCCCGCGCGGAAGCCTTTCAGCTGGACACGCTTCTGGAACTGTTCGGCAACCTTGCCGGTTTCCTGCGCGACAGCCTCGGCAGGGATGGAGACCTCGATCTCGTGCTTGCAGCCTTCTACTAATGCCAATTCGGATTTACCTCGGAACAGATTCGGATGGTCGAAACCTTCAGGATAACAAAGGAAGCGGCCCCCGCGCCTGGATCAAATCGAATCGACCCTCCGCCCGTGATGAAGAGCCTGTTAACCTATGGGTTTGCATGGTCCAGGAGGTCAAACCCCAGGGGCCGTGCGTGTGTACGCAAGACCAAAAGCAATATGACACTTGATGAAATACGGGAGTTGATCCAACTCGTTTCCGACACCGGCGTGGCCGAGCTGGAAGTCCAGCGCGGCGAGAACCGGGTCCGGGTGCGCAGGTCCTTCCCCAGCGAGACGGCCGTTTACGCCCCGGCCTACGGAGCCCCCGTCGGGCCGGTTGCAACCACAACCCCCGCCGCGGCACCCGCCGCACCCGGCGTTCCCGCCAAAACGGAATCGTCGGCACCGAAGCCCGACAACCTCGTCCACGTCAAATCCCCCATCGTTGGCACCTTCTACGCCTGCGCCTCGCCAGGAGCACCGTCGTTTGTCGGGGTTGGCGAACGCGTCAACGTCGGCAAGGTGCTGTGCATCATCGAGTCGATGAAGCTGATGAACGAGATCGAGGCCGACGTGGCCGGCATCATTGAGGCGGTCCTTGTCCAGAACGGCCAGCCTGTCGAATACGGAGAATCCCTCTTTGCAATCCGGCCCGTTTAGAAAGGTCCTCGTCGCCAACCGCGGCGAAATCGCCCTTCGTGTCATCTGCGCCTGCAAGGATCTGGGCATCCCCACGGTGGCAGTGTACTCGGAGGCGGACCGCCACAGCCTTCCCGTGCGCTTTGCCGACCAAGCCGTCTGCATCGGTCCGGCCAAGAGCGCGAAAAGCTACCTCAACATCCCCTCCATCATCAGCGCGGCCGAAATCACCAATGTGGACGCCATCCACCCCGGCTACGGCTTCCTGAGCGAGAACTCGGGCTTTGCCGAGGTCTGCCGCGATTCCGGCATCAAGTTCATCGGCCCCAGCCCGGACGTGATCGCCTCCATGGGCATCAAGGAACGCGCCCGCGCCATCATGAAACAGTACGGCGTGCCGATCCTGCCCGGCTCCGAGGGCGCTTTGACCTCGGTCGAGGAAGCGCTCGACACGGCCAATTCCATCGGCTACCCGGTCATCATCAAGGCCTCGGCTGGCGGTGGCGGGCGCGGCATGCGGGTGGTACATTCCCGCGAGGAACTGCCCGCCCTCTACGACCAGGCCAAGCAGGAGGCTGGCGCGTCGTTCTCCAGCGCCGACGTCTACATCGAAAAGTTCATCTCGGCCCCCCGTCACATCGAATTCCAGTTGTTGGCCGACGAGCACGGGAATGTGGAGATCCTCGGCGAACGCGAGTGCAGCATCCAACGGCGGCACCAGAAGCTTCTGGAGGAATCCCCTTCGCCCGCCTTGCGCCCGGAAGTTCGCGAGCGCGTGATGGCCAAGCTCAAGGAAGCCATCAAGGCGATTGGGTACTCCAACGCCGGAACCGTCGAATTCCTGATGGACGAAAAGGGCGACCTGTACTTCATCGAGGTCAACGCCCGCATCCAGGTGGAGCATCCGGTCACCGAAGCGGTAACGGGCGTCGATTTGGTGAAAGCGCAGATCCGCATCGCCGCGGGCGAGACACTGCCGGACATCTTGGGCGGGCCCGTGACGCGTTTCGGGCACGCCATCGAGTGCCGCATCAACGCGGAGCATCCGGTGACGTTCGCACCGTCCCCCGGTCGCATAACGGGTTTGAATTTGCCCGGCGGCATCGGGGTCCGGGTGGACACGCACGCCTATCAGGACGGCGTGATCCCGCCCTACTACGACTCCTTGGTCGCAAAGTTGATCGCGCACGGTCGAGACCGCGCCGAGGCGATCCAGCGCATGAAACGCGCCTTGGATTTGTTCGTCGTGGAGGGAATCCATACGTCGATTCCATTGCATAAGCGCATCTTGAACGAGCCGGATTTTGTGGCTGGCACGTTCGACACGAACTTCATCAAGCGCTGGATGCCGTAAGGCCGAAGCCACTCCCTCGGGATCAGCAGGCTACCGAGCCACGACCGCAAGGGAGTGTTTGTTCGTGAACGAGCGATCCGCCGGAGTGCCTGCTGGACCGCTTGCGCTGCCACAGTAAAATGGAGTGGTAGCCCAAATGAAGAACCTTCTCCCCCTCGCCCTGCTAGCCTCCATCGCGGCACAGGCCCAGGCCCCCTACAAGATGGCCGTCGTCGGTCTTGTCCACTCCCACGTCTGGGGCCACCTCAACGACATGCTCAAGAGCCCGGATGTCACCTTCGTCGGCGTGGCAGAGCCCAACAAGGCGCTGCAGGCCGAAGCGGTCAAGGCTGGAGTCGGGGCGAACCTGATATCGGACGACTACAAGCAACTGCTCGACAAGCAGAAGCCGGACCTGATCTGGGCCTTCGTGGAAAACAACCGGCACCTCGAAATCGTGGAGGCCGCCGCCGCCCGCCACATCAACGTCATCTTCGAAAAGCCCCTGGCCTCCACATACAAGGACGCGCTGAAGATCCAGGAAATCGCCAAGAAGGCTGGCATCCAAGTGATGTGCAACTACCAGATGGCTTGGTGGCCAGCCAATTACACGGCCAAGAAGGTTGCGGATTCAGGCCAGCTCGGGCAAGTCTACCGGCTGCACGGAGTCGTCGGACACGGCGGACCGGGCTCCGATGGCGTCCGTAACGGGGCCTTTTTCGCCTGGCTGACCGATCCGGTCCAGAACGGTGCCGGCGCGCTGATGGACTTCGGCTGCTACAACGCCCTGTGGTCGCTCTGGTACTTGGGGCGGCCGGACAGCGTCTATGCCCACGTCAACCACATCCGCCCGTCGGTGTTCCCGAAGGTCGAGGACAACGCCGACCTCATGCTGAACTATCCCAACGCCGTCGGCTTGTTCGAAGGCAGCTGGGACTTGCCCCGCAGCTACCAGGATCTTGAGGTTTTCGGGATCAAGGGCAGCGTTTATATGAAGAACGGGTCGGTGGAAAAGCAGGAGGGGCGCAACAAGACGCCTGTCGAGATCGCCCCGCTTGCGCCCGAGGATGCCGAACCCATCCACTTCATGGTCACGCGGATGCGCCAGAAGAAGCAGATCGAGGGGATGACCTCGCTCGACATGAACGTTCAGGTGGTGGAGATCATCGAGGCGGCGAAGGAATCGATCCGCACGGGCAAGGCCGTCGCGCTGCCCAAGAAGTAAAACGATGCCGGAGTTGCCCGACATCACGGCCTACGTCTCGGCGATTGAAGCTCGTATCGCCGGGGCGAGCGTTGCCGGGACAAGGCTGGAGCGCATCCGCATCGCGACCCCGTTTCTGCTGCGCAGCACCGCCCCTCCGCTCGCCGAGCTGGAGGGGCGTGCTGTTTCTGGCGTCCGGCGGATCGGCAAGCGTATCGCCATCGGCGTCGAGGACGACGACTGGCTGGTGCTGCACCTGATGATTGCCGGACGCCTGCACTGGCATCCGGCTGCCGGCAAGCCGCCGGGACGGAACATTCTCGCGGCATTCGAGTTCACTACTGGGTGGCTCTCTCTGACGGAGGCTGGAAGCAAGCGCCGGGCGTCGCTCCATGCCGTGCGGGGCAGCGCCGATCTCGCGTTGTTCGACCCCGGCGGACTCGACGTGTTTGCAGCTACACCAGAAACCTTCCGGGCCGCGCTCACGCGGGAAAACCACACGCTCAAGCGGGCCTTGACCGACCCGAGCGTGCTCGACGGCATCGGCAACGCCTACTCCGACGAGATCCTCCACGCCGCCCGGCTCTCGCCACTGGCGCAAACGCAGAAGTTGCACGATCCCGACTGGGACCGCCTGTACTCGGCGACCCGGGCGACGTTGCGCCTTTGTATGGACCGCCTGGTGGCGGAAGCGGCGGTTGCGTTCCCGGAAAAGGTCACGGCGTTCCGGCCCGACATGGCGGCTCATGGGCGATACGGGAAGCCGTGCCCGACCTGCGACACCGCAATCCAGCGTATCCGCTATGCCGACAAGGAGACCAACTACTGCCCGGTATGCCAGACCGGTGGCAAGGTGCTGGCGGATCGGGGGCTGTCGCGCCTGCTGGGCGCGGACTGGCCCAGAACGCTGGAGGAGTTGGAGTTGTTGCGGCGGCGGTGAGGGTGGAGGTTGCTCGGTAACATGTGGATTCTGCCGAGCCGCGACCGCCAGGGAGCGTTTGTTCGGGGAACCTAAAATGCGCCGCGGCACGGTCAACTGCGCCGTTTCTAGGTTCATTGCGCGGGCCGCAAGGCGGCTGGAAGCCGCCTCTCCTCGGGATTGGTGGACTGCAGTCGATGGGCGCTAGGTCATCGACCGCGTGAATTGGTCGCTCTCCGTTTCAGAGCCGCGACAGCCATGGAGCGGTCCCTTCCGACTGACTGCGCCCATGGAACCGAGCGTTGTGCAAGGTCGAGGACCGCTCCATCCCTGTCGCGGCTCTGAAACGAAAGGTCGGACGGCCTTGTATTGGGCACCTTCAACCGGTCGCAGACCTAGAAGCTGATCTTGGCCCCCAGTTGGATTTGCCGTGGGCCGATCGACGAATAGCTGAAGCCCTGCGTCAGCGTGGTCACGCCGAACAGGCTGCTGGTCGCGGACAGGTTCGGCGAGCCGAAGGTCGGCTGGTTGGTCGCGTTGTCGGCGTCCATGCGCAGCTCGAAGCGGGCCCGTTCCTTGATCCGGAAGGCCTTGAAGAACGACATGCTGACCTCGGGCACCGCGCGACCGCGGAAGTCCGGCCATTGCGGCACCGGCTGCGTGTTCAGCGTGAATGGCTTCTGGATCAACCATGCCACGGGCTCGGACGCGTCGGCGCAGTTCTGGCGCGCGGTGGTGTTCTGGTTCAAGGTACAGGTATTGAACCAGCGGGTGAAGGTCGGGTTCGGGAGCCTCGGATCCAGGCCGGTCGAGTAGGCACCGCTGACGTTCAGCAGTGCGCCGGAAACCCACTGGGTGTAGCCCGACACCTGCCAGCCGTTCAGCACCGTCTTGACGAGCTTGTTCTGGTTCTTGAACAGGTCCTCTGTGTAGGTGAAGATCAGGTTGATGGTGTGGGGCGGGGTGCCGCCATCGCGGGTGATGAATTGGCCGGGTGCGTCCATGCCATTGTTCAGGTAGCTGGTGAAGGTCGTGCTCTTGCCGAAGGTACCGTTGAAGACCACCGACAGGCCGTGCGACAGGCGCTTTTCGAACTGGAAGACCACGGCGTTGTACTTGGTGGTGCCGATCGGCATATTGTTCTCGGTGATGCCTGTGTACTGGGGGTAGGGCAGGAGCGATTGCTGCAGCGTGATGGTCGAGCCGTTCAGCGACGTTCCGGGCAGCAGGTTGGCGTAGGGATTCGCCACGCTGGTGCCGGTGAGGCTGGCTCCGTACTGTTGGTATTGGGCGAACGAGACGGAGTTGCGGTTGTAGGACGTGGGCTGGTCGCGTCCGAAACGACCGTTGTACGACACCTCGATCACCGACCGGAACGGCAACTGGTATTGCACGCCAACCGAAACCACATGGGTGTAGGGCATGACGCGCGTGGGCGAGATGAAGGAAATGCTCTGCCCGACGTTGGTCAGAAGCCCCAGCGAGCGGCCGGGAGGTGCGAGGATGCCGGTCGGGAACGGGTTCGAAAGCATACCGCAGGAGGCACCGGTGCAGCCCGTGGTTGTCAGCGGAATGATGCCGGCGGCCGACACCGACGTTGCCGGAGCGGTGGAATAGCTGAAGCCAGTGGTCGGGGCGACGTCGGCCGTGGGCGTGTAGGTCATGCCCCAGCCGCCGCGGATCACCATCTTTTCCATCACCTGGTAGGCGAAGCCGAGGCGCGGGGCGAGATTGTTCAGGTCGCGCTTGTAGGGGAGGCGGTTATCGGCGTTGGCAAAGAGGAGGCCACCAGCTACGGTCGGGCCGCTGCCCGAGCCGACGTGCGAGGTGGTTGTGGGGTCGAAGCCACGGATGGCCTGGTTGAAGCGGTCGGTGATGGGAGATTCGTACTCCCAGCGGAGGCCGAGGTTCAGGGTCAGCTTGCGGGCCAGACGCCAGTCGTCCTGCCCGAACCAGGAATAGTAGTGCTGTCCCTGGGCCGGGAAAGAGTTAAAGCTGCTGGAGACGCCGCTCGGGTAGCCAAGCAGGAACGAGGCCATGGCGTCGCCCGACTGCGCGTTCGCCACCAAGGGGTTGGCTTGCGTAAAGCCGGCCGAGGCGCTGACCGTGAAGGCGGCGGGCGGGCTCGACTGGTTGTTCATCAGGTTGCGGAACTCGCCGCCGACCTTGATGGTGTGCTTGCCCAGCGTCTTGGTGAGGGTGTCGCCAGCCACGAAGTTATTGCTGAAGTTGAGCGTTCCGGCACCGCCGCCGAGGCCGAAGTAGTTGGACACGGCGATATTGGGGAAGGCCACGGTCTGGAGCTGGTTGGTCAGGGTTGAGGGGAAGCCGAGCTTGGCCGGGTCATAGCCGAGCGCGTAGTACTTGATGGCGAAGACGTGCCGGTTCCAGCTGGCGCGGGCAGTGTTGATGAGGGTTGAGGAGAGCACGGAAGTCAGGTTGATGCTGGCCGCGATGTTGCCCCGGTAGTGCTCGAAGGAGTTCGAGGCGTAGTCGGTCTTCAGGGCTTGGAAGGCCGGGAGACCCGCGCCGCCGCCGTTGGTCTGGCCGCGGAGGTCGCGGGCGATGGTGACGAACATCGACTCGTTGCCGTTCAGCTTGTGGTCGAAGCGGAAGACGTGGGAATCGAACGGTTCGTGGTCGTAGTTGGGATAGACGCCGACATTGGGCTGGGTGCGAGCCGCAGTCTGGTTGGGTGCCAGGTAGAACTTCGCGATATTCGCCGCGATGGGGTTGATGCGGTTGGCGGGGACGATGCCGCCGGGGAAAGGCTGGCGGGTGTAGCTGCCGTCGGCGTTCTGGATCGTGGTGAGCGGGTCGTAGATGGCGACGGTGGCACCGCTGGTGCCGGACACGTAAGTCTTGGAGAAGTCCCCCGTGCGCTCGGCCAGGGTGGGGGAGGTCAGCGTGTTGCCGGTGGGTCGGTTGTCGCGGTAGACGTCGACCGCATAGGTGACGAAGGTTCGGTTGCGACCGTCGTAGATGTGGGGGATGCGGAAGGGACCGTCGATTTCGAGGCCGGGCTCGTTCATGCGGAACGACGAGTTGGGCGCGTGGGTGGCGTTGGCCTCGAAGGTGTTGGCGTTGAGGGCCGGGTTGCGCATCAGCCAGCCGAACGACCCGTGGTACTGGTTGGTGCCGCTTTTGATCGAGACGCTGACCACGCCGCCGCCGGTGCGGCCGAGCTCGGCGTCGTAGACATTGCTGATGATTTTGACCTCGCCGACGGCGTCTGGCGGGGGCGAGATGGTGTTGGCGGCACCTGTACTTTCGCGGTAGGTGTTGGGGGAGCCGTCGAGCAGTACCTCGTTGTTGGTGCCACCGAGGATGCTCGCGCCGTTGTCGCCGCCGTCGAACGGGCGGACGGTGGTGCCGCCGGTCGCGCCCGCCGAGTAGCGGACCAGTTGGAAAACGTCCTTGGCGTAGGTGGGGACGGATTCCACGAGGCTTTCGTTGATGGTGCTGGAACGGGAGGCGGAGACGTTGTCGAGCAACGGGGCCTCGGCGGTGATGGAGACGGTTTCGGAGGCGGCACCGAGTTGGAGCTTGAAGTCGACGGCCTTGCGGTCCGAACTACGCAGTTCCATGTTCTCGACTGCCATCTTGAAGCCGGGCGCGGTCACGGAAACCGAGTATTGGCCGGGGTTGACCGGAGGCGCGCTGTAGATGCCCGCACCATTGGTCTGGGCCGTAGTGACGACGTTGGTTTCGAGGTTCTTGATCTCGAGCTTGGCGGCCGGGACGGCGGCACCTTGCGGGTCCGTCACAGTGCCGGTGATGACGGCTCGGGTTTCCTGGGCCATGGCCGACGGGCCGTGGAGGCAGGCGGCGAGCGCGGCGGCGACGAGAATTCTCTGGAATTTCATGGAGCACTTCCCCCTTGAAGTGTGGTCGTACAGCAAGTGAGTTTATACGTTAACTGTGGGTGGTGTCAATCCGCTTTCCGTCCGCGCCATACTATTTCTATATGCGCCGCCTCCTCCCGATAGCCACCCTCCTCGTTGCAACCTGCGCCGCCCAAAACCGGCTCACCCCCCAGGAACAGTCGCAAGGCTGGAAGCTTCTGTTCGACGGCACTACGACGACCGGTTGGACCGAGGTGACAGGACTCCCTTTCCCCAAGACGTGGACCGTCGCGGACGGATGTCTGAAAACCATCGTCGGGCCGGGGGCGTTCCAGGATATCCGCACCGTCGATACGTACCGCGATTTCGAATTCCAGTTCGAATGGAGGCTGGCGAAGGGCGGGAATTCGGGTGTGAAGTACCTGGTCCAGAAGACCGATCGGTGGCAGAAGAAGGGTGTCGACGGCTTCGAGGCGCGGGCGCGGGGCTTCGAGTACCAGTTGTTGGACGACGGGGTCGCCGAGGAGGCGATCAAGGATCCCAAGCGCGGCACGGCGTCGCTCTATACGTACTTTGCCACCACGCCGGTGATTAAGGCGGAGCCCGAGAAGTTCCACCAGTCGCGGATTTTGGTCAAGGGGAACCATGTGGAGCACTGGTATGACGGTGCGAAGGTGCTGTCATTCGATTTGACGGATCCGATTGTGGTGAAGGGCTTGGCCGCGCCGGACGGGACTTTGAAGCGGGACACGATGATTTCGCTGCAGCACCACGATGCGGAGGTTTGGTTCCGGAATATCAAGGTGCGGCGGTTGGAGTAGGACTGTTCGCGGCATTTGGTGGCGGCTCGGCTGCTTTGTGGGGCGGCCTTTCCAGGCTGCGAGGTGGCTTTCAGACGCCTCATGCGCCGTAGGCGCAGGTTGCTAACGATGCGTTTTACCTAGTCGGGCACTGCGGGCAACGGGGTCGTATAATTCCGGGTAATGCCGGAATCGAATCGCGTTTGTTCGGTGTTCATCTCCTCGACCAGCGAGGACTTGAAGGAGTATCGGGCCAAGGTGGCGGCGGCGATACGGGGCGTCGGACTGCATGCCGTCGACATGGATGATTTTCCCGCGACGGAGTGTCCTCCGTTGCAGGAGTGCCTGAAGCGGGTGGCGAAGTGCCAAGTGGTGGTGGCGGTGATCGCGCACCGGTACGGTTGGGTGCCCGCCGGCCAACCGGATGCCAAGAGCATCACTTGGCTGGAGTGCGAGCATGCCCTCTCGAAGGGGATACCTGTCCTTGCCTTCTATGTGGAGCCTACCCAGGAATGGTCGGAGGACAAGAAAGAAGACTTCAGGCTGGTCATCGCGTTGAGGTCCGACGATCCGTTCCCCGTGGATCTCCCCAACGAGATTCGACGAAACAAGAAGAAACTGCAAGAACTCAAGACGTTGCTCGCCGGCGAGGAACGCACCCGCAAGACCTTCACCACGCCCGACGACCTCCGCAGCAAAGTCGCGGAGTCCCTCCACCACTGGCTTGACGAGCGCCCCGAGTGCAAACCGAATATCGCGGGCGATCCCACCCTCTACCTAGTCGCGGTCAAGGACGAAACCACCTACATCGACATCCAGGCGTTGAATGTCGGTGCCGGGAAGGCCAGCCGATTCGAGATCGGCGAGTTGTACATCCCGCTGACCACTCCCGCAGCGACCGTGATCATTCCAGCGATCCGACCGGACGAGCCCGTGCACGAACGGGAACGCAATTCCATGGACCTCAAGGATCTGCTTATCGAGAGACGTCTCGTGATCGTCGGCGATCCCGGGTCGGGCAAGAGCACCTTCCTGCGCTGGATCGCGCAGGAAAAGAGCGTTGCCGCGTTGGCGGGAACCGGCACCGAGATCCCCTTGCTGATTCGCATCGGAGAGCTGGCCGGCTATGTGAAGGAATGCCGCCTAGCGGCGGGTTCCGGCAAGCACTGGGACACCGACAGCCACGAGTGGCTGCCGGATTTCCTCGCCGCCCGCTGCTTCAAGTTCAAATGGGGCTTGGGCGCGGCCTATTTCCGGCAGATTCTCGACGAGGGCGAGGCCGTGGTCCTGCTCGACGGCTTGGACGAGGCTCCCGACGCAGGAACCCGGGCAGAGATCTCCCGGTTGTTCCAGCATGCTACGGCCAAGTACGAGTCCTGCCGGTTCGTGGTGACCACCCGGCCCGATTCCTTCGTGGGCGCGAACCTTCTGCAAGGCTTCCGCGAGGCGTGGATCGAGCCGTTGGACGCCGATGCGCGGGCGGCTTTCTTCGAGAAGTGGGCCCGGTGCCTGCACCCGAATTCGGCCACCGAGGCGGAACAGCGCCGCGACGCGCTGGTGCAAGCGGTGGAGGGAAGGGATGACATCCAGAAACTGGCGACGACGCCGGTCATGTTGACAGCAATTGCCGTCGTCCACTGGAATGAAAAACGGCTGCCGGAAGAGCGTGTTGACCTTTACGAGACGATTCTGATGTGGTTGGCAAGGCAGCGGGAGTCCAAAGGTGGTCGGGAGAGGCCGGAGCGCTGCTTGAAGATTCTCGAGCAACTGGCCTTGGCGATGCACGACGAGGAGGGTCGGCTGACGGACGTGTCCTTGGAGTGGGCGGCGACCCGACTGGCCAACCAGTTTAGCGGCGTCGAGAAGGCGCGGGAGTTCCTGGACGGGGAGACGACCGACAGCGGGATTGTCATGGCCCGAGGGAAGCTGCGTTTTTTCCACCTCACGTTCCAGGAGTATTTGGCCGCGCGGGCGATTGCGGGCATGGATCAGGAAGATCAGGTCCGACGGTTCCGGGGGGAGCGCATCTTCCAGCCGGAGTGGAAGGAGGTGATGCTCTTGTTGTCCGGGATTCTGGCCAAGCAGGGGTTGCCCAAGGTGGACGTCTTGGTGAACGCGCTGCTGCCTGCGGCGGCGTCGTCCCTCCACGACAAGGCCCGCGCGGCGGCGCTGCTTGGTGCTTTGGTGCGGGACCTGAGGGTGTTCGGCTACCAGCCCCCTGACGAGGCCTATCGGGAACTCATGCTCGCCCTGCCGCCCATCTTCGAATTGGAATGGGCAGCGCAGATTCCATTCCAGATCCGCCTCGAGGCGGCAGATGCGCTGGGCCTCCACGGCGATCCCCGCTTTGCCGAAGACATGCCGAACCGGGTCCGCATCCAGGGTGCGGGCGGGGTCAAGGCCTTCGAGATCGGGCGCTATCCCGTGACCGTGGTCGAGTACCAGCGCTTTGTCGAGGCTGGCGGCTACCGGGACGAGCGCTTCTGGACTGCGGGCGGATTCGGGCTCGAGACAGAACCTCGTGATTGGAATATGCAACAAAGTTTCGCCACCCGGCCCGTAACAGGCGTAAATTGGTACGAGGCGAAGGCGTATTGCGCCTGGGCGGGCCGGCATCTGCCCAGTGAGGCGGAATGGAAACTGGCGGCGTACGGTCCCGAGGGCAGGCAATACCCTTGGGGTGATCAGGAACCCGATGCGACCCGAGCCAACTATTTGGAGACGGGGCCGCGTCACGTTAGCCCAGTAGGGCTCTACCGGGCCGGTGCGACGCCGGAAAACGTCGAGGAGATGGCGGGAAATGTGTGGGAGTGGGTCGAGGATCGGGACGATACCAGTAGTACGTTCCGGGTGCTCCAGGGGGCTGCCTGGTTCGACGTTGCGAGCCACCTGGGTTCAGGGATCCGCGACTGCGACCAGCCAGACTTCAGGTACGACGACATTGGCCTTCGGGTGGCTCGGGAATTGAATATCCCTTGACGCGGGGCGAAGCCCCGATCGGTGCGGAGCGCCCACTCGCGTCAACTGAACAATTGACAAAACCACAATGATGGCGTAGGGTGGTGGTGTGGTCGGCAGCTTCAGGAACAAGGGGCTCGAAGAGATCTACAGGACCGGCAGCACTCGCCGGATTGGTGTCAACTACCTCGGGAAATGCGTGCGCATCCTGCAAGGGCTGGCGGTCGCCACGCGGCCGGATGAGATGGACATCGCCGGATACAGGTTCCACGCGTTGCGGGGAAACCCTCAGCGTTGGTCGTTGCGGGTGACGGGGAACTATCGGATCACCTTCGGATGGTCCGGTGAGAGCGCCGTGGATGTTGATCTTGAGGACTACCACTAGGAGGCTGGAAATGGAACAACACAACGCGCTGCCGCCGGTGCATCCCGGCGAGATCATACGGGAAGACATCCTGCCGGAGGTTGGGTTGTCCGGTACGGCTCTGGCAAACGCCCTCGGGGTGTCGCGACAGATGGTGCATGGGATCTTGGCGGGGCGGAAGCCCCTTTCGGCAATCATGTGCCTTAAGGTCTCCCGCTTGCTGGGAAGTACGCCGGAGTTCTGGATGCGGCTTCAAGCGGATTACGATTTGAAGAAGGCCGCATCAGACCAAGATGTTATGGAACGCGTTGCGCGGATTGTGCCGGTTCGGGTATAGATGCGGTTGGCGCGAAGCCGCGGGCGAGTTTGTCAGAGGTATTTCGCGTTGGGGAAGAACAGGCGTCGAGAGGATTCTCGACGCGGCACGCAGATTGCGTGCGCCACGTTAGATCGGAACCGGGATGCTGGTCAGGATCTCTTCGATGACCCGCTCTCCCGCCGCCACGTTCAGCCCACCACGCCGGGCCCCCAGTCCCGCTTTCGATGACGGAACCACGCGGTGCCCCAAGACCTTGGGAGCCAACAGCTTCACATCGTCCGGCAGCGCATACGGGCGGTCTTCGAGCAGCGCCAGCGCTTGGACGGCCCGGTACAGCGCCTGCGATCCTCGCGGACTGACACCCAGCGACAGTCCCTCATGCGTCCGGGTGCGTTCCACCACCGTCAGCATGTAATCCACGATGGCCGGATCCACCTTGACGTCCGCCGCAGTGTCGCGCAGTTCCAGCAGATCCTCATGGGAGAGCACGTTTCCGGTTGGCGCGGAGGACCCGAACCCGCCCGGTTGCCGGACGATTTCGCGCTCGCTGGCGCGGTCGGGGTAGCCGAGCTGGAGCCGCATCAGGAAGCGGTCGAGTTGCGATTCCGGCAGCGGGTAGGTGCCGTGGTGCTCGGTCGGATTCTGGGTCGCGATTACCATGAACGGGTCGGGGAGGGGCAGGGTGCGGCCATCAATAGAAACCTGGCCCTCGTTCATCGCCTCCAGCAGGGCCGACTGTGTCTTGGGCGTGGTGCGGTTGATCTCGTCGGCCAGCAGGAAGTTGGTGAAGACGGGGCCGGGCTTGAACTCGAACTCGCCCGAGCGGGCGTTGTAGATGCTGACGCCGATCACGTCGGACGGCAACATGTCGCTGGTGAACTGGAGCCGGTGGAAGCGCCCGTCCACCGCGCGGGCCAGCGATTGCGCGAGCGTGGTCTTGCCGACTCCCGGGACGTCTTCGATGAGGAGGTGTCCGCGCGCCAGCAGGCAGACCAGCGACATGCGGACGGCCTCGTTCTTGCCCCGGACACTGCCCTCGACCGCCTTTTCGATCTCCCGCAGTTTGGCCCGCAGATGGGCCGGGGCGGCCAGGATCGGCATAACCCTTAAGATACACTGTGCAGCCGCGACGGCTGGCAGCGCCCAGACGCGAGGGACATTTCCCGACTCAATCGTCTTCGGAGATCTCGCCGACCTTCAGCACCGCCAGGAACGCCTCCTGCGGAATCTCCACGCGACCCACGCGCTTCATCCGCTTCTTGCCTTCCTTCTGTTTTTCCAGCAGCTTGCGTTTGCGCGAGATGTCGCCGCCGTAGCACTTGGCCAGCACGTTCTTGCGCAGCGCCGAGATCGTCTCCCGCGCCACAACCTTGCTGCCGATCGCGGCCTGCAGGGCGATTTCGAACATCTGCCGCGGGATCAACTTGCGCATGCGCTCGATCAGCATCTTGCCGCGATCATAGGCGAAGTCGCGGTGCACGATCATGCTCAGCGCGTCCACTTCCTCGCCCGCGATCAGAATGTCGAGCCGCACCATCGGCGACACGCGGAATCCGGCCAGATGGTAGTCCAGCGACGCGTAGCCGCGCGAGACGCTCTTCAAACGGTCGTAGAAGTCGAGAACGATCTCGTTCAGCGGCATCTCGTACATGATCATCACGCGCCCGGACCCGATGTACTCGAACTTCTTCTGGACGCCGCGCTTGTCCTCCATCAGCGCCAGAACGCCGCCGATGTACTCCTCGCGCGTGATCACGCTGGCGTTGATGATGGGCTCCTCGATCTTCTCGATTTCGGTCGGATTCGGGAAGCGGGTCGGGTTGTCGACCTCCAGCACCTCGCCGCGGGTCGTCGTGATCTTGTAGCGCACGCCCGGCGCGGTCGTGATCAGATCGATGTTGAACTCGCGCTCCAGCCGCTCCTGCACGATTTCAAGGTGCAGCAGCCCCAGGAAGCCGCAACGGAAGCCGAAACCCAGCGCCACGGAGTTTTCCGGCTCGAAGCTGAGCGCGCTGTCGTTCAGCCGCAGTTTTTCCAGCGCGTCGCGCAACAGGCCGTGTTCGTGGGATTCGCAGGGATAGAGCCCCGCGAACACCATCGACTTCACTTCCTCGAAGCCGGGCAGGGCCTCCACATGGGGTGCCGTGGCATCGATGATGGTGTCGCCGATCTGCGCGTCCGCCACGTTCTTCACGTTGGCATAGAGGTAGCCGACCTCGCCCGCCACCAATTCCTGCAGCGGAATCGCCTTGGGCGACTGGTAGCCGACGCCTTCGACCTCGAACTGCTGCCCGTTGGCCGAGAGCTTGATCTTCATGCCCAGCTTCATCCGCCCGTCGACCACGCGGGCAAGGATGATCACGCCGCGATATGGATCGAACCACGAATCGAAGATGAGGGCGCGGAGGGGTGCTTCGACGTCGCCACGGGGTGGCGGAACCTTCTTTACGACGGCTTCCAGAATTTCGTGGATGCCGATGCCCTGCTTGGCGCTGCACAGGACGGCCTCGCTGGCGTCGATGCCGATCACATCCTCGATCTGCTCGCGGATGCGCTCGGGCTCGGCGGCCGGGAGGTCGATCTTGTTGATGACCGGGATGATTTCGAGATTGTGGTGCAGGGCGAGGTAGGTGTTCGCCATGGTCTGCGCCTCGACGCCCTGGGAGGCGTCGACCACCAGCAGCGCGCCTTCGCAGGCTTGGAGGCTGCGGGAAACCTCGTAGGAGAAATCGACGTGGCCGGGGGTGTCGATAAGGTTGAGCTGGTACATCTGCCCGTCGTCGGCCTTGTAGTCGAGGCGGACGGCATGGGCCTTGATGGTGATGCCGCGCTCGCGCTCGAGGTCCATGGAGTCGAGGACCTGTTCCATCATTTCGCGCTGCTGGAGCGCGCCGGTGGTTTCGAGGAGCCGATCGGCGATGGTGCTCTTGCCATGGTCGATGTGGGCGATGATGGAGAAATTTCGGATGAATTCGCGGACCATGCGGGAATCTTAGGCCTGTAGCGGCTAGACCGGGTTTGTCGCGGACCGTGTATGTCGCGGACCGGGTCTCTCGCGGTAAGATAAGGCCTGTGACCCGATTATCCCATATCCCGCAGGACAAGTGTCTATGAGTGGAAAGACATTCGAAGGGACCCTCGGAGCCCAGGGACTTCGTTTCGCGCTGGTTGTGGCGCGATTCAACAGCTTTGTGACGGACCGGCTGCTCTCCGGTGCCCAGGATGCCATTGCCCGCTCGGGCGGCGGCATGGATCTAGTGGACCTGGTGCGCATCCCGGGCTCGTGGGAATTCCCGGTGACGGTGCGGGCGCTGGCCAAGTCCGGCAAGTATGACGCCATCGTCTGCCTCGGCGCCGTGATTCGGGGAGATACGCCGCATTTCGACTATGTCGCGGGGCAGGCGGCGTCGGGAATCGCGTCGGTTGCGAACGAGACGGGGCTGCCGATCGCGTTCGGGGTGCTGACGACGAACACGTTCGAGCAGGCCATCGACCGCGCGGGCGGCAAGGCTGGCAACAAGGGTTTCGACGCCGCGATGACGGCGATTGAAATGGCGAATCTGCTGAAGCAGTTGCAGGCGAACTCCTAATGGCACGGCACCGCGCGCGCGAACAGGCGCTGCAAATGCTGTTCCAGTGGGATGCACGGCGGAGCGCCACGGAAGTGGTGGAGATCGAGGACATTCTGAAGGGGTATTACGGGTCGCTGCTGGTGTCGGAAGACGACGCGGAGATCGAGTCGCCGGATCCGTTTGCCGAAAGCCTGTTGCGGGGGGTGGTGTCGGAGATCGGGGTGATTGACGAGATCATTGCGAGGCACGCGGCGAATTGGAAGATTCCGCGGATGCCGGTGGTGGACCGGAACGTGATTCGGATCGGGATCTACGAGATGATGCGGACCGACACGCCGGCGGCGGTGGCGATCGACGAGGGGTTGGAAGTGGTGCGACGGTTCTCGGGGGACGAGTCAGTGCAGTTCGTGAACGGGGTGCTGGACGCGGCGAAGCGGGAGTTGCGGCCGAAGAAGGAAGTGGTGGTGGAAGAGGTCGGGGCGTAGGGTTTTAGAATTGGATTGAACATGAAGGTCGCGGTCTTCGCCAGCTACGCCCGCAGCAACCAAGAGGAAGGCCTCGAGAAGTTCATTGCCGCCCTTCGGCATGAGCTTTCATTGAAGCCCAGCGTGGTGAATGCAGCACCGACAGTTCTCTTCTTCGACGACGAGGCTCTCCGAGTTGGCCACGACTGGGAGCAGGTCCTTTGCTCCAGTGTCAGTTCAGCCGAGACACTGCTGTGCCTGATGTCCGATTGGTACTTTGAGCGCGAATGGTGCGGTCGGGAGTTGGGGGCGTTTGTCACGAGGAAGCGGCAACTGCCGCCCGAAGCGGTCGGGGCGCAGTTCATCTTCCCTCTCTGGTGGATGCCGTCAAAAGCACGGGTGCCGTCCGTCTTGTTAGCGCTCCAATATAAGGACCGGACGTTCCCCGAGGCCTATCGTTCGCGCGGCATTCGGGGCTTGCTGCGGGGTCGAAATGCGCAGGGCGATTTCGAAGACCTTGTGACTGCCATTGCCGACTGCATCGCCGAGACAATCGAGTGCCCGCACAGCTTGCCGCACGGGGCTCCGGTTCAGCGCGTCGAGGAGTTTGAGAACGGGTTCGAGGAACAACAGCCTTTCGACGTGCGCATGGTGGTGTTTGCGGACGGCGGCACGGCGTGGAGGCCGACGGCAGAGGACCGTAGTGTCGCCGAGGCGGCAGCGCTGGTCAGGACTCGTACCGGTGCATTCGTGCGGACGGTGGAGACTGGTGTCCATATGGAACGCGATTGCCGCCAGGCCCAAGCGGAAAAACAGGTCATACTCGTCGTGGTGGAAGCGGATGCCATTCCACCGGCGAAGGTTCTGCGAGTGAACGGGTTTGGGCTTCCGAACGTCGTGTGGCTGGTCGTGGAAGCCGGCGAGGTTACCTTGGACAAGGCCACGTGGCAAGCCGGGCTGAACGGAACAGTCTATTTTGCGGGACCTGGCGAACTTGCCCCGCAGATGGAGCTGCTCGTTGGCCAGACGCGGCGGAGTCTGGAGGCACTGGAGCAAGCACGCACGGCGTCGGACGACCGCCTAACCGCGGGCGCACCCGATAATGTGCCCTTGTTGTCAGGGCCGGGACAGGGAAGCGGACGATGAACACACTGACACCGGTTGCTTCGGGCAAGATCATCACGTTCTACTCCTATAAGGGCGGGACTGGGCGGACCATGGCGATGGCGAACGTCGCATGGATCCTGGCCTGCAATGGAAAAAGGGTTTTGGTTATCGACTGGGATTTGGAGGCACCGGGACTGCATCGGTACTTCCGCCCCTTCCTGCCGGACCCGGAACTATCCGACACGCCGGGGTTGATCGATTTCTTCGTTCGGTTTTGGGAGGCCACTCGCGTTGCCGAACCCCCGACTACCAGTTCGGCTGCGAGCACCCGGCCGTGGTTCTACGACTATGCGGACCTGCTGGCCTATGCGGTGCCCTTGGATTACGAATTCCCCCACAAAGGGGAGTTGCATTTCGTGGGGGCGGGGCGGCAAGGGGCGTCGTACGCGTCGCGGGTGAATTGGTTCCGGTGGGATGAATTCTACGAGAAGCTCGGCGGCGGGGTGTTCCTGGAGCGGGTCAAGGAGGTCCTGAAGGCCGAGTATGATTACGTCTTGATCGATAGCCGCACCGGGTTGAGCGACACGTCGGGGATTTGCACGGTGCAAATGCCGGATGAGTTGGTGGTGTGTTTCACGCTGAACCGGCAGAGTATCGAGGGTGCCGCAGCGACGGCGTGGTCAGCGGATTTGCAGAGGCGGTTGTCGGAGGATAGACCGGGGTTGAAGATTTGGCCGGTGCCGATGCGGGTAGAGTTGGCGGAGCATGATCGGCTCGCGGCTGCTAGGCTCGCCGCAAGGGAGAAATTTGCGCCGTTCCTCTGGCATATCTCGCCCAACAACCGACCCAAGTTCCTCGGCTCGATGGAAGTCCTGTATTTCCCGTACTACGCCTACGAAGAGATTCTGGCACCGATTGTGGATCGTCCCGGCCAGGCCAATACGTTGTCCGAGGGCATGGAATTGCTGACAACATGCCTCGCTGAACAGAATCTGTCCATTCTTAAGATTCCCGATGGAGATCGTGCCAAACTCATTGCCCTTTATGAGCCAGTTGCGAAGCTCGCAGCCGCCTCAACTTTCAGGGTGTTTATCGGTTCTGCGATCCAATTCCATCAGGCGTCGACAGAGGAGGCCGCTAGTCTTGGGGAGGCCATGGAGTCGGCATTCGGCCCGAACATCGTGTTTTGGGAAGATAAGGTTCCTTTGGGGACGCCGATTCAGCCCTTCTTGGAAGGAGTAATGGCGCATGCGGAACTGGTGTTCTTCGTGTCTGCGGCCAGTTCGCGTTTCGATGCTGTCGGTGAACGGAAAGCCACTCCCGAGGTTGGCTTGGCGCTATCCCTTGGTAAGAAGGTCATCCCGGTTATGGTTCGCGGAGCATCGCAGTCGTCGCTCCCACCCGAGCTGCAGGGCATCCGCGGAATCACGGCTGGCAGGGGTGAGATCGGCAGTGGAGCTGTTGATCGCCGCCGATTTGTTGACAAGGTCAGTCCACTCATGCGTGGACAGACAACGTTCAATTTCTCGCTAGACCCGGATGATCCAAACAAAGGCCAGTTCGGAAGTCTCGACAGTTCCAATGGGCGCCAACTTGCGGCGTCCGTGTCGGCAAGTGCCGGAGAATGGTTTGTCGTCGATCTGAGTATTGTGAGCACGGTGCCGACGCTGGTTTTGGACGGCGAAGTTGAATTCCACCTCCATCCAACCTTCCGCTCCCGAGTGAAAACGGTGAAGGTTGTCAACGGCATTGCCAAACTCCGCATCTCGGCATGGGGGGCCTTCACCGTCGGGGCCGTGGCCGACGGCGGGGCAACTAGACTGGAATTGGATCTCGCGGCGCTGCCGGACGCGCCGAAGGAATTCACTAGCCGGTAAGAGATTCCGTACATGCCAAGCTCCACCCCTTTCAGTGAACTGCGGGAGCGGATGTCGCCGGAAGCTGGGGCCGAGGCTCGGCGGCTTGCGGATCAGGATTTTGCCGCGACGCCGCAGTCGGAGGAGACGCCCGATCCAGGCTAGTCAGATTGCAGAACGTAGCGGCTCAACAACGCCAAGAGCCGCGACCCCTGGTTGGAGTCGCGGCCCTTGTCAGAATGCCAGCAGTTGGTAGGACGCGGACGCCCGGAGTTGATACCAATCCCGGACACCCGGTTAGCCCTCCAACACTCCCCTAGAACCGGAAGTGCGCCGATAGCTGCATCACGCGCGGGCCGCCCAGCGTCTGCTGGATCAACCCGAGCGTCGCCGACGGTGCCCTCACCGTCACAGCCTTGATCGCGTTCCCCGACTTCGTCACACTGTACAAGCTCGTGCTCGCGCTCGGGACGTCGAAGTCCGGGTGGTTCAGGACGTTGAAGATGTCCAGCCGGACTTGCATGCCCAGCTTCTCCGTGATCCGCGTCGTCTTGCCGAACGCCACGTCGAAGCGCGTCTGGAACGGTCCCCGGAAGGTGTTGCGCCCGGTGGCCGAGTAGCCGCTCTCGTACGTGTCGCAAACCTGCGCGTTATTCACCGTCGCGCAGGGCGGCACGCCGCTGGTGCCCGGAGCGAGCGTCGGGATGTACAGCTTGGTCGTGTCGAAAAGCGGCTGCAACACGTTCACTCCCGTGGTGCCTTGCAGCTTCAACTGCGACATCGTGGTGCCCGGCGTGAAGCCGATGATCGGGTCGGCGATGTTGATGGTGGTGCTGTTGATCAGCCCCGCCACGGCGCCCGAAAAATCGTACACGTTGTACGGCTGGCCGCTCTGCAGGCCGACGACGCCGTTCACCGTCCAGCCGTTCGCCACCGCCGCCAGCAGGCCAGTCTTCGCCTTCACGCCCGGAATCTCATACATGAAGGTCGAGTTGATGACGTGCGTGCGGTCGTATGTGGAGGAACCGTAGGACTGCTTCAGGTCAAGCGGGTTGTTGCCGTTGAAGAACAGGCCGAGGTTCGACTGGATGTCCAGCGAGTGCGACCAAGTGTACGACATCGACGCCTGGAAGTGGTGGCTGAAGCTCTTCCTCACGCTTGACTGCAGCGCCTGGTAGTTCGAGAAGCCGATGGCGCGGTAGAGCACCGAGTTGGTGGAGTAGCCGAGGAACGGCACGCGCAGGTCGGTGTTGCCGCCTTCGAAGGTGGCGACCGATTCAGCCGGCACGATGTTGAAGCCGTAGCTCGACGTCTGGCCGTTGATCGGGTTGGAGGCCGTTGCGATGCCCGCCTGGTTGAACGGGATCGGCAGCACTTGGTTGGCCCCGTGGTTGCCGACGTAGCCGACCGTCACGACCCAGTCGTTCTTCGGCTGGTACTGCACGTCGAAGCTCCAGTTCATGGTGTAGGGCAGGTTGTTGTGGGCGTCATAGCCGCCGAAGATGTAGGGGGCGGTGCCGTTGGTGGTCTGGGCAAGGTTCGGCAACTGTTTGGCGAGGACGGCGGGGTCGCCGGGCGTGCCGGGGGCGGTCGAGCCGAAGGGGTTCGAGAGCGTGGCACCGGCGGGGGCACTGAGCGGCACCGTGAAGGGCAACTGCATGGTGACGCCGAAAGGACCGCTGAAGCCGCGGCCGGCACCGGGCGAGAAGTAGGTGAAGAGTTCGCCGCGGTCGAAGTAGAGGCCGAAACCGCCGCGCACGGTCAGGTGTTTGACGAAGGTCGGGCTCCACGCCACCCCGAGGCGCGGGCCGAAGCCGTCCTGCCGGTTCTTCAGGGTCGAGTTCGAGGTGCCTGCGGTGGCGTACTTCGAATTGCCCGCAAAAACCAAGCCGCTGTTGGTGATGGTGTCAGTGGTTGCGTTGTAGGTGTAGAGGTCGGAATCGAAGTTGACGAGCGTGCCGTGCTTCTCGCTCATTGGACCTTCGAAGTCATAGCGCAAACCGGCGCTGATGGTCAGGTTGCTCTTCAGCTTGTAGTTGTCCTGGACGTAGGCCCCGATCTGGTCGGCGCGGTAATAGCGGTTGGCCGCACCGTTGTAGAAGGTGGAGCTTGAGATGTTCTCGGTGCCGGTCAGGAAGGTCGAGAGGTTGGTGAAGGCAATCGAGGCGGCCTGGGTGCCGTTGTTGATCACGTTCAACTGCGTGTGGTTCCACGAGACACCATAGGAGAGCGTGTGGCGTCCGATGACCTGGTTGGCGGTGCTGCTGAAATCCCACTTGTTCTGATAGATGCCGACGTTGGCGAAGTTGCCGCTGGGGCCGAAGCTCATCGTCTTGTTGAGCGCGTTGTCCATGGTGCCCATGTTGATCTGCGGGAACAGGTTGATACCCCAGAGGTTGACGCCGAGGTCGGCGGGCGTGAAAGGCTGCTGGGTCTTGGCGTAGGAACGCATGCGGACGAAACCGGCCTTGTTTTCCCAAGTCAGGCTGGGGCTGAGGATGGTCGTGTTGTCGATGGAGGCGAGTTGCGAGCCGGAGTTGAGCGACTTGCCGAAACCGTTGATCGCCGTGCCGCCGCCATAGGGGTTGTAGTTCGGCGCGTCCTGATAGATGTACTTGACGGCGAGGCGTTCGCGCTCGGTCCAGTTGTAGTCCATGCTGCCGGTGGCGATGCCGGCCTGGGAGGTGCTGGGCGCGCCGGTGACGGTGACGTTGTAGCCGAGCTGCTTGGCCGCGACGGGGTCCGTGATGGTGGCGCTGGGGATGAAGTAGGTCCCGTTGACCTTGGCCGACATGATTTTGAGGGCGGCGGGGTCGATCTGGCTCTGGGCGACGGTCACGCCGAGATCCTGCTGGGCGACGGCGGCGAGCGCTCCAGCGCTGCGGTCGTCGGTGAGGTGCTGGGGAACGGTGGCGGTCTGGGTGCCGGCGAGGTTGTCGCTCACCCGCAGCGCCTGGTAGGAGCCGAAAAAGAACAGCTTGTCCTTGATCACCGGGCCGCCGAAAGTGCCGCCGGGGCGGTTGTAGTGCAGTGGCGGCACTTTCTGGCCCGCCGGGATGGAGGAATTGGCGTTGCGGAAGAACTGGGCGGCGTTGAAGACGCTGTTCTGGAAGTACTCGTAGACTTCGCCGTGGAGGCTGTTGGAGCCCGATTTGGTAATCAGGGCGATGTGCGCGCCCGACTTCGCACTCTGCGTCGCGTCATACATCGCGGTGTTCACGCGCACTTCCTGTAGCGCTTCCTGCGGCGGAGAGGGGAGGGCCTGGCCGATGCCGTCGTAGACCGAGGTGTTGGTGCGGACTTCGCCCGCCACCGTGTTGCCCTGGCCGGTGTTGAGCGTGAAGCGGCTTGAATCCACCTGGCTGCCGGACTTGCCGTTGAAAATGTTGTCGGAATTGACGCCGTTGACGACGAAGCTGTTGGAGGAGTCGCGCTGGCCGTTGGCCCAGATGGCCTGGTTGCCGAGGCCAGCGTTCGAGCCGGTGCCCGCGAGGAAGTCGGCGTTGACACCCGGCGAAAGCAGGGCGAGTTGGGTGAAGCTCCCGGTCCCGAGCGGAGTTTCGCGGATGGTCTTCTCGTCGAGGACGTAACCGTTGGTGGGGTCGGTCTCGTTGAGGAGCGGCGTGCCGGTCACCTCGACCGTGGTCGCAATGGCACCGACCTTGAGGGTGGCGTTGAGCGTGGTGGAACGCTCGGCACGGACGCCGATTTCGGGGTGGACCTCGGTGGTGAAGCCTGTCTTCTGGATCGTAACCGAGTAGGTGCCGATGGGTAGGTTGGAGATCTGGTAGAGACCGTTGGCCTGGGACTTGGCCGTGACCTTGAGGTTGGTTGCCTCGCTCTTGACGGAGATGGAGGCGTCTGCGATCGCGGCACCGGAGGAGTCGGCGACGTTGCCGAGGATGGTGCCAAGCAGGCCCTGCCCGAAAGCGGCCTGCGAGATCGCGAGGACGATCAGCGCGGCTTGGAGGAGTGTTTTCTTCATGATTTGGGAGCCCCGGAGGGTAGGGATAGCCCAAACATAGCAACGGAGGGTTAGATCCGTATTACAAAGGGGAAACCGTCGTGTTACAGAATGCCCAACGGGTGCACGGCGGGCCGCCGTCCGGGTGTAGACTCACTTTCATGCATACCCGCCGCGAATTCCTCGCCGCCGCTGCCGCCGTTCCGGCCCTTGGTTTCGCCGCCCCCGGACCGCTAGTGATCGATTCGCACGTCCACGTCTGGAAACACGATCCCGCGTTCCCGTTTGCCGCAGGGGCCAAGCCGCCCGCCGAGGACGCCTCCGCCGAAATGCTGCTCGACCTGATGAAGGCCAACGGTGTCTCGCGCACCGTTATCATCCAGGTCATCCACTACAAGTGGGACAATTCCTACCTCGCCTCGGTGCTGAAGCAATATCGAAGCCAGTTCCAGGGTGTCTGCCGGGTGAATCCAGAGGACCCCGCCGCCCCCGACCACCTCAGCAAGCTGACCGAGGAACAAGGGTTTCGGGGTGTCCGCCTCAGCCCGTCCGGCAATGCGGACGGCGACTGGATCAAAGGCCCGCTCATGGCCCCGCTTTGGAAGCGCTGCGCCGACCTTAGAGTGCCGATGACCGTGCTCGCCCCGGTGGGCCGCATGCCGGACATCGTGCCGCTAATCGAAAAGAATCCGGGTTTGACGGTCGTAATCGACCACATGGCCGACTCGCCGCTCGACCAGCCGGAGAAGCTGGAGTTGCTGCTGGCGCTGAAGCGGTATCCGAGGGTCTACGTCAAGATTTCGCACATGTGGTCGCTCTCGAAACAGGCGTATCCCTATGCGGATTCAACCGCGCAGGTGAAGCGGCTGCTGGACGCGTTCGGGCCGAAGCGGCTGATGTGGGGCACGGACCACCCGATTTCGCTCAAGCAATTGCAGTACGCGCAAGCGGTGGAGTTGTTCCGGGACCGGATGGCGATTTTCTCCCCGGAGGAGCGGGCGTGGATTTTGGGCAAGACGGTGCAGGAGGTCTGGCCGTTCGGGTTGTAGGAGGGCGCGGCCTACATGTTCCCGGCTCTGTTGGGTCTTCCGCCGAGACTGCCGTTGGTGCGGGCTGCCGCTTTTTTCGCGTCGCTGGTCGCTCGGCCACCGACTTGGCCGAGGCGGGACGCCGTCCATGATTTCGAACCTAGAAAGCCTTCGAGGAGGGCAGGAATGTATAAGTCCGCGTCGATCTCCGGGAAGTGGAGGCCGAAGCCCGAGGGGCTGACCTCAATTTGCTTGAGTTGGGCGGGTAGGGCGTGTTCCAGACCTTGGGCGTCTTCGGGGGAGAAACTTACGATGAGTTTGGAACTAAGATGGATAACGATTCTTCCCGTGCGTCCGTCGTAGCGGGCCGACAGGGCGCGCGGTGAGGAGGCTTTCAACTTTTCGCCGCGTTTGTTGGCCAGATCCAAATCGTCAAGCAGTTTCATGAATTTTCTCCCAAGCACCGCATAGACCAGTCAGGTGCGTAGTCAAAGCTCCCGCGATCTGCGCGACCTCCCGCCGCGAGAATCCGTAGTTCTCCGCAGTTCAACCGGTCCCGAGCCACAGTTCAGTTCGAACACTGATTCACAGCCGCGCCCGATGACATGAACGTGGGCGGGGCGATGATCGTTGGGATAGATGACGATTCGAAGGCCGTCAAACCGCAGGACCGTCGGCAAGACCCAGTATCCGAAAACCCAATAGCTTGGGTTCTAATGACACACAGCCCAAGCCTTCGCGCCCGCAGTTGCCGGGGGTCAATTCGGTCTCCACGCCGGATTGGAAGACGGTCACGTTGGCACCCTAGCGCGAAAGCAGCGGCTTGCGGATGTAGTCCTTCTGCCGCGCGGTCTGTCGAGGTGCGATTCCAGCAGGAGGTCTGGCCATTCGGGTTGTAGGGTTTTGCCTGCCGATTTTCACATTTCGCTTACTCTTGATACTATTTGAGAATGAGGCTATTGGTGACCATCGAGCGGGACGAGACGGGCATGTTGGTTGTCGAGTGTCCTGCATTACCCGGCTGCGTATCCCAAGGGCGCACGGAATCCGAGGCTCTTGACAATATTCGCGAGGCCATCGCGGGTTGTCTGGCGACACGGGCTGCCCACAGAATGCCACCGAGTATTGAAGTTCGGGAGATCGAGGTGCCCGCCTAGTTGGCGACGCTACCGGTTATTTCGGGAGAACGGGCAGTCCGGACGTTCCTCAAAGCTGGCTGGGTCAGAGACCGGCAGCACGGTAGTCACGTAATCATGATGAAGCGCGGGCATCCCGCCGCCTTGTCCATCCCCCAACACCGCGAATTGGCACCGGGAACTCTCCGTTCTCTCATTCGAACCGCGAAAATGTCGGTCGACCAGTTCGCAGAATTGTTGTAGCTCCGAGCCCGGACCCTCAAAAGTAGTGCGGTACAAACGTGCCCAAGTTTCCAGTGACCAGACCCGCACTCTCGCGGATCCCGATCCCTGCCGGACCTTGGTCGGTCACAATCCAGCTACCGGTCACCGGCCTCCTGCCCTCGAAAACCGCCTCCGGGGCGAGTGCCTGCCAGACGAAACCTTCGCGTCCATAGCTACCAGTGGTCGATTCGGTCTCCACGCCGGACTGGAACACGCTGACGTTGGCCCCTTCGCGCGACAGGAGCGGCTTGCGGACATAGTCCTTCATCCCGCGCGGTCCGTCGAGGTATGCCTCCAACAGGTTCGGGTGCCCCGGAAACAACTCCCACAACACCGCCAGCAGCGCCTTGTTCGACCACAACATCTTCCAGATCGGCTCGATCCAGAGCATTTGGTCATGCGACCCAACAATCTCGCGCCCGAAATCCTTCAGCAGCCACTCCCACGGGTAGAGCGCAAAGATGGCGCGGATCGGATCATCGTCCAAGTCGCGGAACTCCCATTTCCCGGCGTTCCACCCGATGTCGCCCACGTGCAGGAACGAGGTCGGGATCCCCGCCTGCTCGGCCGTGTCGCGCACATAAGCCGTGGTGACGGTGTCCTCGGCGTTTTCCATGCAGGAAAAATGCAGGTGGCGACCGCGCAAGCCAGGCTTGATCTCCTTCCACTGGGCGATCAGCTTCTCGTGGATGGAGTTGAACTGGTCGGAGCCGGGCATGCGGTCGCGCAGCCACTGCCACTGGATGACGGAAGCTTCGAGAAGCGCCGTCGGGGTATTGGCGTTGTATTCAAGGAGCTTGGGCGGGTCGACGCCGTCGTAAGAGAGGTCCATGCGGCCGTAGATCGACGGCGGCTCGGCCTCCCACGCGTTCACGATGAGTTCGCGAGCGGGAGCGGGAATGCGGAGGTCGTCGAAGCGGTCCTCGTCGATGATGTGCTGCGCGGCTTCGAGGCAGAGGCGTTGGAGTTCCGCCGTCGCAGCCTCAAGGGTGTCGATTTCCTTGGCGGAAAACCGGTAGCAGGCGGATTCGTCCCAATAGGGGACTCCGTCGGGGGAGTGGAAGACGAGACCTTGCTCCTCGACCCTCTGCTGCCAGTTGCTGCGGGGGTTGATCGATTTGCGCAGCATTACTCCCCTGCCCCGCCGCCGTGCGCGCCGCCCGCCTCGCCTGCCCCATGGGCCGCACCTTCGCTGCCGATCACGCCGCGGGTGGTGCCAGATTCGGTCGATGAATGCGAGGAGGCCCCGCCGCCCCAGTGGTAGTAGTACCCGCCGGTCTTGCCGCCGCCGGAGGTGCAATTCCGCTCGTCCGCCGGGTTGCCCAACTGGTCGAGGCAGCGGCGGGGCTGGCTGCCGCAGGCTTCGAGAGTCGCGGCGAGGGACACCACGACAAATGCGTCCACGACGCGGGAACGTTTCATGCTGCTGAGCTGAGTTTAGCAGTTCGGGTGGATCGAGGAAACGCGGGTCACAACTTTTTTCACGGAGTCTTCTCCACAGAATCAACAACTTGCAGGATCCTTGGTTCGAAATAGACCCCTCCATCGCGTAACCTCGACATCGGGAGGGCCCACTATGGCCAACGAAATCGAAACCCTGCTTAACCGCGAAATCGCCCGCTGTGTCTCGCGCGTCGCCGAATGCGAAACCCACGAGGCCGAACTCCTGGCGAATCCCAAACTCCGAGCCGCCAACGACCGGGAGCGAGACCGCACCTTCATCTCGCTGGCCCGCGCACTGAAGATGCTCCGCGATCTCCAGAAATCCGCCCCAAAGTCCGACCCCGCCACGGCGCAACCCGAGATCCCGGCCCAACCGCCTATTGCCCGCAACGCCCCGTGTCCCTGCCGGTCCGGGCAGAAGTACAAGCGCTGCTGCGGACGCCTCGCGCCGCCCCTCTACACAGCCCACACGGTACGCGGAAAGATCGCGGCTAGCCCCACTCCCGCCCGATCCGCGCCAACACAAACGCAGCCAAGTCCGCCGGTGGCGGGGCCGAAAACACCTCCAGCCCCTTCTCCGTCTCGAATTCCACCTGCGAGCAATGCAGGGCATGCCGGTCGAGTAGCAACTGGTCCAACAACTCCGGCGACATTCCCTCGCGCATGAAGCGAATCATGGCGGTAGGGTCGGGGCCGTAGAGCTTGTCGCCGACCAGCGGCAGCCCCAGCGAGGCCGCGTGGACCCGGATCTGGTGGCGACGTCCACTGTGGGGATGGACCCGCGCCAGCGTGAAGCCGCCGCTGGCGGCAATCGGGATGAACTCGGTTTCCGCCGCGTCGCCGCCCGTTTCCACCACCGTCTGGCGGGAGTAGAATTCGGCACCCGGATCGGGACCAATCGGAGCCGTGACTGTGACCGGGCTCTCCAGCAAACCCGTGAGAACCGCGTGGTATGTCTTGCGATAGCAGCGGAACTGCACGGCGCGCTGCAGTCGGCAACCCGTCTCCTTGGTTCGGGCCAGCAGGAACACCCCGCTGGTTTCGCGGTCCAGCCGGAAGGGCACACGGAACACCTCGTCGCCGAAGTGCTCGCGGCAGGCCCCCACCAGACTGGACCAGGGGCCGTGGCGCGACCGGTGGCACACCACGTGGGGCGGCTTGTTCAGGATCAGGAGGTCGTCGGTCTCCTCCTGAATCCAGCCCTTCAGTTCTTCTGGCGTGATGAGCCAGCCCCAATCGGTCGCAGGCATGTCCTTATTGATTGTCGGGGACGGACGCGCTTGGGATACTGGCGGTTGGGAATGTCCGATCTGGTTTCAATCCGGCAGGCGGTGGAAGCGCGCGTGGAGGGCATGGCCAGTGCCCGAGGGGATTGGCCGTGCCGCAAAGGCTGCGATGATTGCTGCCATCGACTGGCGGCGATTCCTCGTGTCAGCCGGACGGAGTGGGAAGGCATCCGCGAGGCCTTGGATGAGCTTTCTAGGGAAGTCGCGGAAGCGGCGCGGGCTCGGATTCGGGCTTCGGCGGAGGAATCGCGGCCCTTCACGTGTCCATTGCTGGACCGGGATTCGGGGACGTGCTTGATCTACGCCGCGCGACCGGTGGAATGCAGGACTTACGGATTCTACCTGGAGCGGGACAGGGTGCTGGGTTGCGAACGGATCGAGTCGGTTGCGGAGGAGCAGTCCGGCGTGGTTTGGGGGAATCACGAGACGGTCGCGGAGGAGTTGCGTGGGTTGGGGCCGGAGGCCGCGCTACATGAATGGCTGGTTGGAGTCGGGTGAGTGGCGGTTTGGCCCAAGGGTTCACCCGCAGGCCTATGATGAAATCGGAGTTTACGATGACGTTGCACGACCTTCGCACCCAAAAGCGTGCCGCAATTCTGGCAATCGCGGCCAAACACGGCGTGACCACGATCCACGTCTTCGGCTCGTTCGCTCGCGGGGAGGCCGGCCCGGACAGTGACCTCGACCTTCTTATCGAGAGAGGTCCCTTCCGCACGCCGTTTTTTCCTGGAGGCTTCGTCGCCGATCTTGAGCAAGAACTCGGGTGCCGGATCGACGTCACCACCCGCGCGGCTCTGAGGACCGGGCTACGGGAGCGGGTACTTCGGGAGGCCGTAAGCCTTTGAAGACCGATTTACTGTATCTCGACCACATCCTGGAGTGCATCCAGAAGATCGAGGCCTACGTGGGTTCCGAGCACAGCCCGGGATATCATCGTCGAAGACCTACCAGTCCTGAAAGATCACATCTCCCGACTCCGGTTGCACGTTCTGCGATCCGAGCCTCAGTGAGCACACGAGCCTGAGGCTGCGCTCCAAGAATGGCTCTAGGCGAGGGCGCCCGTGATAGTCGCCAGGTAGTTGGCGATTTCCACCTGCCCCAAATGCTTCGCCCACCCCAGAGCCGTGCCGTGGTGGAAGGTGTCTTCGATATCGGTGCGCGCGCCGCGTTCCACCAGCAACCGCACCGTGTCAAAGTGGCCTCCCGCGACGGCTTGGTGCAGCGGCGTCGAATGCCCGTGGAAGCGTGGCGGATTCAGCCGGTTCGGGTCTTCACCCGCATCCAGCAATTCCGCAACCAACTCGGTGCGCCCGTGCTGGGCGGCCAAGGCGATTGCCCGATGGCGGTCGGTTGCGCTGGCCCAGGGCAGTAATTCAAGAAACAGTTCGCGACGCCCCAATCCCGCAGCCGCAGGCAGCGTATCCACCCTCGCTCCTCGGCGGACCAGGGCTTCTGCCGCCTCAAGATATCCGAAGGCAAGGGCCGTCAGCAGGGGCGACTCGAACTCCACGGACGCCCCGTAGTCGACAAGCAGATCGACCAACGCCGATTGCAGGCCGGCCCGCGCCGGATGGACACTGGAAACCAGCATGCTCATCGTGGTCGCCTGCCCGCCGTACATTGGTGCGCGTGCATCCACTTCGGCACCCGCATCCAGCAACAACCGCGCTATCTCCACGGCGTTTGGAGGCGTCCGCTGGCGCTCTTGCTCGACTCCGTTCGCGGCGATGTAGTGCAAGAGCGTCGCGCCTTGCGGGGAGCGGTCGTGGACCAGGGCGGGCCAGCAACGCAGCAAGTTCGCAAGGGCCGCGACGTCGCCCGAGATGATCGCGTCAATTGCGGTTTCGAAATTGGAATGCGGCATCGTGAACGCGCCCTTCGCGATTGCGGCTCGGCTAACGCTTACGCCACGATGTCGTGGAGGACGCTCCCATGCACATCTGTCAACCTCCGGTCGATACCGTTGTTCCGAAACGACAGCCGTTTGTGGTCGATCCCCAGCAGGTGCAGCACCGTGGCATGCACCTCGTAGCAGTACACGGGCTTGTCGACCGCCTTGTAGCTCCACTCGTCCGTCGCCCCGTAGCTGGTGCCGCCTTTGATTCCGCCTCCCGCCAGCCACGACGTGAAGCCGAACGGGTTGTGGTCTCGGCCTTTCGACCCTTGGCTGCAGGGCATCCGACCGAACTCCGTCGTCCAGTAAACAATCGTGTCGTCGAGCAGCCCCCGCGCCTTTAGATCCTTGATCAGCGCCGCCGTCGGCTTGTCCAAGCTGGTTCCCAGTTCGCCATGGTCGCGCTTCAAATCCTCGTGGCTGTCCCAGTTGCGACGGGGAAAACCGTTATCCGCCCCGCTCCAAATCTGGACGAAGCGCACCCCGCGCTCCAGCAGCCTCCGCGCCACCAAACACCGCCGACCCATGTCCTCGGTCAGCTTGTCGTCCATGCCGTAAAGCTTCTTCGTAGCCTCCGACTCCCCTGAAATATCCATCACCTCGGGCGCGCTGAGTTGGAGCTTCGCCGCCATCTCGTAGGACGCGATCCTCGCCTCCAGCCGAGAATCGCCCGAGTGATCCGCCAAATGCTCGCGGTTCATCGCCTCCAGCAGTTGCAGCGTCTCGCGCTCGCTGTCCTTGGTGATGAACGAGGCCTTCTCCGGCGGAAACAGGTCGTGGATGGGATTCGGACTGCCCACCCGGATCATCGTCGCCTGGTGCGCGGCGGGTAGGAACCCGGCCGACCAGTTCGCCGGGCCGTTGGGCGGGAAACCGCGCGGGTCGGGCAGCACCACCAGCGTCGGCAGGTTGTTGTTCAGGCTCCCCAGCGCGTACGACACCCATGCCCCCATGCTGGGGAAGCCCGGCAAAACAAAGCCGGTGTTCTGCATGAAGGTCGCCGGGCCGTGCACGTTGGATTTCGCAATCATCGACTGCACGAACGCGATATCGTCCACACACCCTGCCGTGTGGGGCAGCAGGTCGGACACCCACTTGCCGCACTGGCCGTGCTGCTTCCAACCCCACGGCGAATTCATCACCACCCCGGGCTTGGACTGGAAGAGTTCGACCTTCTCGCCTGGATCCCACGGCTCGCCCGCCTTCTTGTCGAGCAGCGGCTTGTAGTCGAACAGGTCGCATTGGCTGGCCGCGCCCGACATGAACAGCTGCACCACGCGCTTGGCCTTGGCCGGATGGTGCAGGCCTGGCGATTCCGCCGCCGCCAGCATCTGGGACAGGGCGATCCCGCCCAACCCGCCTGAACTCCAGAGAAATTCGCGTCGATTCATAGGGGCCCCCGGCATTTCCTGATGCTCAGTCGATGAAGACGAATTCGTTGCTGTTGAATAGCAGGCGCGTGGCGTTGACCATGCCGTTCCTGGCGGCATATTCCGCCAACCGCTGGACTTCGCTCGCCGACCCGTCCCGTCCCAGCGCCAGCCGGTACGCCATCCGAATCTGCGCCGACGCGTCCCCGGCGGGCTGGATGCGCTCCGCCAAGTGTTCGGCCATGCGGATCACGAATGGATTGTTTAGCAGCGCCAGCGCCTGGATCGCCGTGATCGTGGTGCCGCGTTTCGGGGCCAGCATCGAGGGGTCCGGGCAGTCCAGCCGCTCCATGAACGGGTCCGGCACCGAGCGCACGATGAAGCGGTAGATGGCGCGGCGTTGCCCCTCGGGACTGTCGGGGTCGAACCGCGCATAGTCGTAGACCGGCGAGTGGTCGTCCTTGAACCAGAACTGCCGGTCGGCGGGCCCGCCCATCTTGAGGTCGAGCTTGCCGCCGACGGCCAGCAGGGTGTCGTGGACGGATTCGGCGTCGAGGCGCGTCCGGTTCATACGCCACAGATACCGGTTTTCGGAATCGATTTTCGAGGCCTCGGGGCGGTCCTTCGAACTCTGGCGATAGGCTTGGCTGGTGACGATCAGCCGGTGCAACTGCTTGATCGAGCCCTTGGCGTCGTCGCGGAACCAGACCGCGAGCCAGTCGAGCAGCTCGGGATGCGTCGGCAGCGAGCCCATCTTGCCGAAATCACTGGGACTGTCCACGATCCCGGCCCCAAAGTGGTAGTGCCAGACGCGGTTCACAATCGAGCGCCATGTGAGCGGATTGCCGCGGTCCGTGATCCAATGCGCCAAAGCGGCGCGCCGGGCACCTTCGTCCGAGGGGTCGGCCAACGAAAATTTCGTCCCGATGGCTCCGGGCACGGCGGGTTCCAGGGGGGAATTGAGGTCGCCGCGGTTGAGGACGAAGACCGGCCTTGGCTCCATCGCGGGCCGGAAGGTACCGTTGCGGGGGAAGTAGTTGGCCGCGGCATAAACCAGGTCCGGCTTGGGAAGTTTGGCGATTTCGTCGTCCAACGCCTTGGCCAGCGGGGTCAGCCGGTCGATTTCGGCCAACGACTTCGCGCCGACGATGGCGTCTACAAGCGCCTTCCGGTGGGCCGCGATCGGATCGTATTCGACCTGCAGCCGGGCGGCGGCGTCGGCATCTGCCGAAACCTTGGTGGCCTTCAGGTCGGAAATGCGACCGCGCATCTCTTTAAGGTCACCGTCGATCTTGTCGATTTCCGGCGTGCTGGCGTTCGCCACCAGGTCCTGCAGGGGTTGGAGCTGGATCTGGACGAGCCGCCGCCGGTTGAGCAGGTCCCGGCGTTTGGCGGCGACTGGCGGGTCGGCGTCATAGGGGCGGTCGGCCCGGTCCACACCGGCGAAGACCGACTGCAAACCGTAGTAGTCCTGCTGGGTGATGGGATCGAATTTGTGGTTGTGGCAGCGGGCGCAGTGGACGGTCTGGCTCGTAAAGGCGGACATGGTGGTGGCGACCATGTCGTCGCGGTCCAAGTTGCGGGTGATGTTCTTGTCGAGCGTGTCCTCGCGGAGCTCCTGGTGGCCGACGAAATCCCACGGCCCGGCGGCGAGAAAGCCAGTGGCGATGGTGGCCTCGGCGGAGTTGGGATAAAGGACGTCGCCCGCGATTTGCTCTTCGACGAAGCGGGAGTAGGGCTTGTCGTTGTTGAGCGCGGCGATGACGTAGTCGCGGTAGGGCCAGGCGTTGGGGCGGGGTTTGTCCTTGTCGTAGCCGTGGGAGTCACCGTAGTGGGCGATGTCGAGCCAGTGGCGGGCCCAGCGTTCGCCGTAGCGGGGGGAGGCGAGGAGGCGGTCGACGACTTTGACGTAGGCGTCAGGGGACGGGTCTGCGAGGAAGGCGGCGATTTCGTCGGGGGTGGGCGGGAGGCCGGTCAGGTCGAAGGTGACGCGGCGGATCAGGGTGCGGCGGTCGGCCTCGGGGGAGGGGTCGAGCTTCATCTCGCGCAGTTTTGCCCGAATGAACGCGTCCAAGGGGTTGCCTGTGGCGGGAACCGAGGGTTTTGCCAGAGGCTTGCGCGACCACCAGAGTTCGGTTGTCGCGGCCTTGCCGTCGTCGGTGGTGCCTTCCGCGATCCAGCGGGACAGTAGCGCGACCTGTTCCGGCGTCAGTGGCGTGCCCGATTTCGGCATGCGGGGCGAGGGACCGCCGACGACAGCCACGAGCCGGTCTTTGGCGGCCGCGACCTTGGCATATGTGGAGAGGGAAACGCCACCGGAAGGATTGTTGTCGGAATGGCAGACGGCGCACTTGGCGGCGAGCAGCGGCTGGATCTGGGTGCCGTAGCTCACCGGGGCCGCGCCGACGGTTCCGCAGGTCAGGACAATCGACAGCAGCGTGATCGAAATGCGTTGAGCCATAAGGGAGTTGGCGGCGCACCGCGCCTCTTGAAACATTATCAGCCAAATCGCAGCGGCTGGGATAGTCGGGCTCGCGCAGCTTGGCTGTTATCTACTACCTCCCCTCCACTTCTTTGCACCTGCCGTGGGGCGGGCAATGTTGCCCGCGGCGGGCTTTCAGCCGGAGACAGGTGCCTGGCTTATCCAGGCGCGAGGTCGCCGAGGCAGCGTGCCCCTGGTCAAGCCAGCCGTAACCGGCAGGCTCGCTGCGCCAGCACCCCAGTTTGGCTACGGCTCCGCTGCAATCAACTACCCGCTTGCAACGCCTTCCGTTGTGGGGCAGGTTGGCAACCTGCGCGGCGGTCGCCGACCGGCGCACGCGCCGAGAGGCGCGAGTTTGTTTGCAACTCCACTGCACTGCCCTGCAACTCCCCGCTCCCCTACCCCAGCCAACCAGCAACAAGCGGCCCAACCGCCAAATCCTCATCAATCAACGGCCAATGGATTCCATAACCCGAGGGTGACAAATGCGCCTCCGCCCGCTGCGAATCGCTAGCCGCCGCCAACCGGGGCGAACACTCCGACCAGGGAATCGACACATCCCGGTCCGCCAAAACAATCAACAAACCTCGTGTTGTCGCTCGAATCTCCCTCGCCAATACCGGTTGCAACATCGTGCTAGCGGCCATGCTTAAAGTACTCCTCCCATGCTTCCCCAATCTGATCCAGATGGTCGAATAGTATCTCACGCCGCAACTGGGGTGTGGATTCGAATGCCCCTCAATCCCGAAGAGCCCGCGCCGCCCTTCCAGCAATGGACATGCATCGGCTCGAAGCCCTCGTTGGCGTAGAGCCCTGGTAGGCCTAGAAGATCCGCCATCCTTTGATGAGCAATATCGTCGGCACTATTTCGGCCCGATCATACCACCGTGACGTTGTACGCATGCTTGATGCCGATTCACGGGAGCCCCCCACCCCCTGCTCCCTTGCTTCTCGGTGGGCCGCCCCCGCGGATCATCCCTACCCGAGATAATCGATTCATGGCCGCAGGCGACGCACAGAGAGTTTGGTTCAGTCAGATGGTGGAACGCTTGCGCGATCATTGGCATCCGGACATGCCTTTCGACGCCCTCATTTCGCTACGGGACGACCTGGACGCCATGCTCCAGCGACTCCGACTGGAAGGGGACATCACCTCCCCGGTTTTCAGGTGTCGCGACTGCGGCCGCGTCGGCCCGGCCGCGCCACCCCATGTCAGTGTCCGAGCCATGGTCCTGTCTCTATCCCGATTCGGCATCGCCCCCGCCGAGCAAATCCATGCCCTGGAAAAACAGTGGGCCGTACACCGCAAACAGAATGAACTGGACCTGTATGGCAAACGGACGGCTTCGCCACCGGTTGAGCGCTCGCCGTGTACCCATGGCTAAGAGGCCAAACCTGGCTGCTACGACCTTGTCAGCGCACGAGCCAAGAGGTGCACGGCTAGAAGGGCCAGAAACAGCCTCCAAAACGCCGCATCGCCCATCGCGGCAGCAATCCCCCCTTTGCCGCGTTTGACGGCGAGTTCGGTCGCGAGTTCCTCAAGGCTACGATGGTGGAATCGTGAAGCTCCCAAATGCCGAGCGGGCCATTGTGGATATCCGGAAGTTGGAGGAGTACTGCCTCAATTCCCAGCACCCCCGTGGCCGCCACAAGGCACGGGTCTTCGCCTCGGTTGGAATCCGGGAGTCGGATGCGGAGGATCTCAGGAACTCCCTGCTGGAAGCGGCCCTAGTGCGCGACGTCCAAGAGGGTGCTGCATGCCTTTACGGCCAACGTTACATTCTGGATTTCGATCTCCTTGGCCGAGACGGGGCTGTAATGGTTCGGAGCACGTGGATCGTCCGGACCGGGGAGGACGTGCCCCGGCTGACAAGCGCCCGCGCCACCGAACGCGGCAGCAATGGAGCAGGAACTCTCCCCGTCTTTGCCGGGTTCGGCGGCGAGATCTGGCGCTTTTTCCACAAAGGTTGTTACGTACTATAGAAGATAGGTTCCTATACTTTGGATTGGCATGCATTCCGTGGTGGCGCTAATGGAAGATCTGCCTGACGAGGGGCTCGTCTTGGGCCAAGTCGGCACGGTGGTCGAGAATTGGGCTCCAAGCGTCTACGAAGTCGAGTTTTGCGACGACAATGGCCGGGCTATGCCATGGCTGCAGTGAGATCCGATCAGTTGATGCGCCTTCATCACGGGCCAATCCATCGTCGTCACGAGCCAATCGATAGAGCTGCGTAACCACCCAGTACCATGTGGCAGCAGCCTGCACCGCGACCGACAGGAATTCCCCGTCGTCGCCATCCACATGGCTCCCCAACAACGCGATCATGTGACGTGCAGTGCTCATGCAAGGTCATCGGGAAAAGTCCTATCGTACGCCTGACTCTGCCATTGGGGCGAGACCGTGCAAGCCCAAAATCATGCGGCATCCCGTTTCAGGTCCCCCCGCCGAGCGCAACATCGTCCGTACCATAATGATTTCGGGTGCCTGCTGAGTTGGCCAAGAACGCGAGTGATACCGGGGGAGGTAGCGCTACCCACGCTGGAGCAAACTACCAGAACTACGTTGCTGCCTGGCTGGCCGTACAAATCCTTGCCGAGAAAGACGTCACTCCACCTTGGGACTTGCCCGCCGAGGTCACATTGGAGTCGATCGACGCCGAGACTCCCAATCCCATTGATGATCTCGCCGTGCGTACTTCCGCAGGCGGCAGAGCGCTCCTGCAAGCAAAACATACGGTCAGCCTGGCAACCACAGCGAACTCGCCACTTGGCAGTACCCTCGGACAGTTTGTTGAGGAATACCTCGCGCCCGAAGCGAATTTCGACCCCGAGCGGGATCGATTCGTGCTCGTAACCGGCTTGGGGAGTCCTGCGACGCTAAGGTCGGATCTTCCCGCGTTCCTGAACCGTATCCGCGCCTCGCCGAATCCCGAAGCGGAATGGACCACGGTAAACGAAAGACAACGGAACGCCGCCAATGTGTTTCGGAATCACATCCTGAGAGAATGGCGTTCCAAGACGGCAACGGAGCCGCTGCCAGCCGATTTCATGACGTTGGTCCGACTCATCCGCGTCCACATCTTGGACGTTGATCCAAATGGAAAGGACTTGGAGGCGGCTAAGAACACGCTCCGCCAACGCATCCTCACGAATCCAGCGGAGGCAGACGCGGCATGGAACACACTCGTAACCACCAGCGGCACCAATGCGGCAAACCACCATCGGGCAGACAGAGCCTCGCTACAAAATGCACTCGCAGCCGTTGGACACGCTCTCCAAGCCCAACGAAGCTATCGCGCGGACATCGAATGTCTCAAGAAGCACACCAGTACAACGATTGAAACCCTCGCCCACTCCTCATGCATTTATCTTGGGACAAGCCCAATCACGATACGCCGATCCGCGACCGTCGCTGCCCAAGACGCCGCGTCGCAAGGGAACCTGCTGATCCTCGGCATTCCCGGCGCAGGAAAGTCTGGCGCGGTCTATGACATCGCGAAGGCACTCGTCAAGGACAACGCAGACGTCGTCCTTTTCGCAGCCGATCAGTTGGAAGCCCGAAGCGCCGGCGCGCTTCGGGCCGAACTCGGCATCACCCAGGAACTGCCAGGGATTCTTGCGGCTTGGCCAGGGACAACGCCCGGCTACCTGATTATAGACGCGCTGGACGCTGCGAGGTCGAGCGCAGCGGGTGACACGCTCCACGCGACCATGAGACGGGTGATTTCGGCCAACGGGCGCTGGCGGGTAATCGCATCTGTCCGGAAATTCGACCTTCGATACAACCGCAAGCTTCAAGAACTCTTTAGTGGTCCGCCCCCCATCCCCCACTCGGACAGCGAGTTTTCGAAGATTCGACATGTAAACGTGTCCGAGCTTACGGATGCGGAACTGGACCAATTCGCACGGCAATCACCGGCGCTGCAACACCTGTTCGCGACGTCGCCGCCACCACTCAAGGAACTCATGCGCGTACCCTTCAACCTCCGACTTCTCACTGACCTGCTCAACGCCGATATCACCGCTGCCGAACTCCAGCCCCTCACGAGCCAGATCGAACTGCTGGACCGGTACTGGCAAGAGCGTATCGTACGCACTGACGGGGAAGGGGACGCCCGAGAGCATATCCTCAGACTTGCAACAAAGGCGATGGTCCATCAACGCGAGCTTCGCGTGAGGCGCGATGAACTCAGCAATGAGATAGCAGCAAGCTCCGTGATCAAGGATCTCCTTAGCACCCATGTCCTCGCTGAGTTGACCATGCCGTCTGGCGTTGCGAAGCGCGACTTCGTCAAGTTTCCCCACCAAATCTTGTTCGAGTACGCAGTCGCGAAGCTGGTCATCCCACGAGACCGTAAAGCCTTGATCGGGCTTCTCAGGGGCGAACCGGAACTCCTCCTGACGATCCGTCCTAGCATCGAACTGCACTACCAGCGCCTCTGGCACGAGGACCCCGAGGAGTTTTGGAACCTGACTTTCCGTACTATCCGTGCTGACCTGCGTGCAATCGGCAAACTGGTAGGTCCGAGCGTTGCCGCCCTCCAAGCACGCAATGTTGGGCAATACCGACCACTCTTGGATAAACTCAGCAGCCATAGTCCAGCTGACCACGAAGAAGGCATCGGAGCACTACACCACGCCCTAAGCACCCTCGTAGCGCACGCCGACAGTGGAACCGTGAGAGCCACGCCTTGGTGCTCCCTCATCGATGCTCTCAGTGCCGCCACCATGACCTCGGAAATCGCCGCCGCAATCCGACCATCCGTTTGGTTTCTTTCGGAACGCGCTGACGCCCTGACAGCATCCGAGCGCAACCACCTCGGTGCGGCTGCACGACGCCTGCTGACGCACGCTCTCTCAAACGCACCCGACGACTATTCGCTGCTCACGGTAGCGATCACCGCAGTCACCAAGACTGCGGCGACTGATCCCGAGGCGAGCATCGCGCTCCTTCGCAGCTGCATCACGCCCGCGCAACTAAAAAGCATCGGCTATCGCACTCTACACTTTCTCGCGAACGGCACCACCAACGCCGCTGCCATCGACCCAATCTACGTGCGAGACCTGTATGTAGCAGCGATTCACAACCAAGACAGAAGCCGCGAGACCACACCCTTGGGTGAGAGCAGAATCATAGGATTTACGTCAAGTCGGCAAGATCAGTACAACGGGGGGCTGTACGCGCTCGGCCAAAACTACCCGGAATTTCTCCAGCGAGCGCCTGGGCCGGCGGTGGCCGCGCTTCTCGGTGTCCTGGCTGCATTCGCTCGGGAGCATAGTAGCGTGAGTGACCAGAGACTTGCCGTGAGGCTCGGCGATCTCCGCGCAACGTTGGTCCCGGATTGGAGCTACATTTGGGAACCATTGGATAGCTATCAATATGATCTCCCAATCGTGATGTTGAGCCACTTCGTCAGCCGACTCAGGACTCTTGGCGACGAGAATAATAGCGCAGCTATCGAATGTCTTCTCAACGAACTCGCAGCCGCCCCCGTACCCGCCGTGGTTTGGCGAAAACTCCTGATCGCAGGCGCCTTGAGGCCAACTGGAATAGGGCGATACCTTGATTCCCTTGCATGGGACTCAACGATCCTTACTAGCCAAGATACGCAGGAACCCGGTGCCAAATTCGTCCGCGCACTATACCCGTCGCTTAGCCGCGATGAGCGCGAACGGGTTGAACTTGCGATCCTGTCGATTCCGAAGGACGACCCCGCAGGAAAACACAACCGTGACCGCCTTCTCGGCTGTCTGGACCCACGACAACTCGTCAGTCAACAGGCAATACAGCAGTATGCCGAGCTTACGGCGCAAGGCGGCCTCCCGTCGGATACAGAGACGTACACCGGACGCGGAGTATGGGAGCAACTCCACACACCAAGACCAATTGACGCATTGCAGGAGTTTCTCGATCCGGTGGCTGCCTTTATCAGCCAAAACATCAATACCGTGCCCAGCGCGGCAGCGGTGGCAAGTGCTATTCCGCACCTTGAGGCGCTCCGAGACGCAATAGCGGCACCCGCCCAGCTCACCCCAAAGGAACTTGAAACTAGAGCCAGGACCGAACTTTTATTTGCGACCACAGTGGTTGCCCGCGCACATGGGCTTGCGCAAACGCAACGCGTAACGTTGCTTCGGATCGTGATAGATGAATCGACGCGCGCGGCTCCCAACCACGGCGAGGCGACCGACGAGGAACGGGCACCGGACACTTGGAAGCCGCGATGCCACGCAGCGGAAACCGCAATGCTGCTCGCGCGGTATCCGAGTGTTGACACTGCACAACTGCTCGAAGCAATTGAGCGCCTGAGCATGGATCCGGTTCCGGACGTTCGTGCGCAGATCGCCCGCCGCCTCCGTTGGCTGCTCGACACGGGACCCGATTTCTTCTGGGGTTTGCTTGAGAAGTACAGCACGCACGAACAAGATTCCGCAGTTCTCGAGGATGTACTGAAGACCCTCCGGCTGGTGCCGTTCGAACACTCGAAAAGAGTGGCCTCGCTGGCAGAACGAATACTCAACCGCACGCCTGCCACAGCGGACTACAAAGGCGTCCGAGGGGAATGCGCCTGCCTCTTCCTCTTTCGCGCCCTCCACGCAGCCGACGCCACTAGCATTGCGGCCCTGGATAGACTCATCGGCGATCCAGCCACACACACTTACGAGTTGCAGTGCGTGATCCTCTGCCTGTCAGGAGAATTCACGGCAGCTGAAAGTACCATGCGCGACCAAGCCTTCATCCTCACTCAAAGGTCGCTCTCGGCTATCATCGCAGCGATGAAGGAAATCGAAGCCGGGAATAAGGACGTCAGGCCGTGGCCTGCGATCCTACAGGAAAGATTCCAAGGATTGCTGCATTGCGCAAGCGAAATCGCATTCCGTCTATTCTCTACCTCGGGTGCGTTTAAGCACCAAGACCCAGAATCAGGCGGCAGGAGCCTCCCCGCACATCTCTTTTACCCCCATGCCAAACCCATCCTGGATCAACTTGCGGATATCGGCAACCCTGCGATAGCGCATCGAGTTCTCGAAACACTCGTGCACTTCATTGCCACCGACCCGCAGGGTGTGCTTATCATCGCAGGTCGCGTCGTGCGCAAGGGCACTCAATTCGGCTACCAATATGAGCTGCCCGATCTAGTGGTGGACATGATACGGCAATACCTTGCCGAATATCGTTCAGTGCTCCGGACATGCAACGAATGTCTGGTAGCCCTGATGGATATCCTCGACGCCTTCGTCAGCTGGCCACAAGTGCGCCAACTCATCTACCAGGCCGACGAAATCTATCGTTGAGAGTCCAAACTGACCGCTGACTCCGTACCTGTCGTTCCAGGCACACTCGAGAAGCAGAACCTGTGCGCACGGTTCCCCTCCCGCCACGTCCGGCGCTATCATAACCACTAGGGGAAGCCACCGACAATTCCTCCATCCACACAAGGGTATGGTCGTGACCGTGCCCGGCAACTTGGGCACCGACGTTCCCATCGGCACGCTCAAGTCGATCCTCCGCACCTCTGGACTCGACCGCAAACAGGAGAAAGTGTGACCTACACCGTGATCTACGAAAAGGAGCCGACGTCATGGGGCGCATACGTCCCCGACCTTCCCGGCGTCATCACTGTAGGCGAATCTCGCGAGGAAGTGGAAGACCTTATTCAGGAAGCAATCGAGTTCCACTTGGAAGGACTCCGCGAAGTCGGGTTCGCCATCCCCGCGCCGTCCAGCTTCGCCGGAGCAATCGAAGTCCGCCCCGCTGCCGCCTAGTACCGGCACCTCATGCCCGTACCCAAGTCCCCAATCCTGGTGCGCCCAAGGCATACGGACCACCGTGGAAATCGCCGATCCCATTTCCGCTCAACCGCAGCCACCCGAATAGAACAGGGCCTTACCTTCCGAAGGTTGGTCGAGTCCGGTGTGCGCATGGCCATGAAGCAACCGAACCGAGTCAGGACTAGTCCGAGATTCGGAATGACCGCCCAGCCACAAACATCCTCGGCTTAGCTCCAACCCGGGGAATAGCAATTGCACACCTACCGGTCGCTATCGAGCCACTGCCCCACCAGCGCGCACAGATCCACGAAAATCAAATCGGACGCCACCAACCGAGCGTCCCTGCACAATTCCGGCAGTTCCCGCTGGAACTCGTCATAACGGTCCGCGATCACCGCCCCGCCAGGCAGCCCCTTCTGTCCCGATGCGCTGGCCAGCCAATTCCGGACTTCAATGATTGCCTTGCGAACATCGCCGCCATGCGCGTGTACATCTTGACCCGCGATGTCCGAAATGAAGGCCCGATACCGGTATTGGTCCGCGTCCAGGATCAGACACGCCTTTCGCTGATGTGCCCTGCCGCCAAACATTTGGCATCCAAGGAACAGTCCCAGCTCCAGCGGCATGTTGAATCGAGGCAGCCCTGTGGCGGCGTCTAAGGCAACGGCGGAGAGGTCATGGATACCAAATCGGCATTCCGCAATCAACCGCTCGATCTTGGCCAGCCGGACTTCCCCCGCGTCGTCGGCTTCCAGAGCGCACCTGGCCACGAATCCAAGGCATTGCACCGCAAAGATCAATCCGTCAAAAATCCTCCGATACGAGGAATCGAACGGGCAGTTGATGAAAACGTGGTTCTCGATGACCCTCGCCACTTTGAGCCTAAGCCATCGCCCTCAGGCGATCCATGACCACCCGGGCAACCGCCATCTCAATGTCGCCAGCACGGCTGCTCGGAATGGGATGCTTTCGCACGCGCGGCAGCCCGTGCGTCAGCCGCTGGGAAACGGTACCGTCAGCCCGGTGAACCACCATCTGCCCCGCAGGCAGACTCAACACCGACCGGCGTGCATCCTCGATCGCCGCCTTCTTGGTCCGGTAGACACGGCTGGCGTGACCCTCAGCTTTCACGGCCCAACCCGCATCCGTACGCAAGACATGCCAAGTCTGGCTCAATGTCATACCCCAATTATAGTGCAGAGCCGGTCCCACGGAAACCCCAGTCACCAACCAGGAAAATAAATACCGCCCACCCCTAACCCCAACAAACAAAACCCCAAACCACCCCTCCAGCCCCCTCCGTCGCATCCCCCAAAAGTTCGTTTTTCACCCCCTCCCGCACTACCATCACGCCGAGATGGAAAACACGACCCAAACCCAAACCGCAACACCGAAAGCGCCCCGCTCCGCCGCCCAGATCGCCGCCTCCCGAGCCAATGGAGCCAAGTCCCGCGGCCCCGTCACCCCCGAAGGCAAAGCCATTTCCGCCCAAAACGCCGAGCGCCACGGCATCTTCGCCAGCATCTGCACCATCGCGGGCGAAGCCCACGAAAATTTCGCCGCCATGCTCGCCGACCTCTACCAAACCTGGGCCCCCACCGACGAGCACGAGCGCTGCCTCGTCGACACCATGGGCATGGCTGTCTGGCGCCGCGCCCGCATCGCAGCCCTCGAGTCCGCCGGTATCAACCTCCAAATCGCCAAGGCCCGCGTGAACTCCAGCGTCCCCGAATCCGAAATCGACACCAGAACCCAATACCTCGCCCTGACCTCCCTCACTCAGGAGACCCGCGCCTTCGAACTCCTCCACCGCTACGAAAAGGACTTCACCCGCATGTACGAGCGCGCCGCCCGTTCCCTCATGGCCTACCGCAAGTTCCGCCAGGAATTCCCCGCCGCCCCCGACTCCGAGCCCGCGCAGGAGCCCGACACCCAATCCGCCACCGAAATCCAAAATCAACAAAACGAACCCGAGCCCCACCACCACCGCCCGCTAAACCGCCGTGAGCGCCGCCAACTAAAGTGGCAAAAAGCCCACCCCAAAGCCGCCAACAACCGGCCCGGAACCCCCGCTCCGGCACCGAAACCACCCGTGCGCTAGCAAACCATGGATCTCGATCCGTTTCTTACTGCGTACTCTGCGTGCCTTTACTCCGCGTACTCTGCGAGAACCTCATTGACCAGTCCACCCCAACCGAAACACGCCCAACCCCACCGGAGGAGCCCCAAAATCCCGCTCCCCCCTAACCCCGGTCACACCCGTACCAGGAATATTTTTCGCCACCTAACCCCAATCCCTGCAACAACTCCCCTCGCAACCCACCCCCAAAACGTCCTCGCTACCCCTTCCCCTCCGTGTTACACCAAACGCATGACAACTCGCTATTGGGGCGCATGGCGACCGACCCTGGACTCGGCATCGACGAACGACACGACATCCACACACCCGCACCAGGACGACCCCGAAGACCCCGTAGCCTTCGCGCAAAACCGCCTCAACATCCATCCCGACCCCACCCAGGCCCTCTTCCTCGCCTCCCCGGCCAAGCAGGGCATCCTCAACTGCACCCGCCAGTGGGGCAAATCCACCATGGCCGCCGTCAAGGCCGTCCACCGCGCCCACACCCGCCCCGGAGCCCTCGTCGTC
>CAIVPR010000043.1 GCA_903907865.1 uncultured Acidobacteriia bacterium
CCGAGCCGCGCGCGCAAGCAAGCGGTCCCCAAATCCCAACCAACGCCGCCGCGTCGCTGGAAACCACTCCAACCCAACCACAAAATCAACCAAACGAACCCGAGCCCGCCACCCAACCCGATACACCCGTTGTGGGGCAGCCATTCTTGGCTGCGGCGGCCTTTCTAGGCAGCCGTGACCGTACATCCGGCAGCGCCAGCCCCTCCACCCCCACTCCAACCCAACCCCAAAACCAACCAAACGAACCCGAGCCCCACCCCCACCACCCCCTAACCCGCCGCGAGCGCCGCCACCTCAAATGGCAAAAAGCCCACCCCAAACACATCCCATCCACCCCCAACGCCAAGGACCGCCGCCAATGAGGCCCCCAACCCAAGCCCCAAACCACCCCAACCCCGCCTCCCGCACCACCCGGCCCCAGCCACCACACCCCAACCACGCCCAATTGCTGAAAACCGCACCCGTCAGCCATCTCAAGGCATCCGATAAACTGATCCTGGTGGCCCCGTGGCCTCACCAGGCCCCGCAGCCAGCACCCGCGACCCGTCTCGCGACCCGGCGTCCGACCCCTAGCCCGACCCGTATGGAGACCTTCTAAACAGTGTGGATCGTTAAACTCGCCCTCCGTCGCCCCTACACCTTCGTCGTGATGGCGGTGCTGATCGCGGTCCTCGGCGGCATGTCCATCGTCTCCATGCCGAAGGACATCTTCCCCTACATCGACATCCCCGTCGTTTCCGTCGTCTGGACCTACTCGGGCATCTCGCCCGATGAAATGATGAGCCGCATCTCCACCGTCTTCGAGCGCGCCATCACCAGCACTGTCAACGACGTTGAGCACATCGAATCCAACGCCTACAACGGTGCCTCCGTCGTCCGCATCTACTTCCAGCCCAACGTCAAGATCGACCTCGCCATCACCCAAACGGTCGCCGTCACCCAGCCCGTGCAGCGCATCATGCCGCCCGGCATCTTCCCGCCCGGCGTCATCAAATATGACGCGTCCACCGTCCCCATCCTCCAGCTCAGCCTCGCGGGCAACAACCTCAGCGAGCAGGAACTCTACGACGCGGGCCAGAACGTCATCCGCAACCAGCTGGCGGTCATCCAGGGTGCCACCGTGCCCCCGCCCTTCGGCGGCAAGCAGCGCCAGATCATGGTCGACATCGACCCCGCCGCCCTCTACGCCCGCGGCCTTTCCGCCACCGACGTCACCACGGCCCTCAACCTCCAGAACCTCATCCTCCCCGCCGGCACCGCCAAGATGGGCGACCGCGAATACTGGGTCAAGCTCAACTCCAGCCCCGCCACCGTCCAAGGCGTCAACGACCTTCCCATCAAAGCCGTCAACGGCAACCTCGTCTATATAAAGGATGTCGCCCAGGTTCGCGACGGCTTCTCTGTCCAGGGCAACATCGTCCGCTCCGACGGCCACCGCTCCGCCCTCATGTCGATCATGAAGAACGGCCAGGCCTCCACCCTCGACGTCGTTACCGACATCCGCGAGGCGCTCAAGAAACTGCAACCCGCACTGCCGCCCGGCATGACCGTGACGCCCCTCTTCGACCAAAGCATCTTCGTTCGCGCCGCCATTGACGGCGTGCTCAAGGAAGGCTTCGTCGCCGCCCTCCTGACGGCCGTCATGATCCTGCTGTTCCTTGGCAGTTGGCGTAGCACGGTGATCGTCTGCACCTCGATCCCGCTTTCGATCCTCACCTCCTGCATCATCCTCTGGGCCATGGGCCACACCCTCAACGTCATGACCCTCGGAGGCATGGCCTTGGCCGTCGGCATCCTTGTTGACGACGCCACCGTGGAAATCGAGAACGTCCACCGCAACATGGGCATGGCCAAACCCCTGACCCGCGCCATCCTCGATGGTGCCCAGCAAATCGCGCTGCCGTCCTTCGTTTCCACGCTCTCCATCTGCATCGTCTTCATCCCGGTGCTGCTGCTCACCGGTCCCGCCAAGTTCCTCTTCACGCCGCTCGCGCTGGCCGTTTCCTTCGCGATGATGATGTCCTACTTCCTCACCCGGACGCTGGTGCCCACCATGGTGCACTTCATGCTCGCGTCGGAAGTGGAAATCTACGCCGGCGGCGAAGAGAGCCTCGCCAAAGCCAAGGGCATCATCTGGCAGACCCACCACGCCTTCAATATCCGCTTCGAGCGCATGCGCCTGAAGTACCGCCGCGCGCTGGGCTGGTGCCTCCACCACCGCGCCCGCGTCACCTTCATCTACCTTGCGTTCGTCCTCGGCTCGCTGGGCTTGGCCACCGTCGTCGGCACCGACTTCTTCCCCTCAGTGGATTCCGGCCAACTCCGCCTCCACGTCCGTACTCCCGAAGGCACCCGCATCGAGGAAGCCGAACGCGTCTTCGCCGACGTCGAGGAACAGATCCGGCAACACCTCGAGCCCGGCGAATTGGTCACGATCACCGACAACATCGGCCTCCCCAACGCCTCATTCGCCCTCGCCTGGGGCGACTCCTCGGTCATCAGTTCGGCGGACGGCGAGATCCTGGTTTCGCTGAATCCCGAAAAGCACCGCCCCACCCAGCTGCTGGAACGCCAACTCCGCAACAAGCTCCGCCTGCGCTTCCCGGCCGAGACCTTCTTCTTCCAGGCGGCCAACATGACCAACCAGATCCTGAACTTCGGGATCCCGGCCCCCATAGACGTCCAGATCCAGACCCGCAACTCCGATTTCGGCTACAAGCTGGCCACCGAACTCGAACGCAAGATCGCCGTCGTGCCCGGTGCGGTGGACGTTCGCGTCAACCAGCAGGTCAAAGCCCCCCAACTCGACATCGCTGTCGACCGCAACAAGGCCGATCTCGCCGGTCTCACCCAGCGCGACGTCGCCAACAGCATGTTCATCTCGCTGAGTTCCAGCGGCCAGACCGCCCCGAACCAGTGGTTGAACCCCGCCAACGGTATCAGTTACCAGATTGCGGTTCAAACTCCCCAGTTCCGCATCGATTCGCTGGACGCCGTGAAGCGCACCCCGGTCACGGTGCCCGGCGGCGGCACCCCGCAGATCCTCGACAACCTGCTGACCGGCGTCAAGCGCAGCACCACCAGTTCGCTCGTCAGCCACTATAACGTCCAGCCGGTTTTCGACGTCCTCTCCAATGTGGACCAACGGGATTTGGGCGGAGTTGTCGGCGACGTCCAAGCCATCATCGACAAGGTCCAGCTCCCGCGCGGCACCACCATCACCATCCGTGGCCAGGCCGACACCATGAAGACGTCCTTCCGCCGCCTCGGCTTCGGCGTCTTGTTCGCCATCATGCTCGTCTACCTCCTGATGGTGGTCAACTTCCAGTCCTGGCTCGACCCCTTCATCATCCTGACCGCCCTGCCGGGTGCCTTCGCTGGCATCCTCTGGATGCTCTTCGCCACACAGACCACCATCAACGTGCCGTCCCTGATGGGCACCATCATGTCGATCGGCGTCGCCACCGCGAACAGCATCCTGCTCGTTACCTTCGCCAACGACGAGCGCATGCAAGGTTTGAACCAGGTCGAGGCGGCGCTATCCGCCGGCTACACCCGCATCCGCCCCGTCCTGATGACGGCGCTGGCGATGGTGATCGGCATGATGCCGATGTCGCTCGGCCTGGGCGAGGGCGGCGAGCAAAACGCACCGCTGGGAAGGGCCGTGATCGGCGGCCTGCTGTTCGCTACGTTCAGCACCCTGTTCTTTGTCCCGATCGTGTACAGCTTCCTGCGGAGCAAAACCCCGGTGAACATGGACGAATTGATTGAGGAAGAGTCCCACGAGGGCCTGATTGCATGAGCCAGAATCCGGAAAAGCACGAGCACCACATATCGCCCGGCAAGGTGATCCTCGTTTGTGTGTTGATCGCCATCGTGGTCGCGGCGGTCGCCATTGGCGGCTACCTGCCCCGCAAGGAGCGCGACGAGGCGGCCAAGTCCGCGGCAAGTCTCGAAAAGACTAGCCTTCCGCGCGTCGCCGCAGCCAAAGTCCGCCGAGCCTCCGCGGAATCCGAGGTCGTGCTGCCTGGGTCGATCTCGGCCTTGGTGGAAGCTGGCATCTATGCCCGCGCCTCCGGGTACGTGAAAAAGCGCTACGTCGATATTGGCGACCGCGTCCGCGCGGGCCAGCTTCTTGCCGACATCGAAGTCCCCGAGCTCGACCAGCAGGTGGCGCAGGCCAAGGCCGCCCTCTCCCAAGCCAAGCAACAACTCGGCCAAGCCAAAGCTTCTCTTCTCCAGTCCCAGTCCCAGCGCGACCTGGCCAAGTTGACGTCCGACCGCTACACCAGCCTCGTATCGCGCGGCGCGGTCGCCCGCATGGACGCGGACACCCAGCAAGCCAACTTCAAGACCTCCGAGGCGCTCGTTGCCGCCCAGGAATCGAACGTCGGTGCCGCGGAGGAGAATGTCCGCCAGGCCGAGGCAAATTTGGAACGCGTCATCGCGCTGCAGGATTACAAGCAGGTCAAGGCGCCCTTCGCCGGTGTCGTGACGGCGCGCAACGTCGAGGCCGGAGCCTTGATTTCCGCGAATGGCGGCGGCCAAGGTGGCACCAACGCCTCGGCCAGCGAGTTGTACCGAATCGCCCAGTCCGGCACCGTGCGGATCATGGAGAGCGTTCCCCAAAGTAGCGCCTTGGGCATAGCCGTCGGCATGCCCGCCGAAGTTTCCGTGGTCGAGTTCCCCGGCAAGAAGTTCGCTGGCAAAGTCGCCCGCACCGCCAACACCCTCGATCCCGCCACCCGCACCCTCATGGTGGAAGTCCATCTTCCCAACGGTGACGGCAAGCTGCTTCCAGGTATGTACGCCGAGGTCCGCTTCAAGACCCACCGCGAGACGCCGCCGTTCCTGGTGCCCGGTGATGCGCTCATCGCCGCCAACTCCGGCCCCCAGGTGGCGGTCCTTTTGGAAACCCCGGACGCGCCGCCCGGTGCCAGGAAGATCCACTTCCAACCCGTGTCCCTCGGTCGGGATTTCGGTTTGCAGACCGAAGTCATCGGAGGTCTCGACGGCTCCGAGCTGGTGGCGGTCAATCCCGGCGACGACGTCCGCGACGGTGTGTTCGTAAAGTTTGAATTGTCGGGGCAGGGCAGGGGTGCCGCCGGCAACGCCGCACCCGGCCGGGGTGCCGAGCCCAAGCCTGCGCCCAGTAGTGCGCCCAACGGTGGGAGTGACAAAAAGTGAACAAATTCGCAGCGGTATTGGCCGCCGTTTTCTTGGGACCTCTGTCCTTCGCGCAATCCGGGCGCCAACCGTCCGTTTCCTATCCCCCCGGGCTGCGCGGACCCTACCAGCCGGGCACCGTGTCAGACGTCGCGGCCAAGGATTCCGACCGTATCCATGACCTGATCAAAGCGGGCCAACTCCGCCTTTCCCTTCAGGACGCCATCGCCCTCGCGCTCGAGAACAACCTCGACCTCGAACTCCAGCGCTACGCCGTTAAGATCGCCCAAACCGATTCCCGTCGGGCGCTGAACGGCGCAACCCTCCGTGGCTTGGCGTTGACCGTCAATGAGGCCCCCGCGGGCGTTGGCGGACCCGGCGGTGCGCTGAACAATTCCGCAGCCAGCGGCGTCACCGCCCAGACCCAGGTCCCGGTCAACATCACCGACACCAACCTGATCCAGGAATCGCAGAACAACCTGAACGTCTACGGAACCATCGCGTCCGCCAACGGCACCGTTCTTCCCCAGATTGACCCCGCCATCACCGGCACCTTCCTTGCCCAGCACCTCACCACCCCGCAGACCAGCTTGGTGACCACAGGCACGCCGTCCCTGGTGAACAACACCGTCACGGGCAACTTCGGTTACACCCAGGGCTTCTGGACCGGCGCGTCCGTGTCCGCGGCGTGGCAGAACGTGCGCACGGATTCCAACTCCTCCCGCAACCTGATCAACCCCTACGCGAATTCCAGCCTCTCGGTGAACTTCGTCCAGCCCTTGATGCGCGGTTTCGGCCGCGAGATCAACAAACGCTTCATCCGCATATCCAAGAACAGCGAGCGCATTACCGACTACGTCTTCCGCCAGCAGGCCGTGAGTACCGTCGCGGGTGTGATCCGCCTATACACGGACTTGGTCAGCCTCAGCGAGGATCTCAAGGTGAAGCAGCAGACGCTTTCCACCGCCCAGCGTCTATCCGAGGACAATGCTTCCAAGGTCGATCAGGGCACCCTTGCCCCCATTGAACTGACCCGCGCGCAAGCCCAGGTCGCCGCCGCCCGACAGGACCTGATCAACGCCGAGGGCTACCTGCAGCAGCAGGAGATGATCCTGAAGAACGTCCTGACCCGCAATGCCGCCGCCGATCCATTGGTGCACGACGCCCGGATTGTCGCCACCGACCCAGTGTCGGTGGACCCGCTGCCGACCGAGTCTGCGGATGACCTCGTGAAGCTGGCCATCGCCAACCGACCCGAACTGCAAGCCGCCAAACTCCAGGTGGAAAACGCCGACATCGGCCTCAAGGGAACGCGCAACGGCCTTCTCCCCCAGTTCGACCTGACCGTGAACGCCTCCAACAGCGGTCTGGCGGGTGCCGCCAACGGCCTGTACACCGGTGCCCTGCCGACCCCGGGCAGCGTCCTCGGCTACGGCGACGGGTATTGGAACGCCATCGAGCAGATCCTTCGCCGCGACTACCCCAGCTACAGCATCGGCCTCAATTTCACCCTCCCGGTCCGCAACCGTACCGCGCAGGCCGACTTGGTCCGCGACGAACTGCAACTCCGCCAAGCCCAGGTCCGCACCAAGCAACTGGAAAACCAGGTGCGCCTGGAAGTCGACGACGCCCTGATCGCCCTCCGCCGGACCCGCGCCGCCTACGAAGCCGCCGTCGAGACCCGCAAACTCCAGGACCAGTCCCTCGAAATCGAACAGGAACGCTTCCAAGCAGGCCTTTCGACCAACTTTCTGGTGATCCAATACGAGAACTTCGTGGCCCAGGCCCGCTCGACAGAAGTAGTAGCAAAAGGTGCCTACGCCAAGGCTCGGACCCAGCTGGAACGAGTCATCGGCAAGATCCTGGACAACCACAACGTCTCCATCGAAGAAGCCCTGAGCGGCCAAGTCTCCCGCTCCTCCACCCCAACCCGCTAGCCCTGATTAAGCCGAGCCGCGACCGCGAGGGAGTGTTTGTTAGGGGCCCAGAAAATGCGTCGCGGCACGGCCATAACCGCACTCTTCAAAGCGTCAGCCCGACCCGAAAAGAATCTTACGTCGGCCCGACCTACCTGCCGATCGAACCACTAAGGCACAAACGTGCCCAATTTAAGGGACGTCTAAGACAATGGGTTTCGAGAACACGCGATTTGTCATCATTGGCGCCGCCGGAGGCATCGGTTCAGCCCTCGCGCGCAGGCTCAAGGCCCATGGCGCGCAGCCGATCCTCCTCGGCCGGTCTGCGGAAAAGCTGGTCCCGTTGGGTGAGGAATTGGGTGCGCCAACCCATGCTCTCGACGCCTCGAAGGCCGAGGCGCTGGAACAGGCCGTTGCCGCCTTCGGCCCGATAAACGGGATCGTGAACTGTGCGGGAAGCATCCTCCTCAAGCCGGTTCACCTGACTACGGAAACGGAGTGGCATCAGACCATCGAGACCAATCTGACCACCGCCTACGCGACCGTAAGAGCCGGCGTCAAGGCGCTTGGGTCTGCTGGCGGCTCGATTGTACTGTGCGCAAGCGCGGCTGCGCGCACCGGCTTTGCGAACCATGAGGCCATCGCAGCCGCAAAGGGTGGCGTAATAGGCCTGACCCTCTCTGCGGCGGCCACCTACGCCCCGCGCAACATCAGGGTGAATTGCGTGGCACCCGGCCTCGTCGACACGCCCTTGGCGGCTCGGATCACCGCAAATGAGGCGGCCCGGAAGGCTTCCTCCGCGATGCACGCCCTGGGCCGGATCGGCCGGCCGGAGGATGTGGCGTCGGCGATCGCGTGGCTGCTGGACCCGGAGAACAACTGGGTGACCGGCCAGATCCTCGGCGTTGACGGCGGCCTTGGAACGCTCCGCGGCCGGTAGTTCCGCCCCGAAAGCGAGCCTATTCCTCCCAGTCGGCCGGTTCGACCTGGGGAATGATCAACGTGAACGACAAGGTCCCGATCACCAGCAGCACGGTGACGACGACGAACGCCCAGTAGAACTGCCCGGTCTTCTGCACGATCCAGCCGGTCAGCCACGGCGCGATCATCCCGGAGATGTTTCCGAAGGCGTTCTGCAGGCCCGTCCATCGGCCTGCCGCCATCGGTCCTGCAAGCGTCTGGGTGACGGCCCACAGATTCGACGAGTAGAGTCCGTACGCGAAGCACGCCGCGCAGAGCACGAGCAGGGAACTGGTGGAGTCCTTGACCAACACCGCGGCGAACATGATGGTGGAGCAGCCCAACCCAAGTCCCGTGAACGTCTTGCGGACCCGGTTGATGTTGCCGCCCCGCGCAATCCAGCGGTCTGAAACAGAGCCCCACGTGAGGGCCGACGCCGCCAGCACGAACAGCGGGACAGATCCGAACACGGCCATCTGGCTCTGCGAGTAGTGCAACTCCTGACGGAAATACGACGGCAGCCAGGTGATGATGAAGTACCAAACGTAGTTGCCGCAGAACAGGCCGATGAACGTGCCCCATGCCGCCCGCTTGGACAGGATCTCGCCGAAGCCGGAGACCTTGCCAGTCTTCGGCCGCAGCAACCCGGCATCTTTGGGGGCATAAAGGGTCCACGGCACCAGCCACAACAGGCTCAGCACTCCGGTGACCACGAAGAAGATCCGCCACCCGAAATGGTCCATCAGCAGGCCGCCCACCAGGATGCCGAGGCCCGGCCCCAGCTTGCTGCCCGCGTCGATGGCGGCATTGGCAAAGCCCCGTTGGTTTTCTTGGAAGTTGCCAGCCAGGATCTTTGAATACGCGGGATACGCGACCGACTCGCCCATGCCCAGCAGAAGCCGCAACGCGAACAGCATCACGAAGCCGTTCGCCGCGCCGGTCAGCAAGGTTGCCGCCGACCACACCACGTAACCCGCGGCCAAAACTTTGTTGACGTTGAACTTGTCCACAAGCCAGCCGGCAAGCACCAGCACCGGGGCGTAGGACCAGAAGAACGCCGAATAAATCAGTCCCCGGTGTTCCGGGTCGAGGCTGAATTCGGACTGGAGGTATTTGTCGGCTACCGACAGGCTGCCCCGGTCGATGTAGCTGATGCAGATGGAGACCACCAGCAGGATCAGGAAAATCCACTGTGGGCGCGAAAGGACGGCTCGGGCGGTTCGGGTCGTGGGAGAAGTCATGCGGTCTTAGAAAGCTTATCGCAGTCCGACGCGTAAACGATTTTGGCTACCGCGCGCGGGTGCCGGGAGGCCGTACCGCGAGCAGGATCCGGTATACCGCCAGCCCATAGTATTCGCGGACGGCGGTGTCCGTTTCGTAGAGTCCAGCGGCGACCGGGAGCAGTTGCTGGGCGTTGAACGGAGGCCTGGCGACGTCCTGTGCGTCCATCGGAAAAGGGATTGTCTTGATCCCGTACGCAGTGAACAGCATGTTGGCACGCGGCAGATGGAAGGCGTTGCTGACGACGATGGCCGTGCGAACACCCGGCAATCGGGCGACAGCCTGGGCCTCGTCTGCTGTGGTGGTGACGGGTTCGGTAACCAGAATATCGGCATCCGGTACCCCGCGCCGTACCGCTTCCGCCCGCAGGATCGCGGCGTAACCCATGGCGATATCGCCCGTGGCTCCCGCATCCGTGATCACGAGGTATTTCGCCTTGCCGGCAAGTTTGAGGTCGACAGCGGTAAAGAAGCGGCCGGAATCGTTGGCCCACTGGACGCCCAACTGCGAGACCGAGCGGATGATGGCACCGCCCAGGACTACAACGGCATCCGCAGGGGGGCATTTGGCGACCGGGAATTCCGGGAACTGCCTCTCCAGGGGATCGGACAATACCTCCCCGGTGAATGGCATGGCCGCGACCCACAGTAGGACAACGCCGGCCAACGAGAGCCAGCGTTTGCGGAATAGGGTCCCAGCCAAAACCATCAAGCCGCACAGTCCGATGGGCAGCAAACAGGCCTCAACCAGTTTTCGGATCAGAAATAGCACGGGACGGTCGTTGCCTCTATTTGCCGTACGTCGTCTTCAAGTCTTTTGCGATCTGCGCAGCCTGGCGGTTCAGGTTGTCGGGGGTAGGATTCTTGACCGGCCTGAAATAGCCGGACCATAGGACTTGCCGGGTTTTGGCATCCACCATGAAAAACGTTCCCCGGCGGGCGCTGCCCTGAAACGCCGGGTGGGGCGCATTGTCGGATGCGGAGTCCTTGTCGGTATCGGCTTCCGGCTTCGGCAGCGGCATGATTTGCGTCAAACGTGCCTCGAACGCCTCGCCCAGGCGGTCCGTCAGGACGATTCCCGCGGACTTCGGATCCGCGACTACGGGCATGATGTGCTCCTTCGTCAGGTGTCCGGCCAGATACTGGTCGAAGCCCCCGGACATCGGCATCACATATACGTTGGCAACCGGGGCAGCCTGCCCGAAAACGAGTCCGGACAACATTAGCGGGAGTGGTAGAAGCCTTTTCATTACAATCACAAGTGTACTAGTGAAGGCACCCAACAGAGTGACGGCAGTTATTCCGGTCCACAACCGGGCCGACCTGCTCGAACGCCTGCTGGAAACGATGGAGGCCCAGACCATTCCGTTTGTTGAGGTTCTGGCCGTCGACAACGGCTCCACCGACGGGGCGGTCGAGGTCGCCGTGGACCACGGATGCAGGGTTCTGCCGATGGATGGAAACCAAGGGTTCGCGCGGGCGGTGAATGCCGGATGGCGCGCGGCGCAGTCGGAGTGGGTGGCAGTCCTGAATACCGATGTGGAACTCGAGCCCCTCTGGTTGGAACGGCTGCTGGCAGCCTTGGAGGCCGGGACAGGCTTCGCCACCGGCCTGATCCTGCGCCACGGCACCACCGACACCGTCGACGGCACCTACGACCTCGTGAGTCGCGCCGGCTGCGCCTGGCGCGCCGGACACGGACGGAATGCCGACTACGGCCGGGGTTCCGCAAGTATCCATATCGCTCCCGCCACGGCGTGCCTGTACCGCCGCGACGTGCTCGAGCAACTGGGCGGCTTCGACGAGCGCTACGAGTCCTACATGGAGGACGTCGACCTCGGCCTGCGCTGCGTTGGTGCCGGGATTTCCGGCGTTTACGCGCCGGGGGCGATCGCCTGGCACCGGGGCAGCGCCACCTTCGGGAAATGGGATCCCCGCGTGGTCCGGCTGATTTCCCGCAACCAGCTGGCACTGGTGGCCCGCAACTATGATTCGACACTGTTCCGTTCCTGCCTCTGGCAGATCTTGGTGGGACAGTTGCTCTGGGGCGCCGTCGCGACCAGGCACGGCGCTGGATTGGCGTGGATCGAAGGTAAATGGGAAGCGCTCCGGACTTTCCGGCTGGAGGGCCACCCGACGCCGGAACTCCGGGCGTTCCTCCGGGAATCCGAGGCGGAGATCCGCCGCCGCGCGGCCGACAGTTACTGGCGGTGGTATTTCCGGTTGGCCGGCGTCGGGAGTGATCCCGGAAGTGCGGCGGTTTGACTCATGCCCCGTGTCGCAATTGTCATTGTCACTTACAATTCGGCAGCTGAAATCGGTGCCTGCCTTGACGCCCTGCGGTCGCTCGGGGACGAGGAAGAGCCCTACGCCGAAATTCTTGTGGTGGACAACGCCTCCACGGACGCGACGCGCGACGAGGTTTCGGGGCGGGGTGTCCGGCTGATCGCCAATCCAAACAACGCCGGTTTCGCGGCCGCGGTCAACCAAGGCGTGCTCGCCACCACCGCCCCGCTGGTCCTCCTGCTCAACCCGGACGCGCACTATGTGGCTGGAATTGAACAACTTGCGGCGGTTTTCAAGGATCCGGCGACGGGGGGTGCCGGAGGGATGCTCACCGGTCCGGACGGCCTTCCCCAAGCCGGGTTCCTGGCCCGCAGCCTGCCTACCGCCGCAACCCTTGTCTTCGAAGTCCTGGGTGTCAACCGACTGTGGCCCGGCAACCCCGTCGATTGGCCCTACCGTTGCTGGGGCTTGGGCGAGTTGACTGCCTTGTCAAGCCCTGTGTTGGTCGAACAGCCCGCTGGTGCCTTCCTCATGTTCTCGCGCCACGCGTGGGAGCGGGTAGGCGGTTTCGACGAGCGCTTCTGGCCGATCTGGTTCGAGGATGTGGATTTTTGCGCCAAGCTGAAGGCGGCCGGACTTAACACGTGGCTCGTCCCCCGGGCATATGCGAATCATAAAGGCGCTCATTCCATAGAGGCTTTGCCCTCCAAAGCCCGACAGCGATATTGGTATGGTAGCCTTCTTGAGTATGCGGCGAAGTACTACACGCCGTTGGAGTTCCGCATTCTTTGCTGTGCCGTGTTTGCGGGTTCCGTCCTTCGCGCTGTTGGCGAATGGCCAAGGAGAGGTTCAGTGGTTTGGGGCGTGCACGGTCCGGTCTGCGGACTTGCCCTGCGCCGCTTTTTGGGGGCAAGGTCGTAGTTGGCAACAGGATCAAATGGCGATTGAATGCGCGAAATTCATGAGTGGAGCAAACCGGCACATACATGTCCCGTAGCGACTTCGTCTCGGTAACGATCGTCACGTACAACAGCGGTCGCTTCATAAAGCGATGCCTTGAATCGGTGCTGGACCAAAAGTATCCGTTCAAAGAGATCATCGTCATTGACAACAACTCAACGGACGGGACCATCGACATCCTCGAACCGTTCGAGGACCGTTGCAGGATTGTCTACAACGAGGAAAACATCGGCTTTGCCGCCGCCCAAAATCAAGCCATCGGACTTTCCGAGGCAGAATGGGTGCTGACCCTCAATCCCGACGTCCTTCTCCTCCAAGGCTTCATTGAGGCGCTGGTGACCGCCGGCAACCTCGACCCCAAGGTCGGCACCGTTTGCGGCAAGCTGCTCACGATGACTGCCGGTTTTGATTTCCCCGAAGAGCCGCTCGTCGATTCCACAGGCATCTACTTTACGCCGAATCTCAGGCACTTGGACCGCGGCAGCCTGCAGGTGGACAACGGCCATTTCCGCAACTACGAGTACGTCTTCGGTGCCACCGCCGCCGCAGCCCTCTATCGTCGCGAGATGATCGACGACATTGAGGTGCAGGGCGAGTTCTTCGACGCCGACTTCTTCGTCTACCGCGAGGATGCAGACGTTGCTTGGCGAGCCCAGCTGATGGGTTGGAAGTGCCTGTACGCCCCCTACGCCAAGGGCTACCACGTCCGCAAGGCGCTGCCGGGCAACCGCCGGGCGTTGCCTGCGGAAATCAACATGCACTCGGTGAAGAACCGGTTCCTGTTGCGGATGAAAAACATCACCCCCAACCTGTACCGACAGAACTTCTTGGCCATCACCCTCCGGGACTTGGTCGTGATCGCCTGTTGCGTCCTGTGGGAGCACACCTCGCTCAGGGCTTTCCCGTTCCTTCTTAAGAACTGGAAGGGTGTGATGGCCAAACGGCGCGAAATCATGAGCCGTCAGCGCGTCGACGACGAATACATCGCCAGTTGGTTCTCGTTCGAACCCGTTGCCAAGGCAGCGCCCAAGAAATTCGCGGCCGCCATGACTCGCTACAAGGCGGCACGCCGCTAGGCGGCGACAGCAGACGGTGCGGATCGCAATCCTCGGCACGCGCGGCATCCCCGCAAATTACGGCGGCTTCGAGACCTTCGCGGAGGAGCTCTCCACGCGTCTTGTTGCGCGTGGACACCAAGTTGTCGTTTACTGCCGGGAACAACACGCGGCCCCCAAGTATCGTCAAGTCGAACTGCAGTGGTTGCCCACCATCCGCCACAAATATCTCGACACCCTCTACCACACCGCCGTTTCGGCGCTTCACCTGGCCAGCAGGCGAGGCACCGACCGCGCCGATGTGGCTTTGTTTTGTAACGCGGCCAACGCCCTGTTTACGCTACTGCCGCGCATCACCGGCATCCCGGTAGCATTGAACGTCGACGGCATTGAGCGCAAGCGAAAGAAGTGGAACAAGGCCGCCAAAGCTTGGTACCGGATGTCGGAGTACCTCTCGACGTTCCTCCCCAACACCTTTGTCACCGATGCAGAGGCGATCCGCACCTACTACCGGGAGGTCTATTCCAAGGAGTCCCTGTTCATTCCGTATGGTGCCGACACAGCGCTGGAACCGACCCAGGGCGTGCTGCGGGAACTGGGACTGGAGCCCAAGCGCTATTTCCTCTACGTGAGCCGCATGGAGCCCGAAAACCGGCCCCTAGAGGTCCGCTTCGCCTTCGAAGACGTCCAAACCGACATGAAACTGGCGCTCATCGGGGACGCGCCGTACGCGCACGATTACATCCGGAAGGTCCGTAACACCCAAGACCCCCGGGTTGTAATGCCCGGTGGGGTTTACGGCCTCGGCTATCGCGAATTGGGCTCGTGGTGCTTTGCCTATGTGCATGCAACCGAGGTCGGGGGGACGCATCCGGCCCTGATCGAGGCCATGGGGCGCGGTTGCCTGGTGATCTACCTCGACACGGTGGAGAACCGCGAGGTTTGCGGCGAGGCCGGACTTCCGTACGACGACATCGAAGGCCTCAAGTCCCGCATGCGCCAAGCCGTGGCGATGACCGAGGCTGAGCGCGACGTGTATCGCGATAGGGCGGTGCAGCGGGTGAAGGAGCGCTATGACTGGGATGCCGTGACCACCCAGTACGAATCGTTGCTGTCGGGATTGGCGCGGAGGTAGCGCTTTGGCGTCCCCAAGCTTCGAGTCTATCCTGCTAAACTCCTGTTAGTACCATGCTGCGTACTTTCGTCTGCGGTCGTTCCGATCCACGCGATCACGGACCGCCGTCCCCCTAACGGAGGAAACATGGTCATGATGAATAAACCAGTCGGTGCAACTTTCCGCGAACCCCTTTGGTTCCGGGTCCCCGCGTTGTTGCTCGTTGTGGCTGTGTTGACGTGGGCGATCTCGGGGGGCACCCTCGCCGGTACCATCAAGGACCAGACCGGAGGCGTAGTTCCGGGTGCCAAGCTGACCATCGTCAACAACGCCCTCGGCGCCGAGTTCAAGGCCACTGCCGACGCGCAGGGCGGCTACATTTTCCCCAACCTCGCGGTCGGACGGTACACGCTCACCATCGAGGCCGCGAACTTCCAGACCCAGAAGAAAACCAATCTCCAGATTGACGCCGACTCCGCGCTGCGCCTCGACGTGCGCCTCCAGCTAGCCGGTCAGACGACGGAAGTTACCGTGACGGCCGAGGCGTCCGAAGTACGGACAAGCGTCGAGACATCCTCCACGCAACTGGGCGAGGTCGTCACCGGAACTCAGATTGCGGAGCAGCCGCTCAATGGCCGCAGTTACACCGACCTCCTCGCCATCCAGCCCGGTGTCACGCCCGTGAGCACGCTTACTCCGACGTCCGTCATCATGGCGGGCGTCACCGGTACGCTCAATCCTTCCGGAGACGCCAATCCGGGCGACGTTTCCATCAGCGGCCAGCGCGAATCCGCCAACGGCTTCATGGTGAACGCCGTCGATGTCCAGGAGCACATGAACGGCGGCACCTCGGTGATCCCGAATCTGGACTCCATCGCCGAGTTCCGGGTTCTGACCAACAACTTCGACCCCGAGTACGGCAACTACAACGGCGGCATGATCAACGTGGTGACGAAGTCCGGCAGCAACCAATTCCACGGCGGTGGATTTGAGTTTCTCCGCAACACGGTCCTCGATTCGAGGAACTTCTTCGACGGCACCCGCGGCGTCTACCGCCAGAACCAGTTCGGCGGCACGATGGGGGGGCCGATTCGCAGGAACAAGTTGTTCTTTTTCACTGACTACCAAGGCACGCGCACGACCCAGGGAATCAATTCGCCCGCAGTCACGGTGCCGTCCCTCCAGGAACGCGGCGGCGACTTTTCCGACGATGTCGGCGACCTCTCTGGTACCGTCAGCGGTCCCTATGCGGCCAGTCTACTCACCAAGGCGCTGGGCTACGGCGTCAGCGCTGGCGAGCCGTACTATGCGCCCGGCTGCAGTTCGGGCAATTGCGTCCTGCCGGGCGGGACGATCCCGCATCGCGCCTGGTCGGCACCCGCGCAGCATCTTTTGCAGTACATCCCGACGCCCAACATCGGATCAAACCAGTTCGAAACGTCGGCCTTCGCGCAGACCGTGGCCGACCACAAGGGCGGGGCCCGCATCGACGCCAATACGCGCCTCGGCTTCATCTCCGGCTACTACTTCGTTGACGACTATCAGTTGGACAACCCGTATCCGGGCGCGCAAGGCGGTGCCAGCGTGCCTGGATTTGACGCGTTGACCATCGGACGCGCGCAGTTGATCACCCTTGCGAATACCAAAGTCTTCGGCGCGAGTACGGTCAACGAGGCCCACGTCGGTTTCCTGCGCAATGTCAACGACATCGGCCACCCGCACGGCGGTCTCGGTGCCACTTTGGCCTCGCAGGGCTTCCAAACCGGCGGCGGGGCGGGGATAGTGGTGCAGGATCCCGCGGTGGAGGGTGTGATGAATCTGGTCTTCCCGTCCTTCGTGACGGGCGTGCCGATCACGAACACCTACCAGTGGAACAACACCATCTATGCCAGCGACACCCTTTCCAGACCCGTGGGTGCCCACACGATCAAGGTCGGTGGCCAGTTTCACAACGACCAAGTGAATTCCAACCCCAACGCCACCTTCAACGGCACCTTCAACTTCCAGGGCACGGAGACCGGCTCCGCGTTCGCCGACTTCCTGCTGGGTTTCCCCAGCAACTTCACCCAGACCACCGGGCGGCACTTCTATTTGCGCAACCAGTACATGGGTGCGTTCGCGCAGGACAGCTGGCGCGTCCGCAGCGACCTGACGGTGAACCTCGGTGTGCGCTGGGATCTCATCCGTCCTTGGAACGAGAAATACGGCAACATCCAGACCGTGGTGCCGGGCAAGCAATCGGTGCTGTATCCCAACGCCGTCCCCGGCCTGGTGGTGCCGGGTGATCCGGGAATCCCGGCAGGGCTCTCGCCGACCCGGTGGGACAGTTTCGCGCCGCGCGTCGGGGTCGCGTACTCGCCCCACTCGGACCATGGATTTCTGAAAGTGCTGTTCGGAGATTCGGGAAAGAGCAGTCTCCGGGCCAGCTACGGCATCTTCTACACCGAATTTCCCGGCCTCAGCGCCGGTATCATGTACGGGGTGCCTCCGTTTGGGTACAACTATCTGAGTCCCGCGCCACCGCTTTTCGCCACGCCCTTTGTCGACGCGGGGGATGGCGTTCAGCAGACCAACCCCTACCCTTTCACATTTCCCCCGCACAACGTCTCGCAGTCCGCCCCCTACAAGGACTTCAACTTCGCCAGCGTGGTTCCCATCAGTGCCGCGCCCTTCTTCTATTACCGGAACAGCATTCCCTATACGGAGAACTACATGTTCTCCGTCCAGCGGCAGATCCATTCGAACGCGCTGTTCACCGCGAGCTACGTGGGGAATCAAGGCCACCATCTCCTGATGGTCGTACCCGCGAATCCGGGCAACCCGGCGCTGTGCCTCAGTTTGAGCCGGACCAGCGCCGTGGCGCCCAACAGTTCCACCTGCGGACCCTATGGGGAAGACTCCACCTACACCACCGCCTCTGGGAAAACCATTGCCAGCACAAGGCAGGGCCTGGGTTCCGACTTCGGATCCGTAACCACCCAGAAGACGATCGGCAATTCGAACTACAACGCAATGCAGGTCAATCTCCGCCTGTCGACGGGCAATGGCGGCACCCTCTTCGTCGGCTATACCTGGTCCAAATCCATCGACCAGGGGTCCAACCTCGGCGAGCAGATCAATCCCTTCAACCAGTCGCTCACACGGGTGATTTCCTCCTGGGACATGACACACCTCTTCGTGGCGACCTACCACTACAATCTGCCCTTCGCCCGCCTCTTCGGGCACAATCGCGCCACGGATGGCTGTAGCCTGTCGGGCACCACGCGGTTGTCCACCGGTCTTCCCGTGACGCTGAGCGACACTTCGGACAACTCTCTACTGGGGACGCTGGGCAACGGGGTTAACAATCAACTGCTCGACACGCCCCGGATGGGCTCGGGCCCGCTCCAGATCAACACGGATCCGCGCAACGGGCTGCCCGCGTTCAACACGGGCCTCTTCTCGGTGGAGACCCTGGGCGTGCTCGGAAATGCGCCCCGACGCATGTTCCACGGTCCCGGAATCGAAAACTTCGACGTGGAACTCAACAAGAGCGTGGCGGTGTCCGAATCAAGGTCGCTCGATTTCCGTATCGAAGCCTTCAACGTCTTCAATCATGCCCAGTTTTATGGTCCGGCGTCAGTGGACGGAAATGTCAATGACCCGAACTTCGGCAAGGTAGTGAGCGCGGCTGCTCCCAGGTTGGTCCAAGTGGCGGTGAAGTTTCATTTCTGAGTTCACCATTTCTCAGCCCAAGCGGGGAACTGCGACAATGGTTTTGTCTTGAGCCAACAAGCCCGTTGTTACGTCGAGATCTCCCGGTCGCGCATCGCGGCCAACTACCGCGCGGTCCGTGACGCCGTGGCACCCGGTTCCAGCGTGATCTGTGTGGTGAAGGCCAACGCCTACGGGCACGGTGCCGTCGAGGTCGCGCGCGTGCTCCGCAACGAGGGGGCGGAATGGTTCGCCGTGAGCAGCGTCGACGAGGGTATCGCTTTGCGCCACGGCGGCATCATGTGCCGAATCCTGGTGATGGCGGGAATCATGCCATGGGAGCGCGAGGCCCTGCGGGACTATCGATTGACTCCGGTCCTCCACTCGCTGGACGACATGGCTGCCTTGGACGTGGGTGGCGGCTGCGGGGCGGGCTGCAGGTGCGTCGAGGCACTGGACGTGCACCTCAAGATCGACACAGGCATGGACCGGCTGGGGACTTTGGCGTCGGCCAAGGAGATCGCCGAGGCCGCAGCCGCCCATCCCGCGATCCGCATAGAGGGCCTCCTATCGCATTTCGCCTCGCCAACCGACTTCACATCCGAACAGACTCCCGACCAGATCCGGGCCTTCTCCACCATGGTGCGTGACTTGGCCGACCTCGGCGTGCGACCGTCCATTCTGCATTTCTCCAGCACCAACGCGATTGCCTACCCGCGGTCCGGAACAACTTTCGACGGCGTGACGTCGCTGGTGCGCCCGGGCCACGCCATCTACGGCTATGTCTCGCCAACCCGCGGTCCGGCCCCGCAAGCCGTCTTCTCCGTGGAACCGGCCTTGTCCTGGAAGGCACGGATTGTGGCCGTCAAGGACGTCCCGGCTGGCGCGAAGATCGGCTATGGCGGCTCGTTCGTGGCACCGGGGCCGATGCGCATCGGGGTCATCGCGGCGGGTTACGCCGACGGCGTGCCGCATCGATTGTCGAACAAGGGCAGGGTGATCGCCGGTGGACGCTACGCGGCCATTCTGGGGACGGTCTCGATGGATTTGACGACCATCGACCTGACCCAGGCTCCGCATCTCTCGCCCGGCGACGAGGTGACGTTGCTGGGGTCTGAGGGAGATGTCTCGCTTGACGCCCAGCAGATCGCCAAGACCGCGGGTACCATCTCGTACAACGTGTTGTGCGGTATCAGCGCGCGCGTCAAGCGCTTCTACGTGGATTAGGATGGTCTCGCCAACCGGGATGGTAGGGTAGAGGAATGCGGTTCCATATTCTCCTTTTGTTCGCCATTGCTGCTGGACAGAAGGGGGCACAGGTCCGATGAGGCTAGTCCGTGGCCGCGCCGGCAGCGGCAAGACGGCCCTCGTGTTCCGCGAGTTCAAGGACGCGATCCGGCATGACCGTGCGACGGCCCGCATCGTCGTCCCCACCGCCACGCTTGTCCGCCATTTCCAGCACGAACTGGCCCGCGACGGAGTCGTTTTCCCGCCCGGCGCGGTTGTGTCGCTCAACCGGTTCGTCACCGAGCGCGCGGGTGCCGTGGCGAAAATTCCGGACGGACTCCTCCGCGTCATGATCCGCGACGTCCTCGACCGACTTCCCGAATTCGGTGCCGTTGCCGGGACCGGGGGCATGGCCGCCACCATCGACGAGACCATCGGCCTGCTCGAAAACGCCGCTGCCGCCCCCGATACTTTGAAGGCTATCCGCAAGCTTGGACCCAATGCCAAGGCGTTCGAGCGGATCTGGCGTGCGGTGGAAGTCGAGGTGAGGGCCCGCGGTTTCGAGACCCGGGCCGGGGTGTTCCGCGCGGCAGCGGCGGGTACCGCCAAGCTGAAACTCTGGTTCGACGGTTTCGTCGGCTTCAGCCAGTTGGAACTCCAGTTGATTGCCTCCTTGGCCGCGACCTGCGAACTCACCGTCACCGCGACGGACTCGCCTTCCGCCGACGAACTGCGTCTGGTGGCTTTGAAATTGAGCGCCGAGGACCGGCTGCTGCCGGGTCGCGCCCGACGCGCCCCGTCGGAGGTCGTGGCTGCGCCGGGTGTCGAGCGCGAGGCGGACGAGATCGCTCGTCGCATCTTGGAGCTTTGTGCCGCGGGAACCGGCTTCCGGCAGATCGGGATCGCCCTGCGCGATTCCCCAGGCTACCTCGAACTTTTGCGCGTGACTTTGGAACGCTTCGGCATTCCGGCCCACTACCATTTCGGCACCCCGTTGAGGGGCCACCCGGCGGGCGTCTTTCTTGGAGGCATCGTCGCAGGGGCGCTAGGCGGCTGGGAGTTCTCCGAAACTTTGGAGGCCCTGCGGGCCCATCCGGGGTGGGGTGCCAGTTGGGAATTCGACCGTTTCGAGTTCCGGGTTCGCGAAGCCATGCCTGGCCGCGGTGTTGACGATCTGCTGAGGCTGGCGGGGGACGAGGGCTGGTTCAAAGACCGCGTCGCCGAATGCCTTGCGGTGGCACCGTGGGCGCTGGAGACGGCCCGTCCGGTCGACTGGGCCCGTCGTCTCGAAGACATGGCGGCCAAGCTCCATCGGCCTTCCCGCACCGAGCCCGAGGTGGAATGGGCTGGCGTCGAGGCCGCCCGCAGTCGTGCCGCGGGAGCGCAGGCGTGGGTGGACGCGGTTTGGTCGGTAGTGCCGTTCTGGATTGAACAGGAAGCTCCGATCACCCTGCAGGATTTCTGGGCCCGCTGCGAGGTTGCCGTCGATTCTGCCATTGTGCACATTCCGGACGAGCGCCGCGACGCCGTCCACGTGATGTCTGTCTACGAGGCGCGCCAGTGGGAGATCGGCACCATGTTCGTTTGCGGGATGACGGACCGCGATTTTCCCAAGCGCTCCGCCGCGAACCCGATCTTTTCCGACCCCGAACTGGACCTGCTCTGGAAATCCGGTGTCAAGGTTCGACGGGCGTCGGAGCGGGAACGCGACGAGCAGTTTCTTTGGGAATCGCTCCGCACCAGGGCCCGCGAGTCGATTGTCCTGACCTACCCCCAGCGCGACGGGGCGGGGAAGACCGTCGAGTGTTCGCGCTTCTTGAACGAGGAGCCGGAAGCGCAGCGGGTAGTACTCTGCCAGCCTTTGGCGGTCCAGCCGGTCGAGACGATGGGCCTCGCGGGACGGCTTCAATCCGACGATGTTCTGGAGAGCCTCGCCAACCAGCACCGGACGGTCAGCATGACCGCGCTGGAGGACCTCGCCCAGTGCCGGTTCAAGTTCCTGGCTGGTCGGACGTTGCGGCTGAAGGGCCGACCGGAACGCCCCGACGCCCGGTTGCAACCCAAGGTTACGGGCCTGATCCTGCACGAAGCGCTTGAGGAATGGCTGCGCGGGGGCCGCTCGGGCGATTTCGTGGAGTTCTTCGAAGTCGCGTTCGACAAAGCTTGCCGGGAGAAGCATTTGCCGCCGGGGTACCAGTTGGAGGTCAAGCGGATCGAGTTCCGCGAGATCGCGCGGCGCGTGGCGACCCAGGATTTGTGGTCGCCGGAATCGTCCGAAGTGGAAGTGGATTTGCACGTCGCCTTCCCGCAGGGGATCACGATCACCGGACGGGCCGACAGAATCGACCGCATGGGCAACGATGAATGCGTGATTGTGGACTACAAGAGTGGTCGGATCGCCCGCGTCGAGGGTTTTGTGGAGAGCCCGACCAAGCTTCAAGGGCCCCTGTACGCGTTGGCGGCCCGGGAGCAACTGGGCTTGGAGACCATCGCCATGATGTACGTCGCCGTACGGGAGGACAAGCGCTTCGGCTGGGGCCAGGTTCCGGGCGTCGACCTGTCGCTGAAGCCGATGCCCGAACGTTGGGTGGAGGACGCGCGGGAGCGGGCGGTTGGCTACTTGGGGACGTACCTTTCGGGTGATGTCCGGGCCAACCCGACCGTGGCCAGCGAGTGCGTGTGGTGCGATTTCAAGAACGGATGCCGGGTGGAGCAGACGGCGGCGCTGGTCATGATTGCGGGAGGCAGCGAGTAGATGCCAGTTCGCTTCACCCCCCAACAGGAATCCGCCGTCGAGTATCGGCGGATGGACGCCTGCGTGGTCGCCGGGCCCGGGTCGGGCAAGACCACCGTCCTCGTCGAACGTTTTCGGCAACTGATCGAGCACCACAATCTCGACGTCCGCGAGATCCTCGCGATCACTTTCACGGAGAAGGCGGCGGCGAACATGAAGGCCAAGCTGCGAGAGAAGTTCCTCCACGACCCGCTGCGCCTCCGGGAACTCGAATCCGCCTGGGTGTCCACGATCCACGGCTTCTGCGCCCGTTTCCTACGGGAAAACGCCATCGCCGCGGGCATCGATCCCCGCTTTGTGGTCCTCGACGCCCGTGAATCGGAACTCCTTCAGTACGAGTGCATGCACGGCGCACTCGATGAACTGGTGGCCGAACGCCGCGAACTGGCGCTCGACCTGATTGCCGCCCTGCAGCGCGCCGATGTCGCGGGGGATCTGCGAAGCGCCTGGGACGCCATCCGTTCCTCCGGCAAATCCGTCGCCGACGTCCGCAACATGCCCGCGCCCAGCCTGACCACCCTCGAATGGGCGATTTGGCGCATGCACGGCATCCTCAAACGCTATCCGCCGGCCAAGGAGATGACGCAGGCCCGCATCAAGCAGTTTGAAACGTTGGTGGACTGGGTGGGTCGACTGGAGGCCGCCTCCGGCTTTGCCGAGACCATTGCGGTCGTCAGGGAGAAGGCGATCCACCTCAATCGCGTCCCCGCATCGCTACACACTGAACTGGAGGCCTTTCGCGAGACTCTGGGCGAGGTTGAATCCAGTCTCGTGGACCACCACACCGCCCCGTTCCGCACCGCCATCTTCGACGTGATGGAGCGCTTCGAAGTCCTCTATGCCGAACGCAAGGCCGAAGCGGGCGCGTTGGACTTCAACGATCTGGAGCGCTACGCCATCGGTGCGCTGCAGGACACCGCGGTCCGCGATCGCGTCCGCCAGCAGTTCCGCCAAATCCTGTTGGACGAGTTCCAGGACATCAACGAGCAGCAGGCCGGGCTGATCGAGTTGATTCGGGGCGAAGACGTGTTCTTCGCCGTCGGTGACGTCAACCAATCGATTTACGGCTTCCGCCACGCCCGGCCCGAGATCTTCCACGCCTACCGGCAGCAGATCCGGGAGTCGGGCAAGCACTCCAGTGAACTGCTGGACAACTTCCGCAGCCGGGAGGAAATTCTGCGTTGCGTGGAGCAGTTGCTCAACACCGAGCCCGGCATCGAGGCGCGCGAGCTGGTCGCAGGGCGTGAATTCGATCCGCCGGAAGCGCCGGTCGTGGAAGTCCTGAAGGTGACGCACGAAGACCGGGAAGCGGGTTCCGGGCGCGAGGCTGGCTGGATTGCCCGTCGAGTCCTTGACCTTTGCGCCGAGGGGTACGAATTCCGCGATTTCGCGGTCCTGTGTCGTAACGGCGACGCCATGGGCCCGATCCTCGACGCCTTTGACCAGGCTGGCATCCCGTACGTTTGCGGCCGCCGCGAATCCTTCGTGGTTTCGCGCGAGGGGCTGGACATTACGGCCCTGCTGGGAACCATCGCCAACCCCCAGGACTGGATCTCGAAAGCGACGGTTCTGCGTTCCGGCTTGGTCGGCCTGAGCGACGAGGGGCTGGTCCGGGCACGCAACGGCGGCGGGGGCCTTTCGGACGACGACGCGGCCAAACTGGGACGGTTCGAGGCGGGGCTCCGCCGTTGGCGCGTCACGGTGGGCTTGGTGTCCCTCGACGTGCTGATCAGCCGAGCCCTCACGGACTGCGGGTTCACGTGGTCTCCCGGTTCTCCGGCAGGCGAGAACATCGAGGCCTTCCTCCATTTGGCTCGTACGAGAGGAGCGGGTCGTCCGATCGAGTCCTTCCTTCACGAGCTCAAGAGCATCGAAAGTGCGGCCAGCGCGGAGGCCGAACTTTCCGACGACGACCAGGGCAACCGTGTGCAAGTCATGACCGCGCATGCCGCCAAGGGCCTCGAGTTTCCGGTCACCATCGTGGCCGCCATGGAGAAGGGGCCGCAGCGCAGTTCCGCGCCGGTGACCTTCACGCCAGAAGTGGGACTCGGCATCCGCTGGAAGGACCCGAGCGCCGAGAAGGCCAATGCCGACGGGCTCAAGGATTCGTGGTCCCTGGCAAATAGTGAACGCCTCAAGGCGCGGGAGCGCGACGAGGGCAACCGGCTGCTGTATGTCGCCATGACCCGCGCCGAGGAACGGCTGATTCTTTCCTACTCCCGGAATGACCGCGCACCGATGCACTGGGCCCGGTTGGTGGAACGCTGCTCGTTCGACTGGCTGGTGCGGGATCTTGATACCGATGCGCTAGGCATCGTTGGCGGAGCCGTCCGGTTGCGGGATGGTGCCGATATCGAGGTGTTGCGCCGGCCGCTGCTGCCCAGCCGACATGATTCGACGGTCAACGTCACGTCGCTGGCGGTGTTCAGCAACTGCCCCCGAAAGTACTATCTCCAGCGATATCTGGGCCTACAGGGCGGGCGCAGGGTCCGGTTCGACCCGGAAGCCTTTGTCCGCGAGCAGGATGCGGGCGAGGTGGAGGACGTTGGCGCGGCGGAGCTGGGCTCCTCGGTCCACGAGGCCTTGGCCGGGAAGCCGGGGGAGTATGCGCCGTCGGTGCTGGAACTGGCCGACGTGTTCCGCCGGAGCGAATTGGGCCAGCGCGCGGCGGCAGCGACCACGGTGGAGCGCGAATGGGAGTTCATCGCCGAAATCGAAGGGTCCTTGGTGCGGGGGAGCATCGACTTGTGGTTCGAGGAGGCCGAGGGTATCACCATCGTCGACTACAAAACCGACACTGTGTCGGCCGCCGATGTTTCCGAGCGGGCCGAAGAGTACTCCGCCCAGCTCGCTGCATATGCGGTGGCCTTGGAGAAGGCGCTCGGCAAGCGACCCACTTGGGGCTACTTGCATTTCCTCCGTCCCGACGTGATCTGGAAGGTGCGATTGACGGAGGTCGAGACGGAACGGGCTAACAGCCTTGTGCGCGAGATCCGCGACGCACAGGACTGGCAGGAGTTCGACATGAAGCCCGGGGAGAAGTGCAATCGGTGCCAGTACTTCAAGAATCTATGCCCGGCGGAGGCGTAGTCCCGCGGTCCATCCAGTCCCACAGGCGTGCCGTGTAGCGCACGGGCGAATGGTCCAGCAAACATGCCGGGACCTCCTCGTTCGGGTCCAGCCGTATTCCGCCCCGCTTCATCGCCGCAAGAAAATCGGCCAGTTCGCGCCAGTCCGAGACCGGAGCCTCCTCGAGTTGGCGAATCTCCCATTCGTCGTCGATGTGGTACATCCAAGGGCGGGTGTGCCGGTAGCCGAAATCCTCCGGTGGAACATGGGTCACAAGGTCGTTCCGGTTGACGAACCGGTAGATCCCGAGATCGGCCTTGGCGTCCAACTGCCCAGCGAAGGCGTCGTTGCCCACGCGCGGCGACCCGAAGGTGTACAAAGACACGTTGCTTCCGTCGAACCGGCTCAACGCCAGGGTGGCGAGCGCCGATCCCAGGCTGTGCCCGGTGAATAAGATCTCGGACGACGGATGACGGGCCCGATAGGCCGCCAACAACCCGAACACCTCGGCCCAAACGCTGTCAATCGCCGTCTGGAATCCCATGTGAACCTTCATTCCAGGGGTGAGCCATGCTTGCAGGGCCAATGCCGGGAACGCGTCGCCCGGTTCGGCGACAGGCAGGAACGCGGAATCGGTCGCGAAATCCCTCGGATCGTCGTGTTCGGTGCCCCGGAAAACGAGGAAGGCGAAGTCATCGCAGGCCGTGAAGTACCCGGCAGTTCCGGTGGGCCCGCCGGTTGCGAGGCAATGGACGTCGAAGCCGTCCCAGACACCGAAGAAGTCCGCGTCGGGCATCACGTCATCGCCCCAGCGTTGGTAGGCCAGCATCGACGCTTCCGCCGCGAACGCCGCAGCCGACCGGAATCGACGGTCGGGGCCGAGGTCGGCGTAACGGCGCAGGAAGTTCGCCGAACCTCCGCGGAAGTAGGTGTAATCGCCCCGGTGTGGAAGGTCGAACAGTTTCCCCCATGTTGGAGCGAACAGGTCCCGGTGTGCCATCGATCATCCAGCGTATACCAGCAGCGCGTCACGGTCCAGTACCCTCCCCAGATAGTAGCCGCCGCACAACCACTATAATGGAATTCAGTGCTGAGTCTCTTGGACGAGATCCAGTCCCGGGTGCCCCATGCCGCGCGTTCCGGGATTGCGACGATTCTCAACCTGCCTGATGCCGCTTTGCGGATCGTGCAGGCGCTGCTGCCGTCGTTGCCGGACACGGACTCGACGCTGCGCTTCCTGAAACGGCTGCTGCACGAGGCTCCTGACCAAGCCCAGCAAATCGCGGCGGATCCCCAGGCGCTTCGCTACACCCTCCACATCTTCTCCTACAGTCAATTCCTTTCGGAAGCGATCATCCGCGAGCCGGAGTGGATTCTCGACATCGCACGGAAAGGCGACCTGCACAAGGGCTTCCTCAAGGAGGAGTACGAGGAGGCGCTCGTCAAATCGTTGCCTCCTTCGGCACGGCTGGCACCGGTTGATCTGGCTTTGTTTCGTCGACGGCAGATCCTGCGCATCGTGCTGCGGGACATCCTGCGTTTTGCCGACCTTTCCGAGACCGCAGAGGACCTTTCGAACTTGGCCGACGCCATTCTGAATGTTGCGCTCAAGTCCGTGCGTTCGCAATTAACGTCCGAGATGGGCGGCGTCCAAGCGAAGTTTTCCGTGCTTGCGCTGGGCAAGCTCGGTGGGCGCGAATTGAACTACAGTTCCGACATCGACCTGATGTTCGTGTACTCGGACGAAGTCGGCGGCGATGTTCCTGTGGCAGGGTTTTTCAAGGTGGTGGCGACGCGCCTGACCGAGATCCTTTCCACCTATACTCCGGAGGGCATGTGCTACCGGGTTGACCTCCGGTTGCGGCCCGACGGTCGCTACGGCGAAGTCTGCCAGTCGCTCGCCGCCACCAAGCGCTACTACGAGGAGCGCGGGCGCGACTGGGAACTGCAAATGCTCATCAAGGCCCGCTTGGCTGCGGGCGACGCGGAACCGGCGCGGGAGCTTCTGGAGTTCGTGGGGCCGATGATCTACCGGACCACGACGGACTTCGGCACCGTGGAACGGGTTTCGGAAACCCGCGCCCGGATCCACGAAAAACAGGCCCGCAAGGCGAGGCCCGGCACGGTAGACGTGAAGCTGGAACGGGGTGGCATCCGCGACATCGAGTTTCTTGTGCAGTGTCTCCAGCGCCTCCACGGGGGCCGCGAGCCGTGGGTCCGCCACGGCGGCACGCTCCGTGCCCTGTCGCGGCTTCGGGACAAGGAACTGCTGTCCAGTTTCGAGTATTCGCGCCTTTCCAACGCGTACCAGTTCCTGCGCCACCTCGAACACCGGCTGCAGTTCAACGAAGACCGCCAGACCCATACCCTGCCGCTCGAAAAGGAACTGCTCGACATCTTGGCGGCCAAGATGCCTCCCGGGATGCCGTCCCTCCCCAATGCAGGGTCCCTGCAGCGCGCACTGGACCGCTACCTCATGGGCGTGCAGGATCTGTACGACCGGGTCATCCACTCGCAACGCCCCATGTTCTATTCGGGGCCGGAGCCGGTCGCGGTTGAAGCGGTCGAAGGATGCTTGACGGCACCCGCAGCCATGGTGGACGCGCCTGCACGGAGCGAGTTTCCGTCGACCAATCTGAGGAACTACTTGGAATTGCGCGCGCCGTCGCTGTCCAGGCTCGTGGCTCAGGGCAGTATCCTGCGCAGCCAGCACAGCATGGAGTCGTTCCTCGACAAGGTGCTGGAAATCCCGGAACTGCTCTATTTGATGGAGCACAACGAGGAACTGACGCGCTGCACCATCGACGTGTTCGAGCACAGCCAGTATTTCGCCGACCAGATGGTGAGGCATCCGGAACTGTTGCGGGAGGTTGAGGCCGCGTGCGGCAGCAGACAGGGTCGCACCGGCTTCTACGCTCCCCGCGAGCCGTTCGCGCTGCGCCGATTTTTCCACGAGCAGATGGTGCGGATCCAGTCGGACAGTGTCTTCCACCGCGCCGAGGTTTTCAAGACACTGAAGCGCACCTCGGATCTGGCGGACGCCGTGATCGCGGCCGCGTACGATATCGCCGTCGCCGACGCCTTGGCGACCGCGCCGCCCACCGATCCCGAATACCGGCCTTTCAACCAGATGTGGGTGATCGCGCTGGGGCGGTTGGGCATGCGGGAATTCGACTTGGCCTCGGATGCGGATCTGACGTTTGTGCTGGCCGAGGAGGATGCGCCGGAAACCCCGTTTTGGACGGCGGTGGCCGAGCGGCTCATCAACGTGGTTGGGGCGTATACGGGCGATGGCGTTGTTTTCACCATCGACACACGGCTGCGTCCGAACGGGCGCGAGGGTGCCTTGGTGCAGACCGATTCCTCCTACCAGGAGTATTTCGCCAAACATGCCGAGGCATGGGAGGGCATTTCGTGGATGAAGGCCCGGACCGTGGCTGGCGACGTTGAAGGTGGCACGCGGTTCCTGACGGAGGTCCAGCGCATCGACTGGCGGCGTTACGGCCAAAGCGGTAGGTCGCGCACGGAATTGGCGCACATGCGGGCCCGGTTGGAGCGTGAGCAAGGCGGTCGGAATCCGTTCAAGGCGGGTCCGGGCGGCTACTACGACATCGATTTTGTTTTGATGTACTTGCGTCTGCGCGGTGCCGGGTTGTTCTATAAGGTGCTGAATACGCCGGCGCGCATCGAGGTCATCGAGAAGATGGGGCACCTCGACCGCGACGATGTCGACTTCCTCACGATGGCGGCAACGTTTTATCGGGCGGTTGACCACGGGCTGCGGATTTCCAGCGGGCACGCCGAGGGTCGGTTGCCGACCAATCCGGCGCAAATGGCGATACTTACGGAACTGGTGAACCGGTGGATGCCGGGCGGTCTGGACGGCACGTTGGAGGCGGTGAGTAACCGGGTGCGGCGCGATACGCGGGCGCTTTTTCAGCGGATTTTCGGTCCTCCGGCGTGATTGGGTCGAAGTCGAAGTCCTCATCCTTGGCTGGCGAACAGTGGCTCGTTGCGCTGCCTACTCGGGTGATCTAGGTCGACTAGCACTCGCGTCGCGGTGGCGTTGCGGTCGAAGTCGTGGCTGTTGGTCAACCAGAGCAGCCCCCCTTTCAGCCCAAAGACGTGCGCCTTGGCGGCTCTTGGCCGCTAGCAAGCCCGTTCCCCCCGATATTCCGCGACCAACTCGTCCAGCAGCTCGTTGTTGATTGCCATCGGTGCTTCTTCCCGACGACAGCTTACACAATCCTCGTGTACACCCTCTTCTGGAAGTTACTTGGTTGCCAGGAGTTCTTCCAGGTAGGTCGACCAGAGTTCGGGGCGCGAATGGCTGCCGTGGCCGTGGGTGTTGGGGCCCGTCGGAATGAGGATGTAGCGGCCTTTTTTCACCTTCTTGATTTCGCGCTCCAGGATGCCGAGTTCCGGCGGATTGACCTCGTCGTCGGCTGTGTTGACGGCGTAGAGGGGGGCGCGGATCTTTTCCAGTCCGGGGGAGGGGTCGTAGTCGCGCGAGGCCTCGAAGGCGTAGAGCATGTCGTTGGCGTCGAGGACGCGGCGCTCGGAGGCCATCCAGTCGTCCATGGCGCGGTCGGCCTCGTCGCGGGTGGGGGCGTCCTGGTGTTCGTGGATGGGCGAACTCACCATGATGAAGAGCATGGCCAGGGCGGTGTCGAGGCCGCGCGGGGGCGAGGTGTAGTTGCCGTGGTTCCAGTCGGGGTCGCTGCGGATGGAGGTGGAGATGAGGCGGCGCATCATGCGGTTGCGGCCCGCGATCTGCACGGGCGCGGACGCGAGGGGCATGAGGGCGTCCATCATGTCGGGCCATTGCTCGCCCCACATCCAGGTGTGCATGGCCCCCATGGAGGTGCCCATGACGAGGCGGAGGTGGCTGATCTTCAGGCCGTCGGTGACGAGGCGGTGTTGTGCCTCGACCATGTCTCCGTAGGTATAGGCCGGGAATTTGGCGTGGAGGCCGTCAGAGGGCTTGGAGGATTTGCCATGGCCGATGCCGTCGGGGAGTATGAGGAAGTATTTTTCGGCGTCGAGGGGCTGGCCGGTGTCGAAGAGCTGGTTGGCGAACCGGTAGGTCAGGAAGCCGGAGCCGGTGCCGGTGGTGCCGTGGAGGATGAGGACGGCGTTGGTGGCGTTGCCGCGGGCGTCGCGCCGGAGTTGGCCGACGGTGCGGTAGTGGATTGTGAGGGCGGGCAGGGTCTCGCCGGACGCGAAATGGAAGTTGGGGATGGTGAAGTCACCGGTGGCGGGCAGGGGGTAGGCCACGGCAAGGTGCGGGAGGGCGAGCAGGGGGAACAGGGCTAGGGCTAGGAGGTTTGGGTGTTTATAGCGGGCAGGATGGACTAGTCGCATGCTATCCCCCGGGCTGCCAGTTCCTTGCGGAGTTGGGATTCGTTGAGGAACTGGACGGCGTCGATGCCGGCCTGGCGCGCGCCTTCAACGTAGGCGGGGATGTCATCGGTGAAGAAGCACTGGTGCGGCTCGCACCGGGCGGCGGCGATGGCGGCGGCGTAGATGGCGGGGTTGGGCTTCATCGCTCCGACTTCGTGCGAGAGGATGAACTGGTCAAAGTGGCGGAGGATGGGGTAGGTGTCGTGGATCATGTCGAAGTGGACGGCGCTGGTATTCGACAGCAGGACCAGGCGGTGGTTGCGGGCGATGGCGGCGACCAGTTCGTCGGAGACCAAGGTGTCGGGGAGGAAGATGGAGGTCCAGATATCGCAGAACTCCTCGTAGGAGACGCGGAAATTGAGGAGGTCGAAGATGCGCTCGGCGAAGTCGTGGGCGGCGATTGTGCCGGTTTCGATGCGCTCGGGGAGGTCGGTGGCGGCGAGAAGGCCGGGGATGTCGGCGGCTTTGGCACCGCCGGCGGCCTCGACGCGGGCGTAGGCGATTTCGTGCTGGAAGGGGACGATGACGCGTCCGAGGTCGAAGATGACGGTCTTGATCATTGCGCTTCTACCAGATTCCCAGATGGGATCGCGCGCGGGCGCGATTCGCGACTCTGGGTGAAAATTTCCTTGCGATAAAGTACGCAATCCGAAATCCGATCCACGATCCTTCTCGTACCCACCCCTTCGGACACCAGTCGGGAGACGAGCGCATTGCCAAGGCCGCCCGGACGCTTGCAGCAGCCGTTGCCCCCCGAACGAGCCAAAACTGTACTTGGATGGCGATGGAAACCTGGAAGCGTGCCGACTCGGAGACGCACAGGCAGAAGCCGGTACACAAGCGGGAAGCGTCGCTGCCGCCCGTGCAAGACTGAACAAGAATGCATCCCAGCCTCTTATTTTCACAAACGGAAGGTTTCTCGCAGGCCGCCCGCGCCGTGATTTCCTATCTTCATGGCCGGTTGGGCTTCAACCTTTGGATGGTGACGCGGACGGAGCAAGATGATTGGATTGTGCTGGAGTCCGAGGATCACGGCTACAATGTCACTCCGGGGAAAGTGTTTTCCTGGGCCGACTCGTTTTGTTCGCGGATGGTGACGGGCGAGGGGCCGAGGATCGCGCCGAGGTCCAAGGACGTTCCCGAGTATGCGGCGGCGCTGATCGGACGGCAGGTTGAGATCGGGGCATACATCGGAGTTCCGTTGACGCGCGACGACGGGTCGCTGTTCGGAACGTTGTGCGCAATCGACCCGGCTGCGAAGCCCGACGCGATCGAGGCCGAACTGCCTCTGGTGGAGTTGCTGGCGTCACTGCTGAGCACGGTGCTGACTTGGGAACGCAAGGCGATGGAAAAATCGCGCCAATCCGAGTTGCTCGGGAGGATTGCCAACAGCGACTTGCTCACGAGTCTGCTGAACAGGCGGGGCTGGGAAGAGGTGCTGCGGATCGAGGAGGAACGGTGCCGCCACTATGGGGACCCGGCGTGTGTGCTGTCCATCGATCTGGACGGGCTCAAGGCTACGAACGACCAGTTCGGGCATGCGGCGGGCGACGAGTTGATTGTGAGGGCGGGACGCGCGTTGCGGAGCGCTATCCGGGAACCGGACGCGGTGGCGCGGCTGGGCGGGGACGAGTTTGCCATTCTCGCACTCGGCTGCAGCCGGTCTGCCGGAGAGCACATGCTGGAACGCGTGCGGAAGGCACTTTCGGAGAATGGGGTCCAAGCTTCGTGCGGGTTGGCGGCGCGGGTTCCGTCCCAAGGGCTGGCCCAAGCCTGCAAGGATGCTGACATGGCGATGTATCGGGAGAAGGCGTTCCGCAAGCCGGGTTAGGCGACCCGTCCGGAACGGAGTGCGGTCGGGCTCCATGGGGATTCGGGTCCGACCGCACGCGGAGCGCAATCTATTGGTACTGAACCAATAGCATTCTGGTGACAATCAGCGCGATGCCGATGATCGTAACCAAGGTGTAGAAGAGGCGGATGACCGACCGGGCGGCGCGGAGGACGATGGCCGATTGGTCGGCGGGAATGGTTCGTACGGTTTCGCGGATGTCGGCCACGAACGCGATGAACTTCCCGCAGAGGAACAGCAGGAATGCCATTGAGATGACAATTGCCGGCAACGCGACGTGCGTTGTGGAGATTGTGTCGCCATGCTGGATCAGGTAGGAGCCGAGTCCGCCAGCTGCGACGAGGGCGAACAAGACGGACCAAGCGCAGGTCCAACCTGCGGCTGTCCGGAGAGCGGGCTTGTTGCCCACGAATAGGTTGTCCCAAGTGTCGGGTATTACGAGAGGGTTGAACATGGTTATTCCTTTGGTCAGAACCACGATATTCGGTCGCCGGGAGGACACCCACGCCCACGATTGCAGGCTGGAGAGTTCGGCTGCACGGCCAGCGCATTGCCGCTCTGTGCAACTATCCCAATGTTAAGAGTCTTCTACGGTTAAGTCAATACGATTCTTCTGTTGACTTTAAAATATTTGCGCACATCAGTGCAATGTCTTGTGCAGGGTTGCGATGAGACTGTCCGTATGCCGGTTATCGCTACCAGATCCCCAGCCAATGCCACCACGCGAAGCCGATTGTACTCCAAACGGCCAGATTCACCACCGATGTCACCAGGCCGATGCGCCACCAGGTTCCGAGCGGGACGTAGCCTTGGGCGAAGAACATGGGGGCGGGGGTGGTTCCGTAGTGGGTCAGGCCGGCGCAGAGGTTTCCGAAACAGGCCAGGGAGAACGCCGTGAGTCCGGGGGGCACGCCCTTGGCCAGCATGACGGCGGCGAAGGCCGGGTACATTGCGAGGGTATGGGCCGTGATGCTGGCGAAGCCGTAGTGGGCGAAGTAATAGGTGAGGAGGGCGACGACGAACAGCGTCGCCGGGCCGTAGGCTGCGAGTTGGGTTCCGACGAGGTTGGCGAAGGCCCTCGTGACTCCGGCGTCTCCCAGCGCTCGGGCCATTTCGAACAGGCCGCCGTACCAGATGAAGACGTCCCATGCTGCATGGTCGCGGATGACTTCGGGCCATTTGAGGACACCGGTGACCAGCAGGACGGCTGCTCCTAGAAGCGCGGGGAGGCTGGCGTCGAGTTTGGTGAATATCCAGGCCGCGCAGACGGCGGCGAAGACGGCGCAGACGATGTATTCCTGCAGGCCCATGGGGCCCATGTCGGCGAGTTGGCGTCGGGCGAAGTCGGACGCCTCGGGGGTGCGGCGGACCTGAGGTGGGTAGAGACGGTAGACGACCCACGGGATGACCGCGAGCGAGACCAATCCGGGGACGATTCCGGCGCGGAACCAGGATGACCAGTCGATGGGGTAGTGGAGGAATTGGCCGGCCATTTTGGCGGCGATGGCGTTGGAGGCTTGGGCGGTGAGCAGGGTGGCGGAGGTGACGCAGATGGCCTGGTAGACGCCAGCCATCAGGAAGGACCCGATGAGTCCGGCGGTGGGGCCGGGTTCGGAGCCGTAGAGTTGTGCCACGGAGCGGACGATGGGCAGGACGACTCCGCCGGATCGTGCACCTGCGGAGGGAATGATGAAGCCGAGGACGAGGTCGGTAAAGCCGAGGGAATAGCAGACGCCGAGGGAGGTGCGCCCGAACAGTCGGACGAATTGAAGGGCGATGCGGCGGGCGAGGCCGGTTTTGATGAGTGCCGCGGAGATGAAGAAGGCGGTGAGTACGAGCCAAACGACGGGGTCGGCGAAACCGGAGAGCGCGGTAGCCATGGGGAGGCCGGCGAGCAGGGCACAAAGACCGATGGCGATGAGGACCAACGCGCCGCCGGGGATCGGTTGAAGGACGAGGCCGGCGATGGTGGCGGCGAACAGGCCGAGGAGCCGCCAGCCCTCAGGTTTGACCGTTTCGGGGCGCGGCAGGAGGTAGACCACGGCCAGGTAGATGGCTACGAGGGCCGCCGTGGAGAGTGCGCGCTTGCGGTTGGGCGGAAGGTGCAAGTCTCTAGGGTATCGGGTCCATGGCGTCCGCTATGGTGGTTGACGTGAGATTTCTCGGGGTGGATCTGGGGTGGGTGAACGGAGCGTCGGGGCTGGCAGCGCTCGAGTTCCGGGAGGGGGCGCTGCGGCTGGTGTCGTTGGAGCTAGGCGTGGACCATGCCGAGGCTCTGCGGTGGGTTGAGGCGCAAGCGGGAGGCGGCGACGCGGTGGTGGCTGTCGACGCGCCCACCATCATCCGCAACGCGACGGGCCAGCGGCCGGGAGAACGGTTGCTGAACGCGGAGTTCCGGAAGTACGGACTCGGTTGCCATCCGGCGAATTTGGGGCGGCCGTTCGCGGCCAAGACGAATGCGTTCGCGGCGGCTCTGGAGGGGATGGGGTTCGCGCAGGCTCCGCGGATCGAGGCGAGGTGCGAGGGGCGGCACCAGATCGAGGTGTTTCCGCATGCCGCGATTGTGCGGTTGTTCGGGCTGGACTATAGGCTTAAGTACAAGAAGGGCACGGTCGGGGAGCGCGTGGTGCAGTTGCGGCGGCTGCGTGGGTTCCTGTTTGACTTGGAAAGGGCCGATCCGCCGTGCCTGGTCGAGGACATGCTGCCGGAAGTGCCGGACGACGGCGCGGCGAGGAAGGGCGTGGAGGACAGGCTCGACGCCGTCATCTGCGCCTACACCGCGGCCCACTATTGGTGGTGGGGGATGGATCGCAACCGGGTGTTCGGGGACGGGGGAAGCGGTTTCTTGGTGGTTCCGGGGAAATAGGGTTAGTTGGGCTCGGGCTTTACCGTCCGGTCGATGACAAGGACCTCCACCGGTGCCGTGGTTGATTCCAATTTCAGGCCAGCTTGCTCGCGGAGGGCTTGGAAAATCGAGCCTTGCTTCTCGTCGTCCCCGGAAAGTCCCAGATCGACTGGCGAGAACTGCAGATTGATCGCGAACTGGCCCGACAACGCTTGAGCCCGCCCTTGGCCACGGAAAGGACAGAGACCTTGGACGTGCGCGTCTCGCGGTGGGTCGCGAGCTGGAAGCGGTCGGCGAGCATGGACTGCATCATAAAGCGGTAACGAGCCTCGCTGGTGGACGCAGGGTATCGCGCAACAACGTCCAGCCATCGGTCTCGGCCCACTTCGGCCAGCCCGCAATCTGGTCGCGGTTCAAGTGCCACGCGCTCATGGCCATTTCGAACAGCCGTAGGTTGGTCATGCGGACGAGTCCCGGTGTGGATTGCACCATGCGACCGACCGAGGCAGGATCGGCAGGCTTGACCGACACGACCTCAAACGCAGCGCTCTCCTGGCCATTCCGGGCAAATGTGGCGATGGCGGCGACCAGTGCAAGCGACACGCGGCCCATCGGCGACTACGGTAGCAAATGTTTCTGGACCTTGCCGAGAGCATTTCGGGGGAGTTTTTCGACGACGACGAAGTCCCTCGGGACCTTGAACGACGCCAGTTTCTCCCTGCAGAGTTGCTCCAGCTCGGCCCGGTCCACAGGTGCGGACGTAACGATGTAGGCCACCGGAACTTCGCCGCGCATCTTGTCCGCACGCGCCGCGACGGCGGCTTCGGCGATGTCGGGATGCTCCTGCAGGAACTCCTCGATTTCGCGCGGATAGATGTTGAAGCCGCCGGAGATGATGAGGTCGCTCTTGCGGCCGCAGAGGGTGAAATAGCCGTCCTCGGAAACCGTCGCGACGTCGCCGGTGCGGAACCAGCCGTCGACAAAAGCGTCGCGCGTGGCGTCGGGACGCCGCCAATATCCGGTGAACACGTTCGGGCCTTTGAGCTGCACCTCGCCATCCACGATGCGGGCGGAAATGCCGGGGAACGGGAAGCCCACGGTGCCCGGACGCCGTTCGCCATGGTACGGATTGCCGATGTTCATGAGCGTTTCGCTCATCCCGTAGCGCTCCAGGATGGTGTGGCCGAAGAGTGCGAGGAAATCCTGGTGCACTTGCGCTGGAAGCGGTGCCGATCCGGACACGAATAGACGCATGAAGCCGCCGATTTCGCGGGCGACGGCGGATTCGATGCCGAGCAAGCGGACGTACACTGTCGGAACGCCGAAGAAAAGGGTCGGGCGGAAGTCGAGGAAGGTTGCGGCGGCGGTCTGGTGCTCGAAGCGTTCCAGCAACCGGGTGCGGCAGCCCGACATCAGCCAGCAGTGCAGCCCGTTGCCGAGGCCGTGTACGTGGAACAGCGGCAAGGCAAGCAGGAATCGGTCCGTATCGCGGATCTCCCAGCAGGCGAGCAGGTTCACGGCGTTGGCGGCGAAGTTGTTGTGGCTCAGTACGGCACCCTTGGAGGTCCCGGTGGTGCCGGAGGTATAGATGATGCCTGCGGGGGCGTCGCCGTCCACGTAGGGGACCTCGGGGCGGGACGCGTCCTTGCTTGCAGCCTCCGCGGTGAGCTCATCCGGGGACCAGACAGGGACTGGCGACGCCACATCTGTTGCCGAGACTAGCGCCGTAGGGTCGGCGTCGGCGAGGATGTGCGAGATCTCGCGGTCGCGATAGAGGATGTTGACCGGAACAAAGATGATGCCCAGCTTCACGCAGGCGAGGTAGAGGTCGATCATCTCGACCGAGTTCGCCAAGTAGACGCAGAGCCGGTCGCCCGCAACCAAGCCGCGATCCAGGAGCACCCTGGCCAGTCGGTTGCTACGGTCTTCGAGGTCGCCAAAAGTGTAGACGGCGTCCTTGAACTCCAGCCCCACCGAATGGCGACGACCGAGAAGGGATGAGTCGAACAGCTGGACAAGATTCATCGGAACTTTCCATGTTAGCGTCTTGACGTTGGCAAGGGGCTAGGCAGGAGCACCCTTGCACCCATGGGATACTGCTGTTTGGCCATGGCAAATCGAGCTTTGTTGGTGCTGGCGGCAGTCTGTATGTCATGCGGGACGCGTTCGACCACGACGGGGGTTGACCCAAAAATCCACGTGTTCATCGGCGCAACCGCCATTCCCGCCCAAGGGGCGCGGTCGATTCCGGACGCCGTGATTGTGGTGTCCGATGGAGTCATCCGGTCCGTCGGCGAAAGGAAGGACGTTCCCATTCCGCAGGATTCTGTGCGGACCGACGTTTCCGGTCGCTGGATTCTCCCGGAGCCGGGCCATACGCTGCTGGCGGGGCAACCTGCGAATCTCCTGGTGCTGGAAGAGGCCCCGGCTGGCGACGTATCCGTAAACTCGCCGCAAGTCCGAAACAGGATTCAAGGCGGGAATTTGGTAGAGCGCAACTGACGTCGAAAAATACTCGAACCGCGCACACGTCCCGTTCGTAATAACCGATTCGGAGGGTATTGATTCGTGTCAATCCGTTTGTTCGCCGCCACTCTTGCGGCCTTGTTCCTGGGCGGCTGCGTCCACGTGGATTTTGGCCAGTCGGACCGTTACACCGAAGACTTCCACCATGTGTTCCCGTTGCAGGCGGGAGCACATGTATCCGTCGAGAGCCACAACGGCTCCATCGACGTGGTGGGCTGGGACAAGGACGAGGCCGAGGTCTCCGGCACCAAGTCGGCTTCATCGGAATCGCTCCTTGCGAGCGTGAAGATCGATATCCACAATACGCCAACCTCGCTGGAGCTGCGGGCGGTGAAGCCGACACTACAAATGGGCAGCACCGGGGCGCGGTTTACCTTGCACGTGCCGCACTCGGCGCTGGTGGATCGATTGGAAACGTCGAACGCCCAAGTGCATGTGCGCGACGTGGCGGCTGCGGCCCACTTGAAGAGTTCCAATGGCTCCATCCGGGTCGAGAACGTGCAGGGCGATGTGGATGCGCGGACCTCGAACTCGTCGATCGAGGTGGACGGCGTGGGCGGTGAAGCGCAATTGCACTCCACAAACGGTCGGATTTCGGTGGACCACGTCGCTAAGCGGCTGGATGCCGAGACATCGAATAGCTCGATCAAGGCTCGGCTGGATGGCAATGCGCCGGTGCGGGCTGGGTCTTCGAACGGGTCAATCGACTTGGGATTCTCTGCGCCGCCCAAAGCGGATGTGCGGGCGTCGACCAGCAATAGCTCGATCACTGTGCATCTGCCGGCGAACGCTGCGGTGCGGCTGGAAGCCGGGACGAGCAACTCGTCCGTGTCGTCGGATTTCGAGGTGGTCGGGGCGTTGAATGTCGACGAGAGCCGACGGAAGAACCACTTGAACGGCGTTATTGGCGGCGGCGGGCCGCTGGTTGAGTTGACGTCGAGCAACGGGCACATCCGGATCGCCAAGGGTGCCGGGATCGATTAGTC
>CAIVPR010000044.1 GCA_903907865.1 uncultured Acidobacteriia bacterium
ACTTCTCACCGCCACCCAGACCTGCCGCATCCAAGGCCGCAATCCTCTCGACTACCTCAAACAGGCTGTCCACTCACACCGCGCGGGCCTTCCCGCACCTTCGCTCCTACCCGCCAAACCACGGGCCTGAACTGTTACCTGGTGCTGCTCAAACCACGCCAGCGCCCATCGTGTATCAGGGTCGAACTCGCTCTCCAATTCGGATAGGACCTCGTCGAGCCCTTGATTAATCAGCGACAACGCAGTTCGGACGCGCATTGGCGAGCCGTCGGTTTCGAGGACTTTCTTATACCGGGAGAAGACCGCCATGCCCGGGCCGATGGCCGCTTGCGCTAAATCCACGGGCGCAATGTTGCCCTTCTGTAGATTGCGCAGAGCCTGCGGTAGATCCCTCTTGAGAGATGAGAGAAAATCTTTGCGAGTTGTGATCGGAGCATCATCAGGGCGAGGGCGGCACGCAAGAACAATTGAAGAGGCAAGGGCGTTGGCGCCAAGAGAGATGCTTCTGCCGGAGCGCTCACTCCGCGATGGCCATGTAGCCGTTACTTGGAAATCAGCGCGAATCAGACCCTCGAGCATGGTTTCCCATCCCGTAGAACTCACCGAACCGTCACTTTCGTCATCTTCGTCGGTCTCGGACTGTTTGAAGGCGTAAAAAACGGTAAGGGGGAAGTCCGGATCTTGTGCACTTCGCAGTTTCGCAAAGGCCTTTCCAAAGCCATCCTCAAAAAATTCTTGGGCGGCCTGTCTGCTCCCATTGAAGCGAAACGGCGTGGCAACAAGTTCTTGTCTCTTGGGAACCAACAGTGTACTGAATAGCTCTGGATACACCGACGACAGACTCCGGCGTAACCAGACATAGAAAAAGTCGGAGAGGTCAGCATACCCGATGTTGTCGTAGTAGGGCGGATCGGTGGAATAGCAAGCACGGATGGTCGCTCCGGCTTGGCATGCATCGAGTTGGTTGATACGCCCAGGAATTGCCGCGATGGAGGCGTCAAGGCATCTCGCCGCAGATTCGAGATTGCCCGCGAAGTTTCCACCAGACTCACTAAACGGATTCGCCTCACCGAAGTCCCACGTCATGGCGAGAGCGTGACGCCTAAAGGTGCTGACGACTAGTTCATTCTTCGGTTGGGCGCTCCAAGTGGCCAAAGTGCTCCAGAAGTCAGCGCATTTATCAACCGAGAACGCTAAATATGTCGCTACGGCATCGGCATACTCAGGCGTTCCCCCGGCTCCGATGACCTGCTTGAGGGCCTCCGCTACCAGATCGCTCAACGTGGATAACGCCACAAGCTGGCGTGGAGTGAAAAGATCGCGATGCCGGGTCATGCCATAGATCTGGACCCTGAACCCCAAGGCCCGATCAGGCAACACCGTCTCTGGCACGTCGTGAGGCGTGGCAGCGTTTGCCACCGACTGGTGGACACTATCGGCCTCCTGATAAACTCGGCTGCGCTCGCCCTCGGCCACAATCGCCATCATCTGTGCGGCCATCCGCCCGGAACGCCCCTCGGACCGAACATGGTCTAAAGGGACAGCAGTTCCGCAAACCAAGCACCTTGCACCCCTGCGGCTTACTGTTCCTTCGGGCGCACCTTCACCAACTCTAACTTTGAACCGAACCGCCTTCTGGGCATGGTCCACTACGGGCTCAACCCATGTCTTCTTTCCGGGTTTGTTGGCAAGTGAGAACGACCGAACGAGCGGCATTTGAGCTCCGCAGGCAGGATTGGGACACTTAACCGTCCGTGCCCAGATCCATGCAATGACCGTAGCGTCGCCCCCGTTTGGCAGCTTCATCTTGGGGTAGAAGTGCCCAATGCGCTCGAAGGCCCGGTCGCGCATCCACTGGCCGTAGTAGCGAACGTCGTCCGCCAATCCGCGAGCCCCAATCCACATACCCTTTCCGCTCATTCTCGACTTTGCCGCCGGATTCACCGGCGGTTGCCCTGCGAACTTGGGCGGGATTTCGACAAGAGCTTTCGTGATTAAAACTGCAACCGGGTTTAAGTCGCTGCCGTACGCCTCTAACCCCAGACGCTGGGCCTCAAGCGGAATCGATCCGCCACCGCAAAATGGATCGTAGATCGGAGGCGGGTGACCATTAGTGGACTTCAGGATCTCGGCGTATGCCGCATCAAGAACGGCACGGTTATTGGAGTTCTCCCACAGAACAAGCTTCTCGATCAACCGAAACAGGCGTTGCCGCTCCTGGTCCTGATCAGCCTCAGTCGGAAACTGTTCGGGAAGGCTGGAAGGGTCATCCACGAGCGAGGCGAACAAGACCGCCCGGCAAGCCGCCAAGGGTCGGCGCGCCCACCAAAGGTGCAAAGTGGAGGGGTGCCCGTGCCGGATCGACTTCTCCCTTGCAGATTCTTTGTTGATCGCCTCCAGGGGCAGTGCCACTTCGATCAGCTTTTTCTTCACAGCGTCAGTTGTCCTTGGGCTTTCGCCGCGTCAAACTCATCGTGGAGAAACTCAAGCTCAGGGATGTGCTTGCGCGCGACTTTAATGAAATCGGGATCAGTGAGAGATTCGTAGGTCACGCCTTTGAAAACCGCTTTAACCGTCATCTCTTCCAGTAGATCCTCCGCATTGCCAAACGCTTTGGATAGTTCGAGCCGGAGTAAGCGTTCAATGCCGTCGGCGCCGGGGTTCGCTCTCCGAAAGCGATTCCATCTTTCTGGTGGCATCGCCGTAACGCTGGGGAGAAGCGCGGCTACCAGAAGTTCCCGGTTGGCGTCAATCTCCGCCTGCAGTTTCTTCTTCAAGAGACGCTGAAACCGTGCGACATATTTCCTGAGTGCGGTGAGAGCCACCTCAAAATCTGCCTTGTCCGTGCGCAGGATAACGGACCCGTAGCCGGGCAGTTGGATCAAATACCTCTTAACGATGAATTGCTTCAGCTTGTTGACGCGGTCCCCTGAAAGGTCGGCATTGTCGCCAATCAATTTCGAGTTGCTGTTGACGAGCTTCTGAGCTTTAGGCTCTGTAGCAAGCATGAGGTCAGCGGGAATCTTTACCGTCTTCCGTGAAATGGACAGGCCGTGCATTTGAAAATCGACAAACTCGATTTGGGCGTTGAACACCCGAACCTTACGAGCGATGTCGAACTTCATTACAGGGTTCGCCTTCAGGTCTTCCGACGTGTTCTTGACGTCGATTCCTTTGAGCGGCTTCGGGTCGAGATTCAGATCACCGAGATTGGCTGCGGCGGCTTCGGTAGAAAGGATGGGCGTTTCCAGACGGATTGCGTTTGTCTTTTCACCGGGCTTTCCCCCTGCCTCAACAAGTAGCGGAGTCGGTGAATAGATGGTCGTAGTCTCGTCTGTAATCACCACGCCGATGCGGAGTCCAGGCTGTTGATGGATCTGAGAGCCAACCTTTGCCGCCGCGTCGTGGAGAAGTTGCAACGCGGCCATCTCGCCGAAGCCCATCCGGCATACCTCCGGGTCGGGGTCCAGAACAACTTGCACCTTGCTCGCGCCCAGTTGATGCCACGTTTCGACGATCGCCTTTGCAACGGATTCAGAGAGACCCGGTGCGATCACTACGAGACGCTGGCGGGCGCACCGCACCAGTCCGATGAGGTCCGTGTCGGTCAGACCAAACGCAGAGCATTGCGGTGCGTCGCTCATTTCCTGATCCTCCGCGCATTCTGTAGGGATGTCAGTGTTGGCCCCTTCATCGATTAAGTCCTGCCTTTTGCGTCCACGCGTTGCGGACGGCCTTATCCACCAACTGCCGAAGGTCGTCCGTCCCTACGCCGAAGGGTGCGAGCAGAATCCATGCCTTGGCAATGAGCGACCGCATCTTTTTCTCTTCCGCTGATGGCGAAATAGGTCCGTTCACATAGGTCTTCGAAACCAGTTCCTGCAGAGCTTCCGGCGAAACTCGCAGGGACTTCAGGATAGCGGCGGCCGCGGCGATCAACTCGGCCTCGTCGGCTTCGGACAGTTCATTGCTCACCACGTGCTCCCCGGCCGTCAGGGAGCAATCTTCCGAATAGCGATTCAGATGCAGTCTTCCCGCATCGACTCGAAGATGAACCGGGTCGCCGGGTGGCAAGCGTCGGCTCATCCGCCCTACCCACGACGCGGCGACGAATACCGGTACTGGCCAGCTTCCGCGGGCGGGCACGGTTGCCGCGGCACCGGCAGCCTCGATGGTCAGGCAGTCAGAATCGAAACGAAGGCCTATGTTCCCGGGGAATTTGCCGATCACTTGGGCAGCGATCTTCAGGGCCTGGGCAAAATCGGTTCGGGAGATATGGAGTTCATTTCCTGGCTGGGAAGGCAAGGTCACGCTGGTGAAGTCCCTCCCGCACCCTTTTGCTCCCAGGCGCATACGCTTTGCGGACATGCCGGAGCATATAAACTCATGAAAACACGCGACCTGCAGGATTTCATTTGCTCCGGTTTGCGCCAGTGGAGTTTATTTGGGTGCATAACTTTGCTCCTCGGGAATCCACCTGCCACCCCTCCTCGAACCGGTCAGCCGAATCCGGCCTTCCGCCCTCAATTCCTGGAGGAGTTTCTGCACCTGGCTGCGTGAGAGCGCCGGCAGGACCTGCTCCAGGTCGCGAAAGGCGCTCCCAGCCTCTTTATTCTCCTGTATGTGTTTGCAAAGAAGAGCCTTGTTTGTTTCGCGGTCCAGTCCTTTACGCCGAGTGTAGGCTCCGCCCTGCCCGAGAAAGGAATGGAACTTGCGAGAAAGGATGAACCGCACGCCGCGTCCGCGACCGATCCGCTCGATGATGCCCTCGTCCAGAAGGTGGGGAATCCGTTCTTTGAGATCGTCAGACAACGCCTCTTCACGATGCACTGCGTCGAGTACCAGAATGTCCCGGGTGCCAAAGGTCGCCAGCCGTTCGGCGCCGATTTTTTGCAGGAAGGCCAGAAAGGCGGGATTCTGAATCTCCCCCCGCAATGTCAGTTCAACCTGGTAATCATCTGTCCTGGTGAAGTCCGGTTTCGGTTTTCCTTCCTTGATGGACTCTTCGAACATCCGGTTTGCGCCCTGCCCCGAGCGTTCCACCAGACCGCATTTCGCGCATGCGTCTGCAATCCGCCGGTTCCGGGGTGACTGCCTCCAGAGGAGGTTCGCGGCGTTGATACCCGGAGGGAAGCCTCCGGGGCTGACAATTTCGAGCCGCCGGGGAAATTGACGAACGAAGACGGAACCGGGCATGCGATAGTCGCGGTGAGCAAGCGCGTTGAGAACGGCTTCACGCACGACCGCTTCGTTGAACGCGGGAATGTCGCCCACGAAGAATCCTTCCCTGTAGTGGAGCACTTCGTTGCGAAGATTGATTGTGTTCCACAACTCGTCCAGGTAGCCGAGAAACCCAGAGCGAAACTCGATTCGCTGTTGAAAGGGAATTGACGCTTCGCTGCTCCGGTATTCAAAAACCAATTCCGCCTGCGCAAGATGTCTCCCGAGCGCGGCGCGAGTTCCCAGCAGGACCAGCGCGGCATTCGTGAGCCTGTCACCGACCATCAGTTCCGCATCTTCCACTAACTGTTTGGAAGTCATGCCCGCTAGTGCCGTGTTGCCGGACTTGCGCATCCACATATCACGGAAACGCGCTACCAAAGCTGGGTCCAGATCGTCGAGGCTAGTGTTGGGATTCAATTCGGCAGAGTAGTCCGGTCCTGATTCCTGAAATACCCCACGCAGTCGATCCGGCGAGAGTGGGCGCAACTCGTCGCCGGCGCGAGACCAGTACACGCCGTCGTATTGGATTGGCACACCAACCGGTCGCGGCGGGACATGGAAGACCAGCACCCGACCGTCGGCATGGAGGAACTCCTCGGAGGTAATCTGAATCCCGAGACGGTTGATCAAGCTGGCAACCGTTCTGCCCGGTTCCGCGAACGCGGTCGAGCCTACGACGTGCCGGGGTCTCTTGTCGGTAACGCCGAAGATGATCTTGCCGCCACCTTCATTGGCCAGCGCGGCGCAGTATTTCGCCAGTGTCTCAAAGTGGAAGTTGTTCTTAGCTTCCTTGAACTCCAGACGCTCAGCTTCAGGTGCGGCGAGCCAGACATCCAGTTCGGCCAACCGTTGCGTCACTGGAGCCGCGGTCATGCTGGGATCTCCCCGCGGCTTAGGATGTCCTGAAGGTTGTAGTTGATGCTCTCTACGGCAAAATCGGGTTCCTGTTGGAAGGGCTGCCGGATATAGACGAGCTTTTCGTGGCCGTTCTCCACCTGCCCGATCGCAAGGATGAAGTCGTCCGGCTTGTTCAGAGCAGTGAGGATTTCATTTCGCGTGACCGTGACCGTGAGGGCACCGAAGACGCGGCCCTTCACCTCAATGAATCGAAGCTTGCCATCCGGCAGGACCTTAGACTCAATGTCATACCCGCACTTTTTGTCGCTCACATCTGTCGGATGGTTGCCCAGAGCCTTCTCGGCGTTCATGACCATCCGCATGGCAAGCAGTTCCATCTGCTTGCGAGCTTCCGCCGAAGCAGCTTCATTCCCCAGCGTTTCATCGGAGAAGACACTCGGATCGGAAGGCGGGATCAGCTTCCTAACAAGCCCTACTGGCACTACAATCGATCCGCCGATCGCGACCGGCGGCAATGGCGAAATCTGGCGTTCGAGTCCGAGTTCCGCCATCCGCCGTTCCAGCCGTGCCTGAAGTTCATCAGCGCGCTGGCGGGCTTTCCCTGAGTTGATCTTCGCGTTGATCTTGCCCGCCAGTTCCTGATCCTTGAGCTGGTTCGCGCGATGATCCCAGTAGGTGATTTCCTTGGTCAGTCGGTCCTTCACGGCCGCCATGGTCCTGGTTACCAGATCTTCGCGACGCTTACGGACCTCGTTGAGGTGTACAGGAACAAGCTCCGTAATCGCGTGGACAACCACGACCGATTCAAGGTCGTTCTTGAGCCATGGCTGCGACTGCAGCGTCGCATCCAGACTGGTCCGTTCTTCAAGCGTGGCGGGCCGGTAGTCCAAGTACGGAGCGTAGCCAGCATTTCTTGTGGCACCAGAGGCATCGGTCTCCACGAACTGCAACTGCCGGGAGACGATGCGGCGGTTACCCGCCTTATCGTTTCCGTATGCAACGCTTCGCCCGTCCTGGATTGTGTGTTCCAGATAGAAGAGCGCGCGAACCTCTTCACCTGCGTCGTCAGGATCTATAAGGACCGTGCCGCGCTTCAGCAAGTCACGATTCCGTTCGAGTATCAAATCGATGGTTGCGCCCAGGAGCGGCTGACCCGGGCAGACGAAGGTCGCCAGCGGTTGCCCGGGCACCGCGAGGAGCGATTTTTCGAAGGTGACCCGTTCGTACTTTCCAAGAACCGGCTCTCCTGTGCCGATCAAACGGTCCCGCTGCCGGATCAGGGCAGGTACATGCGTAATTTCATAGCGTCTCGCTTCCCGCTCGCGGATGGTGCCGCCGAGCAGACGGAAGGCTTCGAGGAAGAACGACTCGATGAAGTGCGGCTGGAGCCGCCGCGCCTCTGAGCGCTCCATGTCTTCCCGAATTCTTTGGACTTGAGATGCGTCCATGCTGTCGTTGGCAAGAGCCCGCTCTTCAAGAAGTTCCTGACAGTGCTTGCGGTCGGTCAAGTTGTCGACGATCTGGTGCAGGCGGGCTTTGACCTCGGGCTGGTCGCCATAGCGGATAGCCTCGATGAGCAGATCCCGGAGCCGCTGCTCGCGGAATAGCTGGCCCAGAATATCGAAGACGCCGCCACCGAGAGCCTTCCGCTCCTGCTCGATCTTTTCGAGGAGACGCTGGAACACATCGCCCTCGCGCGTCTCTTCCGCCAGCAGATTCCACAGATGGCAGACTTCTGTCTGGCCGATGCGGTGAATTCGTCCGAACCGCTGCTCCAGCCGGTTCGGGTTCCATGGCAGGTCATAGTTGACCATCAGATGCGCGCGTTGCAGGTTGATGCCTTCACCGGCTGCATCGGTAGCCAGCAGGATGAGAACGTCCTTGTCCTGCTTGAAGGCCTCCTGCGCTTTGGTGCGTTCCTCGCGGCCCATTCCCCCATGTACCGTGACCAGGGCTTCGGGTGCTCCGAGAAGCGCGCGGAGCCTTTCCGTCAGGTAGTTCAGAGTGTCGCGGTGCTCGCTGAAGATGACCAGCTTGCGGCGGTGGCCGTGCGCATCAAACATCTCGGCCTGGTTCTGGAGGATCGCCGACAGTTCCTCCCACTTCTTGTCCGTGCCGCTGCGCCGGACCTTCTGAGCCAATGCTTCGAGGGTCTTCAGGATTTCAATTTCAGCCTGAAGCTCAACGATGGTACGCGCGGCCGTTGCCTGATCGACGACCGTTTCTTCCGTCTCCTCCACCTCGGCATCCGGCGCATCTTCCAGATCGTCGAGGTCCTCTTCCGTGAGGGGCTTCAAGCCGGTTTCCTGAAGATCGGCCCCACGCTTGAGGATCTGTTCTTCGCGCAGACGCCTCTCCAAACGCTCGCGGCGGCGACGAAGGGATTGCAGGATCGCTTCGGGCGAAGACGCTAGGCGACGCTGGAGAATGGTCAGTGCGAATCCGACGGTACCCTTGCGACCTTCACCCAGCGAATCCGCCCGGTTGAACTCGTCGCGGACATAATCGGTTACGGCCCTATAGAGCGTGGCTTCGGCATCGGAGAGCTTGTACCCGACGGTGTAGGCTCGACGTTCGGGGAACAGCGGCTTTCCGTCGAACTTGAGCAACTGCTCCTTCACCAAGCGACGCATTAGGTCTGAAGCATCCACGGTGTGCACGCCGTCGCGCGCCCGGCCTTCGAAACGGTCGCTGTCGAGCAGCGCCATGAACAACTGAAAGTCTTCCGGCTTCCCGTTGTGGGGCGTCGCGGTCATCAGCAGCAGATGCCTCGTGATCTGGCCGAGAAGTTGGCCCAGGCGGTAGCGCTTGGTGTATTTGGCCTCGCTGCCGAAGAAGGTGGCCGACATTTTGTGGGCTTCGTCGCAGACGATCAGATCCCAGTCGGTATTCTCCAGCTTCGCCTGAACATCCTCATTACGGCTCAGCTTGTCGAGGCGGCAAATGACGAGGTTGTTTTCGGCGAACCAGTTGCCGGTCCGGGCCGATTCGAGTTTGTCGTTGGTAAGGATGTCGAAAGGAAGTTGGAATCTCTGGTAGAGTTCGTCCTGCCACTGCTCGGCGAGATTGCCAGGGCAGACGATCATGCAGCGGTGCAGGTCGCCGCGGATGAGCAGTTCCTTAATGAGCAACCCTGCCATGATCGTCTTTCCGGCACCGGGATCGTCCGCCAGCAGAAACCTGAGCGGCTGCCGAGGCAGCATCTCGCCATACACCGCGGTGATCTGGTGCGGAAGCGGGTCGACCATCGAAGTATGGATGGCGAGAAGCGGGTCGAAAAGGTGGGCGAGATTGATCCGGTGGGCTTCGGAGACCAGACGGAATAGTTTGCCGTCGCCGTCGAAGCTCCAGGGGTTGCCAGTTTCGACAATCTCCAAGGTCGGCTCCCGGTCGCGATAGAGCAGGAGGACGTTCGGTCTGCCGGCAGGGTCCTTATACGTCAGCTCAATCGCGGCAGAGCCGTACCACCTGACGTCGACGACCGTGACCAGGCAGTCCGGCAATATGCCCCTGACGGCGGCTCCGCGCGTTAGATCTTCGAGCTTGGCCATATTCGGGACAGCGGTCACTGCTAATGGAAGAATTGGACCGAAAGGTCAATTATAGTACTCGGGGAGTGTGGGCTGAACGAATGGTTCTCCGCTGCGCGCCGTTCCACGTGGTTGGCTTGGTTCGGAGCACGAGATTCGGTGGGCGGAAGGGGCGAATGCGGTAGTGTCTTCTTCTGGTTGTTTGAGGTGCAGCCGACGATGAGTCGCATGCCCCAGAAAAGAGCGGGGTTGTAGAAGAGGATCAGTGGGCTAGTTGTTGGAGGGCAAGGCCGATTACGCGGTCGTCGAAGAGCTTTAGTTTGCGTTGGGCGGATTCGGGCCCGGCGGGCCAACGGGCCAAGCCTTCGCGAATCGAGACGACCGTGGGGTCGCAGTTCTCGCGCTCCAACAACCAATCCACCGTTGCCAGCGGTTCCATGCCGAACGGGGACTGGAAACCGTCGATCAGGGCTTCCGTTCGGTCTACGATCTCGCGCAGGGAGCGGTTCTCCTCCTGCTTGAAGTAGAGGTCCAAGAAGGCACGCTTTTGGTGGTCGAACCAGATGGTGTCGGAGGGACCTGAATCGTTCAGCCGTTTGTCGCAACGCAGGTAGCTGCCGTCCAAGCCGTCGAGCAAGTGGGGCAGGCGGTCCGAGTAAGGTCCGTACTTGTTGGCTTGGAACTGCAGGTGGAGCGGATCTTCCACTCCCATCCGTTGGATGGTTCTTTCCAGGAACTAGCAGATCTGCTGGACCTCAAGGTTGGTGCAGTCGATATCGAGCACCCAGTAGCGCCGAACCATTTCCGCGACGAGCGCGCGGGCGGGCGTGAGTTCTTGGTCGCGCATGGAGCCGGCCAGGACGTCGGGGAGCGGTGTGCAGGTGTCGAGGATGGCCGGGAGGCTCATGGGTGGAATATTCAAGTGTATGCTTTCCCGCTGGTGGCGGCGGGACGGGCCGCGCTGGTTGTTCGCAGGCGTTGGTAAGGCGTTGGAGCGGATGTTTGGGGGCTCATTTGCGGGCATCTTGGTTGGCGCTCCAAGTGGAGTACGGTTATCGCGACCTGAAAGGTCGCGGCACGAGTCGCTGCACATTGGCCGTTGCGGTTCTGATACGGGGAGTTCGATGAAGTTGCGGTCGGGTGATGCTAGAAGCGGCGGTTGTTTGCGTTTTGTGGGGAGTTGCCATGGCTGGAACAACACTCCCTTGCGGTCGTGGCTCGGCTGCAGGCGGTTGTTTGCGTTTTGTGGGGAGTTGCCATGGCTGGAACAACACTCCCTTGCGGTCGTGGCTCGGCTGCGGGTAGTTGGCCGCGTTTTGTGGGGTAGTTGCCATGGCTGGAACAAACACTCCCTTGCGGTCGTGGCTCGGCTGCGGGTAGTTGTTTGCGTTTTGTGGGGTAGTTGCTCATGGCTGGAACAAACACTCCCTTGCGGTCGCGGCTCGGCTGAGGGTAGTTGTTTGCGTTTTGTGGGGTAGTTGCCATGGCTGGAACAAACACTCCCTTGCGGTCGTGGCTCGGCTGAGGGTAGTTGTTTGCGTTTTGTGGGGAGTTGCCATGGCTGGAACAAACACTCCCTTGCGGTCGCGGCTCGGCTGAGGGTAGTTGGCTGCGTTTTGTACGGTAGGTGCGCGTGGATCGAACAAACACTTCCTTGCGGTCGTGGCTCGGTCACGGGCCGATTCGGCAGTGCGGCGGGCGCGGGTTAGAGGACTTTCAGGAAGTTGAGGAGGTCCCGTTTTTCGGTTTCCGTATAGCCGATGTGGAAGCGCTTGTCGTAGAAGTCGACCACGTCCGCCAGGGTTGCGGCGGAGCCGTTCGTGAAGTAGGGGGCGTGGGCGGCCAGGCCGTGGAGTTGCTGCATTACGGTGACTCCGATGTCGGTGCATCTGCCGGTAACCAGTGCGCGGCCAGGGTCCTGTGTATAGATGATACGGCCGTTGGCGCAGGTCGCTTTGAAGACGGGCAGGGGCGTGGATTCGTCCGGAGTGGCCAAGTTCAGGACGCCGATGTTCATCGGGGTTGCGGATCGCGACGGGGTGTGGCAACTGGCGCAGGAAACCTTGCCTTTGAAGTAGACCAAGCTGCCGCGCGCCACCGAGGCCCGGAAATCCTTCTGCAATTGGGCCAGGTCGGGCCCGACGTGCTGTTCCCAACTTGGAAACGCCGCGACCTTGCCCGTCACGCGGTCCGGGCCGAGGAACGCCGGGGCGGTGGGCTCGGTGAGGAGGCCGCCGCGGATGTCGGCGCTTTGGGTGGCGGCGATCTGGCGCTCGAAGGCGACGATCTGCGCCAGTTGCTCCTTGGTCGGCAGGTGTTCGGCCTGTTCGTGGCCGAGAATTGCCGCGACGGCCTGGGTGCGGAGGCTGGCTTCGCGACCGTCGGCCATTATAAGGATGCCTGCGGGGTCGCCGTCCTCGCCTTTGGTCAGGTGCGTCAGGTTGGCGGCGGCGCGGGGGCGGCGGAAGACGGAGACCATGGGCGTCGGGCTGGTCAGGCCGTACTTGGGGTCGAGGTTGCAGCCGGTGGGGTCGCGCAGGACTTCGAGCCTGAAGTCGGGGGTTACAGATTTCGGGGGCCACGGCAGCGCGATGCGGAACAGGCCGCGGTTCAGCAGCAGAGAATGCGACGACGCTTTTTCCTGTGGCAGGCTGGGGCAATCAGAGCCATCGACGGCGGCGAAGACCGGATCCTTGCCGTCGGTTTCATGCCAACGTCCCTGGATCGATTCCACGGAAACAGACATGGCGTTGGAAGGCTGGTGGCAGGTGATGCAGGCGCGTCCGTTGGTGCCGAGGGCCTCAAAAAATGCGTGGCCGACGGGATTCACGGCCCCGGCGGTGTTGACGATGCCGACCATGCCTTCGGCATTGTCGTAGTCCTCGGTTGCGGGAAGGGTGCCGGGCTGGTTGGCGTTCCACCAGATGCGGTCGGGCGGGTAGGAGCGGCGGCTTTGGGAAACCAGAAGAGTCGCGGCGGCGAGGACAAGGGCTGCGATGCGGAGGGCTTTCATGGTTAGCGTCCTGTGCTGGGGAGGTTGGCCAAGGCGGCGCGGATGGCCGGGGATTCCTGTAGTTCCAAGGCGCGCCGGTAGAGTTGGGCGGCGACGGCGTAGTCCTGGAAGCGCGTTTCGATGAAGGCGTACACGGCGAGGGCCTCGAAATGGTTAGGAGAAGCGGCGAGGACAGCGCGGATCCGTTCGCGCGCGCCGTCGAGGTTGCCTTCGAGGGCGTCGACGCGAGAGAGGGAAACCTGCGCGTCGGTTGTCGGGCCTTGGGCCACCGAAGCCTCAAGGGATTTGCGGGCTTCGGGTGTGTGGCCGCGCAGGAGGTATTGGCGTCCGACGAAGGCATTCCGCAGGGCGGGGAAGAGGTTGGCGTTGTAGGAGACGGCGGTGGGTGGGGTGTGGTCCTCGTCGTTTCGGGGGCGGACTAGGAACGGCGTGCCTTTCGATTCGTTCGCGGTGGTGGCCTCGAGGCGGTAGTCGCCGGGGGGCAGGTTGGTTGGAAGCTCCACAACTGCGGTGTCCGAGCCCTCGGAAGCTCCGCGCCAGACGACTTGGCTGCCGTGACGGACGATCCAAGTCACTCGACCGGGATGGGAGAGGGTGGTGAGGGCGAATTTACCTTCGGGCGAGGGGTCGTAGCGCTGGTCGGCGTAGATGAAAGGGGCGCGGGGGGAGGACGATGCGATGCCATCGGCGCGCAGGATTTCGCCCATGCCGGGATGGTCGAGGACGTCGAGGGAGAAGGCGGAGGTGGCACCGTCGGCGGTGAAGAGTATGCGGTAGGTGCCGGGGAGGAGGTCGAGGCGGTGTCGGTATTCGACGGGTTTGGAAGCCGGGAAGCCGAGTTGGAGCTTGTTTTGGACGAGGGTGGTGTCGGCGGATAGGATTTCGAGGCCGATTTCACGGGCGGCGGTGGCGCGGAATTGGAGGTCGACCTGCATGCCGCCGTAGGGGGAGGGGGTTTGGAGGGACTCGAGCTGGGCGTGGGAGGCGACGAGTCGGGAGGTGACTTTGGGTTTGAGATTGCGGGAGAGGAGGGTTTGCGGCGATGTTACGAGGCCGAGGATTTCCTGGTTGCCGTTGCCTTTGATGCCGGATGCGACGGCGACTGCGGCGGTGACGACCTCGTCCTCGGCGGTAGCGACTTTGAGGATTTTGCGGATGTCGGACTCGGTGAGGCTGTCATTGGGTCCGAAGGCGTGGACGGTGGCGGCCTGGGGGACGAGGAGTTCGCGGATGGTGTCGGTTTGGGGCGAATAGAGCTTGGGCAGGCCCATGCTGTTGGGGCGGTAGAAGAGGAGCCGGAGCTCGGTGGAGATGACGCCGGGGACGGTGTCGTAGTACCAGATCTCGATGGGGACGAAGGTTCGGGAGGAGGGGATGCGGGTGGTGCGGGTGGGGCTGCCGAGGGCGAGGTAGACGCGGCCGGGGTCGGTGTTGGCGCTGGAGCCGGTCTTGCCGCCGCCCCAGAGTGCGTCGGCGTGTTCTAGGCGGCGGAAGTATTCATCTGGGGAGATGGAGCGGGTGGCCCAGAGGTTTTCTTCGAAGGCGGGGCGTTCGGAGGGAGGGAGGGATAGATAGGCTTTGCGTTCGGTCGGGGTGAGGATGGGGGTGAGTTTTTCGAGCCAGGTGGGGGCGGGCGCGGCCAGGAGGGTGGCTGCCAAGAGGGTGGCGGCCAGGAGGCGGTGGGTGGTTAGGCGGGTGAGGTTAGTGTGTTTTCTTGGATGGGAAAAGCCGACTGAAAGTCGGCTGCAGCCAGAATTGGCTGCCCCACACAGAGAGTGCGGGGCAGATGGGGTGGTGGTGCTGGCGCAGGGGGATTTCCGGTTATTGCCGCTCGGAAAAGCGGCTGCAGCCAAAAATGGCTGCCCCACAACGCTGCCGAGCCGCAACCAAACACGCGCCTTGAGGGCGCGGGCGCCGGTCGGCGACCGCCGCGCAGGCTGCCAGCCTGCCCCACAACGGACATGGTTGCAGTCTGGAAGGAGGTTGGGGGCAGGCAATACGGCGGAGAATATTGCATCCATGCTAGAACTCGATCCGGCCGGCGAATTGGAGCATGCGGCCCGCGAAGGCCACGTCGCTGTTCTGGGTCGGGGCCCCGTAGGACGCCAAGTTTACTACGGTCTGGTAGCTGCCGTAGTTGGCGTGGTTCAGGAGGTTGAAGGCCTCGAACATCGGGATGAAGCGGATCCGGTCCTTCACGCTGAAGGTCTTCGAGAGCCGGACGTCCATCCGCCCGATCTTGTTGCCGACCAGCGAGTCGCGCGCCACCAGTTTGTAGGCCACGCCGCCGATTGTCAGGGCCGAGACGTTGCCCGGTTGCCCGTAGTAGGCCGAGGACGCGGTGAACAGGCGGTCTGTGACACCGGTCGCGCCGAACGGATTCTGGTTGGCGGTTACGGCGAAGTTCTGGCCGGAGCCGTAGTGGAAGGAGCCGCTGAGCGAGATCCCCCAGCGCCAGGAGTAAGACGCCGTCGTGGTAAGGGAGTGCTTCTGGTTGTCCGGCGAGACCGCCCATTCATCCGCCAGGTTGAACTGGTTGTTGGGGTAGTAGAACGGGCCGGTGGTGGAGTCCTTAAGGTGCGCCAAGGTGTAAGCCAGCGACGCCGAGAAGTTCTGGGCGAAGCGGTGCTGAACGCCGACGTGCAGCCCGTTGTAGATCGACCCGGCGGCGGCGGGCGTGGTGAAGTTCAGGATGCCCGCGAATGCGGGATTGGGGCGTCCGCCGGTGCTCGGGTTCACGGTGTAGCCGGTTGTCGGGTTGTAGAAGAGGTTGGCGTCCGTGCGCAGCCAGTCGTGGTAGACACGCCAGTGGACCACGTCGGCCGAGATGCTCCAGGTTTTGTCGATCTGGTGTTCCGCGCCGATGCTCATCTGCAGCGAATAGGGCGTATGGACGTTGGGCCCCAGCGGCTGGATGGTCTGGGCGACGACGGGCACTTGTCCCGAGAGGAACTGTGCGCCGGTGGTGGTGCCGAACGGGGCCGAGAGGTTGATCGGGTTGGCCGCAGTGCCGGTGACGGACGGCGAGATGGTGGTCTGGCCGTTGAAGATCTGGTCGTCAATGGTCTGGTTGACCTGGATATCGGCGTAGAAGAGGCCCGCGCCGCCGCGGATGACGGTCTTGCGGTCGCCCTTGGGGTCCCAAACGAATCCGAGGCGCGGCTGGAAGAGCAGGTTGTCGTTGTAATGGGGCGTGGGGACGCCGCTCTTCAGGGTGAGATTGGGGTTGAAGATACCGAGGTCGTTGTCATACCGCAGGCCGAGGTTGAGGGTCAGCTTGGGGGTGATCTTCCAATCGTCCTGCAACCAGAAGGCGATGGCGTTGGTGGGCAGGCTGTAGAGGTAGCTGCCGAAACCTTGGGTGTAGGAGGTTGCGTAGGGGGCGAGCGCGGCGGTGTTCCACGTGGACGGGTCGTCCCACTTGGGGAATACGGTGGCAAGGTTGAGGGCGCTGACGCCGGAGGAGAACGAGAGCACGGTGCCCCGGACGTTCTGGCCGAAGTTGCCGGAGTAGATGTTGTGCAGGTAGTCGAAGCCGGCGCGGAGGCTGTGGGCACCCTTCAGGACGAAGAGGTCGTCGCGGTATTGCCAGTCGTTTTGGCCGAGCTGTTGGGGGTAGTTGTAGGGGGAGCCGACGGTGATGGTCGGGAGCCGGTATTCGGGGCTCTGGATCAGCGGGGTGTTGGCCCAGTCGAAGTGGTTGAGGCCGACCTTGAGGTCGTTGACGGTGGACGGGGTGACAGTCCAGGTCCAGGTTCCGAGGGCTGCGTAGCTGGTGCGGGTGGAATCGGTCGCGCGGGTGGGGGACGAACTGCCGGTGACGTTGTTGAACGGCACCTGCCATGTGTAGCCGGTGGCGCGGACCGAGAGGCGGTGCTTGTCGCTGATGACCCAGTCGGAATGGAGCAGGTAGCTGTTGGTGCGGAGCTGGTTGGCGAAGGTGTAGGTGAGGCCGCCGAAGCCGGTGGGGGTGTCGAAGATGGTGGTCGGCTGGCGCTCGCCCTCGTACGCGAAGAAGAAGAACAGCTTGTTCTTGAGGATCGGGCCGCCGATGGTGCCGCCGAATTGCTGGTCTGAGAAGGGCAGGACCTTGTGGGCGACGGGGTCGGAGGCGTTGAACGCGTCGTTGCGGAAGTAGCCGTAGAGGGTGCCGTGGAAGGCGTTGGTGCCGGACTTGGTCTGGACGTTGACCTGCATGCGCGAGGAGCGGCCGAGGGTGGCGTCGAAGCGGTTGGTGATGATCTGGAACTGGTCGATTGCGTCCTGGCTGTATTGGGGCTCGCCGAAACCGTCGCTGGCCGAGTTTTGGGTGACCTGCTGGCCGTCGACGTTGATTTGGAGTTTACCGCTGTCGGTGGCGCCCAGGGGCGAATTGGTCACGGTGTTGTTGGTGATGCCGGGCACCATCATGGCAAGTTGGAGGTAATTGCGTCCATTCAACGGAACGCGGGCGACCTCGGTGGGGCTCACGTCCCCGGAGACTGTGGACGATGTGGTGTCCACCGCCGCGGCTTCGGCGACCACCGCGACCGAGGAGCTGGCGGTGGCCAACTGGAGCGCTACATCGACTGCGGCCACTTGGCCGACCAGCACGGAGAGTGTCCGCTCGGCCGGGGCGAAACCGGGTGCCTCGAAGCGCAGGAGGTATGAGCCCGCGCGGAGGGTCGGGAACTGGTAGGTACCCGTGGAATTCGTCACGGTCTGGGTTTTGGTGCCGTCCTCGCTGCGGGCTGAAACCACCGCGTTTGCGAGAGCGGCCTTCGAGGGGTCGGTCAGGCGACCTCCGATGCCGGTCTGCTGGGCCAATGCGGCTGTCGCCATGGCCAGCAATGCCAAAGCTGCTTTCTGCAACATGTTCGATTCTCCTTGTAACTGTTTTTTGGATTACTTGCCGGCAACTTGAAGGAGCGTTTTGTAGATGAGATCCGTGCCTTGTTGGAGGCTTTCGATGCTCACACGCTCGTCGTTGCCGTGCATCCGAGTGAGGTCTTCCGCGCTGATGGGATATGGATAGATCCCATAGACCGGGATGCCCCGACTGCGCCATGCGGCGGCGTCGGTACCGGCTTGGAAGAGGTACGTCGTTACAGGGACGTTGGGAAAGACAGAATTCGATTGCTGCACCAAGGCGCGGAAGAGTTCCGAGTCCTTGGTGGAGGGCTTCATGCGGCTCGCCATTTTGATGTATTCGGCGTAGGCTGCGGGGTTGGCACCTGCGGGCATGCCACGGCTTCCGGCGTTGGTGACTTCCACGCGGGGGTCGTTGATCACGGCCTTCATTTCCGAGATGAGCTCGTCGGTGTTGGTGCCGGGGATGGTGCGGAAGTTGAGGGTCGCGTCGGCGGACCCTGGTATGACGTTGCCGCGGAAGCCTGCGTTGAGGAAGACGGGCGCGATGGTGTTGCGCATGATCGCGTGCAGGAGCGGGTCTTTGCTGATTTCGAGGGCTGCGATTTTGACTTTTTCGGGATCGGTGCCGGCGACGAGGTCGTGGAAATAGGTGGACATCGGCGGCGTGCTGGTCTTTTCGAGGGTGGTGAAGAATTCCTTGGTGCTGTCGATGAGTTTGGGCTGTGTGTCGTAGTCGCCGATTTTGGACATCGCTTTGGCGAGGGTGAAGATGGCGTTGTCGGGGCGGGGCATCGAGGAGTGGGTCGAGGTGCCCTTGGCGGTTACGAGGAGGGAGACGCCGGACTTGTCGGCGGTGGAGATGCTGACGTAGCGGACGGTGCCGTCGGGATTCTTGATGATCCAGCCGCCCTCGTTGAGGGCGAACTCGCAGTCGATCTTGTCGAAGTGGTCCTTGGCCAGCCAAGTGGTGTTGTACTGGCCGCCCTCTTCGTCGACTTCGGCGAGGAAGATGACGTCGCGGGCCAGCGGGACCTTGTTTTTGGCCAGCAGCATCGCGGCTTGGGCGAAGACGGCGAGGCCGCCCTTGAAGTCGATGGCGCCGCGTCCGAAGACGTAGCCGTCCTTGACGACGCCTTCGAAGGGGTCGACAGACCATTTTTCACGCTCAACGCCGACGACGTCCTCGTGGGCGGCGAGCAGGATGGGCTTCTTGGAGCCGTCACCTTTGAGGCGGGCGATGAAATGGGATTTGAGGGGGTCGGGGGTGGGGATGATGTCGATATGGAAGCCGAGGGGCTCGAACTTGGTCTTGAGGAAGGCGGCGAGTTTGGCCTCGTTGCCTGGGGGGTTGGCGGTGTTGACGCGGATGACCTCGGTGAGGAGTTTGGCCGTGTCGTTTAAGGGGGCTTGGGCGAAGAGCGTCGTGCTAAGGAGGAGCGCGGCGGCGGTTTTAAACAGCGTCGTTGGGCGTAGCATTGTCAGCCTCGCAGTGGGTGGTGTCCGGAATGTTCCGGCATGCAGCTCACATGGCTGACTGGTAAAAAATGAGTGTGGCGCAGTCTGGGGGAAAAGTCAAGGGGTAAGCCAGAGTGGCGTGCTGCCGAGGTCGTCGGTCTGGACCAGGTCGCGGTCGTAGGCGACGCCGTCGACCACGAAGGTGCTACTGATGGTCTGCAGCATGCAGTAGCCGCGCGTTGGAATTGCGGGGACGGTGCTGCCGGACTGCCAGTAATACTGGACAGTTAGATTCTGGTAGAGTTCCTGTCCGGTCAGGCCGCAATTGGCTCCGACGTACAAGCCCGGAACGTAACCGGCGGAGGAAACCGCGGCGAACCACGCATTGCAGTATTGTTCGACGTTCGCGGCGGTATCAGTGGCATTGACGCCTTCGAGGTCGAGCCAAATCTGCATGCCGGTCGGGAGCCCGACCGCTTGTGCGTTTTGGACCGCATACTGGCCGTTCTGCTGGCCCAAGGGCTGCGTGGGAGTCCAGCCCTCACCCGCGACGTGCTGGACAGCCATCAGGGCGAGACCTGAGTCGAGGATTGTTTGGGCCTCGGAGGTAGTCAGGTCGCCGGCGGATTCGGTTGGGTGGCGGCTCAGGTAGCGGACCGCGAATTGGAAGCCTTGGGCCACGAACGCGGCGGCGGTGTCGGCGGTCAGGGCGGTGTCAGTGTCGAAACCGACGGATCCGTTCGGGGCGGATTGGATGGTGCCTTGCAGTGGCATGCGGTTGGAAGATACGGTATCACGGGCGGGCGCTGCGGGCGAGAAGGCGGAGGTTGTCGATGGTGTATCGGGAGTTGGCGAGGGCGGTTTCGAGCCAGGAGGGGATCATATCGGATATTTGCTCCGGAGTGCCATCGGCGATCTTCAGCACTAGTCGTGGACTATCGGTGCGCACCGAGTTGTCGAAGATGCGCAGCCGATCAATCGTGCCCCGGATGCTTTCTGCAAAGGCCGTCACCAGATTGATCATGCTGTTCTGGTAGATGTCGCGCAGCTTGCGTTCGGTTGCCGAGTGGCCACCCAGCATGGCCCGGTTCGCCACGCGGCTGAGATGCTCCTCGACCGGTCCGGCGGCAAGGTAATCCATCATCACGTGGAAACCAAGGTCCTTCGCCAGTCGCATCTGATGGAAGCACGCCGGCGTACGCAGCGCGTTTTCGAAGGCGAAGGAGTGCCGGCTCTCAATGTGGTCCTCAATGAATTGTTGGAGTTGCTTTCCAGCAGCCGTGCGGATGTGGGGCGGAATGTTGTGGTAGGAGCCGTTGTTTAGCTTCGCGGCGCGGTCATCGCTGTTGAACCAGTCGATGCCTGCGTTTCGGACTGGAAAGCAACTGCTCTTGCCGCCGCCCGGGGGGCCGGCGACAACGACCATGAGGGGAGCGTGACGCACGGACTCCGTTACCCGCCAAAGTCCGCGGTTTCGTCCAGCATGTCGGGCATGATGACGGTCTTGAGCTGATTGCCAAATTCGTCGATGATGCCCATTTCACGAAGCCGTCGGAAGTCGTCAAGGAGCTTCGCGCGGCCAGACTCGATCCACGCTTCGTGGAACGCGTCCATCGCGGCCTCGTCGCGGAAGTCCAAATCCTCAATGCTCAAGGGCGCGGTTTCAACCAGAGTCGCCATGCCCCTATTATGCCCCAACTCGCCCCGACCGGCCATCGCCTAAACTGGAAGTACAGTGATTTGTTACATTGACGCGTTTTCCGGCCTCGCCGGCGACATGATCGTGGGGGCCCTGATTGACGCCGGTGCGGATGCCGACGCCATCGCGTCCGCCCTTGCGCAACTCGCGCCCGACGCGTCCGTTTCCGCGGCAAAGACCATCCGGCGCGGCATTACCGCAACCAAGTTCAAGGTCGAGGTCGTCGAGCCCCAGGGCAAGCATCGGCATCTCCCCGCCATTCTGAAAATGATCCACGCGGCGGACCTGCCCGACACGGTTAAAGCCGACTCCGAACGCGTCTTCCGCACTTTGGGCGAGGCCGAGGCCGCCGTCCACGGCGTGTCCATCGAAAAAGTGCACTTCCACGAGGTGGGCGCGCTCGATTCCATCTGCGACATCGTCGGGGCCTGCTTGGGGTTCCACCTTCTCGGCGTTGCTGAAATTCACTGCTCGCCCATCAATGTGGGCAGCGGGACGGTCAACACCGAACATGGTGTCCTGCCGGTCCCTGCTCCCGCCACCGCCCGCCTGCTGGGCGATGTTCCGATCTATGCCCGCGGTCCCGCCATGGAATTGACCACCCCAACCGGCGCGGCCATCGTGGCCACTTTCGCGAAATCCTTCGGCCCGATGCCCGCCCTGCGGCTGAAATCCATCGGCTACGGCGCGGGCGACCGCGATTTCAAGGACCACGCCAATGTCGTCCGGGTCCTGGTGGGCCAGCAATCGGGCGCGACTGAACACACCACGGTATCCGTAATCGAGGCCAACATCGACGACGCTTCGCCCCAGGTAATCGGCTACGCGACGGAAAAACTGCTGGAGGCCGGAGCGCTTGACGTCACCGTTACCCCCGTCCAGATGAAAAAAGGACGGCCAGGCGTCACGCTCCAAGTCGTCGCAGCCCCGGAACAACGCGAATCGCTGGTCGCACTGATTTTCCGAGAGACCACGACGTTGGGCGTCCGCTTCCACACCGCCGAGCGCCGCGTCCAACCGCGCCGGTGGGTTGATACCGAAACTTCCGGCGGCACCGTGCGGGTCAAAGTCTCGCCGGACGGCTTCGCGGCAGAGTACGAGGATGCCCGCCAAGCCGCGACCGCTTCCGGCTTGCCGCTTCAAGCGATTCTTGCGGAAACAACGCGCAACTACTTGAATACAAAATGAAATACTATCTGACAACGCCGATCTACTACGTCAACGCAGCCCCGCATATCGGGCACACCTACTCCACGTTGGCCGCCGATGTGATCAAGCGCTTGAAACGCATGCAGGGCTTTGACGCCGTCCTGACGACCGGCACCGACGAGCACGGCCAAAAGGTGGAGCGGTCCGCCGCGGCGATGGGCCTCGCACCGCTGGAGTTCGCCACCATCGTTTCCAACGAATACCGCAAGGTGTGGGACCAGATCGGCATCCAGTACGACAATTTCATCCGCACCACCGAGCCGCGCCACCACGAAACCGTGCGGTGGCTGTTTGAACGCTGCCGGGAACGCGGGTACGTGTACAAGGGCTCGTACACCGGCCAATACTGCGTCCACGACGAGTTCTACGTGAACGAGGCCGGTCCGGGCGACAACTGCCCCACTTGCGGTCGTCCCACAGAGACGGTGACGGAGGAGAACTACTTCTTCAAGCTCTCGGCGTTCCAGGAACGGCTGCTGAAGCACTACGAGGACAACCCGGATTTCATCCAACCCGAGGCACGCCGCAACGAGGTCGTGAGCTTCGTGCGCGGAGGGCTGCAGGATCTTTCGATCAGCCGGACCAGCATCAAATGGGGCATTCCGGTAGAAGGCGACCACGTGGCCTACGTCTGGTTCGACGCCCTGATCAACTACATCAGCGCCATCCGCGACAACGCTACGGGCGAGATGCCCCTTTGGCCCGCCGACTTGCACCTGGTGGGCAAGGAAATCCTGCGCTTCCACGCCGTCTTCTGGCCCGCGTTCCTGATGGCGGCCGACCTTCCGCTGCCGAAGAAGGTCTTCGCGCACGGACTGCTCCAGTTCCAGAACGACAAGATGAGCAAGTCGAAGGGCAACATCGTCCGCACGGGACCGGTTTGCGAGGTGGTCGGGATCGAGGCGCTGCGCTACTTCTTCTTCCGCGAAATCGTGTTCGGACAGGACGGCGGTTTCAGCTACGACGCGCTGGTGGGGCGCTACAACGCCGAGCTTGCCAACGGACTCGGCAATCTCGGCAGCCGCACGCTGACCATGATCAAGCAGTACCGGAACGGGGTGTTGCCCGCGCCGTCCGACGCGCTAGCCGCGTCGCCTCTGGCCGAGACAGCTCGGGTCGCCATCGAAAGTGCCCTCAAGGCTTTCGACGGCTTTGAATTTTCCCGCGGCATGGAGGCTGTCTGGGGCATGCTGTCCGCCGCAGACAAGTTCATCGTCGAACAAGCTCCGTGGAAGCTCGCCAAGGCTCCGGGCGATGAGGTGCGGCAACAGCTCGACGACGCGCTCTATGGTTCCGCCGAGATCCTGCGCATCGCCATCCACCTGCTGCACCCGGTGATCCCCGAATCGACCGAGAAGATCCGCGAGCAACTGGGCATCGCCGAACCCTTGGCCAACTCCAAGCTGGTGAACCTGGCGTGGGGTCAGCTCGTGCCCGGACAGTCCATCGGACAGATCGGTCCTGTTTTCCCCCGGATCGACGCCATTCCCGCCATCGAACGCATGAAAGCACTCGAAGAAGTCGAAACCGCCCGCCAGAACAAGCTGCTGGGCCGCGAAACGCCTGCTCCCGCCGCCGAGCCGGAGGCCGTCGGAACCGTCGCGCCTCCATCGGAGAAGATCGAGGCCGATGATTTCTTCAAGGTTGACCTGCGGGTCGGCCAAGTGCTCTTCGCCGAGCGGGTGAAGGGTGCGGACAAGCTGCTCCACATGAAGGTGGATATCGGGGAGCCCGAGCCGCGGACCATCGTAGCGGGCATCGCGCTGGTGTACAAGCCGGACGAGATGGTGGGTCGCAAGGTGGTCATCGTGGCCAACCTGCAACCCCGCAAGCTGCGAGGAATCGAGTCGAACGGCATGATCGTGGCCGCGTCGCTCGAAGGCGGCAAGCCCGTGCTCGCCGGATTCCTCGAAGAGATCGCGGTTGGAGCGCGACTCAAGTAGCCGCATGCGTCTGACCGATTCCCACTGCCACCTGGACGGCGGCAAGTACGCGCACGACTTCGAAGCCGTGCTTGCCCGTGCGGTCGAGGCTGGCGTCGAACACATGATGGCCATCGGGACAGGCGACGGTCCGCCGGACCTCGCGTGCGCCGTCCGCATCGCCGAGATGTATCCGCAGTTCTCGGCAACTGTGGGTGTGCACCCTCACGAGGCCTCGAAGGTGACCGACAAGACTTATTCCGATCTCCGGGAGCTCGGTCGTCATCAGAAGGTTGTGGCGCTGGGTGAAATCGGACTCGACTACCACTACGATTTTTCGCCGCGCGAGGTCCAGAAGGACGTATTCGTGCGGCAACTCGAGCTGGCGAAGGAACTGAATCTGCCCATCGTGATCCACACCCGCGAAGCCTGGTCCGATACCATCTCGGTCCTGAAGGAGCACTGGACTGGTCCGGGCATCTTCCATTGCTTCACCGGCGACGCCGATCAGGCCCGAGAGGCTCTCGACCTCGGCTTCCACCTCGCCTTCGGCGGCGTTATCACGTTCAAGACCGCCGAAACCATGCGGGAGGCTGCACGCATAACGCCGGCCGACCGGCTTTTGACCGAGACTGACGCGCCGTACCTTGCACCGATTCCGTGGCGCGGAAAACGCAACGAGCCCGCCTTTATGACCGAGACCGTCAAGACCCTCGCAGCCGTCAGGGGCACCACGCCGGACCGGGTCGCCGAGACCGCGTCAGACAACTTCGAGCGCCTTTGTTTGCGGCCACGAAACTGGAACCGTTACACTGGGGATTCCCATGGCAACTGAGCGGGCAGGGCAAGTCCTGACGGCGGCGGAGATTTTTGATCTCGTCCGGGCGGATTTGGCCTCGGTGGAGAAGGCGATTGACATCGAATCGGTCGCGTCCGTCGACACCGTAACCACAATTTCGAGGTACCTCCAGCAGAGCGGCGGCAAACGTTTGCGGCCCGCGCTGCTGCTTCTCACCGCGCGATTCGCGGGTGCGGAGCGAGGGCGGGACGGCGGCGACAACGGCATGGCGATCCAACTGGGCGCCGTGGTGGAAATGCTGCATGTGGCGACGCTGGTACATGACGACGTGATCGACGTGGCGCAGTCCCGCCGCGGGCGTCCGTCGGCCAATGTCCAGTGGGGCAACCATATCTGTGTGCTGGCGGGCGACTGGCTCTATATGCAGGCGTTCCAGACGGCGCTGCGCGAGCGGAATTTCCATGTGCTGGACCTGCTGATCGGCCTCACCCAGATGATGGTGGAGGGCGAATTGCTGCAACTCGAGCGCATCGGCCGCATCGGTATTACCGAAGCAGACTGCATGGAACTGGTGGACCGCAAGACGGCGTGCCTATTCTCAGCCTGCGCCAAGCTCGGCGCGGTGGCGGCGGGCGCGGACTCGCACCTTGAGGAGAAGCTGGGCGATTTTGCCTGGAACCTCGGGATGGCGTTCCAACTGATCGACGACATGCTGGACTTTGTTTCGCGCGAGGCGACGCTTGGCAAGCCGGTCGGCGGGGATTTGAAGGAAGGCAAGGTCACGCTGCCTCTGGTGTATGCGCTGCAGGACGCTACCGAGTCGGAGCGCAAACTGGTCGAGACCGCCTTGGAAGATCGGACCTACGACCGGGCGTCGTTCTCCGAGATCCTCGCCATGGTGGAACGCCACGACGGAATCCAGCGGACGCGGGAGCGGGCGCAGCAGTTCACGGACCGGGCTCGGGAGATCGTCGGCGAGTTCCCCGACAACCCGTACCAGCGCGCTTTGTTTACGCTGACCGATCTTGTGACCGAACGGGACCGCTGAGCAACCATCTTGGAAACCGGGTTGAGTCCTGTCATTGCGTTTGTTCCCCTTTAGTGGCGGGGCAGGGTTGCCCCGCTAAGGGCGGCGACGCGGTCGAGAAGTTCTTGTGGCTGGAAGGGTTTGCGCAAAACGTCGACCGCGCCGGTTTCGACGCCGAGCGACGAAAGCAGGTCGTCTGAGTAGGCGGTCATGAAGAGTGTTTTCAGACCGGGGCGCTGCTGTGTGAGGCGGCGGCTGACCTCGGTTCCGTCGAGCCCGGGCATAATGACATCGGTGAGGAGAAGGTCAATCGGGCCTCGATGGTGTTCGGCTGTCTCGAAAGCCCGTTCGACGGAATCGGCCTGAAGGACACGGTAGCCATGACTGATCAGGATGGACGATACGAGAGCGACGATATCGGGACGGTCGTCCAGGACCAGGACCACGCGCCCATCGCCGGAGGCTGCAATTGAGTCGCTCACGGCTGTTAGCAAGGGCTCTTGGGGGAGTTTGGCCTCAGGCCAGTCGATGCGAAAAGTGGTCCCGAGATTCGGTGCGCTCTCAACCCAAATGCGTCCTCCGCGGTGCGTGACTACGCGGTACACCACGGCAAGCCCCAGACCGTTGCCGGTTCCTTCAGGCTTTGTGGTGAAGAATGGCTCGAAGATACGGGCACGCACGTCGGGCGTCATGCCGATGCCGGTGTCTTTGACGATCAAAGACACGGCGGGCCGCGACGGGTCGGTGGCCTCTTCGGGCGGAGGCGACTGGCTCGTTTGTATGGTGAGGCGGCCGCCATCGGGCATTGCGTCCCGCGCGTTGAGGACGAGGTTGAGAAGAAGCTGTCGGAGTTCGCCGGGATCGGCGGCGACGTGGGGAATCGAGGGATCTAGATCGAGCTCGGGTACAATTCGGTCGCCGATTAGAGGGCGAATGACTTCGTAGCTCTCGGAGACCAAGCTATTCAGATCGACAGGCACGGCTTGCGGCAGTTGCTCACGGCCGAAAACCATCAGTTTGCGTGCGATCTGCGAGGCCTCGGCTCCGGCGCGGGCGATGCATGTTGCGGCGTTGCGGAATCGTTGTTGCCCCGCCGGGAGACCTCGGGCGATGATGTCCGCGTATCCGTTGATGACCGTGAGCTGGTTGTTTAGCTCGTGGGCGATTCCGCCGGCGAGACGGCCGACGCTTTCCAGCCGCTGGGCTTCGCCGAGTCGCTGTTCGGCGGCACGACGGGCCTTTTCGGCGTCAAGCCGCGCGGTGATGTCTGTAAAGGATACGACTGCGGCGTAGGGGAGCGTTTCTCCGGGACGAAAGACGCCTTGGGAGTTGATCGAGATCCACGCGAGGTCCCCCGAGGGTTTATGGACTCCCATGACCACCCCTTGGCAGGGCTTGCCGGTGGAGAGGGTGACGGTGGAGGGATGCTCGCTGCCCGGGAACGAGGAGCCGTCCTCGCGAACGGCTCTCCATCTGGGGTCCATGGAACTGCGACCGGTAACCTCGTCACGGGAGAGTCCGAGGATTTGTTCGGCCCTTTCATTGCACTCGAAGATCTGAACGCCGGGATTGAGGAAAACGATGCCTTCGTCGAGAGCGGAAAGGATTGTGCGATAGACGTCGAGTTGCTCGGATTCCAGACGCTCACGATTCATAGGCTAAGACCTGCCGAATGCTTCGTTCATTATACCCAGCCACGGGCATAAGTACCGTACCTTGATCTAGCACAGCGTCTCGACGGAACCGCCACGAATTCCCACAGCTGACACGAGTCTGTCCAAGTGATGCCGCGTACTTTCGATCTGCCGCATCATGGACGAGGCGCTCTCGGCGGTATCCCGGGCGCTGGTGGCGTTGCTGTTCGTGACCTGCTCGATTCGGCGCAAAGCAGTTTCGATTCGCGAGATACCCTCGGACTGTTCAATGCTGTTGGTGGCGATCAGACTGACCATCTGGCTGCCATCGCCAATCGTTCTTGAAACAGTCCCGAAAGCCCCGTGGGCGCGAGCTACGAGTTCAACTCCCCGACCTACGTCGGCTATCGTTTTTTCCACGATTCCCGCGCTCTGCCTAGCGGAATCGGTCGCGCGCTGTGCAAGCGACCGCACTTCATCCGCTACTACGCTGAACCCAGCTCCCGCATTCCCGGCGCGGGCAGCTTCGACCGCGGCATTCAAGGCAAGAATGTTTGTCTGAAATGCAATTTGGTCCAGGGTCTTCAAAACCCGCACAACCTCCTTGCTCGAGGTGTCTATTTCGTTCATCGACGTCGTGAGATCGTCCATGGCCCCCATCGCTAGGTCAACCGAGGAACGCGCATCACGCATCAGCGCATCGGCCTGGGTGGCCTTTTGCGCATTGACTCCGGTTGTGGTGGAGATTTGCGCGAGTGATGCGGCCGTCTCCTGCAGGTATGCCGCCTGTTGCTGGGCATCCTGAGCCACCGCCTGCCCGGAGCGCGTCATCTGACCCGAAGCGGCGGCCGCCTGATCGGCCGAGTCCTGCATTCCGCCAATCACGCTCAGGATTGGGCCGGTTATTGCACGGCTAATCGTCAGGTTCACGATCAGGGCGGCGACAATCATAGTTACGCCGAAGACGGCCAGGGCGAACCATCGCTGGGAAGCCGAACTGGTGGCTTGGTCGGTCAACTGGAGCCGCAGTTCCCGTGCAAGTTCCTCCCTGTTTGACTTCAGGGCAGACTTCAGGGTTTCGGTACGGGAGGCGAGTTCCGCGAGTTGTCCCTGCAGCGTTCCCATCTTCTCGCCCATTTTGGAGCTGTCGGTCAAAACTTGGGAATAGACTGAGCGTGCGTCAGACCCGAAACCGCTCACGGCGGCAGCGAGGCCCTTTGCCTGCCGAATCCGGTCGGGTGGAAGATCCGGAATCGCCGCGATGGAACGCAAGGACGCACTGACTGCTTCGCCGTCGTTGACCGCTTTGTCGATGGCCCCGGCATCCTGCAGAAGAACGGCGTCTCCGAAGGATTTGGCCATGCGCTGGAAGGCTGCCTCGGCCTCTTGGGCGCTCTGAGCGGCGGGGAAGAGCGCGTCCGCCGTGGAACGGAGACTGGTCTCCGTCCGCACGCCTTGGACTTGGCCCAAAAACGTGTTCAGGATGAAGCCCAGTATGAAGACACCGACACTGAGCCAGATCTTGGCGGTAATATTCAGCTTAATCGCAGGCATGTTTAACATGGCCGAACCCTATTTCACCCCCAGTTCCTTGACTCCGGTGGCGGCGGTCTTCGCACCCACATAGCCGATGGCTCCGCGGGTCTTGGCCACGTAGGAGACGATTTCCTCGTCCGACGAGAGAGTCTTCGGCATCGCGCCTTTGCCGGTAAAGACCAAGCTCCGATAGTAGGTGGTCAGGGCCCCGTCTGTCTTGCCCAGATACTCCTTGAGAAACGCCTCGTGGGCGGGACCCGTTTTGGCCAGCACTGGTTCCACGTGCGAGCCGTCGGCAAGCGACGACCGGGTGCCGAGGAATACACGCTTGAGGTCGTCGGCTGAAATTGCAGCCGCACCCACGCTTGGATTCGCGATGACTTTGATTTCACCTGCCTGCAGGCTGATGGCGGCGACTCCCGCGAGGACAAAAAGTTTGAAGTTCTTCATGGCTGACATATTCCTTTGTTTCTCGTCTTCTTGGTGGGTGGCTCAAAAGTAGAAGCCGGTTCGAATGACCAGAAGATTGGTCGTCGGACCAATTCCCGTTGGATTCGAACGCAGATAGAACCCGTGGGCGGAATAGAGGTCGCCGTGTCCATCCATGAAGTGGCCTTCGACCTTCACGTTCCACCAGCGAGTCAGATCATAGCGGGCGGTAAGGGTGGTGTCGAAGAGATGGTTGCCGGCGGGGTCGGCGGTTTGCGGCACATCGACCCGGTAGTGTGAATGGTAGGCGCCCAGTTCCAACTGGCGGGTGACCCGGTATGCTCCGGTCACGAACCAGCCTTTGTCGGAAAAATTCAGGGCACTCTGGTTCCCGAACAGATTGAAGCGTTCCACCTTCTTGTTCCGGCGGAACTCACCGTTCACCCGGAGCTTGCCCCGGCTGTAGTCAACATAAGCCGAGGTCATGTGGAGCGGGCTGGAATCGAGCAGATAAGGGGCATTGCCCGCTGCGATATAGGTTCCGTTGATGTGGTCCATCTCGTCTAGGAACGACATTCCGGCCATGAGTCCCGCCACCGGAGTATTCCAGCGGACATCGCTGCCCACAATCTTACCGGTGAAGGTGCGGATCGGCACGCCCGTGTCCTGGGTGTTGAAGTAGTACCCACTGCGCCTATCGTTGGGGCGGGCGCCGCCATACACGGTGTAGTCGATGCTCCCCGCCTTGCGGAGCGCAAGCTGCCCGTAAATATCGCCTCCCACGTGAGCGATGGTGGAAGAGCGAAGGTCCAGTGGATAGACCGATTGAGGCAACAGCGCCCAGGTGTGCAGCGACTCCGCATCCTGAGTGTCATTGAACAGCCCGAGCGGGGTCTTGACCTTGCCGGCGCGAATGCCGAACCAGTCGGCAAAGCGGTAGTCGCCGAACGCCCAGTCGAGACTGAGCCGCCCGCCGCCCAGTTGCCCGACGTTGCGGAGGTAACCCTGGGCGCCGACCCGGAACTTGTCCGTGAGGGAGGTGGACAGATTCAGTCCGCCGTCGGTAAAGGCGAAGCTGCCTTTACTGGTCTGCATGGTGAGGAAATTGTTCTGGTTGGAGACTGCATACCCTTGGGAAGCAAACCCATGGAGCTGGAAGGTGTGTCCTTCGAGGCTGAACTGACCCAGCTGGGCCTGTAGGACGACCGGAGCCGTGCACAGCGCGGATGCAATCAGAATGGATTGGACGATTCTGTTTTTCATGGCTTTGATGTTGTTGGGGAGCTTTTCTCCCCTTGTTTGACCTATCGGCAGTTCGTCGCGGGAACTTTAGCCCGGCAATCAAGATTTCTTGAGACCAGGCTGCCAGTTTGACAGCACCGTCATGGCCCGCTTGCCCGTTTTCTCCCACGCGGGGTTCTCGCGGAACGGGTCGACAAGCCAGCCGATGCTTCGCGGGGTGAACAGGTGCACATGGCTGGAACGAACACTACCTTGCGGTCGTGGCTCGGCAACCTGCTGATTCCCCAGCGCCGCGACCGCGAGGGAGCTCAATGCCCGTCAGCGTAGGGAGGGGCGAATGTTCCGCGGCATGCTCCCACGGGCCGTTCCGCTTGGGTCGCGGCACGGCATCCAGCGCACTACACCGGCGGGCATCGCCCCCTTGCTGCTAGCCTGGTTGTTTGATCACGTTTTCCAACATCTCCAAGCAATACGGCAAGCAGCTCGTTTTCGTGGACGCCTCGTTCCAACTGAACCCCGGCGAGAAGTGCGGCCTGGTGGGCCCCAACGGCGCGGGCAAGACCACTCTTTTCCGCATGATTGTGGGCGAGGAGGCCCCCGACGACGGCAACGTCACCGTGCCCAAGAAGACCACCATTGGCTATTTCCGACAGGACGTGGAGGAAATGTCGGGACGCCCTGTCCTTGACGAGGCCATCGCGGGCAGCGGCCGAGTGGGCGACCTTCACCATGAACTCGATGCCCTCCAGAAGGCACTGGAAGATCCCGAGCGCTTCGACGAAATGGACAAAATCCTGGAGCGGTTCGGCGAGGTCCAAGAGGAGTACGAGCACCTCGGCGGCTACCAGATCGAGGCACAGGCGCGCGAAGTTTTGGCGGGTCTCGGCTTTTCCGACGAGCAGGTCGACGGCGACGTCGGAGCCCTCTCCGGCGGCTGGAAGATGCGCGTGGCGCTGGCCCGCGTGCTCCTCGGCCGTCCCGACGTCCTTCTGATGGACGAACCGACGAACCACCTCGACATCGAGTCCATCATTTGGCTCGAAAACTTCCTCAAGGGCTACCAGGGCGCGCTGCTGATGACGTCGCACGACCGCGACTTCATGAACCGCATTATCTCCAAGCTGGCGGAGATCGACGCGGGTGAAATCATCACCTACTCGGGCAACTACGATTTCTACGAGCGAGAGCGCACCATCCGCGAGGCCAACCAGCAGGCCGCCTTCGCCCGCCAGCAGGCGATGCTGGCCAAGGAGCAGCGCTTCATCGAGCGCTTCAAGACGCACGCGGCCAAGGCCGCCCAGGTGCAGAGCCGGATCAAGGCGTTGGACAAGATCGAAAAGATCGAATTGCCGAAGAAGCGCGTGGTTGTGAAGTTCGAATTCCGGGTCCCGGCACGTTCCGGCGACCAGGTCGCAGTTATCGAAGATGTTCACAAAGCATATGGGAGCCGGGTCATCTACGACGGGTTCAGCCTGACCATCCGCCGCGGCGAGCGCTGGGCCGTGATGGGCCGGAACGGGGCGGGGAAGAGCACTCTGTTGAAGATGATCGCGGGTTCAACGACGCCGGACCAAGGCGAGGTGCGTCTCGGGGCCAGCCTGAACATGGGGTACTTTGCCCAGCAGTCGCTGGACGTGCTGAATCCCGAGCTGACGGTGCTCGAACAACTGCAGAACGACTTTCCGCAGGACGGCATCGGGTCGTTGCGCAGTCTGGCCGGGGCGTTCCAGTTCTCGGGAGACGACGTGGAGAAGAAAATCCGGTCGCTTTCGGGCGGCGAGCGCTCGCGACTGGCGATGGCCCGGATGCTCTACAATCCGCCGAACTTCCTGGTGCTGGACGAGCCTACGAACCACCTCGATCTCGCCACCAAGGAGATGCTGGTGGAACAGTTGAAGAATTTCGAAGGCACGATGGTGTTCGTGTCGCACGACCGGACGTTCCTGAGGGGCCTCGGTACGCGCGTGTTGGAGCTTTCGGGCGGCGACAGCGAGCCGAACGTGTATCTGGGGCCGTACACCGAATATGTAGCGGCGTTGGGGCACGAGGCCCCCGGCATCCACGCGTGAGGTAACGAGGCCGGGCCGCGGATCGGTAGGGTCGTTGGTCAGCCGCGAGCCAGTTTCGGCACCATCGCACTGGGTGCGATTTCGTGATAGTATTTGCAGGGTACAGTCATGTCCGATTTCCAAGACCGCGTTCTCAAGTGCGCCGACTGTGGCGCCGACTTCACGTTCACCGCCGGTGAGCAGCGCTTCTATCAGGAGAAGGGCTTCACCAACCAGCCCCGCCGCTGCAAGTCGTGCAAGGGTAGCCGACAGGACCGTCCGGCGGGCGGCGGTCGCTCGGGCGGCCCACCCAATCGTGTGGAGACCGCGACCGTTTGTGCGGGCTGCGGACGCGAAACGACCGTCCCGTTCAAACCGACGCAGGGCCGGGCGGTTCTGTGCCGCGAGTGCTTCCAGGCGACCAAATCCGGCGGCGCCCCGTCGCGTCCTTATTGATTCTTTTCCGGCGGCGACAAGCACCCGTGTAATATGGGATCGGAAACGATCTCTGGTGCAGGTGCACCTTTTCGGGTCTTTCCGTCCTTTCGACATGGACCTCAGCGAACCCTCCCTCGAACGTCTCCGGCTGAAGTTGCGCTACAAAGTCCTGTACCACGTCGGTCACAACTGCGCCGATGTCGACGACCTTGTCCAGGAGAGCCTTGCGCGTTTCATCAAGGCCGCCCAGAACGAGCAGATCCGCAATACCCAGGAACTGGGCGCCTTCCTGAACGGAGTTTGCCGCAATGTCATCCTCGAGTACCGCCGCAGGGTGAAGCGCGAGCCGAATCTGGACGAGGATCTACAAGTTCCCGAGACCCGCGTCCGCCCAGACGCCGAGATCTTCGAGATGCGGGACGCTATCGATAATGGCTTGGCCGAATTGGCCGAACGCGACCGGGATATCCTTCGAGCCCTCTATCTGGAAGGTCGTGACAAAGAGGAGATCTGCATGGACTGGAACATGACCGACGCGCAGTTCCGGGTCGTCCTGTTCCGCGCCAAGGAGCGGTTCCGCCGCGTCTATACCGGTGAAACCAAACGTCGAGATGCAACGGCGGCTGAAACAAAATGAACAGTCTTTGCACTGAGTAGGTGGACGGAAAAGCATGAGCGCCCAACACACTGGCTGGCAGGAATTAAGATGCAAGATGGAACCGATCAAGCGTGAGCAGGTCATTGCCAAATACTTGTCGCGGACACTGGATTCCCAGTCCGTGGAAGAATTCGAAGGCCACTACCTCGGCTGCGACGAGTGCTTCGACGAACTACGCGTCAGCGAGCATATGGCCTCCGAATTGCGCACCTCCAAGCTCGCTTGGAAGCAGGCCGAAGGTGTTTCGGTGCTGCAGTTCCGTGGTGCCGCGACTCTGACGCACTCGGCGGCGGAACTCGACGAATTGCGTCGGGAAGTTTTGGAGCAGAGCGATTCGCGGGTCATCATCGACCTCGGTCGTGTCACCAAGATTGACAGCGCCGGCTTGGGGCAGTTGATGAGCTGCTACTCGCACTTGGTGCGCAACCAGGGCACGATGAAGATCGTCAATGTGATGCCGGAAGTGAAGAAGGTCATGGATATGACTGGCATCAGTTCCCTGATCGGGACCTTCCGTGACGAACAGGAAGCGTTGAACAGCTTCCGCAATTGAGATCACCGATTGGTGACGACGTCGCGGTGGTAGCCTAGTCCAAGGTGCCGAACCGCCTCATTCAAAGCACGTTAGCCCGCCGGATCCTGGTGATCGGCGGGCTTTTGCTTTTCACGGTGGCTGCGGGGACCGCCGGGTTCGTGGTTGTCGAGGGCTACAGTACCTTCGATGCCTTTTACATGACCCTGATCACCATCACCACGGTGGGCTATCAGGAACTGCGGCCGCTCAGCCATGCCGGCCGCGTCTTCAATTCATTCTTGATCCTTTTCGGCGTGAGTGTCATGTTCTTCGCCGTGGGTGCCGTGACCCAGACGATCATCGAATGGGAGTTGCAGGACACCTTCCGCATCCGGAGGAGAAAGCGCATGATCGACAAGCTCAAGAACCACTACATCGTGTGCGGCTACGGGCGTGTGGGACGCCACGCGTCGTTTGAACTACAGAAGGCTGGTGCGCCGTTCGTGGTGATCGACCGCGTGGAACAGCGGGCCGAGAGTGCACGCAAGGCCGGCATGATGGCTATCGTTGCAGATTCCACTCGCGACGAAACCCTGCGCGAGGCCGGAATCACCCGCGCCGCAGGACTCGTCTCGGCCTTGGCGACCGATGCCGACAATCTGTTTGTCATTCTGTCGGCCCGCACGCTGAACCCCGCCCTCAACATAGTCACCCGTGCCAGCGAGGAAGAGGCCGAGGTCAAGCTGCGCCGCGCCGGTGCGGACACTGTGCTGGCACCCTTCAGTATGACCGGCCACAGGCTTGCCAATGCGCTGCTGCGCCCCCACGTCTCAGCCTTCCTGGATTCGGCGACTGGCTTCATCGGGCTGGATGTCTCCATCGAACAAGTCCAGATTGCGAACGATTGTGCGGTAGTGGGAAAGACGCTTTTGGAACTGCACTTGGGGCGGGAGATGGGGGTGATCGTGCTTGCGATCCGGAGGCCGGTCGGCGAGATGCTCTTCAATCCGCCAGCAGAGGCAGCGCTTGGGGCGGGGGACTATCTGATCGCGATGGGAAACGCGGAAAGCTTGAGGCGGTTGGAACGCCTGATAACGACCACGTAACAGGCGACTTGGAGTTTAGCAGGCAAGCGCGCAGCCCCGGAAATCACCTCCCCCGAGATCATCCGCCGGAGTCACGCGCCGCCTATCCGTACTTCTGTTGTAACGTGAAAGTACGGTTCGACACCAGCGGAAAATGTGCCGTCGGACGGGGTTTCCACAGGTTTTTGCCCCCATGGAATCAACATCTTCCGGTTGCTGGCAGTGGATTTGCTGTGGATAAAACGGAGACCTTGTGAACTGTTTTGGGATTGACGCCGCCTCTGGGCTTCCAGTGGAAGTTTTGTTTGACGAAAGGATCGCGGAGATACGGCCAGCGGACCCCTCTCTCGCTGCCGACATCTTCATTGCGCCGGGCTTTGTCGACATCCAGGTGAACGGTTTTGCCGGGGTCGATTTCAACAATCCTGCAGTGACCGTCGCCGAGGTGTCCCTTGCCATCGAAACCATACTGGCCACGGGCACCACGCGTTGCCTGCCGACCGTGATCACTGGCGGTCCTGACGACATGCTCCACTGCCTCGAAAGCTTGGAGTCGGCGCGAGGGCGGATCGAGCATGGGGAGGCCATCGCGGGGTATCACGTGGAGGGCCCGTTTATCGCGGCCGAGGATGGCCCTCGCGGCGCGCATCCGCTGCGCTGGGTCCGCCCGCCGAGCTTCGATGAGTACCGCCGTTGGCAGGACGCCACCGGAGGCCGCATACGACTTGTGACGCTATCCCCGCACTGGCCGGAAGCTCCAGACTGGATCGCGAGGGTTGCCGCCGAAGGTGTTGCGGTTTCCGTCGGGCATACGAATGCGACTGCAGACCAGATCGCTGCGGCGGTTGATGCCGGGGCCACCCTTTCGACCCACCTCGGCAACGGGGCACACGCGGTGATGCGCCGCCACCCGAACTACATCTGGGACCAACTGGCCGAGGACCGCCTGTCGGCCAGCTTCATCGTGGACGGAATCCACCTGGGCCATGCTTTCCTGAAGACAGCGTTGCGCGCGAAGACGGTGGACCGTGCCGTCCTGGTGACCGACGCGTCCTCGCCCGCAGGCGCAACGCCCGGACGGTACCGGTTGGGCGAGCAGGATGCCGATCTGACTGCGGACGGACGGGTTGTTTTGGCCGGGACGGACCGGCTGGCGGGTTCGGCGCTCAAGATGCACGACGGAGTCGCCAACCTGATGCGCTTCGCCGGATTGACGTTGGCCGACGCGGTCCGCATGGCGACCGTGAATCCAGCGAGGATCATCGGCCTGGAAGGCCGGATGGAGGGGCTGCGGGTTGGGGAAACCGCCGATCTGGTGGCCTTCAAGCGCATCGGGGACGGCGGGATCCAAGTCGATTCTATCTGGCTGGGCGGTCGCCGGATCTAGGGATGCCCGTCCCTATTTCCCCGACTTCGGCCAGACCGTGCCTTGGTCCATCTTGGTAACCGCCGCCAGCCCCTTGTACAGGAATTTCTGCACACGTTGGCCGCGGTAGGTTTCGGTAGTGAAAATATTCCCTTTGGAGTCCGTCGCGATGCTGTGCACAGCGTAGAACTGTCCCGGCTGCCTTCCGCCGTCGCCGAACGTGGTCAGCGTGCGCAGCGACTGGCGGTCCAGCACGTGGACCTTCATGTTTGACCCGTCGGCCACGTAGATGAACTTCTGCTCGGGGTCTTTGGAGAATGCGATGTCGAAAACCGCGCCGTCGCCCAGCGTGTTCTTCTCGATCACCACTTCCTTCACGAACGTGCCGTCGGTCTTGAAGACCTGGATACGGTCGTTGACGCGGTCGCAGACGTACAGCAGGCCGTCGTTGGCAAGCACCGCGCAGTGTACCGGTGTGCGGAACTGTTGGGCAGGCGGATCGTTCGGGTTGTACGGCGGCAGTTGCTTGTCGTCCGGCTTGTGCCCGTAGGCACCCCAGTGCCGCTTGTACTTGCCGGTCTCGGCGTCGAACACGATCACGCGCCGGTTGCCGTAGCCATCGGCCACATAGAGCTCGTTCGTCTTCGGGTCAACCATGGTCTTCGCCGGCAACCGCAGGTTTTCGATGTCGTTGGAGCCCTTGCTCGCCATCGGCTTCCCGATCTGCATCAGAAACTTGCCCGACTGCGTGAACTTCAGCACCATGCTGTCGTGTACGCCGCCAGCGGCCGCCATTTGCGCCTCGTCGGCGGCAAGCTTGGCGTTGGTTGCGGTCCTGCCGTTGCCGCCGATCCAGACGTTGCCCTTGTAATCGACATCGATGCCGTGGTTGGACGAAGGCCAGTCGTAACCCTGCCCCGGACCACCCCAGCTTCCGATCAGATCGCCAGCCTCGTTGAACTCCAGCACCGGTGGTGCAGCCGCGCAGCAGTCCGCAGCTTTGGGCGACCACGTCGCGTACTTTTCCTTTTCCTCCAGCGAGCCCTCGCGGTGGATGATCCAAACGTGGTCGTTCGAATCAACCGTTACGCCGATGGTGGCCCCGATCACCCAGTGGTTGGGCAGAGGCTTGGGCCACAGCGGGTCCACCTCGAATCGTGGAGCCTTCTCGCCGTCGGCGCGCACCGCGCGCTGCGACACCGACCAACCCGCCACGCACAAAATCCCCGCTACAACCACCAGCCCGGTATATTGGATACGCTTCATGTCGTCCTTTAACGTCCGTTATCTTATACCAATCGTTCTTTTCGTTGCAGTCACTCCCGTCCTGGCTCATGACATCCCCGCCGACGTGGCCGTCCAGACGATGCTGAAACCCGAGGGACGCCAGCTCCGCATGCTTGTCCGGCTCCCGCTCAAGGCGATGCGCGACGTCGTGTTCCCCGAGCAGGGCGGCGGCTACCTCGACATCGAACAGCTCGCTCCGATGCTGCCAGATGCGGCGACCGTCTGGATCGGCCAGCTCGTGGAGCTGTACGAGGACGGGCGACGGCTTCCAAGCCCGCGTGTCGAGGCCGTTCAGATCTCTTACGAATCGGACCGCTCGTTCGCGTCATTTCCGGAAGCGCTCGCCCATACGACGGGGCCTCGACTCCCCAACTCTTCCAACCTGCACTGGAGCCAGGCGATGTTCGATGTGCTGTTCGTCTACGACATCGGTTCGGAGGCGTCGAAATTTTCGATCCGTCCAGGCCTTAGGCATTTGGCGACCCGCGTCGTTGTGTCGCTCCGATACCTCCCGCCGGGGGGAGCGGTGCGTGCGTATGAACTGCAGGGTGCCGAAGACGTCGTGCCTCTCGACCCGGGCTGGACCGATGCTTTCGCCCGTTTCGTGCGCTTGGGGTTCCTGCATATCCTCGACGGCACGGACCATCTGCTATTCCTCGCTTGTCTGGTGATCCCGTTCCGGAGGCTGAAGCCGTTGGCGGGTATCGTGACGGCTTTCACAATCGCGCATTCCATCACATTGGCGACGTCCGCGCTCGGGTATGCCCCGGACCAGGGGTGGTTTCCGCCGTTGATCGAGTTGCTGATCGCGGTTTCGATCGTCTGGATGGCCTTGGAGAACATCGTGGGCACGACCACCGTGACCCGCCGGTGGGCCATGGCGTTCGGTTTTGGGCTGGTACACGGTTTCGGCTTCTCGTTCGCGCTGCGCGAGACGCTGCAGTTCGCCGGATCGCATTTGGCGGCATCACTGGTGGCGTTTAATGCCGGTGTGGAGTTGGGGCAGTTGGCGGTCCTGATCGTGCTGGTTCCGGCGTTGGACTTCTTCCTTCGCCGGGTGGTTCCGGAAAGAACAGGCACGATCATTCTGTCGGCGCTGGTGGCGCACACCGGGTGGCACTGGATGCTGGAACGGTGGGATAGGCTGCACCAGTACCGTATCGGTTGGTGACGCGCTGAAAACGACACTCCCTTGCTGTCGTGGCTCGGCTGAACTTACTGAGCGGCAACCACAAGGGAGTGTGTCGAAATGCTGTACTTACTTGGCTGGTTTGAGGGTCAGCTTCTGGACCCGCCAGTTCTGCACTTCCGCAACAAGCAGGGTGTTCGGATTCCGGCAGTCCATCGCGTTGACGGTCCCGAACTCCTTTACAAGCTTCCCGGCCGTCCCGAATTTGCCCAAGACCTTGCCGTCCAGTTCCAGCTTGTAGATCTCGCCGTTGTCCAGCGTTTCGGGGTCGTTCGAGTTCGAACTGTACAGATACTGGTGAGCGCCGGGTGAAATGCAGAGCGTCCACGGGGCGCCGACGCCGGTGATCTCGGACTTGAAGGCTCCCTCGTTGTCGAACACCTGGATGCGCTTGTTGCCCAAATCGGCTACGTACACGTTGCCTTGGGCGTCCACCGCGACCGAATTGGGCATGTTGAACTGGCCTTGGCCTGAACCTTTCGAACCCCAGGTCTTCACGAAGCGCCCCGTCTTGTCGAGCTTGACTATGCGGGCGTTTGTGTAGGCGTCGGAGACGAACATGTTGCCTTGTGCGTCGAAGGCGACATCTGTGGGGCGGTTGAAGTTATCGCCCTGCACGCCTTGGCCTGGAGTGCCGCCGCGACCGCGTCCGCCGCCTGCTCCCGCGGGTGCCGGGGTGGGGCTGATCGACTCCGGCTTGCGGCTGAGCACTTGGAGGAACTTGCCGGTCTGGTCGAATTTGATCAGCGTGTTGGAGGCCCGGTCGACGGTCCAGATGTTGTCCTGCGCGTCCACGCGGACGCCTTGCGCGAACAGGAAACCGTAGATGCCGGTGCCGATTTCGCGCACGAATTTGCCGGTCGCGTCGAACTCGAACAGGCGCGAGCCGCCGTGCGAGAAGAAGCGCGAGCCGCCCATGGTGCCGTTCTCGCCGGAGCGGGAGAAGACGAAGATGTTGCCCTTCGAATCCGTCGCGACGCCAGCCGCCTCGCCGAGATGGATGTTGGCGGGGAACTTGAGCAGGCTCGCGTTGGAATCGAAGGCGATTTCAGGTGTCTGGGCATTCACGGTGCCGCCCAGCAGGAGGGCCAAAGCCAATAGGGATAGGGTCTTCATGGCGTTCTCCTTAGTCGTTACTTCGCCGCTTCGGGCTTGAGCAGGATCTTCTGCGCCCGCCAAAGCTGGATTTCCGAGGTGTAGAGTTCATTCGGGTTGCGGCAGTCGATCTCATGCAGTCCGCTGAACTCGCCGAGCTGCTTGCCGGCCTTGCCGAATTTTCCGATCACGGTCCCGTCCAGCTCCATCTTGTAGACCTCGCCGGTGACGGTGGCGAGAGTGTAGTCGTTGTTGTCCGGAAAGGTGTTCGAGGAATAGAGGTATTGGTGCGGACCGGGGCTGATGCAGAGTTCCCACGGGGTGCCGACGTTGTCGTAGATGGTCTTGAAGCGCAGGTCGTTGTCGAAGACTTGGATGCGGCGGTTGGTGCGGTCGGCTACGTAGACGTTGCCCTGGCCGTCCACGGCGAGCGAGTGCGGCAGGTTCAACTGGCCCATCCCGGAACCCTTGGTGCCGACCTGAGCGATGAAACGTCCGTTCTTGTCGTATTTAACGACGCGCGAGTTGCCGTAGCCATCGGCCACGAAGATGTTCCCGGCGGGGTCCCAACCGACGTCGGAGGGGCGGTCGAAGACGTACTTGCCGGGATTCGTCGGCGTGTACGGGGACGGTGGCGCACCGGAATCGACGGGTTCCGGGCGACGGCCCAGGGTCATGACGACGCGGCCCGCGGGGTTGAACTTGATCACCATGTTGGAGCCTTCGTCGACGGCCCAGATGTTGTCTTCGGAATCGACGCGGACGGCGTGCGCAAAAACAAAGCCATAGAGGCCTTCGCCGACTTCGCGCACGAACGCGCCGGTCTTGTCGAACTCGAACAGGCGCGTTGCTTGGCTGCGCGTGTAGACGAAGATGTGGCCCTTGGAATTGGTGGCGATGCCGATACCCTCGCCCAAGTAGAGGCCGGGCGGCATTTTGAGGAAGTTCGGGACGGACTCCCAAGGGATGACCGGGACGTTCTGGACCTTGGCCTTGGTGGCAAGGGCAGCGGCGGAGAGTTCCTGCGCCTGAGCGCAGGCGGTTAGCGCGCAGGCGGCGAGGAGTGTTCGTAGTGTGGGGCCTGTTTTCATATAGCCTCTTTCTGAGGGAACGGGCGGGGCCGACATGGTCGGCCCTTGCCAGTATATATCGGACTCGAGGGGGCCAAGGTGCACTGCCGCGAGGTCTGTGTTCGTGAGTGGGTAGGGTCGGCTAGATTAGAACTATGCACCGTCTCGCGACTCCGTCTCTTCTGTTGACCGCCCTAGCCCTTGCCGCCCCTGCGCAGACGGTCACCTACACCAAGGACATCGCGCCCATCATCTACAACAACTGCACGTCGTGCCACCGTCCGGGCCAGGTTTCCCCGTTTGCGTTGATGAGCTACGCGGATGTGGCCAAGCACGCCCCCACTATCGCAGCGACGACGCAGTCCCGCTACATGCCGCCGTGGAAAGCAGAGCCGGGCTATACCTCCTACAGGAACGAGCGCCGCCTGACGGCCAGCCAGATCAACTTGATCCAGAAATGGGTCGACCAGGGCATGCAGCAGGGCGATCCCGCCTTGGAACCGCCGGTTCCGACCTTTCCCACCGACTGGCAGCTTGGTACGCCTGATCTGGTGCTGCAGATGCCGACCTCGTTCACCGTTCCCGCCGACGGGCCCGACATCTACCGGAACTTCGTCCTGCAGACAGGTTTGAAGTCCGACCAATATCTCCGCGCGTTGGAGATCAAGTCGTCGGCTCCGACCGTGATGCACCACGTGCTGTTCTATTCCGACACTTCCGGCGATGGCCGCAAGATGGATGGTGCCGATGGTCAGCCGGGTTTCCCGGGTTTCGGCTCGGTATTTCTACTCGGGTCCAGCAGCAACCTTTCCGCCACCATCGCGAATGCCCTCGCCGGCGGGTTGGGCGGCTGGGTCCCGGGCGCGACTCCCGAGTTCCTTCCCACGGGGATCGCCTATACGCTTCCCAACGGTGCCGACTTGATCCTGCAAAGCCATTTCCATCCCGATGGCAAGGTGGAGCAGGCGCAACTCACGGTGGCGCTCTATTTTGCCCCAAAACCGGCCAGCCAGGTCTTCAGCGTGCAGGCTCCGGGTTTCTTCGGAATCCAGGCCAACATCGATATCCCGGCGGGCAAGAGCGACTACATGGTCCGGAGTTCCTATACCCTGCCTGTGGACGTGGATGCCTTCAGCGTGTCGGCCCATGCCCACTATTTGGGGAAGGGAAGCCGCATGACAGCCACCCTGCCGACGGGCGAAGTGCGCATTCTGCTCTGGATCAAGGACTGGGATTTCAGTTGGCAGGATACCTACATGTTGCAGAACCTCATGACCCTGCCAAAGGGCACGAGGATCGACGGTGAGTTGATCTACGACAACTCGGCCAACAATCCGCGCAACCCGTTCAGCCCGCCAAAGGAAGTCAAGTGGGGGGAGAACTCGACGGATGAGATGGGGAGTCTGATCTTGAATGTGGTTCCGCATTCGCCGTCCGACGCTCTCTCGCTCCAAGCCTCCATGGTTTCCTACGTGTCGAAAACGGCGGCACCGGTGGGCAACAAGCCGCTGTTTATTTCAACCGGGGTTGTGGACGGGGCAAGCGCGGAGTCGGGTGCTGTGGTGCCGGGCAAGGTGTTGGCCCTGTACGGGGCTCGGCTGGCTCCAACCGGATATGCCGGACCGCAAGTAGACAACGGCAAGTTCGCCAGCAAGGTGAACAATGTCCAAGTCTTGTTTGACACGGTGCCGGCTCCAATCTTGTACACCACCGACGGGCAGTTGTCCGTCGTTGCACCGTACGCGTTGGATGGAAAGAGCGGGACCCAGGTCGTTGTAAAAAATGGCAGCTTTAGCTCCGATCCAGTTGCCCTACCCGTGGCCCGTGTGGCCCCGTCGATTTTCTCGACCAATCTTACAGGCACTGGTCAAGGCGCGGTTCTCAACCAAGACCTTTCGCCGAACAACGCCAAGAATCCGGCCCCGGCTGGCTCGATCATTGTTGTCTACGCTACGGGCGAAGGACAGACGACTCCCGGTGGCGTTGACGGCCAACGCGCGGACGGTCCGACCTACCCGTCGCCCGCACCTAAACCGGTCACGGTCACCATCGGTGGAGTCCCAGCCGAGGTTCTGTACGCCGGAGCCGCGCCGCAGTTGATCGCGGGCGTGATGCAGGTGAACGCCAGGATTCCCGCCGGTGTGCAAACGGGGGACCAACCGCTGGTAGTCACAGTTGGGACCTCGGCCAGCCAGCCCGGAATCACCGTCGCGGTAAAGTATGCGCTGTCGGGTTTATAAGTAGCCGCGCCGAAGGTAGTCCTCCGGGTCCCGCACCGGGTACCCTAGCCAATAGCCCTGCACCTCGGTGCAGCCGCAGTCCGCGACCGCTTGGAATTGCTCGGGCGTCTCGATTCCCTCGGCGATCACCCTCATTCCGAACTCCTCGGCGAGCGCGACCAAGGTCGAGACCATGCGGCCAGCGTGGGTCCCACGGCTCAACTCGTGCACGAAGGACCGGTCGATTTTCATGCACGTGAAGGGCAACCGACCCATGTAGCTGAGGCACGAATAGCCGGTACCGAAGTCGTCGATCAGCAGCTCGACGCCCATGGCCCGGAGTTCCTCCATTTTCCGAATCGTCTGCTCGATGTCGGCCAGTAGGCTGGACTCGGTCAATTCCAGCTTCAATGCCGACGCGGGCAAGCCTGTGCGCGCGAGCACGGCGCGAACTTCGGAAACAAAGTCGTCCCGAAAAAGTTGCATTGCCGAAAGGTTGACGGCCACGCCGACGTGCCGCGCATCAATGGTTGGATCCGAGCGCCAAGCCGCCGCTGCGCGGCAGGCCTTTTCCATGACCATGAGGCCAAGCGGGACAATGAGGCCGGTTCTTTTCGCCAAAGGGATAAACAGGGAAGGGGCGATCGGGCCAACCTCCGGGTCATTCCACCGGGCCAGAGCTTCGAAGCACACCAGCCGCTTGTCCGCGATGCGGTACTCCGGCTGGAAATCCACGGATATCTTCGACTGGTCCAGCGCCAATCGCAGCTTGGTCTCGAGTTGCGAAGCCGTCAGCCCCGATGGTGAACCGTACCCGTCCTTTGCCGGAATTACAGTGTGGACGCAATTGCGCCCAAGTTCCTTGGCCCGGTAGAGGGCTTGGTCGGCGGTTTCGAGAAGTGCCGATGCCGCCATGCCCGGCTGGCTGCAGGTAACACCGAAACTTGCCGAAACGGAGAACGGGCCCTTGGCACTGTGGAAGACGTGCTCGGCCAACCGAATCCGGATCGCCTCCAACTGTTCGGCAGCGCGCTCCAGCCCGGTGGAAGGGAACAAAATGTGGAATTCGTCGCCGCCCATGCGGCCGGCAATGTTTGGTTTGTCCAGACTCCGGCGCAATAGGTTGGCGAAGAATGCGAGCACCTCGTCGCCCAGATGGTGTCCGAAACGGTCGTTGATGGACTTGAACCGATCAATGTCGCAAATGCACAGGCAAAGGGGCTCGTTGTACGCTCCGGCGCGGGACATCTCCTCATCCAGGCGCGCAAGAAACCGGTTGCGCTTCGGCAATGACGTCAATTCGTCATGTTCGGCTTGGTAGGACAACTGAGCCTCGGCCTGTTTGCGGGCCGTGATGTCGGAATGGGCCCCGATCATCCTCAGGGGATTGCCGTGTTCATCCCGGATCGCCTTGCCGCGTGCCAGGATCCACTTGAGCGACCCATCCTTGCAGTAGATCCGGTACTCGGCAACATAATGTTCGGTCACACCGTCCAAATGCATCTGGATGGCGGCTTGTGCCAACGGTAAATCTTCCGGGTGGACCAATGTTTCCCATACGCCGACCCTGCTGGGCAGTTCGTCGTCCCGGAAGCCCAGCATTTCCTTCCACCTGGGGGAAAAGAACATCTTGTTGGTGCGGGCGTCCCAATCGAACAAGCCGTCGTTGGTGCCTTGCAACGCAAGCTCCCACCGCTCCTCGCCGTAAGTCGCGCGTTCCTCTGCGTCCTTGCGGGCGGTCACATTCTCCACGAGCGCGATCACGCGGATGGGCGGGGCATCACCCTCACGAATGGCGGCCAAGCTGATTCGGGCCCACAGGGTCACACCATCCGGTCGTAGGAATCGCTTTTCCACCTGGCAACTGGTCTTCTCGCCTGAAAACACTGGGGAGGCATTTTCAACAGCGGCTGGCAGATCGTCGGGGTGGGTGATATCGCGCAACGTCTTTTCGAGGAGTTCGGACTCCGAATAGCCCGTCATCGAGCAGAACGCATGGTTGGCCTGCAGGAACTGCCGGGTGGAAGCTGCAAGCAATACCATGCCAATTGCCGCGCTTTCAAACGCACTGCGGAACCTGGATTCGCTTTCCCGCAGGGCGAGTTCCGCGTTCTTTCGTGCGGTAATGTCCATGGCGGTGCCGGCCAGGCCGACAATCTTGCCCGAGCCATCGCGCATTGGCCGACCCACCGCATGGGTGTAGCAGACGCTGCCGTCGCGCCGCACAATCCGGTTGTCGAAGTTGTAGTCTTCCCCGTGGACAATCGCCCTGCGCACCTTTTCCTGGAAGAAGCCGCGTTCCTCGGGGTGGATGAACCGAAGAAGCTCGCCGTAGCCAGGTTCACCTTCGGATTCGTCGACGCCGTAGAGACGGAAGGTCTCCCGTGACCAGTGGATGGCACCGGTAGCGAGGTCGAATTCCCAACTGCCGAGACCGGAAATGGCCTGGGCTTCCTGGAGACGGAGTTCACTCTGCTCGGCGGCCAGGAGTTGGCGTTTGTAAAGTGCCCAGTCGGGTACGGTATCGACCCGCAGCGTGACGACGTACGCGACCTGGGCATCCGCGGCGGAAACGGAGACCGCGAGCGGACTGGTGGTGCCATCGGCGCAAATGCCTTCGCACCGATGCTCCATCGCCGGTTCGTTGGATGCATATGCGAGCCACTTGCGTGAAACGGGCTGCCCATCGCCATCAAGCAGGTAGTGTCCCAACGGCGTGCCGACAGCGCGGGATTTGGAGTAGCCCAGGACGCGTTCGGCTGCGCCGTTCCAACTCGCGATTCGAGCGTCTCGGTCCACGGCGAAACTTGGACAGGCGGTTAGTTCCAGGACGAGACTGTCCACCGAGGCCTCGGTGTCGGATTGAATTGTGGCAGGCATTCTGGCAACGGGCGGCTACGTTCCTACACCAATGGACGCATCTTCAGTATAGTACTTACGGGACTATGCCTTTCCCCTGTCAGTTCGCGCGAATCATGCTCGCGGCTGCTTCAGCGATGGTGCGGGCCAAGCTGCCATTCAAGCGACGTTTCAACCCCAGATAAGGCTGTGTGCCGGAGAAAAGGTCGCACACGATTTGGCGGAATGCCGGGCTCCGCCGAGTCAATTGCACCATGCGTGTCGGGACCGGGCCACCAAGCAAGCTGCCGTGGAATAGCCTGGCCGAGAGGTGGGAGGCGTAGGCGAGATCGTCGCCGAAGTCGGCCCGTATGGTCGTTGCATAGGCGTCGGCGGTTGCGGCAGGAGGTGCACTTAGAATCGTCCGCGCCGCGATGTCCGCCGAGCGGATGGCGTAGTAAATTCCCTCTCCAGTAATCGGGTCCACCAGTCCAGCCGCGTCGCCCACCGCTACCCAGCCGTCCCCCGCGATGGTGTTCGTGGTCCAGGCCGCCTCGGAGATGGCGGGGAGCAGATGGCTGTAGAAGGTGGCACCGTCGCGTGGGAGAGCGTGCTGGTCCATGTAGCGGTCCAAGCGGGAGCGCAGGGTGGCCGCCGATTCCCCCTTGCCGCAGATTCCCACCGACATGTGCCCGCAACGGGGAAAGACCCAGATGTAGCCGTCCAATGCCTCCAGGAATACGATGTCGATGCGCTCCCGTTCTCCGGGGACATAGTAGCCGAGCGCGCTCATGGTGTCGGCGGCTGTCAGGGCGGTTCCGAAATGCCGCAGGTTGTTGCGGGCACCCAATGCGACGACGCAGAAGTCGGCTTCTGCGATGCCCTGTTTGGTGCGCACCAACCAACCGCGCGAGGTGCGGTCCACTCCCAAGACGCGTGTCTGCTCGATGGCGGCTCCTGCGGATGATGCCCGGTCCAGCATCATCCCGTTCAATTCGCGGCGTGAATAGATCAGGAGCGGGCGGTCCAAGGGAAAACGGACAGGGGCGGTACCTGGTGCGGAGATCACCGTTTCGGTAACGGTCTTGCGCGCTGCGGGGGAGTCGGCCAGGAAAGGGTACTCCGTGTAGGCCTTCCACGTCAGGCCGCCGCCGCATGGTTTTTCCCACGCCAGCTTCTCGTCGAAGAGGGTTGTATCGACCCCTGCCGTCGCCAACAGTTCGGCTGTGTAGGCGCCGGAGGGTCCGCCGCCCAGGACTGCCACCTTCATGGCGGCTATTTGGGGTTCGTGGTGGGGTGTCCCGGAGGCAGGGGGCTGCCGGGTTGGGCGGGGCTTGCGCCGTCGAGACCCGGGTGGCCGGGGGGCAGATTCATCCCACCGGTGGAGCCGGTCGGGGCTTCGGGCATAGGCTGCGCAGCGTCGGCGGGTGCGGCGTGCTTCTGGATGTCGCTGGCCGCGCGTTTCTTGATCTTCCACTCGTCGCCAGACCGTTCCATGGTGTAGTTCATGGTCATCATGGGCGGCCCGCCCTTGGCGGCGAAGGACACGACAGCGTCGGCCTCCTTGCCCCGGAACGAGACGGACACGACGTTCACGTCCATCGCCCCCAAGTTGATGTCTTTGGGAATGCCCTTGACAACACCCTGCTTCACAGCATCCATGGTGTCTATGTTCTTGGAACAGCCCGCCAATAGGAGCAGGGCCACGAAGCCAACCGGCGCGAATCTCACGACCCGATTATACCGTCCGATCACTGCGCAGACGCTTGAACGATGGCGTCGACCAGGCCGGGAACCGTGTATTGGCCGGCTTCCACCGATACCGGCAGACCGCATTTCCGCAAAGTGGCGCTCGTTACGGGCCCAATGCTGGCCACCCGGAATTGCTTCAGGGCCTCGACTCCGACCGCGTCGACCAGATTCTGCACCGTCGAGGAACTGGTAAAGGTGATCCAGCCCGCACTCACCCCATCCAATTGCGCGGCCAAGCCCGCCGGCGGCAGCGCCCGGTAGGCTTCCACGACATCAACATGTGCCCCGCGCGCTTTCAATTCGTCCGGCAGCACGTCGCGGGCCACGGCGGCGCGGGCGATGAGGACCTTCTTGCCGGCGAACGACTCCGATTCGAGGGTCCGCAACAGCCCCTCGGCGACGTACTCCCCGGCGACCACATCGACCTTCAAGTGGAATCGCTCCAACGCCTCCCGCGTGGCCGGCCCGATGACGCAAATCCGCCCGCGGATGGCGCGGAGGTCGCGTTGGCTGCGGTCCAACCGGTCGAGGAAGAAGCGTACCCCGTTGGCGCTGGTGAACACCAGCCAGTCGTAGGATTCCAGGGCCAGAATCGCTTGGTTCAGTGGCCCGTAGTCGGGGGCCGGGCAGATTTCGATGGTGGGTATCTCGAAAACGCGGGCACCGAGTCTCCGCAGGGGGATCGACAGCGCGGCGGCCTGTTCCCGCGGCCTCGTCACCACAACAGATTGGCCCGCGAGGGGCAGCTTGCCGAACCAGTCCAGCTTGCCGCGCAGCGTCACCACATCGCCCACGATGATCGACGCCGGTGGCTTGAGACCGCGCTCCCGAACCAACTCCGGCAGCGTGGCTAGGGTGCCCGTCACAACCGTCTGGTCGGGCCTGGTGCCCCATCTGACGGCCATCGCCGGGGTGGATGGGGCTCGGCCGCCTTCGGTGATCCGGGCGCAGATCTCGTCGAGGTGCGAAAGGCCCATGAAGACAACCAGGGTGTCGGACGCCCCGGCCTTGGACCAATCGATCCTGGCGACATCGTGGCCGGTGACGAAGGTTACGCTCTGCGTGTGATCGCGGTGCGTGAGCGGAACGCCGGTGTAGGCGGCGATGCCGAGAGCAGAGGTGACGCCGGGCACCACTTCGAACGGAATGCCGGCATCGGAGAGCGCCTCGGCCTCCTCGCCGCCCCGGCCGAAGATGAAGGGGTCGCCGCCCTTGAGGCGAACCACGTTGAGGCCGCGCTGGCCGCGATCCACCAGCAGGGCGCAAATCTCGTCCTGCGAGAGGGTGTGGTCGGACTTCTTTTTGCCCGCATAGACGCGCTCGGCGGTGGCGGGGACGAAGTCCAGCAGGTCGGCGCTGGCTAGGTGGTCGTAGACGACGCAGTCGGCGGTTTCGAGCAGTCGGCGGGCTTTTAGCGTGATGAGTTCGGGGTCGCCGGGCCCGGCCCCGACCAGATAGACTTTCTTGCCGCCAGCGTCATGCATGGCCGACATCTGTTCCCAAGAGGCGCGCGGCACCCCTCTTGAGGAGCACTTGCGCCACACTGCGGCCCAATTCCATCGGCTTGGTGCAGTCACCGGCGGCGGTGAAGCGGATCATTTCGCTGCCGTCCGGGGCGAACACGCCGCCGGTGAGGAACAACTCCGTATTTTCAACCGTCGAGTAGGCCCCGATGGGCACCTGGCAGCCACCGCCCAATTCCTCAAGCAGCGCGCGCTCCGCGGTGACGCAGAAGCGGGACCACGGATCGTCGAGTTGTGCCGCCGCGTCGTGGCCCGGGCCGGAGAGCAGCGTCTCGATGCCGAGGGCGCCTTGTCCGGCGGCGGGCAGCATCTTGTCGGCACGGAAGACCTCGCTGATGATGTCCTGCCAGCCGAGCCGTTTCAGACCGGCCGCAGCCAGCACGATGGCCTCGTACTCGCCCTTTTCCACCTTGTTGATGCGGGTGTCGATGTTGCCGCGGATGTCCTTGATCTCCAGATCCGGGCGCATGCGGCGCAGTTGGGCGATCCGCCGCAGGGAACTGGTGCCGACGCGCGCGCCACGCGGGATGTCGCGCAGTTTGCCGCCCACGATAGCGTCGAGTGGGTCGGCGCGCTGCGGGACGGCCGCCACCGTCAAGCCCTTCGGCATCTCGGTCGGTAGGTCCTTGAGGCTGTGGACGGCGAGGTCGATGCGACCGTCGAGCAGCGCATCCTCGATCTCGCGCGTGAAGACACCCTTGCCGCCGAGCTTTGACAATGGCGAATCGAGGATCTTGTCGCCCTTGGTGTGGATGATTTCGATGCGGGACTCCACGCCCCGGCCTTCCAGCCGATCCTTGATGTAGTTTGCCTGCCAGAGGGCCAATTGAGACCCGCGAGACCCGATCACCAACATGACTCCAGTGTAAACGGGGGGTGGATCAGGGACGGGTGGGGATCGAGTAGCTTGCCAACGGGGGGGCGCGTCCTAAGTAAGTCCCGTGCCCCGGTGGTTGTCGATAAAGTTGCTGTCGATCTCGCGGCGGCCAGCGAAACCCTCATGGATGCCGTGCCAATGGCTGATGTCGTCCTCGTCCATGCGCCAGCAGAGGTAGACTTCCTCGCCCCGGAACATCGTCGGGAAATCCACCAGACCGACGTTCAGGTCCTTCACGACGACGCCCGCCTCTTCGATCTTGGACAGGGCACCGGAAATGATTTTGCCGCTGGTTTCCAGTTGGTGTTTCCAGCTCTCGACCGCCGCCGTGTTGACGGAAATCCCGCCCATCAGGAGGATGCGCTGGGCCAAACCCTGCAGGAACTGCTCGGCGGCCTCGTGGCGCTCCCGCGCCTCGACAGCCTCCCGCAACGTGCGCCCCACGAAGGGAAGCAGCGCGCGGGCTTCCTGCAGGCTGAAGAGGCGGCTCACGCGGGTCACCTCACGCCGTTACCAACTCTGCAACTCGCTCTTCCACCCGGGAATAGTGGCTGTCGACATAGGTGTTGAGGATATCCATGAACTCGGCCACGATGGCGTCCCCCCGGAGCGTCTTGGCCAGCTTGCCGTCGATGTAGACCGGAGCTACAGGCTCCTCGAACGTGCCGGGCAGGGAAATGCCGAGGTTGGCGTGCTTGGATTCGCCGGGACCGTTGACGATGCAGCCCATCACGGCTACCTTCATCGTCTCCACGTTGTCGTATCGCGTCTTCCAGACCGGCATCTGCTCGCGCAGGTACGTCTGGATCTGGTCGGCCATGTCCTGGAAGAACGTGCTCGTAGTGCGGCCGCAACCGGGGCAGGCGGTCACCTGCGGGGTGAAGCTGCGGATCCCCATCGACTGCAGGATCTGTTGGCTGACGATCACTTCCTCGGTGCGGTCGCCGTTGGGCAGAGGAGTCAGCGAAGCGCGGATCGTGTCGCCGATGCCCTCCTGCAGCAGCACGGCCAACCCCGCAGTTGTTGCGACGATCCCTTTGGCCCCAAGGCCCGCCTCGGTCAGGCCGAGGTGCAGGGCGTGGTCGCTGCGCTTGGCCAGTGCACGGTAGACATCGATCAGGTCCTGCACGCCGCTGACCTTGGCGCTCAGGATGATCCTGTTGCGTGGCAGGCCGTATTGCTCGGCAGCCTCAGCCGACAGGATGGCGCTCTGGACGATGGCGTCAAGTGTGACTGAACGTGCGTCCTTCGGCTCGGCCAGACGGTTGTTCTCGTCCATCATGCGGGTCAGCAGGGCACCGTCGAGCGAGCCCCAGTTGACGCCGATCCGCACCGGCTTGCCATACTCGATGGCCGCCTCGATCATGGTGCGGAAGTTGTCGTCGTGCTTCTTGCCAATGTTGACGTTGCCCGGATTGATCCGGTACTTGGCGAGGGCGCGGGCGCAGGCAGGAAACTTCTTGAGAAGCAGGTGGCCGTTGTAGTGGAAGTCGCCGATCACGGGAACGTTGACGCCCAGCATTCGAAGGGTGTCCACGATCTTCGGAACCGCGGCGGCCGCAGCCTCGGTGTTGACGGTGACACGGACGAGTTCGGAACCGGCGCGCGCCAAAGCCATCACCTGGTTGACGGTGCCAGTGACGTCCGCCGTGTCGGTGTTGGTCATCGACTGCACGACAATTGGGTTGTCGCCGCCGACCCTGACCCCTCCGACTTGAACAGCCACAGAGGGGCGACGAACGATATCAGCCATAAACCTCAATTTTATCAGGCGCGCCGGGGCGGTACCTGGACGCGCGGTACGGCTACGCTGCCAACACGGGGTTGGAGAGGATGCCGATCCCTTCGAGTTCGATCTCGACCGTATCCCCCGGGAGCATCCGGCGCGTGTTGCCCGGTGTTCCGGTGTAGAGGACGTCGCCGGGGGTTAGCGTCAGGTACCGGCTGAGGAACGAAATGGTTTCGTGCACGTTGAAGAGCAGGTCGCTGGTGCGCTGTTCCTGCAGGACGTCGCCGTTGACGCGCGTCTGGAGTGCGAGGTCGCCGTAGTTCAGGCCGGTCACGATCCATGGTCCGAGGGGCCCGAAGGTGTCGCAGCCCTTGGCGCGCCACCACTGGCGGTCGGCATTCGGGCCGCGTTGCCAGTTGCGGTCGCTGACGTCGTTGCCGCAAGTGGCGCCGAAAACGCCCGCGGCCGCTTCTTCGATGGAGGCGTTGCGCAGGGTCTTGCCGATCACGATGACCAATTCTCCCTCGAAGTGGCAGTCCTGCGCGTCGGACGGCACGACGATGGGGTCGCCGGGGTTCTGCAGGCAGGTCACCGGCTTGTAGAAAATTTCGGGATTCGCGGGAGCCGGTCGGCTGCCGAGGTGGCTCTTGTAGTTCAGCCCGACCGCGAGGACCTTGGTCGGCTCGCATGGCACCAACAGCTTGGCCTCGTCGAAACCGATCACCCGGCCCGTGGGAACCGGTGTGTCAAAGAGGCCGCCCTCCAGTTCGTGGAACGTGCGGTTTCCCGTGTCCACAGTTGCGTAGCGGGCCTTGCCCTGATGTTCGACTCTCGCGAAAATGCTCATCTTCCCGACCATTATACGGAGGGGTTGCACCTGGCGGACGAGCCCCAACCTTGGTGAGGGCAACTTGCGATAGTGTTTGCGTTACAATTCAGTCTGTGTCCCCGCGTCAGGGTCTTTCCTGGAATTTTTTGCGGGCACGGATTCACCAATGGACAAGCCGGCGCAAAACATACAAGACAGTTTTCTGAACAATGCGCGCAAAGAAAAGGGGCTCGTCACGATCTACCTTTTGAGCGGAGTGAAGCTCACGGGACGGATCAAGAGCTTCGACAAGTACTCTCTCGTGCTGGAAACAAACAACTTGGAACAGTTGATCTTCAAGCACGCCATTTCCACCGTGGTCACAACGCGTCCTGTTGGCGGTTCGCCAGCCGTACCGCACGTGGCGGCCAGCCCTGTTCCGGCTCCCGCAAGCCACGGACCGAAGGAACCCGGAAACACCGCTGGGACCCATACCGCGCCGGGGTTGCCGCCGCAGTTGGCACACCAGGAGTCCTAGGCCCTGCCAAGCGCGGACCGGAAAAGGAAGGCAACGACGATCGACCTAGCGCAATCCCCGGAGAAGGCCATTCTTGCCGGATTCGAACGCCGCAAGGGACACGTGTCCGGGGCGGCTTCCGAGTCGTTCGCGGAACTTCATGAACTCGCGGGCAGCGCCGGGGTCGAAATCGTGGCCGAGAGTTTCCAGACGCGTCCAACCATGGATGCCGCGACCTTGATCGGGCATGGCAAGGTGCTGGAGTTGAAGGAACTGGCGGAGGCGTGCCAAGCGGACGTCGTCATCTTCGACAACGATCTTACGCCGACCCAGCAGCGCAACTTGGAAGCGGGCATCGGGGTCAAGGTCATTGACCGGACGCAAATAATCCTGGACATCTTCGCCAAGCGCGCCCGCACGGCGGAGGGCCGCCTGCAGGTGGAACTGGCGCAATTGAAGTACCTGTTGCCACGCCTGTCAGGGCAGGGAATCAGCATGTCCCGGTTGGGCGGTGGCATCGGCACCCGCGGACCCGGCGAAACCAAGCTGGAGACCGACCGTCGCCGGATCGACGTCCGGATCAAAAAGATCGAGTTGGACCTCGAGAAGGTCCGGCGCGGTCGCGCCCTGCACCGCGAAAAGCGCGACGCGTTGCCGATCCCTACGATCTCCCTGGCGGGTTACACGAATGCGGGCAAGTCAACCCTCTTCAACCGGCTTACCAGTTCCGTCGTCCTGGCTGATGCCAAGATGTTCGCGACACTCGATCCAACTGTGCGCGCCATTACGTTGCCTTCGCGGCGGCGGGTGCTGTTGAGCGACACCGTTGGTTTCATTCGAAACCTGCCGACGACACTCATCGAAGCCTTCAAAGCGACGTTGGAGGAGGTGGCCGAGGCGAGCCTGATCGTGCACATGGTGGACGTGTCGTCCGAGCAAGCGGCGGCGCACGTGGCCGAAGTATTCCGAATCTTGGGCGAAATCGGCGCTGCCACCACGCCGCAACTTCTGGTCTTGAACAAGTGCGACCGTCTTGCCGAAAACGGGAGTATGCTGGATGTGAATGCCGAAGTCTTGGGTGCCCGCTTGCTGGAACCGACGGGTCAACACTTGTCGGTCAAGTCAGTACTTGCGAGCGGCAAGACCGGTGCCGGGCTGGAGGAACTGCTGGCCATGATCGACCACGCCATCGCCTTTGATGAAGTCGAGTCCGTCCGTTTCCGCATCCCGATGAAGGATGGAGCGTCGATTGCCATGCTCCACGAGTTCGGTCGCGTCCGGGCCGAGGACTACAGCGGGAACCTCTGCGTGATCGACGCGGACGCACCCGAGTCCTTGCGTTTGAAGCTGCGGCGGTACCTGGTGGGGAAATCCACCGAGCCTGTGGAAATTTCTGTGAAGAACTGAGTGGCGAGGTCCGCAAACCATTGTCCCCACGCGACTTTCTCTACTTTGAACCGAAACGCGGCACCGCCGGTAAGCCCGTGCGAATCAATGGCTTAACACGAGACCGGGTGAATTGCAAGTGCCAAATGGACAGCTCTTCGCCAACCTCCTGTTTCCATAAGATTTCCACAAACGGAGGTGTCGTTTGAACATCCCAAACACCCTCACCATCGCCCGTATTTTCTTTGTTCCGCTGCTGGTGGCGGTGCTTGTACAGGAGAATATTGCCGTCCATTGGAACGGGGTAATCCTCACAAACGACGTCGTCGCCCTGGTGATTTTCTGGCTCGCGGCGATCACTGATTTGCTTGACGGCTACCTTGCGCGCCGCTGGAAACAGGTCACAACCATCGGAACCCTCTTGGATCCAATCGCGGACAAGCTTCTGGTCTCTGCGGCATTGATCGCCCTGGTCCAGATGCGGATGGTTCCAAGTTGGCTGGTTGTTCTGTTAATCGGTCGTGAATTTGCGGTCTCGGGGCTCAGAAGTATCGCGGCCGCCGAGGGGTATACCATCAGCGCAAGCGAGCTGGGGAAAACAAAGACATTCTTTCAGGTAGTGGCGATCTCGCTGCTGATGATTGGAATCCACCACCAGTGGGTCCTGCGGTGGGCGCGGATCTCCCTGTTCGCTGTTGTTGTGTTTTCGCTCTGGTCGGCGGTGGCCTATTTTGCGAAGTTCTGGCGGAAGGTCGACGTCGGCGTAAAACAGCGTCGTCGCGCCGAATTGTTGATCGCGGAACGGGAGCAGCGCCGAATTGTGATTGCCAAGCGGCGGGAATCGCTGGCGCAGAGGCGGGCCGACCGCATTGCCCGACGTTCCGGTAGACAGCCTACAGAGGATCTGATGCCGGACGGGTTTTCTGCACAAACTCAGGACCTTCCGCCGTCAGCCTGACGGTTCGGACCTGTCCCTGCAAGCCGATCGGGTCGAGCGGCTTTCCGTTCAACGAGATTAGCAGGCCCCCGGCGTTGCCAGCGACCACCTTCACGAGCGAATCGGCCCCGACTGCCTTCGTATCGTTGGCCTTCAGCATGCCGACAAACGTTGTGTGCCCATCCGCAGTCACCTGAACCCATGACGATTCGCGGGCGGTCAGGACAACCTGCACGGGCCTGTTGGCGATGTCCGGAGACGGTAGGGTGGAACTGGGGGAAACCGCGCCCTCAATTGCGGGAGTGGATGACGCAGCCTGCGGATCCGGGCCGCTTGGAGTTGGAGTTGCGGTGCTCAGGACCGGGGCCGGGCTGGCGGGCGTATCGGCTCTAGGGCTGGAGGTCTGGGCGATTGCCGACTTGGGGTGTTCGAAATACCACCAACCGCCGCCAGCGGCACCGACCGCCAATATGCACCACACCGCAGCGGAAGCGGCGGGAGTCATAATGGCATTCCAGCGCGACGCCGACGCCTTCGCGGGGGGATTCGGAAGCGGAGCGGATTCAAGGTCGAAGCGGGGCATTCCGGCCAGCAGTGGCTCGGGATCCATCCGCAGGTATGTGGCGTACTGCCGCACGAAATTGCGGGCGAAAACGATGCCCGGCAACTGGTCCAACTGTCCCTTCTCGATGGCGTCCAGGAAGCGCGGAGAAATCCGTGTCCCCTTGGAAACATCGTCCAACGACAGCTGTTGGCGTGATCGTTCGTTCCTCAAGGCCGGTCCTATGCCGGATTCTAGAAATCCCATACCCGTCTCCGATTCATGGTACACCATATACATTCGTAGTGGTACCCCAAGTTGTTGTTTCATCGAAGGTTAATATCCCATGGGAAGTGTCGGGCTATTCTAAAGGGGAACATGTCCCGAGTTGCGTCCCTACTCCGAGCGGTGCCCACGACATCTGCGACCCTACTGTGTGCCTTCGTCTGCGTGGGCATCCTGCAAGCCCAGTCGAAGGCGCCGGAGTTCAGCGGCGAGGCTGCCCTCGGATACACCGCAAAGGCGGTGGCTTTTGGCCCGCGCCCGTCGGGCTCGGCGGAGAATGTTAAATTGCGCGCTTGGATCCGCCAGCAACTGGCGACACGTGGGTGCGAGATCACTTCCGACAAGTTCACGGCGCAGACCCCGTCCGGACCGGTCCAGATGGAAAACCTCATCGCTAGGTTTCCAGGCAAGTCCGGAAAGGCCATCGCCATTACCGGCCACTTCGACACCAAGAAGATGGACAAGTTCGTCGGTGCCAACGACGGTGGATCCTCGACCGGCTTCCTGCTGGAACTGGCCGCGGTCATGCAGGGCCGTCCCCGGCAGGACGACCTGATCCTCGTGTTTTTCGACGGCGAGGAAGCGGTGAAGGAATGGACCGACACCGACAGTATCTACGGCAGTCGGCATCTGGCAGAAAAGTGGAACACCGACGGCACCAACCGCAAGCTGAAGGCGCTGATCAATGTGGATATGATCGGCGACAAGAACTTCAGCATTGTGTGGGAAACCAATTCCGCGGCGTCCTTGCGCAAGTTTGTCTGGGACACGGCCGACTCGTTGGGCTACTCGAAGTACTTCCCGCGCGACGGCGGCAACGTGGCTGACGACCACATGCCGTTCCTCAATGCCGGCGTGCGAGCGCTGGACTTGATCGATTTCCAATCACAGGGCTCGTTCTGGCACACGCCTCAGGACACCATGGACAAGCTGTCGGCCAACAGCTTCAAGATTCTGGGCACAGTCGTTGTCAAAGCGATCGAGGGACTGGAATCGCAACGGTGACGTTTGACGGAGTTGTTGTTGTCGACAAGCCAGCCGGTTGGACATCCCACGACGCTGTTGCCAAACTAAGGGGCATTTTCGGAACGCGCAAGGTCGGGCACTTAGGCACATTGGACCCGCTGGCGACCGGTGTGCTGCCCGTCATGATCGGCCAGTGCACCCGGCTCGCCCGCTTCTGGGAAGATTCGGAAAAGGCGTACGACGCCTTGATCCGTTTCGGCTTCTCCACCACCACCTATGACCGCGACGGCGAGCCCAGCAGCGAGCCCGTGGAGTTCGCGGTTGACCCTGCCCATTTGGAGGCGTGCCTCGGTGCGTTTCGGGGCGAGATCTCGCAAGTTCCGCCCGCCGTCTCGGCGCGGAAGATCAACGGTGTTCCGGCTTACAAGCTGGTCCGCAAGAACATTGAGGTGCACTTGGCCGCATCGGACGTGACGGTGTACGAACTCTCGCTCCAGTCCGTGGAGGGCAGTTTGGCGCGCATCTTCGTACGGTGTTCGCCGGGCACCTACATCCGGTCGATTGCCCATCATCTCGGCCAGATCCTCGGTTGCGGTGGCCACATCGAGGAACTTCGGCGGACCGCGTCCGGACCGTTCAAAATCGAGGAAGCGTTCACATTGGAGCGCTTGCAGCTGCTGAAGAACGAAGGCCGGCTGTCGGAGGCGCTTTTGCCGATGGCGGAACTGCTGCCGAAGTTTCCGAAGGCCTTTGTCGACGACATCACCGTGCGCCACATTCGCCAGGGCCGCGATTTCAACACTTCGCCGTTCAGCGTGCAACCCGGCACGCCGTGCGTGAAGGCGATTGGACCCGACGGTTGCCTGGTTGCCATCGGACGAATCGTCGTCCCGAATCTCTACCATCCCGAAGTCGTCCTGGTGGACTCGTAGGGCCGACTGGTCGCCACCTCCGATCCGGCTTCCCCTGCATGGGATCATGAAGACTGCGATTCCATGACGACGACCGATTCCCATGGCGTTCTCCCCTCCCAGGCTCTGGAGGCGATGATCGCTTCCGGTGCCATCCGCGCCCGGAATCCAGTCCTTCCCGAGCAGGTTCAGCCCTCCTCAATTGACCTGCGCCTTGGTTCCGAGGCCTACAGGGTGCGGGCCAGCTTCCTCGCCAACGGTTCGGACACCGTCACCAGCAAGCTTGAGAAGTACCGTCTGCATACCGTCGACCTGACGCGCCCGGCCGTCCTCGAAAAAGGCTGCGTCTACATTGTTCCGCTGCAGGAGGAGTTGAACCTTCCAGCCGGGATTTCTGGTCGCGCCAATCCCAAGAGTTCCACGGGCCGCATCGACGTCTTCACACGCCTCATCACGGATGAAGGCAGGCGTTTCGAGATCGTCCCGGCAGGCTACAAGGGCCGGCTTTACGCCGAGGTGGTGCCGCGCACATTCAGCATCGTTGTCCGGCAGGGCGACAGGCTCTCCCAACTGCGCTTGTTCCAAGGCGAATACCTTCCTTCCGATCAGGTCCTGCGGCGCCTGGGCGACCAGGAAGCCCTGATCTACTTGCCCGACGCAACCCGCGGCGAGCCCCTCATCCAGAACGGCCTGCGCCTGTCGGTCGACCTTTCCGATGCCGAGACTATCGGTTTCCGGGCCCGGAAGCACGCGCCCCTGATCGATCTTGCACGCATCAACCACTACGACCCGGCGGACTTCTTCGACCCAATCCGTCGCAACGAGAGCCGTACCCTGATCCTTGATCCCGAGGACTTCTACATCCTCGCGTCCCGGGAGAAGGTCCGCATCCCGGCCCTCTACGCTGCTGAGATGGTGCCCTTCGACCCCACCATCGGCGAATTCCGCATCCACTACGCGGGCTTCTTCGACCCCGGTTTCGGGTACGGCCAGGGCGAAATCAACGGCACGCGGGCGGTTCTGGAAGTGCGGTCGCACGAGGTTCCGTTCATCTTGGAGGATGGCCAGGCGGTGGCTAGCCTCGTCTACGAAAAACTGTTGGAGCGCCCGAGAGTCCTCTATGGCGAGGGCATCGGGTCCTCCTACCAACACCAGGGATTGAAATTGAGCAAACACTTCAGGACTCCGGCCAATGTCTGAGCCCCAATTCGACGTTACGGGAATAGGCCTCAACGCCACCGATACCGTTTTCCGCGTCCCGCATTTCCCTGCCTACGGGGGCAAGGTGCCTTTTGCCGACGAGCACTATTCCGTCGGCGGCCAGATGGCCAGCGCCATTGTGACCTGCGCCAAACTGGGGCTGCGGTCCAAGTACATTGGAGCGGTCGGGGACGACTACCGGGGCCAACTCCAGATCGAGAGCCTGGAGGAGTCGGGTGTCAATATCGACCACGTGCGGCGGCGCACCAACTGCCCCAACCAGTCGGCCTACATCGTGATCGACGAGGCAACCGGCGAGCGCACCGTCTTCTGGAACCACGCCGATTGCCTGACGCTACAACCGGACGAGATCACGCCGGAGCAGATCCTCGGCACGCGGCTGCTCCACGTGGACTGCCACGACACGGCAGCGGTGGAGAAAGCCGCGAAGATCGCGTCGGCCAACGGAATTCCGGTGACCGCCGATGTGGATACCCTTTACGCCGGTTTCGACCGGGTGCTGCCGTTCATCGACTACCTCGTTGCAAGCTCCGAATTTCCGGCCCGGCTTACTGGCATCGAGGACCCATTCAAGGCGCTGTCCGCAATCCAGGAACGCCACGGAATGCGGGTTGCGGCCATGACGCTGGGGGCCCACGGGTCGCTCGCCCTGATCGAAGGTAGATTCGTCTACTCGCCAGCCTTCGTGGTCAATTGCCTCGACACTACGGGCGCCGGCGACGTGTTCCACGGGGCGTTCTGCTACGCGATACTCCAGGAAATGCCGATCGCCGACGCCCTCGGCTTTTCCAACGCCATGGCGGCGCTGAATTGCACCAAGATGGGGGCCCGGGGCGGCATCGCGACCTTGGAAGAAGCCGATGCGCTGTTGGCCCGCGGCGAACGGCGGTCGCGAACGGATATCGTCTCCAGATCGTCTTCTAAATAGAATGTTTCCGTATCGCGACGACCGCCCCACTTTTTCGCGCCCTTGGGTCACGTCCCTGCTGATAGCGGTGTGCGTATACGTCTTCTTCCGCGAGATCACGATGAGCGATTTTGCACGCGACGTGCTAATCCAGCGTTATGGCTTGGTGCCGGCGCACGTGACGCTGCGGTCGTTGGTCACAATGATGTTCCTGCACGGCGGCTGGAGCCATATCATCGGCAACATGCTGTTCCTTTGGACCTTCGGCAAGAGCCTGGAGGATGCCATGGGTAGCGTGAAGTTCCTTGGCTTCTACCTGGCGTGCGGCATTCTTTCGGGGCTTGTGCACGCCGGGGTGAACTACGGATCGCTGATTCCCACAGTCGGCGCTTCCGGGGCCATCGCGGGCGTGATGGGGGCGTACCTTGTGACATTTCCCCGCGCCAACGTCAAGACGATCTTCTTCTTCCTGATCTTCGTGACCACGCTGGAGATCCCGGCCCCGATGGTCTTGCTGTATTGGTTCGGTGTCCAACTCGTGAGCGGCTACGGCTCCATCGCGCATACGACGGTCTCCGATGGCGGCGTTGCGTGGTTTGGGCACATCGGCGGCTTCGTGGTCGGCATCATATTGGTGTTCGCAATGGGCACGCGCCGACGCTATTACCGCCCGCGCGTGTATTACTCTTAGCACGGAAAAGGAACAAATGATCGACGTACTGGCCATCGCGGCCCACCCCGACGACGTGGAACAGACCTGTGGCGGCACGCTGCTCAAGATGGCCGAAACCGGGTACAAAACCGGAATCATCGACCTGACGGCGGGCGACATGGGTACGCGGGGCACGCCCGAGCAGCGCGTGGCCGAGTCGGAGGTGGCGGCGGGCATTCTGCGCGTGACGCACCGGGAAAACCTGCACTTCCCCGACGCCCGCCTCGAAAATTCCATGGCCGGACGCATGACCTTGGCGTACAAGATCCGCGTCCTGCGCCCGAGGACGGTGATCCTGCCGTATTGGACCGGTCGGCATCCCGACCACTACCGGGCGTCGGAAATCGGCTACGAGGCCTGTTTCCTTGCGGGGTTGCGGAAGATCGACCAGTACACCGAGCCGCACCGGCCTTACAAGATCATTTATTCGTCGGTCTACGCGAACGTCACGCCGTCGTTCGTGGTGGACGTGACGAGGCAGTTCGACCGGCGGATGGACTCGCTGTTGGCCTACAGATCGCAGTACGGGGCCGTGGAAGAGGGCTCGGATTTGTTTCCGGACGAGGCCGAGATCCGCGACCGTCTGGCATCCACGGCGCGGTTTTACGGCAATCTGATCGGGGTGAAGTACGGGGAGCCGTATGCGGTCAAGGAGACGATGCGGGTGGACGATATTGTGACGATGCCGGTGCGGAGTTTGTAATTCGGAGGGGTGTTAGGCGCAACGCTGCGTTCAGGCTTGGTGGACTGCGACTGACGTTCGGATGTCCTCGTTGCAGTCCCAGCGGCATTCCTCCCTAAGATCGTCCGAGAGGACACCAAGTTCGATCATGCGGAGAACCACGCCTTCCCGGCAGTGCGAACAGGGTTGGTGGAGGTAGCGGTCCAGGAGGATCGCTGTCTCAAATTGGGGATTAGGGTGGCGTTCCCAGAATTCCTCGATGGCGCGCCCCATCGATTGCTTGATGTCACGGTCCGACTCCTTGAGAAACCATTGCCGGATGATTTCGTGATCGCCTTCCACGTAGTTCCGGTTCAGCAGCGCCACGGCAAACCTTTGGCAGTCATCGTGAGTCGCAACGGCGCGGAACGCGAAGGCGCGAACCCTAGGATCGGTGACGTTGCACAGCGCCAACGCAGCAGACCAACGGACCTCATCGTCATAGTGTTGAAGAAGCTTGAGGATGAGTCCCGGGTCAAGCGGGAATGTGGCGGTGGAGAAAATACCCAGATAGGCCCGAATGATGGCCTGATCGGTCAGTTCCTTTAGTGCCGCCGCAGCCTTGCGGAGTTCGTCGGCGTTCGCAGTCTTTCCCCAGACTCGGTACCGATACCGGTGGCTCAGAGGTGCCAACTCAAGCAACTGTTCATAGTTCCAAGAAGAGACGTCGGGCCTCGGTTCTGGTTCCTTCGATTCAGCCGCCAGCCGGACAAGTTCGTGCTCCAAGAACGTCTTAATGTATCGGTTTCCAGTTGCCTCGTCCCGTAGGGCCCTTAGAACTACGTCGTCCCCAAACCGCTCCTTGGCATCCGACACCAGCCAACCGCTGTCAACGCAACCGGGGTTAGCTTCCAGCAACGTCCCCAGTTTCTCGGCAACGTACAACAGCCCTTTCAACCCCCTCAAGCCCACAAAGCAGATGCCGACCTCCGCTCCGTAGCCCGGACCGGGGGAATACGCCGCGTACATCGCACCCAGTGCTTGGTCATCCCCGCCCTCGGCCCAGATCCAAGCCAAGCGAAACCGCTGGACGGTATCGATTGAGTCGCCCCCCGTTCCCAGCGAGGCCACCACAGCGTTCCTATAGGGAGCAGGATCCGGCAGGCACGACAGTAGGTCGGACACGTAGGACGCACGGGTTCCCTCGATCTGCGGGTCCAACGCCCAACAATGCAAACAGGCCTCCAGGATTTCCTCTTGGAGGCCTGCATCGCCATACTTGCGAACATGTAGGATCGCGCGCCCCAACCCCAACTCCAAACTATGCCGGAATTGTGCGCGATTCATCAAACATCACAACCGGCAAATCAGCAATTCGCGCTCGTACACAATCTCCGGCGGCAAGTGGTCGTGGAGTTCGATGAACAACTCCTCGTGCCCGATCACTTCCTTGCGCCAATCCTCATGGCTGAACGCCTGCAACTGGTCGAACTTCTCCTGCGGGAAGTCCATGCCGCGCCATTCAATGTCGGCATACGTCGGCATCCAGCCAATGGGCGTTTCGCGGCCCATGGCGCGACCCTTCGAGCGGTCCACGATCCATTTCAGCACGCGCATATTCTCGCGGAAGCCCGGCCACACGAAGTTGCCGTCCTTGTCCTTGCGGAACCAGTTGACGTGGAAGATGCGGGGGGTCTCGGTCAGGCGGCGCTGGACCTTGAGCCAGTGGCGGAAGTAGTCGCCCATGTGGTAGCCGCAGAAGGGCAGCATGGCCATAGGGTCGCGCCGGACCTTGCCGACAGCCCCGGCCGCAGCCGCGGTGGTTTCCGAGCCCATGGTGGCACCGGTGTAGACGCCCGCGCTCCAGTTGAACGCCTGGAAGACCAGCGGCATGGTGGTGGCGCGGCGGCCTCCGAAGATGATGGCGGAGATGGGGACGCCGTTGGGGGATTCCCAGTCCTTGTCGATGGTCGGGCACTGCGATGCGGGAGCGGTGAAGCGAGAGTTCGGGTGGGCCGCCTTGACGCCCTTCTTGCCGTCCTCGGGAGTCCACGGTTTGCCTTGCCAGTCGGTGCAGTGGGCTGGCGGTTCGTCGGTCATGCCCTCCCACCAAACGCCGCCCTCGGGGGTTAGCGCCACGTTGGTAAAGATCGAATTCTTCGCCAAGGTCTTCATGGCGTTGGGGTTGGTCTTCATGGACGTGCCCGGGGCGACGCCGAAGAAGCCCGCCTCGGGGTTGATGGCGCGCAGGCGACCGGTCTCGTCGGCCTTGATCCACGCGATGTCATCGCCGACGGTCCAAATCTTCCAGCCTTCGAAGCCGTCCGGCGGGATCAGCATGGCGAAGTTTGTCTTGCCGCAGGCCGACGGGAAGGCGGCGGCGACGTAGGTCTTCTCGCCCTCGGGGTTTTCCACGCCGAGGATGAGCATGTGCTCGGCGAGCCAGCCCTCGTCGCGGGCGATGTTGGAAGCGATGCGGAGGGCGAAGCACTTCTTGCCCAGCAGCGCGTTGCCGCCGTAGCCGGAGCCGTAGGACCAGATTTCGCGCGTTTCCGGGAAGTGGACGATGTACTTTTCCTTGTTGCAGGGCCACGGGACGTCCTGCTGGCCGGGTTCGAGGGGCGCGCCGACAGTGTGCATACAGGGAACTACACGTTTGGCGTCCTTGTCGATTTCGCGGAAGACGTTGATGCCGATGCGCGCCATGATCCGCATGTTGACGACGACGTAGGGCGAGTCGGTCAACTGGACTCCGATCTGCGACATGGGCGAGTCGATGGGACCCATGCTGTATGCGAGCACGTACATCGTGCGGCCGCGCATGGAGCCGTTGAACAGGCCCTTGAGCTTCTTGCGCATCTCGAACGGGTTGACCCAGTTGTTGGTCGGGCCGGCCCCGTCGCGCGAGAGCGAGCAGATGAAGGTGCGGTCCTCGACGCGGGCCACGTCGTCCTTGTCCGAACGGGCGTAGTAGCAGCCGGGCCAGAGGTCCTCGTTCAGCTTGAGGAAAGTGCCACCTTCGACCATCTGCGCGCACAGGGAGTCATACTCCTGCTGCGAGCCGTCGACCCAGTGGATTGCGTCCGGCTGGGTCAGCTTGGCCATCTTCTCCACCCACTTGCAGAGGTGCGTGTTTTTGCTGAGTGGTTGGGAGAGGTCCCTGGGTTTTGATTTGGTCTTCGGCATGGATGTCTTGGCCGCGGATATCGGGGCGCGGTCCTTCGTCAAGTTGTTGCTTTCAAAATAGCAGGTGGTTGGATTTGGGGCCGAGCCTGACCCCGTGGCTGCCACGGGGTCGAGTATTCCATCAAGCGGTATGTGATTGAGTTTCTAAGAATGGGAAACTGGAATCGTCCATGGAAAACGCCAGAGTCTTCAGAATGTCGTTCGCAGGGGTCTACCCGCTTTACGTCGCCAAGGCGGAGAGGAAGGGGCGCTCCAAGGCGGAGGTGGATGCCGTTATCCATTGGCTTACCGAATACGATGAACACTCGCTCCAAGAGCAGATCGAAAAGCGGGTCGACTTTGAGACCTTCTTCGCCCAAGCCCCGCGGATCAACCCGAATGTGGCCAAGATCACGGGGTTGATCTGCGGCTACCGGGTGGAGGAGATCGAGGACAAGCTTATGCAACAGATCCGCTACCTGGACAAGCTGGTGGATGAATTGGCGAAGGGAAAGGCCATGGACAAGATCCTGAGGAAGTGAGCGGGCTTCCGGCATGGCATGTCGATGTGGACCACTGGAAACGCGACACCCCGCCAACGCATTTCGCTGCTTTCCGCCACCGCCGCCCGGAAGCGCGTTTCGTGGGGGTGGGCTTGACGGACTCTGGTAGCCGCCCGAGAATGCGATACGCTACGGTGATGAGAGTTTTCGCGGTTGTCTTTGTCTTTCTTGCGGTCCTTGCCGCTGCCCCTGCCGCAGACGTCCTGAACGTTTTTGGCGGCAAGTGGACGGTGGAACACGCGTCCGATTGGAGCGTGGAAAACGGCGTCCTGCGCTTAAAGGTTTCTGCCGAGCCGCCTGCAGGGCAACCCCGCCGTCCCACCAAAATCGCGCTGCTCGACTCCAAGCCTTACCGCAAGGTCACCATCGAGGGCGAGGTCAAACGCAACGCGCGCAGCCTGATCCTGGTCTACGCATGGCAGGACGAGACGCACTACAACTACGCCCACATGTCATCCGACGCCGCGGCCAAGCAGGTTGTCCACAACGGCATGTTCCACGTCTTCGGAGGCGAGCGGGTGCGCATGTCGCCCTTGGACGGGCCGCCGTCGTTCGACACGCAGGATTGGACCCCCATCAAGCTCGTCTTCGACGGCGACACAGGCCGGTGCACAGTCGAAGTGGCCGGGCGGAAGAATCCGAGCCTGGAAGCGGTGGACATGAGCCTCCGTTGGGGCCGGGTCGGGCTCGGGTCGTTCAACGAAACCGGCGACTTCCGCAACATCCGTGTGACCGGCGAAACCCGCGAGCCCGGACCGTTCGGCCACCAGTAGCGGGGTCTCGCTATATTAGGGGTTTGCAAACGAAGGTAGCGGTGCTCGGGGGCGGACTCGCGGGACTTGCCACGGCAAGCTGCCTCGCGGAAGCAGGCTTCGAGGTCGACATTTATGAGGCCAAGGCCTTCCTTGGCGGGCGGGCGACGTCGTGGCCCATGGCGGGTGTCCCGGGCGAACAGGATTCCGACGAGGCCGAACTGGTGGACAACTGCCAGCACGTTTTGCTGCGCTGCTGCGTCAATCTGATCGACTTCTACCGGCGGCTCGGAGTCTCCGACAAGATCGTCTACCACAAACAGTTCTCGTTCATCGAGCCCGGCGGGCGGATTTCCTCCATGCGGCGGGGCATCTTCCCGGCCCCGGCCCACTTCGCGGAATCATTCCTCGGCCTGAAGTTTGTGAACTTCAGGGAAAAGCTGGCCATCGGGCGCGCGATGAATTCGATCCCGTCGGAGTGGCGCAAGCGGAAAGATTTGGACCGCATCACTATGCTCGACTGGCTGCGGGAAGAGCGTCAACCCGAGGCCGCCATCCAGCGATTCTGGTATCCGGTGCTGGTGTCGGCGGTGAACGAGGAATTGGACCAGATGGCGGCATCGCACGGCCTGCAGGTGTTTTGGCTGGGCATGCTGGCACGGTCGGATTCCTACGAAATGGGGCTGCCCGCCGTCCCCCTGCGGGAGCTCTACGATGCGGGGGCGCTGGGCGACAGGGTGCGGATCCACTATCGGACCCCGGTTACGGCGATCCAGATCGGGGACGGCGGGATCGTGTCGGTAGAATGCGGTGAACGGGTACACGCCGACTATTTCGTCTCGTGTCTGCCGTTCGAGCGGGTCGAAAAGCTGCTTCCGGCGCTGCCCGTGGAATGGGGCGCGTTTGCGCATTCGCCAATCACCGGCATCCATCTCTGGTTCGACCGTCCGGTCACCAATCTGCCCCATGCGGCCTTGTTGGACCGCACCATCCAATGGATGTTCAACAAACGAGGCGGGCGCTACATCCAACTCGTGGTGAGCGCGTCACGCACTCTGTCGGAAATGCCGAGGCAGGCCGTCATCGACTTGGCCCTCCGCGAACTGGCCGAGTTCCTGCCGGCAACACAGCTCGCGAAACTGGAGCGGGCGCACGTGGTGAAGGAGATCCGCGCGACTTTTTCGGCCAAGCCCGGTTTGGAGGCGCTCAGGCCTGTCTCCACCACCAGTTTTCCGAATTTCTTCCTCGCCGGGGACTGGACCCGCACCGGCTGGCCCGCCACCATGGAGGGTGCGGTGCGAAGCGGCTACCTTGCCGCGGAGGCCGTTGCGCGGGCCGCGCGGGTCCCGCGTTCCTTCCTCATTCCCGATATCGCATAATGGAAGCAATGCGTTCCGTCTGGGTGATTGCCCTCCTCCTCTGCCTCCTTCCCTCCGCGTTGGTGCCTTCGGCGCAAGCCGCCGACACTCGCCTAACGGTCGAAGTCCTCTCCGCCGACACAGGCAAGGCCATCGAGCGCGCGAGTGTCGTGATCAATTTCAGGCACGGGCTTGGCGTGAACATGCGGAAGATCCGCACCAATTGGGAGACCAAGACCAACCAGGAAGGCCGGGTCAACATTCCGGGCATCGCCCGCGGCGAGGTCCAGATCCAGATCATTGCTGCCAACTACCAGACTTTCGGCGGAGTCTACCAGACTACTGACGCCGAGCAAACGATCACGATCAAGGTCAACCGTCCGCAGGCGCAGTATTCCGAGGACGCCAAGACCGGCGACAAGCCCGACAAGAAGAAATAGGCCAACCCGTCATGGGGTGAGCGGGATCCGGCGGTAGGATGTCCCATCGCCGATTGACACGTTCTCCGTCTTGGAAGCTCCGTCCTTTTCCACCGTCACCGAATACACGCCAGGTTTGAGCGAGAGCTTGGCAGGGGTCAGTTCCGCCATTTCCGCCCCGTTGATCCGGATCCTCGCGCCCTGGGGGTCAGTCGATAGCAGCAAAGTGCCTCGCACCGTGTCCAAGTGGATTTCTCCCAAGTCGAGCGGCTCCTGGCCCAATTGGACGTCCTTGTAAATCGTTGCGTAACCCGGCTTGGCAATCGTGATGTGGTGCTGCCCCGGCATCGCATGCAGGGCGCATGGCGCGAAGCAGAACGAGCCGGAGTTCCCGTCCAGCACGATCTTGGCGTCTTGCGGGAAGGTGGAAATCCTGATTTCCTCCGGTCGCAGTGCATGGACCACTTCGCGTAGGATGCGGACCACGGTGACTGCGGCTTTCCGCTTCGGGGTGGATTCGGGCACAGGCTCCACCGGCGCGGGCTCTGCCGGAGCGGGCTTCGCGGGCTTGGCCGCCTCCTTGTCAGGTGGCGGCTGGTTCGCGGAGTCGTCCTTGTCGGGACCGGGATCAGTTTCGACCGCCGGCTCGGGCGGCAGTTCGCGCAACTTGTTGGCGGATGCGGCCGTGGAGGCGGTCTCGGGGGGAACGGGCGGGTCGCCGACCAGTCCGGCCTCCTTCAGAAAGATCGCCGCCACCAGCGCGAGCAGCAAAACACTGGCGGCGACGGCCAGAAACATGGAAAAGCCGCCCGCTTTTTCGGGAGGCGGGGCAGGTGGGGGCGGCAGGGCCACGGTCGGGTTCGCAACGGGAACCGACTGCGTCGCCGAGGGTGCTGCCGGAGGCGGTGTTGACGGAAACGCCGCCGTCGCAGTGGGCGCGGCGGGCTTCCTGGGAGTCGTCTTCTCGACCCCGACCGTCGGCATGATCCCGGACATCCCCGCCGCAATGGTCTTCCAGCCACGAGATTCGGCGCACGCCATCTCCAACGCGCCCACGAAACTGGAACAATTCGGAAAGCGGTCGCCGGGCTTCTTCGCCATGCCTTTGCGCAGGACGGAGTCAATGGCGGGCGTCAGCGTCCCGTTCAGTCGGTGCGCCGGCACCGGCTCCTCATTCACGATACGGAACACGATGCCGCTCAAATGCTCGGCGGCGAAGGGGCGTTCGCCGGTCAGGATCTCGTACGCGATGACGGCTAGCGAAAACTGGTCCGACCGCCCGTCGACCGGCTGTGCCTGCACCTGCTCGGGCGACATGTAGTTGGGGGTGCCGACCACGCTACGAGTCTGGGTGGAATTGCCGTCGGCCAAGGTGCGGGCGATGCCGAAATCGGTGATCTTGACATGGCCCTCTTCGTCCAGCATGATGTTGCCGGGCTTGATGTCGCGGTGGACGATGCCCTTGCCGTGGGCGTAGTCGAGGGCCGACGCCGTCTGGCGCAGGATCTCGAACATGCGCTGGCCGGGCGGCGGCACGTCCGACGCGAGGGCTTTCTCCAGCGTGGGGCCGTTGACGTACGCCATGGCGATGTATGCCACGCCGTCGGTCTCGCCCATGTCGTAGATGGTGACGATATTGGGGTGCGAGAGGACGCCGGCTGATCGGGCCTCGCGGAAAAGCCGCTCCCGGAGCTTTTCTTGGCGAGCTGTGTCGTCAATGTCGCGGATGCGGATGGTCTTGATGGCGACGTACCGGCCGATGGCAGGGTCGGTCGCGAGCTGGACCATGCCCATGGCCCCGCGCCCCAACTCGCCAATGATCCGATAGCGGCCGATCTGCACCATCTCTTCCGATGTGACCCTATCCGATGTTAACGTGTCGGCGTGCCGTCGGAGGTACAGGGTGGGCCGGGAAGTCTACTGTTTCGACTCCTTCTCCTTCAATTCGGCCAGCTTCCGCTTCAGATAGGCGTCGTATTCAGCCTTCAGCTTGGGGTCGCGGGGCGTGCCGTAGACGTCGGTCGACTTGTATTTGCCGATTTCCTTGAGGAACTTCTCCTGGGTCCACGCATCGTGGATGTGGGTCTCGTCCGCCTTGTCCAGGACCTTTTCGACCAAGTGCGGGGGAACGAAATAGACGCCCTCGCGATCTCCGAAGACCGCGTCGCCGGGCATCACAGTGGCGTTGCCGATCCGTATCGGAACGTTGATACCGGTGATCATGAGCTGCTTGGAGATCGGCGTCGGATGCACGCCCCGGAAATAGGCACCCATTTGGATTGGGAAGATACCCTCCAAGTCGCGGATGGCACCGTCCACGACCAATCCGCGGTGGGTGACGGCGTAAATGTAGGTGGCAAGGTTGTCGCCGACCAGCGTGCCGCCTTCGATTTTGCCGAAGATGTCGGCGACGATGACGTCTCCCTCCTGCAGCATGTCGATGGCGCGCTGGTTGCCGTTGTCGCGCAGACCCTTGGTCTTGGCGTCGGCCTCGTTGGGACCGGCGACGTCGGGCCGGAGGGGCATGAACTGGACGGTGAAAGCGCGTCCTATGAGCTTTTTTTCGGGATGCAGGATTTGGAATCCGCCCTCGTACTGGTTCTGGTAGCCCTCTCCCGGCAGAACGGCCCAAACCTCTTCGGCGGAGAGTCCGTCCATTTTCTTGAGGAGCTTGTCGGAAACCTTCGGTCGGCCGTCGGGGAAGCGGTCCCCTTTCCAAGCTTGGGTGTAGGTGAGCATCTGCTCGCGGGAGAGCATGAAGACCTGCGCGGTCAGGGAGGGCAGGGCGGCGGAGAAGAGGAATAGGGCGACAAGACGTGGTCTCATGCGCCTTACTCTATCGCATGGGGTGCGGTGCACCTGTGCCAAGGATGGTATCATCGCAGCATGGATAGGCCAACCTCCTTACAAAATGCCGCCGACAAGATTGCCGACATCCTTGCAGCCCAGGATGAGGGGCTGAGTAAGGATGCACGGCTAGCGCGGCTTGCCGCCTTGGAAAAAATCGCTAGCCGCGTCCGCGAGCGCCACGGAATCGCTTCCAAATCAGAACGCACTCGGTCCACTGGGGCGAAGCAGGCAGAATTCCATATGCATGCATAGCGTCCTCAAGGTCTTCCAACTCGCCATGCTGTAGTAGGATTTTCATTGCGGCTTCCTGCCGCTTCCGCTCTGCGATGGCGTCCAAGTCAACAGGGCGACGCCCCCTGCGCTCGTCAGCTTTGCGTACGCGTTCGATTTCCTCGTTCATATTCCCCTCAAGGCGGGAAAGCCGGGAATGCTCCCGAGCTCTCCCGCCAAGAACCTAAGATTACTTTTCCGTCAACGCCGCCACACCCGGCAGTTCAATCCCCGACAGGAATTCCAACGACGCGCCGCCGCCGGTGGAAACGTGCGAAATCTTCTTCGTCACACCCGCCGTCTTGACCGCCTTCTCCGAATCGCCGCCGCCGACGATCGAGATCGCGCCGGAATTGGCCACCGCGTGCGCCAAGGCCATCGTGCCCTTGTCGAACGGCGGCATCTCGAACACGCCCATCGGACCGTTCCAGATGATGGTCTTGGCCGAGGCAATGGCCGCCTCATACAACGCCACAGTCTTTTCGCCGATGTCCAGAGCCATCTTGTCGGCGGGGATCTCTGTCACCGTCTCGCAATCGGCACCGGCCTTGAATTCGGACGAAACCACGTGGTCGACGGGGAGCACCAGCTTTTCGCCGTACAGTTCCAGCAGCCGCGCGGCAAGCTCCAGCTTGTCCTCTTCCACCAGCGACTTGCCCGTGGCATGCCCCTGGGTGCGCAGGAAGGTGTAGGCCATCGCGCCGCCGATCAGCACCTTGTCCACGACCTTCGCCATATTTTCAATGACTTCGATCTTGTCGGAAACCTTCGCGCCGCCGAGGATCGCCACGCAGGGACGCTCGGGGTTGGTGGTCGCCATGCCGAGGTACTTGAGCTCCTGCTCCATCAATAAACCGGCGGCCGCTTGGCTGACGTACTGGATCATGCCGACTGTGGACGCATGGGCGCGGTGCGCGGTGCCGAACGCGTCGTTGACGTAGACATCGCACAGGGCGGCCAACTTGGCGGAGAAAGCGGGGTCGTTCTCCTCCTCCTCCTTGTGGAAGCGGAGGTTCTCGAGCAGCAGTACCTGGCCGGGAGCGGGTAGCAGCGCCTCGACCTCGGGACCGACGCAATCCGGGGCCAGTACGACCGGCTTGCCCAGCAGTTCCTCGAGTTTGGCCGCGACAGGCTTCATGCTCATCTCCGGGTTCCGCTTGCCCTTGGGACGGCCAAGGTGCGACGCCAGCACCACGCCCGCGCCATGCTCCAGCGCGTACTGGATGGTCGCCAGCGAGGCCCGGATGCGCTTGTCGCTGGTGATCACCTGTCCACCCTCGGCTAGCGGGACATTGAAGTCCACACGGATGAAGAGGCGTTTGCCCGAAAGTTCTAGGTCTTGAATCGACAGTTTTGCCATGGCTTAAACTTCGAGCTTAGCATCCGTCGCAGGACCGTCATCCCACTGTCAGGCAATGCGCATGGGCTGTTTCTTCCAATAGGTCAGCGACCGCCAGCACCATTCCACCGGTCCGAATTGGAAGTTGCGTACCCAGATCGGACTAACGACCAGATGCACCACCCAAAGTGCCGCCACCACATAGTACAGTTCATGCCTGTGCAGCCTGCCGAAGAGCTTGAAGCCGTAACCGGTGAACAGGAACGCTGTGACCACCGATTGCAGTACGTAGTTGCTGAGGGCCGTTTGTCCGACCGCGCCCAGCGCGTCGGTCAGCCATTTGAGCCGACCGTTGGCGCACAGCCAGTAGATAACGCACGCATGGGCGAGTGCCACCGAAAGGCGCCCGATGTCGTACACCGTGCCCGTCCAGCCCCGGACAATGGGGTCGAAGCCGCTCCCCACGATCAGCCACGCGGTCGTGCTGTTGAGCGGGATCCCGATGCCGTAGCCGATCAATGCGCCCATGCCATAAAAGCTGGAAGAACGCTTGCCTGAAAGGACGCCCGACTTCAGCAACCCCATGCCGATGAACATCATCGACCACATGTCCAGATTCCAATAGTGGTAGTACGGCGTCGCGTGTCCGGGATAGACATCCTCCGCGCGGACCTTGACCACTTCCCATGGATTGCCGCGCCAGCGGTCGTTCACCTTCTTGAGTTGTTCCGGCGTCGGACGAATCCGTTTGAGGAAGCCCTCGTAGGCTTTCTTGTCGCCCTCCTGCTCCTCCGTCAACTTCTTCCCTTGGGTGGCGGCTTGCATTGCGGCCTTGCCCTTTTCGATCATTTCGCGGCGATCAAACGTTTCGTGCACGTAGAACCCTGCCGTAATCGCGACCAAGATGGTGCCCAGTCGAATCAACCTGCCGGGTGCCCAGTTGCGGAACGGATAGAGAAGCAGCCCGCAGAGGGCATATGGATAAAGGATTTCCCCTTCCCAGAGCAGATAGGCGTGGAGGATGCCGAAACCCATCAACCAGAACGTCCTGCGGAAGTAGATGTCCGCGCCGTCCTTCCGACCATCAAGACGGGTCAGCAGCAGCACCGTGCTCGCACCGAACACCATCGAGAACAGGCAGCGCATTTTCCCCTCAGCCAGCACGTGCATCGCGATCCACACCCAGAGGTCGGGACCGGTTGCCCCGCCGGTAACCGTCGGGTTGTCGTACGAGGGGCCATAGAGTCCCATCGCGATGATGTTCATCAGGAGGATGCCGAGGAGTGCGAAGCCTCTCAGGGAATCGATAGCGGTAATTCGCTCTGCGCGGCGAACGGGCGCGGCGACTTGTGCGACCTGCGGCTCACCAATTTGGACCCCATGGAAATCGGTGGCTTGATCTTGCATCAGCAGATCGTACCACCACAGAGCGCAAAAATCTAGCGCGTGGGGAACCTTTGGACTTCGATTCCGCCGTCCGATTCCCACGCAACCACAAAAGTGCCGTCCGCGAGGGCCGCAGTCGCCGGGAAAGCGCCCTTGGCGGCCAGCGCCACCGGTTTTGCGGCTCCGGTCGTGAGTGCCTGCACTTGGCCTGATGCGGTCCAGACTGCCAGCGTGTCCTTGCCGTTCGACGCAAGCGAGACGTCGATCCCCTCAGCAAGCGCCGTCTCGGGCCCCCCGGGGTTGGCCATGTAAAGCGTTTTCTCGCGACGCCACACTGTGACCAGGTGGTTTCCCGTCAGCGCCATGCCGCCGCCATCCATCGGGCAGGCGTTGATCATCCAACTGCCACCGCCGAGCTTCTCCGGTTTCGAAAACGTCCGTCCGTCGGTGGACCGCGTGATGTACATGTCTCGCGCGCCATTCAGCACATTGCGCCACATGACCACGATCCGCCCCTGTTCGTCGAATGCCAGCGACGGGTGGCAGCACTGGCAAATGGTGCCGTCCGGCGAGGCGTGGATTTGCACGTTCTTCGACCATGTCTTGCCGCCGTCGGTGGACCGCGCGCCGTAGAGCATTGTCCCCTTGCCGCGCTTGTCGAGCCAAGCCGCGAAAAGATTGCCATCCTTGTCCGCCGCCAGCGCATGCAGTCCCTCTGTGGGCGCCCCGGGGACGTCGTTCGCCATGGCTGGCACCGACCAGGTCTTGCCGCCGTCCGTCGAACGCCACACCAGTAGATCTCCATCCGAGGGCAGCCCGTGCGCATGTTCGCCCGTGCTCGGAACCTTGCCCGCCACTGCGCTGATCACGATGGTCGACCCCGCGAAGGCAATCCGGGGCCCGCGGTGCCGGTTCAGCGGCAGGATGGGCACGTCCGCGACCTTCACCGGAGCCGAGAATGTGGCCTCTGAATCCTTGGAACTGGCGAAGTAAATAGACCCGCCAGCCCCGTACGCCATGGCCACCGTCGACCCGTGGACAGCGAGCTGTGGCTCCTTCGCGGGTGCATCCGGCCCGACCGAAGGTAGCGTAACGGCCAGAATCGTGAGTAAGAGCGGCGTCATTTCGGTCTCCTAAATTATGTTAGCCTGTTGCCAGTGTGTCAGACGGACGGCCAGCGACGTCCGCCCCAAACTTTAATTGAGGCGCGGAAGGGTATTGCGGCGGGAACGCGAATCCCCGAACCGCCTAGTCCGGCAGGGCGGTCTGAATCGCCAGGCTGATCTTATCCGTATCCACTCCCGACAACTGCACCCCGGCCAACTTGGCGTGCATGGTTTGGATCAAGGCGATCATCGCGGGTTGTATGAACAGGCCGAAGTCGGTCTTGATGATCCGCTCCAAAGTCGCAAGGAGCTTCGCGACCCCGGCCTCGGTGGTGGCTTGATCGATGATCCCGGTAAGGAGGTACAGGTCCTCGCACAGGTTCATGAAGGCCTGGGACTGGTCGAAGTAGAAGCCCAGCTTGGTGCGGGCCAAGCCGTTCGGGACCATGATGAAGGCATTCGGCCACCCGGCACCGAACAACCGGCGGTCCGGAGGCGTGGTGCTACCTTCCTCGAAGTTCGTTGCTTGGTTGTAGACCACCCAGTTCCGGAAAGGCACGAAGGAAATCGGTGCCTGCGGCGCTTCCGGATTGAGCGCCACCACCGCATTTACGAACTTGTTATAGTTGGCCCCGTCCTTGACGTGGGGCAGGGGACCGGGCGGGTCAAACTGCAACGAGCCGAACAACTGCGACGGCACCGTGCACGAAACCGAAAGCGTTTTCGTAGAAAGATCGGTTGCCCGGACCATGGCGGTGTCCGCACTGAGCGTGGCATCCCCCAGTTGGTCCAGCGCCTCCAGCGTCTTTCCAGCAGATTTGGGGTTGCGTGTGTCCACGCTTTCAAACACCAGCTTGACGTCCAAGTCAGCAAATGTCTTCGTTTTGGCGGTCTCCGAGGCGCCGGCGGTGAAGTACACCTGGCATAGGCCGGTGCGACCGACCGGGCCCGACTCCTCGCTGGCACCGATCTTGGCCACCAGCCGGAAAACGCCGTTGCCTACGTAGGTGGTCGTCACGTTCTCGAAATACTGCGACACGTCGGTCCAACGCCACAGACCGAAAAACTGGAATCCGAGGCTCGTCCGGCTGAGGAACTGGTGTTCCACAAAGGCGCCCGGCGCCAGCGTGACGCCGGGCGACCCCACGGCAGTCACATAGTCGCCATCCAGCGCAGCCTTCAGTCCCGCCAGAGTCGGATCGGCGTTCAGGTCGAATGTGTATTGGAAGAGGGCGGTGTCCAGACTTTGTCGCTCCTGCATGACCTGCAGCGCCACTTTGCGGCCTTGGCCGCCCGCGTCGATTTCGGACAACAGCGCGCCAACCTTCTTGTTGGCGTCTGCCACGAAACCGTCGAGCTTGGAGTCGGCCTTCTGGAGAGCAGTGGCAAGGCTCGGTGCCACGATGCCCTGCAATGGCGACGGCAATCTGGATTCAATTGCGTCCGACGCCTTCTTCAACAGCGAATCCACATTCGACGTAAGATTGAAATTCGCGTCGGCCGCGAGGTTCAATGTCGCGTTGAAAGCGGTCGTGAGATTCTTCTTGTCCGCGCGGAACAGATACAGCGAGGCACCGTTCACATCTGCAGTTTTGGTCCGCCCGACCACCACCCGGAAAGCGTCATTCTGCGCATACTTCACACTGAATCCGGCGTCTGCCTGGAACACCGGCTTGGCCGAGAACGCCACGCTGCCAAGTAGATTGTTCTCGAGCGACGCCTTGATTTCCCCGGCGCTGCGGCCGCCCAGGACCGAGCCTGAAATGCCCCAGGTCGCCCCGAGGCCCAAGGCCAGTGTACCGATGAACGAAAAATCGAGGTAGTCGCCGTCATCGAGCTCCGCCACCGAGGTTGCGCTGAACGGCAGGCGGAATCCGCTGAACGAATCCGCCAGTGCCTGGGCCAGCGGTGTTGCCTCGGGAAAACTCTTGTAGTTGGCGATCGAGAAGGTGTCGCTGGACGAAATATTGCCGCTCACGCCGAAATTCCCCGAGCTGAACGCGCCCGAGCCGGCAACGGAGAGCCCGGCGTTCAGGATGATCCCGATGTAGACTCGGCCAGCCGGGACCGTCACCGAAACACGATTGGTCGGATCGTCGCCCGGAGCATAGCTGAAGACCTCGCCGCTCTTCTTGATCGTGATGGTTCCGCCCACGGCCGGTTTGACGGAGAGCGTTATAGTGGATCCCCCTGGGATCCAACGGCCTTCCTGGTCCAAATTGAATCCAGAAACCAAGGCTGTTTCGTCGACTTCGGCGAGTGTCTTGGTCGCCAGTGGAGCAAGTCTCGCTGCCAACTGGACTAAACCGGCTGTTCCGGGCTGCAGGTTGTTCACCAAATCGCCGGTCGCGTTCAGGTCAATGGCGGTTGTTCCAAGTTGGAGTTTAAGATCGGGCACCGAGGGATCATCTCGTATTTCGTTCCTTTTGTCAACCTCCCCAACCTGGCAGAGTGGTCCAAAAGCGCACACACGGGTTGGCCGGAACCGCGCCATGGTATCTATTTAGGATCAGCCGAGTATGACGATCCGCAAATCCATCACCGCTCTCTCGCTATCCGCCATCTCCCTTTTCGCCGCCGTGGACTACGCGGCGGAGGGCAAACTTTGGTGGTCGCACATCCAATTCCTGGCCGACGACAAGTTGGAAGGTCGTGCCGCGGGTACCGAAGGGTACCGCAAGGCTGCAGCCTACGTCGCCGGGCAATTCGAGCGCCTGGGCCTGAAACCGGGCGGCGTGTCGGGCTATGAACAGCCCGTCAAGTTCGAAACGCGCGCCTTGGTCGAGGCCGAGTCGGGGCTTGCGTTGGTCCAAGGCGACAGGGTCGAGGCACTCGTCCCAGGTCAGGAAGCCACTCTGAGCGCACGGGGCGACAAGGCCGGGGAAATCACCGCGCCCACGGTCTTCGTAGGCTACGGACTCAAGATTCCCGAGGCCAACTACGACGACCTGGCAGGCTTGGACCTCAAGGGCAAGATTGCGGTCTACGTCAACGCCCCCGGTCCAGCCCAAGTCTCCGGCAATGTGAAGTCGCACTATTCCTCGGGCGGCGAGCGCTGGGCGACCCTGAAGCGCGCAGGCGCGATTGGGATTGCGACCATCGCCAATCCGCGCGTGCCGATTCCGACGCCCGGCGGGGACACGCCTGCTGCCGGCCGCGGTGGACGGGGTGGACGCGGTGGGGCCCCTGCCGCCCAACCATCGTTCGTGCTTGCCGCGCCGGACCTGCGGGAAACTGGCGGGCTGCAAGTTGCCGTAACGATTGCGCGCGGAGGTGGCGAGAAATTCTTCGCCGGTTCCGGGCACACTTACGACGAAATCCTGAAGGCCGCCGCGGCCAACGAGCCGCTGAAAGGCTTTAACCTGTCAGTCCAACTGCGGGCCAAGTCGGCTTTCACCTCCGGCTCCGTTGAAGCGCCGAACGTCGTCGCCGTCCTGCCGGGGTCCGACCCCAAGCTGAAGGACGAGTACGTAGTCTTCTCCTGCCATTTGGATCACCTCGGCATCGGCAGGCCCGTGAACGGTGACGCCCTCTATAACGGGGCCATGGACAACGCGTCCGGCGTCGCCAGCGTACTGGAAGTGGCGCGCCTGTTCCACGATTCCGGCGTGAAGCCGAAGCGGTCCCTGATCTTCGTGACCGTGACTGCCGAGGAGAAGGGAGAGTTGGGGTCTTGGTACTTTTCGGCGCACCCGACCGGCATCGGCGGCAAGGAGATTTCCCCGAAACAGATCGTCGCGGACATCAACCTCGACATGTTCCTCCCCCTCTACAAGCTGAAGGTGCTGGAGGTCCAGGGGCTGGCGGAATCGTCTCTTGGCGACGTAGTCCGGCTGGCGGCCAAGGAGGAAGGCGTCGACGTCCAGACGGACCGCGAGCCGGAACAAAACCGCTTCATCCGTAGCGACCAGTACAGCTTCATCAAGCGCGGCATTCCGGCGCTGGCCTTCAAGTTCGGCTACGAATTCGGCTCGCCAGAGGAGAAGACACGCCTCGAATGGGTTAAGAACATCTACCACAAACCGGCGGACGACTTGAACCAGCCTGTGGACGCCGAGTCAGCCGCGAAGTTTGATCGGATCATCTTCGGCTTGATGCGGCGCGTGGCGGACGATCCGGCACGTCCGCATTGGAACGACGACAGCTTTTTCAAACGGTTTGCGAAATGAGGTTAGGCATGAGAAAAGCAATTTTGGCGGCGGTTGGACTCGCTCTGGTTCTGGCACTGGCCGCCGTGCCACAAGCCACAAAGACCAAAAGGCATCGGGTGGTTTTCGAGGTCAACACAGGCCCCGACACTTGGGATCAAGTGATGGGCAATATCGAAAACATGCGCAAGGCCTTCGGGTCGGAGCCGCTCGATGTCGAGGTGGTGTGCTTCGGCAAGGGCCTCGACCTGATCGTGACCGCCAAAACGCCAGCCGCCGAACAGCTGAAAACCCTTAGCGACACGGGCGTGAAGCTCATGGCGTGCCAGAATTCCATGCGCAAGCACAAGGTGACCACCGCGGATCTGCTGCCGTTCGCCGGGCAGGTCGATTCCGGCGCGGCTGAGGTTGTACGGAAGCAGGAAGACGGCTGGTCTTATTTGAAATCGGGGGAGTGAGCCCGGATTCTAACGCCGGAGTTGCTGGGCGCTGGCCGTATTTTGACTGACGCATTGTTGCAGCGCCGAGGCCGAAGTACCGCATCCGCCGTTGTTCAAATTGCACTGGCAGAGTTCAGCCGCGGCCAAGTAACAGGCCGACATCGAGCCGTTCTTGCACTGCGCCGTCAGTTGCACCACGCGGGGGCTGTTTCCGCAGCTCGCACAGCCCGCATTGGAGCGGTTGGCGCCGCCATATTCATTGTTGACGCCGCCCCCGGCGCTTGCCGCGCCGGTGCCCATGCGGCGGTCGAGTTCCCCGCGCAGGGTCTCGGCAAATCCGGGGGAACTCCTGGTCCCGCCAGACTCCGAATTCGCCTCGGAAACATCGCCGCCGCCTTGGCCAGGCGCGGGATCCCCAAGCTCCGCCGCCAAGCTGTTGGCTTTTTTCCGCAGGTCCCGCGCTTTGGCGCTCGCGGCAGCGGCCAACTTCTGGTATTTTTCGGCGTCCTTCTTGATCGAGGCGGACCCGATCGCGCCGATCAACCCGCCGATCGACCCGCCCAGGTTCCCCTGCGATGCCATTGCGGTGCTCTGGTTCGCCAAATCCTGTGCGTTTCCAGCCGACTGCCGTGCCAACTGGGCGTTGCTGCGGGCGTCTTCCTCCGCAGCCTCGATCTCCGTCTCCAAGTCGGCCAGTTTACGACGGGCATCCGCATCCTTCTCCTGTTGCTGTCGGCCCGCGTCGAGTGCCGCGCGCAACTCCCCATCGGCGGCCGACTCGGCTGCTCCGAGCTCGGCCACAAGGTCCGTGGTCGATTGTGTTCGGAACTGCGGTGGCTGCATCGACCCTGCTGCGCGGGAAGTTGCCTCGAACGCCAGCCGGTCGTACTGCAGACGGATCTCTTTAGCTCGTTGGACCGTAAGGGGATTGCGGGACGCTTCGAGTGCCACTGCTATCTCTCGCCCGTGCGGCTCGGCGGAGGCTTCCAAATAGGCACCTGACGCGGCGACACCCCATTCCTCCAACTCCGGGAACAGCTTCCACGCAGCCTCGAAGTGTTTTGCCTGTGCGAGAAGGGTGGCGTCCGACACCGGTTTGGCCGCCTCGGCGCGCGCCGAGGCCAAGAGCGTATTCAACTGGACTTCCTTTTCGAGTCGTTCCGCCGCGCTCTTCAATTCCTTCGCGTCGACTGGGGGAGCCGTCGTGGCAGCCTTCCGGAACAACGCAGCGGCGTCGGCTACCGAGCCTAGCTGCGCAAGGCTGGCTCCGGCCAACGCTGTTGCCTCCCATCCTGCGCCATCCATGCCGGAGGCCAACTGGGCGGCGGCCGCACCCTCCACGGCACGTCCCTCGAGGATCAACCCCATCGCTTCTTGGACCCGTCGGCGCACCATCATCATTGCCCGCTTGCCGGGGTCACGTTCGTCGATGAGAGCCTGTATCCAAGCCGCCTTGGCCTTGGCATTGGGCAACCATGCGGCACCGGCTGGAGCCAGGGAGATCGCTGAGCCGAACCAAGTGGCAGCGGACGCCCAGTCCTGCTTGTATTCGGCGACAATCCCGAGATTGTAAAAAGTCAGTCCGCTCTTCGGGTTGATTTCGCGGACGGCCATCAGGGCATGGATGGCCGACGCCGCGTCGTGGTCGCGGTTCCATTTCTCCACGATGTCGTGAATCATAGCCGACACTTTCGATTGTCTTGGGTCGCGGACCACCGGCTTGGCCGCAGGAGGCGTCTGTGCCAGCATGCCGACGCCAGGGAGCAACAAGAGAACAAAAATACGGCCCAGCATTACTTTTCCCCCACGGTAAAGTTCACAGTCAGAATCTCGCCAGCTACAACCACCACGTCCTTCAACCCTGTTTGTCCTTCCACACGGATCCCCACACTGTGTTTTCCCGCCGATAGGGCAAGCATGGCGGGCGTCTTTTCGGTTCTATCGCCACCGTCGACCACTACGGCCAGCCCGGGTGTAGTGGACCGAACGATTACGGTGCCGGTGCTTGGAGCGGACGGAGCCTTTGCCGCCTGTGACACCGGGGAGGCGGGGACAGCGATCGGCGCTGGCGACGCCGGAGTTGGTTCCGCAGTCGATTGCTTTCGACCGGCCAGAGCATCGTCCGCCCGTTGGAAAAAGGCCGTCAGCCGGTCCTGGTCCGGCCCCTTCGCCGAAGCCCCGGCCTTGGCGCGAAAGAGCCGGTAGGCGTCGTCCTCCCCCGTTTCCGCCATGCACGCCGCGGTAATGGCATAGGGTTCCCACCGTTCCGGCGCGAGGTGGCTGGCGGCGGCGGACGCTTGGATGGCCTCGGCCATGCGCCCGTCCCGGTAGTAGTGGCGGGCGGCGTCGAGCGTCCTGTCAAACCGCACCTGACGACGGGCTGGACCGTCGCCCTTCTCATCCCCAGCTTTCCGAAGGAGTTCGATTCTCGTCTTGGTGGATTCAACCACGGCGGAATCAGTCTCCGCAGCCACGGCCCGCGCCAGCCAGTCGGCGGCGGTGGCGTAGTTCTCCAACTGCTCGTCGATGGCGGCCAGCGTCCTGAAGGGATCTGCAAACTGCGGATCGATTTCGATCACGTCCAGCAGGGCAGTGCGCAAAGGCAACACTCCTTTTTGCGGATCGAACGCCTTCAGGACCTTGGCATATTGATCCCTCGCGCGCCGGGCCGTGGGGCTAAGCCTGGGTTGGGCCGCGCTGGCGGGCACCTTGGGCGCGACCGGCTGTTGCGCGAAGGCGGTCATTGCCACGAGGAGCGCGATACAGAGTCGGCTGCTCATTTGTCTTCCTCCGGATTGTCGAACTCCTCCATCGCCTTGCTGAAGAAATCGTTGAACCGGTTGACGACCCGGATGCGCGAGATGTACTGGTTGTAGGCGTTGAACCACGGCGACCCGGACGGACCGAACATGGGAATGGCCCCGCGAAAAAGGTCGTCCTGCAGCTCTTCCACAGACTTCGCTCCGTCTGGCCCCCGGGGTTCCGCCCGTTTCAAGCCAAGCAGTTCCCGACCCGCGTCCCGAATCTGGCTGCGCGCCTGCCTGGCCGCCGAGATCGCTGCGGCAACCTTCTCGCGGCCTTCCTGAAGATAGCCGTCGAACGTCTGTTTCCAGTAAGGTGCCACGGAGTCAGGCGCCGTGTCCGTAGGTTCCGTTTCAAAGGTTGGCAGCGAGGGCGGCGGTGCAAGGACAGGCGGCGGAGCGTTCATCGCTGTCAGGAGGTCGCGAAGCAGATCGGCCTGGCGTCGACGCTCGATGGCTGCCTGCTTCGCGGCCTCCGCCAACTGCTGCCGCTTCTCTGCGTCCTTTTGCTGAGCGAGAAGGGCTGCTTCTTCCGCTGCTGCGGCGCGACGCTTCTGCTCCGCCTCCCACGCCAGGAACCGGGCTTCCTGCTCCTTCTTGAACCGTTCCCGGTCGGCGGCGTACTTCTCTTGGACGGAAAGGTAGGCCGCGCTCGATCGCGCCAATTCGCTGTCCCGTTTCGCGGTGGCCATGTCCCCCGCGCATTGGTTGAACCTGTTGGTCAGTTCGGCGCGCCGGTTCTCCATACTGCGGATGTCCTTTTTGGCGTCCGCGATCTTGCTGTCATACTCCTGCGCCTTTTTCTCGCAGACATCGGGAGGAGCCGGGATGACCCGGCCCTTTACCCGCTGGATGTGGTCGGCAAACGACGTCTTTTCCTGCTGCTCAATCTCCGAAGCCGTCCGGTTGCACTTGCTGCAATAGGCACCCTTGTGGAGTTCCGAAAGCGCGCGCTCCTTCTCCTTGTACAGTCGGAGGGCTAAGTTGAGTGCCTTCAGTAAGGCCGGATCGTTCGCTGTATTCTCCTCCGACGCAGTGTTCATGCACTGCTGGCTCGACCGCATCTTTGACAGCGCTTGGTTGGCCGCCTCAATGGCGTCGGCACTGTCGCGGAACTCCCGCTGGTCGGCGGCGGTGGAGACCGCGGCTGAGCACAGGAAGATCGCTAGAGCGATTGCAGCATTACAAGAGACCCGGAACATAGCTTTCAAACTAGGTTAGCGAATTCCGAGAACGAAATGGGCCGCGGGTCGCGCTTATTTGGCGGGCAGCAGCTTCACAACCTCGGCCGCCACACTTTCCGCCAGCAGCGCGCTGCCGTCCTTGTTGAAGTGGACGTCGTCCGAGTGCATCTCCACGTGTGCCGCGATGACCGCGTGCAAGTCGTCCACCGGAATCTTTTCTGCCGCCGCCAGTTCCTTCACGATGGCGTTGCGAGTCTGGATGCGGGCATTGGTTGCGCCTTTTTCGCGGTCCTTGCGCACCGGCGTCGTGGTTGCCCACACCAGCTTCGCGCCCGGCGCATGCTTGCGGATCGTTGCGACCAAGGCAGGGAAGTGCTTCCGATAGTCGTCCTCCGTGTAGTCCCAGCCGTGCATGCCGACATTGAAATGGACCACGTCGAATTTCGCCTCCGGCAGGAACGCCGCGATTTCCGTCAGCAGCGCGGGGTCGCCCACAGCTTTCGAGGTCGCGATCCGCGCCACGTGCGCCTTCCCCTTCAGCTTTTCCTCCACTGCGGTGAAATAGGCGCGCGTGATGGAATCGCCGACCAGCAACACCCGCGGCAGGTCGTGGTTATTGGTATTCGGGAACCAGACATCGGTCCACTCGATGTTTTCGCGATGGATCGTGGCGTCCTGGGCGGAGAGCGAGGCGGCGGCAAGGACCGCGATGAGAAGCAATTTCATGGTAGTGTTTCCTATTTCATTGGCAGCCGGTTGTCGGCCCCGAAGATCGTCAGCAGCGGATGCTTCACGTAGGCCCGGTACTCGTAGACGCCGTCCGCATTGAGTCCGGGCAGCTTCAGCGAGAAGTCGCCGGGAGCGCTCAGGGTCGTCGACGGGCCCTTCTGCCATGGAATCGAGCGGTCGCTGGCATCGAGCCCAACAATGCTCCGGTATTCGAAGCCGACCTCCAGCTTCGAGGCCATGCCCATGTCCTGCAACGTGCCGTTCAAGGTGGCGGTCTTGCTGGCAGCGTCAAATTTTGCGCCCTTCGTCAGCAGCTTCGGCGGCGTGAAGGCCGGTTTCACCTTGGTGATCTTGAGGACAATCGGATTCGGCCACTTGCTGTTGTCCTGCAGCCGGTGCGTGAACATGGCGCGGACATGCAGACCGTCGGCCTCCTGCTTGAGCGACGGCGCGGGGTTCACCTCGGGCCGGTACTCGAGCACGCGCCCGTTCTGCCCCAGCACGGTGACCACGGAATCGGGTGACGCTTGCAAGCTCTTCAGCACGAAATCGCGCCACTGCCCGCGCACCCAACGGGGTTCCTGCTTGACGATGACATAGACCGTATCCTCGTCCTTGGCCTTCGTGAACCAGACATTCTGCTCGTTTGTCACCACCCACGGCCGTACGCCGTAGATGCACTCCTGATTGACCTGCATCCAGAGCGCGACCTCTCGAAGCCGCTCCTCTTGCTCGATCGGCAGTTCCCCGTCCGGTTTCGGACCGATGTTGAGCAGCAGGTTGCCGCCCTTGGCGCGCGTTTCCACCAGGATGTCGATGACCTGGCCGCCGGTCTTGTAAGCCTCGTTCTGCGGCTGGTACTGCCACGCGGTGCCCATGGTGAAATTGGCCTCCCAGGCGCCTTCGAGCGGCAGCCCCGGGACGTAAAGTTCCGGCGTCTGGATGGCCCCGCGCGTCACGATGGTGTCCGGCTGCAACTGCCACGCGAGGTCGCGAAGCCGTTCGGGCTCGCCATCGAAGAAGACCACGTCGATTTTGCCGTAGTTCGTCATCAGTTCGCGCACCTGGGCCAGGTCCAGATCCATCAGACCGGGGTTGTTGCGCGGCTGGACGGCGGGAATTCCGCGCTGGATATCGATGTTGTGCTTCCACAGCCACCAGAAATCGTCGGGCGAGAAGTAGACCCCTGCGGCGATGCCCTGGGCGCGGAAGGCGTCCAGGACGCCCTTGGTCAGATCATGCTTGTACGGCGTATGCATGATGCCGAAGTCATTGGTCTTGGTGTCCCACATCGCGAAGCCGGAGTGGTGCTTGGTGGTGAGGACGGCGTACTTGATTCCGGCCAGCTTGGCCAATCCAGCCCAGTCGTTGGGCTCGAATTTGCGGGGGTTGAAGGTTTTCGGCAGGTCCTCGAAGAAGCGGCGTGTGTAGGCTGCGTCGGCCCCGGCGAGCGAGTGCGAAATCACGACGCCTGTCTGCGAATCGACCGACCAGTGGATGAAGAGGCCGAAGCCCTGGTCGCGGAACCATTCGAGGCGCTCGGGCTTGTTGAGCGAGCCGGGCGGGATGTCGCGCTGGGCATGGAGGACCAACGGGGCCAGGACCATCGCGGAAACGACTACGGCGGAAACGATTAAGGACGCGAGGCTGCGGCGCATGACCTGACCATTATATGGGTAGGGCACTGGGAGTACCGTTGCTACGAAACTGCCGGATTCGTCCGATGATACGCTTGGGGGTAATGGCCAAGATCAACCTCAAGGTGAACGGCAGTCCACATACAGTGGAAGTCGACCCCTCCACGCCGCTCCTCTACGTGCTGCGGAACGACCTCGACCTGCACGGACCCAAGTTCGGCTGCGGCCTGGGGCAATGCGGTGCCTGTACGGTGATCATCAACGGGACCGCCGTACGCTCGTGCGTCACCCCCACATCTTCGGTCAAGAGTGAAATCACCACCCTCGAAGGGCTGGCCCACAACGGCCAACTGCACCCACTGCAACAGGCGTGGATCGACGAGCAGGTCCCACAGTGCGGTTTCTGCCAGAACGGGCAGATCATGACGGCCAAAGCGATGCTCGACAAGAATCCGCACCCGACAGATGCGCAGATCCGCGAAGGCATGAACGGTACCCTCTGCCGCTGCATGAGTTACAACCGCATCCAGTCGGCCATCAAGAAGGCGTCCAGCAAGACTGCAGGGAAGGTGGCAGCATGAGAATTCCTGAACACATCGAGGCTGCGCTTGCGGTGCACCGCCGCGGTTTTCTGAAGAGCGCCGGGTTGCTGGCCGTGAGCTTCGGGGCTTTTGGCCAAGCTGCCGATGCGCAAACCGCCCCCGGCCCGTATCCCTTGGTCGACCCACGGAAACTCGATTCCTGGATCGTGATCCACCCCGACAATACTGCCACGTTCTATGTCGGCAAGACCGACCCAGGCCAGGGCACCGGCACCAGTTTTCGCCAGCTGATGTCGGACGAGCTCGACATCGCCTTCGAAAAGACCACCTGCATCATGGGCAGTACGGACATCACCGTGGACCAGATCGGTTCCGGCGGGTCGACCGCGATGGAACGGGATTCATGGCCCATGCGCCGGGTGGCAGCGGAAGCGGGCCGGGTGCTCCTGGAGATGGCGGCGACGCGCTTCGGTGTTCCGCTGGACCAACTGACGGTCAACGACGCCGTGGTTTCGGTAAAGGGCGACGGCTCGAAACACGTCACGTACGGCGAACTGATCGGGGGTAAGAAGTTCAATATCAGCCTCACCGGCGACACAGCCTTCAACGTGACGGGCAAGGCGAAGACAAAGACCGTCCAGGAACTGAAAGCCTCCGGCCACTCCGTGCTTCGCGACGATATTCCGGGCAAAGTCGATGGCACCACGAAATGGGCCGCCGATGTGAAGCTCCCGGGCATGGTCCACGCCCGCAACGTCAAGCCGCCCTATGCATGCGCGAAGCTTACAGGTATCGACGAATCGTCGGTGAAAAATGTGCCCGGCCTGATCAAGGTGATGAGCAAGGGCAATTATGTCGCGGTTGTCTGCGAGCGCGAGGAGCAAGCGGTCCAAGCCTCCCGCCAACTGAAAACCACCTGGGAGAAACCCGCCACCGCCCCTTTCCCCGCGTCGGACGACCTGTTCCGCTACATGAGGGCTGCGAAGGCCACCTCCGTGTCCCAGGCAACCCCGGGCGACGTTGTCGGCAACACTGAGACCGCGTTTGCGGGTGCCGCAAAGACCATCGAAGCCGAGTACCAGGTGCCATTCCAAGGCCACACCGCCTTCGGACCCGCCCACGCCATCGCCGACCCCTCAAATGGCCAGATGACGGTGTATTCCAATGACATGAAGTCCTACGGGATGCGCCGTTGCGTCGCAACCTTCCTCGGCATGCCCCAGGACACCGTACGGGTAGTCTGGATGCAGGGTCCGCAAGGATTCGGGCGCACGGCGGCTGAGGACGCGGCCTGCGAGGCGGCTTGGATCGCCCGCGAACTGGGCCGTCCCGTCCGCGTCCAGTGGATGCGCGACGAGGAAACCGCTTGGGACACCAAAAGTCCCGCGTTCGTGGTCAAACTGCGGGGCGCGCTGGATGCCCAAGGGCAGTTGGTCGGCTACGAGTACCATGCGCGTTCCTGCGACCACAACCACGTCGGTTACAACGAGCCGGAGACAGTGCTGGTCGCGCAACTGATGGGTCGCCGACCCGCAACCCCGGCCGCTGGCACCTCCGCGACGCCTTCGGACATGTACGGGATTCCGAATCGGCGCATGACGGGCGATGTCGTCGCGTTGCCCGCGATCTGGGAGACTCCGCTGCGCACTGGGAACCTGCGCGACCCCAACGGGCCACAGTCGATCTTCGCGTCGGAATCGTTCATCGACGAGCTAGCCGCGGCGGCGAACGTGGACGCGCTGGAGTTCCGGTTGAAGCTGGTCGAGGCACGGGCCAGCGATGACAGCGGGTACCGCCGGGCGCGGTCGCTGGCGGTCCTGAAGGCCGCAGCCAACAAGTTCGGATGGGATCGCCGCCCATCGCCCAACCGGCTCGGAAACGGGAAGGTTCTGACGGGGCGGGGAATTGCCTACTCGTTCCGCGGCCAGACCATCGCGGCACTGGTGGCCGAGGTCGAGGTGAACCGCGAAACCGGGCACGTGTGGGTGAAGCGGCTAGTCTGCGCCCATGACTGCGGTTTTGTGGTCAATCCCGACAACCTGCGTTACACCGTGGAATGCGGCGCGCTGCATGGCTTGAGCCGGGCGCTGTACGAAGAAGTGCGCTTCGACACCGAAAAGGTGACCAGTCGCGACTGGTTCTCGCATCCAACCCTCCGACATGCCGATGTGCCCGAGAAGATCGAAATCGTGCTCGTGAACGGGGACCCGAATCCGAATCGTCCCGACCTGGCGCCCTACGGCGCGGGCGAGGGGTCGTTGAAGCCGATGTTGGCGGCTGTGGGTAATGCGATTTTCGATGCCACCGGTGTACGCATTCGCCGCGTACCGTTCCGGGCCGAACGGGTGTTGGCGGCGTTGAAGGCGGCCAAGGTGTAATGTCGGGCACTACGATTGTGAGATCGCCGTAGGATGACAAATCGAGTTCGCGGGTGTGCGCGACGAAAGACTAGCCTTCCTTTCCGTTAGGTCAGCGCGTTTGCCGATTGAGCTTGCACACCCGTTGTAACTTAAACCGCCAGTTTCCGCCCCAAGCGCTCGCCCCGGAAACTCTCCACAATCCCCCGCCACTTCCGCATCACCAATTCCGCCAGGTTCAACAGCAACGCCAGCACAAGCAACACCGGCCAGAGCCGTAGCGACGAATCGATATACCGCCCGCCGTTGTCGAACAGTCCGCTCACCGGTGGATTGAACCGTCCTCCAGTCGCGGCGGCAATCGACTGCAACAGGACCTCGTTGGACCCGTAGTCCGACAGCTCGGACTCCTGCCGATACAATCCAACCTCTGGGAAGGCCCGCGATTCCACCAGCGGTCTCACCCGGAACAACCCCTCCAAGGACCCGATCCGCGCCCGTCCCCGATACGTCCCCGGCGACACCCGCGATACCTCGAGCGGCTTCTTGAACTCGCCCGGCCCGATCACGTATAGATCCGGCACGGTGGCCGGTTCCGCTGCCAGATTCGACAGGTGGTACTCGACCACCAACTCCTCGTTGGCCGCGTCGTACCGCGACGTCGCCTCGCTCTCGTTGCCGTGCGGCAGCAGGTCGCGGAAGATATTCGTCCACAGCCGGTCGAACCCGTTCCACGTGACCCAACTCGCCGCCCATCGGCTTTTGGCATCCGACGCGAACACCGCCGCCCGGCCCAGCCCGTACTGCCAGCGCACCAGCAGCGGATCCTTTTCGTCGACTTCCAGGATCGAGTCCGCCGTCGGCTTGAGGTCGAAGCGCACATAGCCCTGTAGCGGCGGGGCGGACGCCATTTCCACCTTGTCCAGCAAGTCCGACGGGTGCTTCACCACCGCCGAGATCGCTTTCTCGATCGCCGTGGTCCCCGTATGTTCCTTCACGTCCTTCAGCAGGATCTGTTCGAGGCCGCTGGGCTCGTTGAGGAAGTACGACTTGCCCTTGGCGTTGGTGGCGATGCGCTCCAAGTACGCCCGGTTGACGTCCTGACCCAGTCCGACAGTCGAAATGGTGACCTTGTTGTTCACGGCCTCGCGCGAGAGCGTCATGCTGTCGCCCTCCTCCGAAATGCCGTCCGTCAGCAGCACGATGTGCTTATAGGTGGAATTCTGCAGCACGATGCGCCGGTATGCCTCGTTCAGCGCCGGGGCGATCTGGGTACCGCCGTCGGGCGTGATGCCCGCGATCAGGCGCTTAATCAACGGCTTGTCCTCGGCCTTCCGGATCGGCACGGCCCACTGGAAGGAGTTGTCGAACATCAGGACTCCCACCCGGTCCTCGGGACGCAGATTGTCCACCACGCCGACCGCCGCCGACCGCGCCAGCTCGATCTTCTTGCCCTCCATCGACGACGATTTGTCGATGATCAGCACTACCGTCGTGCCTTCGGGCGTGCGGGGCGGGGCCAGTTTCGCCGGGAAGGTGCGTTCCAGCGGATCCTCGGGCAGGCCCTTGTGGTCCACGTAGGCGTTGTGCTCGCCCGCGATCCACAACGCGCCGCCGCCGCGCTGGACAAAATCTTCCACTCGCTGCTTGTCGCGCCACGTCAGGCGCTCCATGTCGTCGTTGTTGAACACCACCAATTGGGCGTCGTCGAGGTTCGCCGGCAGGTATTTCGATTCCACGAACTCGAACTTGTTGGCCGCCAACACTGCGGCGATGTGCTCCTCGGTGCCGGAGGGGTCGTCGGAAACCCAGACCACCTTGGGACGCCGCACGGAAACGGTGTTCTCAAAACGCGATTCGCCCATGCCTTCCGCGAAAAGCTTGCCGCTCAGGTCGATGGCTCCTGCCGCGTTCAGGCTGGTGCGGATGCGCACACGGTTCTCGCCCGCCTGCAGGCCGACCTTGTGGGTGCCGATGGTCTTGCCCTCGGCTGCCAACTCGACGGTTGCCTCGACGGCGGAAGGCGAATAGATTGTCAAATCGACCGGGAACTTTTCACCCGTGAAGACCGCGCCGGGAATGCCGACCGCTTGGGTCTGCAGCCGTGGCTGGGGACGTCCGGCAAGTGCGATGGTGTCGATGGGCACTCCCAACTGCTGGGCCTGCCATGCGGCGCGGGTGACGGCACCGTCGTTTTCATTGCCGTCGGAGAGCAGCACCACGCGGTGGATCATGCCGGCCGGTAGCGACGCCAACGCCGCGCGCAACGGCGACTCCAGATTCGTCGACCGACCCGGCGCGCCTGTAGTCCGGGCGAGCCGGAATCCGGTCTCCTGGGGCGACAGCTCCCTCGGGGTGCGGGCGAACGGGATCACATCGAGCCGGTTCGAGCCCTTCTCGGAATCGAGCCGCCGTAAAATGCCTGACTGGCGCTCCAAATCGGCGTCAGTCATGGAGGCCGAGGTGTCGACCAGCGCTGCTAGCGCCACTTTGCGGTCCCGCGTCTCCCAGACCGGCTCGGCCAAGGCCAGAATCAAGGCCACGATCATGCCCGTCTTCATCAACAACGGTGCGCGGTGCACCTGCCGACGCCACTCCCATGCCAGCCAGCCCAACGGCAGGGGCAGCAGCAACAGCGCCCAAAGACGTTCGAATGTCATGCAGCCTCCTCCCTTCGAGCCACCACGTGCAGGCGGCTGAGCCGGTAGCTACCGTACAGCACCCACTCGGCGACCAACAGGCCGATTCCGAGGATCGCGAGCCACGGCCACAAGATCTGGTTGCGGCGGAGCGTGTCGTTCCACGCCGGAATGCCGCGGCGCGCATCTTTGGGGGTGGTCCACTTCGCATCCCACATCTCAGGCAAGGTCAAGGAATAGACCCGCTCGGCGGTGCCCGAAAGCACCCGCACCCGGGTCGGCTCGCCCGCGAAGAACTGGACGGCCCGGTCGCGGATGTTGAAGGGGAGGATGGTGCCGGTCTCGGTCAGCACCTTCACCGACTTCCGGTCCACGGTTGTGGGCAGAGGCGATGAAACTGCTCCCGCCGACTGCGTACCAACGTCGATGTCGCGGAACGTGTCCAAAGACGCCCAGCGAAGGATGTTGCCCACGAGGATCGGCACCGATAATTCGTACCGCATCGACCCGGCGAACGGGTTGAAGCCAGCCACCAAGGTGTCGCCACGGGCCATCATCACCGCCCCCTGGTCGATTTCGGCCACGCGGATGTCGTCGGACTGCGTCTGCAGCACCGAGGTCGATTCAATCTGGCTGTTGCGGGCCCGCAGACCCTGGGTCAACGGTTGGTCGGGGACCCAGCGCAGGCCTTCCGGATGCTCCACGCGCTCTTTAACCGTGATCGGGGAACGGTCGGACGGCGGATCGATCCAGAACGCCTTCCCCTTGGGGGCGGTTTCAGGACGGAAGCGGTCCAGCACGACGAGACCGTCATTGTCCGGCGTGTAGGCGCTCTTGGGGCGGTATTCGGCGCGCACCCGTGGATCGGACTCGAGCGCAGGCTTCAACGCCGCGGGCTGGTCGGTGTATACGACCACGTGCAGGGTCCGCTGTTCCGGCAACTCCAGGGACGCATAGTTGTCCGCCGCGAAGCCGTCGCCCGGCGACCCTTGTAGATACAAACGGGCCTCCAGAATGCCCGCCGCTCGACTATTGACCTCGAACAGAGTTTCCTTGTCCTCGCCGGGGGGCAAGTCCAAGGTGTGGTTGCCCTGCGGGGCGTGTCCGTAATTTAATGTAATGCTGACGGTCCGGGTACGGCGTCCGTAATTCCGCGCGCGCACCAGCACTTCCCAGACGCCCTGCTTGCTTTCGGAATGCCGCGCGCCCACCGACCGGATGCCGCAATTCTCAACGGCGTCGTCCACATTGAGGACCCGGAACGCGGGCATCTCGGGCAGGTTGGGGCTGGTGGCCTCGCGTGCCGAAATCCGCCCCGGACCCGAGTAAACGATCTCGCCCGATTCAGCCCCGCTGCGCCGCTGCATGTCGCGCGCGAACTCGAGGTTCTGTGACAAATTCAAAGCCGTCGAGCCGGGCGTCGTTTCCAAGATCGCCCGCAGGATCTTGCGGTGGTCGACTTCCCACGCCGTTACCGGGGTCGCAAGGCCATCGGCCCGGACCACGAGGACCCGGTCTGTCGGGGGAACCGCTCGCAGCCAACCGAGGGCGTTGGCGCGGGCGGCGTCCATCAGCGTGGTGCCCTTGGCACCGCCGGGCAACGCGGCCGACATCCAGGCGCTTGAGTCCAAGACTAGGACATGGTCGCGCCGCTTGCTGAAGCCGCCGCCGAACTGGAACTCCGCGATGGCCAGCATCAGCAAGAGCATGCCCAGCAACTGCATCAGAAAAGACACTTTTTGCTGGATCCGCCGGTTGCGCGAAACGGGAGCGGGTTGGCCCGGAGTCACCCAGAAGCGCAGCGTCGAAACCACGTGCCGCTTCTTTGTCCGGTCAAGCAAATACAAAGCCACTGCTACCGCCGCGACCCCTCCGAAGGTGATCAGGAACTGCCCGAGAGTGAGATTCAGCAGTTCCATTTAGGCGATGCTCCGTGTCCGCACCAACTCCACGAAGATGGCGTCGTCAAGCGGCATCGAGGTGGGGATCCCCGCGTAACGTCCGGAATTCCTCAGCGCCAAGGTCCGGATGGCGGCGGCGTGCTTGTCGAACTCCTCCGTGTAGCGCCTCTTGGCGTCCGAATCCACATGGATGTGGAGCTTGGCGTTGGTCTCGGCCTCCACCAGGTCGTATTCGCCGGACCACGACGGCGATCGCTCGTCGTCGGTCCAGAGTTGGATCAGGCACAGCTCGTTGCCCGCGTCGGCGAGGAACTGGATGGCCTTCTCGTAGTTCTCTTCGCCCAGGAAGTCGGAAATGATGATCACCAGGCCGCGCTGGGGAAACTCGTTGAGGAACTGGCGCGACACCTTCATGAAATTGGTGCTGCCTCCCGAGGTGAGTTCCTCGAGGAACGTTGCCAAAGGGCTGAACCGCTGCCTTCCTCCACCGACCGTCCGCCCCTTATGCAATTCGCCCGCGAACGGCAGCAACTCGATCATGTCCAGGCGCACCAGCCCGACGTAGCTCAATGATGCTGCGAGTTTCCGCGCGTAGTAGAACTTGGCCGGGTCGACCGACATCGATTCCGAGGTGTCCAGCAGGATGTGCACGGGAACCCGCGGTTCCACTTGGAACATCTTGAGGAACATCTTGTCGAGCCGCATGAAGGCACGCCAGTTGACTGCGCGGAGATCGTCGCCCTGGTGGTAGTTGCGGTGGTCGAGGAATTCCTGGCCACCGCCGGAGAATCGGGACCGGTTGTGGCCGCCCACAAGGCCGTTGAACGACCGCTGCCAGTGGATGGTCAGCCGTTCGAGGCGTTCGAGGAAGCGCCGGTCGAGCAGGGGTTCATTGGCCACGGCGGGGCTCCTGGACTACGCGGCCGGGGCCTGCGCCTTGATGTCGGCGATTATGGCGGCCAGGATCGAATCGGGCGTCTTGCCGTCGGCGTGGGCGTCGAAGTTCGGAATCACGCGGTGGCGGAGTACGGAAATCGCGATCTGCTTGATGTCGTCCACGGCCAAATGGCTGCGTCCCTTCATCATGGCGAGCACGCGGCCGCATTCCACCAACGACTGGGCACCGCGCGGCGAACTGCCGTAGCGGAAGTATTTCTTCGCCTCGGCGTGGGTCTCCTCGCGGTCGGGCTGTGTTGCCATCACCAGTTGGACGGCATAGTCCTGGACGTGGGGCGCTACCAGAATCTTGCGGCACTCGGCGCGCAGTTCGAGGACTTCGTCACGGCCGAGCACCGAGTGCACGTGGATCTCTTCGCGGGAAATGGTGCGTTCCACGATGCGGGCCAGTTCCGAGCGGCTCGGATAGGTCACGATGATCTTCATCAGGAAGCGGTCGAGCTGGGCTTCCGGAAGCGGATAGGTGCCTTCCATTTCGATGGGGTTCTGGGTCGCCATCACGAGGAAGGGCGATTCCAGTTCATGCGTCGTGTTGCCGCTGGTGACGGTGCGCTCCTGCATGGCTTCGAGCAACGCCGATTGCGTCTTCGGCGTGGCGCGATTGATTTCGTCGGCCAGCACCAAGTTGGCGAAAATCGGACCGTGCTGGAACCTCAGGACCTTGTGGCCCCGGTCGTCGGTCTCCATGATCGAACTGCCGACAATGTCGGCGGGCATCAGATCCGGTGTGAATTGGATGCGCGAGTAGCGCAGGCTGAGCGCACGGGACAAGGTGCGCAGAAGTGTGGTTTTTCCGAGGCCAGGGACGCCTTCGAGCAGCACATGGCCACCCGAGAGGAGGCAGATGAGGACCCCGTCGACCACGTCCTGCTGGCCGACTATCACCTTGCCAATCTCCGCCCGTACCTGATTTAGTTTCGCGACCGCCGGAGTCAAGGCGATGTCCGTTGCCATGGATTGATTCTACCCAGGAGATGTTGATGGACTTGTAATCCGGCTCTGAGATAATCCTCGACATGGAAATCCTTGTCGAAATCGCCGACCACGTCGCCACCATCACCCTAAACCGCCCGGACAAGCTCAACGCGTGGACCGCACAGATGGGTCGCGAAGTGCGGGAGGCGATGCTTGCCGCCGACGCCGACGACAACGTCCGCGTTGTTCTGATCACCGGTGCCGGGAGGGGTTTCTGCGCCGGGGCCGACATGTCGCTATTGACGGACATCGTGCAGTCGGGCCTCGATGCCGCGACCTCGCCCGCCTCCCGCCGCGCCCCGGTCCCCGAAATTGAAAAGCCGGTGATCGCCGCTGTCAACGGACACGCTGTCGGGTTGGGGTTGGCGGTTGCGCTGTTCGCCGACATCCGGATCGCGGCCGAGTCAGCCAAGTTCGGGACCGCGTTCGCCAAACGGGGTCTTGTCGCCGAGTTCGGCCTAGCTTGGATGCTGCCGAGGCTGGTGGGCTTGGGGAACGCGATGGAGATGCTGCTATCGGCCCGTTTGGTGGACGCGGTCGAGGCCCGCCAGATTGGACTGGCCAGTCGTATCCTCCCCGACGGCGCCTTCGCCGAAGCCGCCCGCGCGTATGCCGTGGAACTGGCCGCGGGGGTGAGCCCGAGGTCGACGCGCGTCATCAAGAAGCAGGTCGCGTCCGCACTGTGCCAAACCCTCGACGAAGCCTTTGGGCTTTCCGAGAAGGAGATGTTCGCCAGCTTGGGGTGCGAGGACTTCAGGGAGGGAGTGGCCCACTTCATGGAGAAGCGCGCCCCGCGATTCACTGGACGATAGCTGCGGAGGCAACCGCCCAACGGGCTACATACCGTTTTCGAGCAGTTGGATAGCAGATTTAAGGTACGACCGGTCTAATCCTGCGCAACATGGTCCGGCCGTCCGGCAGCGGTTTGAAGCCGAGGCGCACATAGAGCAGCCACGAGGGATTGGCCGGGTCGCAACTCAACGATGCGGCAGGGACGTTCCGAAGCATGGCCGGCATGAGATGCGAGCCGATTCCGCCACCTCGATGGGTGGGTAGTACGGCAACGCTCAATTCCGGCGTCCGCTCGTCAACGAATCCGTAGCCCGGACTCGAAATAGGAAAGTATCGCAGCCACACTGCACCTACCGGTACGCTGTCGACGAGGGCAATCCAACCTGAATCGCGGGTGCGGGTTCCCCAGCCGTCGACGTATTGGGCAATCTTTGGATCGTTCAGTACCGATCGCGGCAGCGGGGGCTCACCGGGAGGAACGAACAGTGCGAGAAACAGCATCTCCCGCAAGAATGGCTCGTCAGACTCCCTCGTCTCTCGCAAGTCATGACGCACAGCCCATCCCAGAACCCTCAAGCCTTCTTTGGGCTTTCGGCGTCCACAGCCGATTCCCGCACATAACGCTTCTTCAATAAAAATTCCATCCCGCAACTCTCGCAACGGTAAGGCCATCGGCCAACCAGGCTCAACAGGCGGAGTAGAATACCGGAGCGCTTGCGGCGGCGAAGGGTATGGCTCCGGCATTTGGGACACGTCATTGAAAGATAAAGCTCCGAATCACAATCTTAGCGAAAACCCAATGTCGCGCACAACTGCCTGTAATAAATTTTTCCTAAAGGAGTGCCGGAAGGCGGCGGGCACCGGTCCCGGCTGCCGGGAGCCCCGTCTGTCCGCTCCCGTCCGCGATGTCCCTGGTCCAATTTGGCCCATCAACTATAATGTTTGCTTACCCACATGTACGGACAACTCATCGAACGCACGGTCGACCTCGACCCCCGCGAAACAGCGGAGTGGATGGAGGCACTTGACCAGATCGTCGAGGGAGCGGGGCCCGACCGGGCCAACTTCCTCCTCGACCAGTTGAAGTCGCGGGCACGCCAAAATGGCGTCGACGTACCGTTTGAGACAACAACGGACTACGTCAACACCATCCCGACTTGGAAGGAGGTGCCCTACCCGGGCGACCGGATCCTCGAGCGCCGGGTCAAGAGCCTGGTCCGCTGGAACGCGATGGCCATGGTGTCCCACCAGAACAAGGTGGACGACGGGATCGGCGGCCACATTGCCACCTATGCCTCCTTGGCGACCCTCCTGGAGGTTGGTTTCAACCACTTCTTCCACGGCTCGTACCAGAATCAGACAGGCGGCAGCGAGCCTGGCGATCTCGTGTATTTTCAAGGACATGCGTCTCCCGGTGTCTACTCCCGCGCCTTCCTCGAAGGCCGGTTGAGCGAAGACCATCTCCACAACTTCCGCCACGAACTGCGCTCCACCCCGGGCCTGTCCTCGTATCCGCACCCGTGGCTGATGCCGGACTTTTGGCAGTTCCCGACCGTTTCGATGGGCTTGGGTCCCATCAATTCCATCTATCAGGCGCGCTTCATGCGCTACCTCGAAAGCCGTGGCCTGATCGCCAAGACCCCGCGCAAGGTTTGGGCCTTCCTCGGCGACGGCGAAATGGACGAGCCCGAGTCGACCGGCGCGATCGGCGTGGCGGTGCGCGAGAAGCTCGACAACCTCGTTTTCGTCATCAACTGCAACCTGCAGCGGCTCGACGGGCCGGTGCGCGGCAACGGCAAGATCGTCCAGGAACTCGAAGGACTGTTCCGCGGTTCCGGCTGGAACGTGATCAAGTGCATCTGGGGCAGCGACTGGGATCCGCTCCTTGCCAAGGACGACTCGGGCAAGCTCCTACAGTTGATGAACGAGTGCGTGGACGGCGAATTGCAGTCGTTCAAGGCCAAGGGCGGCGCGTATGTCCGCAAGGAATTCTTCGGCCGTTACCCCGAAACCGCCAAGCTTGTCGAGGACCTGACCGACGACCAGTTGGGCGCACTGCACCGTGGCGGCCATGACCCGCTCAAGGTCTACAACGCCTACAAGGCGGCCTGCGACCACAAGGGTGGCCCGACGGTCGTCCTGGCGCAGACCGTGAAGGGCTACGGCATGGGCGAGGCGGGCGAGTCCCGCAACCCGGCCCACCAGAACAAGAAGCTGAACGAGAAGATGGTCGAATACTTCTGCGCCCGGTTCGACATTCCGGTGCCTGAGGAGGTGACCCGCGAACTGTCCTTGTTCCGCCCCTCCGACGACAGCGACGAAATCCGCTACATGAAGTCCCGGCGCGAGGCCCTCGGTGGCTTCCTCCCGGCGCGCAAGCCCGCCCCGTCGACGACGGTTGCGCCTAGTGCAGACATCATCGACCCGTTCCGCGGCGGCTCCAAGGAACCGCACCCCTCCACCACGATGGCGTTCGTCCGCCTGTTGACGGCGCTGATGAAGGTGCCGGAGATCGGTCGCCGCATCGTCCCGATCGTCCCTGACGAAGCCCGCACGTTCGGCATGGAGTCCATGTTCCGGGCCTACGGGATCTACGCGTCCTCGGGCCAGCTTTACAAACCGCACGATTCGGACATTGTCCTGTACTACAAGGAATCCTCCGACGGCCAGGTGTTGGAGGAAGGCATCACCGAAGGCGGCTCGATGGCGGAATTCACCGCCGCAGGAACGGCCTACGCCAACTACGGCGTGGACACGATCCCGTTCTACATCTACTACTCGATGTTCGGGTTCCAGCGCATCGGCGACTTGGCTTGGGCGTTCGCGGATTCCCGAGGCAAGGGCTTCCTGCTGGGCGGCACCGCCGGACGGACGACGCTCTCCGGCGAGGGACTGCAGCACCAGGACGGCCACTCGCTGCTGCTTGCCAGCACGATCCCGACCTTGGCGTCCTACGATCCGGCCTACGGGTACGAAACCGCTGTGATCGTGCGCGACGGCATCCGCCGCATGTACGAGAACCGCGAGGACCTGTTCTACTACATCACCCTCTACAACGAGAACTACGTCCAACCCGCAATGCCGGAAGGCTGCGAGGAAGGGATCCTCAAGGGGCTCTACCTGTTCCAGAAGTCTGCGGTTGCCAAGCCGAAGGCGAAGGTTCAACTGCTGGGCAGCGGGTCGATTCTGAACGAATCGGTGAAGGCCGCGGCGATCTTGGCGGAGAAGTACAACGTCGCCGCCGACGTCTGGAGCGTGACCAGCTACAACGAACTGCGCCGGGAGGCGTTGCACGTGGAGCGCTGGAACCGCCTGCATCCGGTGGAGCCGGAGAAGGTGCCGTACGTGAAGCAGGTGTTGGGCGCTACGGATGGCCCGATCATCGCTGCTTCCGACTACATGAAGGTGGTTCAGGACCAGATCGCGCCTTGGCTTTCAGGGCGTTTCGTGGCTCTGGGCACCGACGGTTTCGGTCGTAGCGACAACCGTGTTCACCTGCGGAAGCACTTCGAGAACGACGCCGCGTCGATTGTGGTGGCGACGTTGTCGAGGCTGGCGCGGGAGGGCAAGTTCGATGCGAAGAAGGCGGCCAAGGCCATCGTCGAACTGGGCATCGATTCCGAGCGGATCGATCCGTCTATTGCTTAGGCTTTCGGTCGCTTAGGCTTTCGGCAAGTACAAAATGAAATCGCCGCTCCAGACTTCGGTCTTGGGCGGCGATTCGTATTTTCGAGTCTGTGACAACCTCGGGTTCACCACCGGCGGAGTGCTAGATATCAACGCTAAGAGAACCATTTGTGCTGGACGCCGGAATCGCCGCCGAGCGCAACGATGTCGAGCCGTCCGGGAGCCCACGAGGCTGCGCCGACTCCCGAGGAGAGGACGCTGCCAAGTTCCTCCGGGGCAGCCCAGGCATGACCGTCGAACCAACCATGCATCGCTTGGGAGTGCGAGCCAGGGTAAAAGACGTCGATACGGTTCGGGCCCCAGGAGACGGCACCCGGGTCGCCGTAGATCGGGATCGCAAGACCCTCGTGGCCCCAGCCATTGCCGTCGTACCACCAATGCCTTAGGTTCGAGTCGGCCCCCCGAGCGAACACGTCAAGCCGACCACTGCCCCATGATGCTGCGGTCGGGGAGGATGTAAGCGAACTTCCCATGTTTTCCCACCCATGCCAGCCATGGTTGTCGAACCAGAGGTGATAAAGGGCCTGATCGAGGCCACGGGCGAAAAGGTCGATGCGGTTCGGGCCCCAGGAGACGGCTGCGGCACCGGAGGTGAATGCGCCCCCAAGGGATTCCCAGCCATGCCAGCCGTTGCCGTCGTACCACTTGTGGTACATCACTCCATCGAAGCCGACGCCAAACGCGTCCAAACGTCCTTGGCCCCAGGAGCAAATGGCGGGATCGTAGCGGAATCGGCCGCCGAGGGATTCCCAACCGTGCCAGCCGTTGCCGTCGTACCACAGATGTTGACATGTGGAATCGGTGCCGCAACCCACAACGTCGATGCGGTTCAGGCCCCAGGAGACGGCGTTCGGCCGGGAGGTGAGATTGCCGCCGAGTCTCTCCCAAGCGTGCCAGCCGTGCGGCGGAGGCGGGAGGACCACGCCCGAGGCAGTCCAGAACGGGTATGCCTCGATGTTGCACTCTCCATAGGCAATTCGGAAGAAACCACCGTCGCCGAAGCCGGTACCCCAGGAATTTTTGCAGATCCAGTAGCCGCCGGACTCGGAAAAGCCCACTGCCTCAATGATATGGATGCCAATTTGGACGCCTGTTACGTGGTGGTAGACGCCAGCTCCGAAACCGAAGAAATCTTCGTAGGCATCGATGACGGTAATGCCGGGCCCGGTGGAGGACAAGTAGTTCTTTCGTTCAACGGCGGCATTGGCCAAGCCGAACGAGGTAATACGGGCAGCGACCGCACTATGGTTGGGAATGGCGGCGCAACGGGGACTGTACATCTTGTCCGCACCCCGGACCGGCGGATTTGGAAAGGCCGACATGTAGGGGAAATAGTCCTCCGGGGCGACACCACGGGTCTGTACCTGCTCTAAAGCCTTATCCGGCCACCAATGGTGGCAGTTTGCACCATGCGAGGAGCAAAAGTGCAGGTCGGCTTCGGAGAGGTCCGTGAGGATCGCGTGCTCGATCAAGGCCATCGATTCGACAAGCGCGACTGTGGCGAACGAGCAACAGGCTCCGCAATGGCTCTGGTCGCGAATTGGGCTGACGAAGTTGCCTCCGCGACGGTTACGCCAATCCACTTCGGGGTCGAACGTGGCGTGTGGTGCGGAGGCTATCTGGACTCCACCCACCGGAGAGTCCGGGTCGGGGGCACCGCCTAGAAGAGCCCGCTTTTCGTCGGTGCTAAGGTTGAACAGCGGAGAGTCGCGCGGGGCCCAGCGGGCTCCGGTGGTGCGGAGTAGATCGGAGAGCTCTGCGAAAGCGAGTGCCATAAGGCTCCTTTACTTGTCGGAAGTCTTTGAAGATGTTACCAGACTTGGCCGGGGAGAATGTGCACGGGTCCTCGATAAAACCACAATGCTGTCGGAGCGCCATTGGGTGGAGGGCCGATGCTGGCATCGACCTTGCATGTGTGTGGGATCCCATTTCGCCTCCAACATCGTCAACCAAGCCATCACCCGGTCGGAGGGCGTCGGAGGGCCTGAACGCCCGCCCTTGTCGGAGTGGATGGAACAGTGTACGCTATCAACAACGCGTCTTTGTGCGCGGTAGGACCTTAACCATGCGAATCTTTTCTCTAATCGTGGCACTTGCGGGAGTCTGTGTCCCATCCTTCGGGGCGGACACGCTGAGCTACACCTTGGCCAATTCGACCGTTGCAGGCAGTCCCGGCGGCGTAGGCGAGTGCGTATTGCTGGCAGTACTGGCTCTGGGAGGATTGCTGTGGACGCGGCGGAGCCGGATGGCGGCCTGCGGAGCTTTGGCCCTTGCGCTCCTCGTGGCCTCGACGACCCCGACCTTCGCCCAGGACGGGTGGGTCACCCTATTCGACGGCACCGACTCCAGCAATTGGAAGATCGGGGGCAACCAGGCCTCCTTCCAAATCGTGGATCACAGTCTACAGGCCAACGGCCCCGTGGCCCACGCCTACTACGACGGGCCCTTTCACAACCACGACTTTAAGAATTTCGAGTTGATGGTGGACGTCAAGACCGCACCGGGTTCCAATGGCGGCATCTACTTCCACACCGTCTTCCAGGACGCCGGTTTCCCGAAGAAGGGCTTCGAGGTGCAGGTGAACAACACCCACGGCGACGTCGTCAAGACTGGCAGCCTCTACCACGTCAAGGACATCTTGGCTGACGACATCAAGGGCATCACCCAGGACAACGAGTGGTTCACGGAGCACATCATCGTGCAGGACAACACGGTCACGATCAAACTGAACGGTAAGGAAGTGGTGAAGTGGACCCAGCCGGCGGACTGGAACGGCGGCCGCGAGGGTCCGGGCCGGGTGATTAGCCACGGTACGATCGCGCTGCAGGGACACGACCCGAAGAGCACGGTGCAGTACAAGAACATTCGGATCAAGGTGCTGCCGTAAATCTGTTCCCCGAACAAATGCTCCCTTGTGGTCGCGGCCCGGCTGAATCAGCCTGTGACCGAGCCACGACCGCAAGGGAGTGTTCACCCAACGGGTGAGCGGTCCCTACTTGAAACTCACCCGCCAAATTACTTTCCCGCCGTCGTCCGAAACCAACATACTGCCGTCCTTCAACTGCAACAGCCCCACCGGACGACCCCAAACTTCCTTCTTGTCCGCCGCCATCATCCAGCCGGTGGCGAAATCCTTTACCGGGCCCGAGGGCTTCCCGTTCTTGAAGGGCACGAACGATACCGAATACCCGATCCGGTTCTCCGTTTGCGCCGACCCGTGGTTTGCCATGAACGCCCCGTTCCGGTATTCCGCCGGAAACTGCTTGCCAGTATAGAAGAGGAAGTCCAGCACCGCGATGTGCGGTTGCAGCATGATCTCGGGCGCGATCGCCTTGGCGACCAAGTCCGGTCGACGGTCCTTCTCTGGAATGCGCGGATCGGCGTGGGGACCGACGTACGCATACGGCCAACCGTAGAAGCCGCCGGGCTTCAAGCTGGTGAAGAAATCGGCCACCACCACGTCCGGGGCGTCGTTGCGTTCCTCGACAGTGGCCCAGAGTCGGGTCGTACCCGGATAGAACCGCAGTCCCACGGTGTTCCGAAGTCCCGTGGCCACCACTTCGTGGCCCGATCCGTCGGGATTGTACCGGTGCACGGCACCGCGCATTTCGGGGTCGCCGAGCACCAAGTCGGCGGAGGTGCCGACCGTCAGGTACAACTTACCGGCTTTTTCGTCGAAAAGGATCGTCCGGGTGACGTGGCCCTTGGAGAATCCGGCCATCGAAACGACCTCCTGGCCTGGACCCGCCGTGAGCGCCTTGGAGTCATACTTGTAGCGCTTCAGCGTCTCCGGTTCCGCAACGTACAGATATTCCTTCCACAGCGCGACGCCGTAGGGCCGGTCGAGGCCGGAAACCAGGGTCTTCTTAGTTCCGCCGCGGACGGCGATGACCGAGCCGTTGGCGATGGAATCGCTGACGATCACCTCGCCGCCAGGCCCTTCCACCATGAAGCGTGGCCGGGCGAAGCCGCTGGCATATTCCTCAACCGAAAAGCCCTTGGGCACGTTGATCTTGGCGCCTGCCGGCCGGGGCACGATGGTGGGACCGTTGGAAATGGGCGGGGCGTTCCCGATTGGCGGAGTTTGCGCGTTGGCGGCTAGCGCCAGGATGCACAAGCTCGCGGAGGAAAAGGCAAGAATGGATTTCATTGAGACCGGTCTCTATTTTACAGGCAGGACACGTTGCCGACAGATCCTGGGTCCAACCCCGCTGTTGGTATACGATCAACACTGGAGCCCCGGATCGCCGAAGATCGGGCCTGGAGAATAAACAAGACATGTCGATGAAATTGGCAAGAGCGGCGGCGCTCTGCACTTTGGCGGCACTTTTCACCCGCGAGCCGGCCCGCGCCCAAGTCAATCTGGGCGAACAGAAGCCGGAGGCGAGCCTGCCCTTCACCCTTACCACCGTGGCTACATTCAAACTGCCCTGGCGGATGGCCTTCCTGCCGGACGGCCGCATGCTGATCACTGAGAAGGTCGGGCCTGTGTGGCTGGTGACCCAAAAGGGCGAGAAGATCGAGGTCGCCAATACACCTGCGGTCTACTACCAGGGCCAGAGCGGCATGCATGCCGTCTACCTCTCGCCCAACTATGCTACCGACCACAGCATCTACCTCACCTACGCCGAGCCTGGCGAGTACGGCGGCGGGCTGGCACTGGCTCGCGCCAAGCTGAACGCGACAGCCACCACCGCCTCGCTGGAAAACCTCGAAGTGCTCTGGCACCAGATGCCCAAGGGCAAGGGCGGGCAGGAAGGCGCGGCCATCGCGTTTTCGCCGGACAACAAATATCTCTTCCTCGCGGTGGGCGACCGCCAGCGCATGACGCCAGCCCAGGACCCCAACCAGCCCGTCGGCAAGATCCTCCGCCTGACACTGGACGGCAAGCCCGCCCCGGACAATCCGGATCACGGCAAGGCCGGTGCCGCCACCATCGACCTGATCGATCCGCCCCGCGACACCGAGGCGGCCAAGTCCGCGAAGGTCGTTAGCAGCTACACATTCCCGAAGTCCAACACGACACCGGCTGAAACTTGGGCCAGCGGCGTCCGGACACCCTACGGTCTCGCGTTTTCCCCGGCTGGCGAGTTGTGGGAAGTCGAACACGGTCCGGCGGGTGGCGACGAACTGAACCTGATCGAGCGCGGCAAGAACTACGGCTGGCCGTTGGTATCGTACGGCAACAACTACAACGGTGTTCCGATCCCCAAGCCGGACACGCGCCCCGACCTCGCCAAGCCGGCGATCTACTGGGTTCCCGTGATCGCGCCCGGCAATCTGATGTTCTACCGCGGCAAAAAGACCTTCCCGCAATGGGACGGCAACGGCTTCGTCAGCGGTCTGGCGACCCAGTCTCTCACCCGCATCGTGTTCGACGGCCATGGTAATGCGAAGGCCGCAGAGCGCTGGGCGGTGGGCCACCGCGTCCGCGATGTGGAGGAAGCGCCGGACGGCTCGCTGTGGATTTTGGAGGACTCCAATCCTGGCGCGCTCATCCACGTGACGCCGAAATAGTTCTTTGAAGCGGAGTCAGACGTAACGGAAGGGCCGGAGCAATCCGGCCCTTTTCCGTGAGCGGTACATCGACTCACACCCGTTCGTCCTGCACCCGACCTTTCCACGTGCCGCCACGTCCTGACCAATAGGCCACCGCCGACTCCACCGTTGCCCAAAGGTAGAACAGCGCGATCAAAGGCAGGCAGGCCGCAGTCCATGCCGGTGCCTTGTGCCATCGAACGGACGGCAGAAACAGCAACGCGCTCACGGCCCACGTCGCTGCGGCAATCAACTGCGCCATCCCGTCGCCGCAAATCGCCAGGACTGCAGGCATTACGAACACAAACAGCATCCCCAGAACCGACGCGGCGAGCAGAACCCACGAATGCCGCAGTTGTTCGAACGCGGAGCGCGAGATCATCGCCCGGATCTCCGCCGCCGTCCCGTACTCCCGTATGCTCCGCGTCTCCAGTTCGGACACGCCCAGCCAGATTCGACCGCCCGCTCCGCGCACCTTGCGCGCCAAGGCGCAATCGTCGATCAGCGCGTCCTTGATGCCGTCCACGCCGCCGATCTTTTGCACCATCTCGCGCCGCATCAGCATGCAGCCGCCCGCTGCTGCCGTCGCCCAGCCGCGCTTGACATACGAGGGCGGGTACAGCATGAAGAAGAAAAACACAAACGCGGGGACCAGCATTTTCTCGGCGAACGATTCGCACCGCAGTTGCACCATCACGCTGACCATGTCGTAGCCGGTACCGGCCCGTGCCACGAGGGCGGCGACCAGCTCCGGGGACACGTGCTCGATGTCGGCATCGGTGAACAAAACAAACCAGTTGCTGGACGGTACCTCGGCCAAGGCCCGTGACACAGCCCACAACTTCCCCTTCCACCCGGCAGGCCGAGGGGGTACCCGCACCACAGTGTCAGCCCCGGCAGCTATTGCGAGCCTGCCGGTTCCGTCGGAACTTTCATCGTCCGCCACCACGATCCGCAATGGGCCACCGTATGCCTGTCGACGCAGCGATTCCACCGCCCGGCCGATGCTTTCTGCTTCATCGCGCGCCGGAATTACAACCGTCACAGGCGGCCAATCGAGCACGGGGCCGCCCGCCTTCCGCAGTCGCACACGGAACGCCCAAAAGAACCCGTGCAACAGCCCCATTCCCACCCAGACCACCAGGCAAACGACGCACAACCATAGCTCCAGCACCATTCCAGTATCCAACCCGGAGATTCCCGTCTTTCGGAATCCATCGGCAACACGGCGCATCTGCTACATTGAGCCAGATGACGCAGGAAAACCCGTTGCAGGACCCGCTGCGATTCCATAAGAAAGCCCCCCCTTGCGCCGTAGTCATATACGGAGCGAATGGCGACCTCACCAAGCGCAAGCTCATGCCCGCGCTCTACCGATTGGCCTACGAGGGCCGATTGGCACCGGGATTTGCCGTAATCGGGGTATCGCGCACCCCCATGTCGAACGACGAGTTCCGGAGTCGCATGCACGATTCCGTCAAGTCGTTCCTCGAAGCCTCCCCTTTCGACGAGGATCTATGGGCTTCCTTTGCCCAGGGGCTGACCTATATCGCGGGCGATGTCGGTGACGCCGAGTCCTACACCGCGCTCGCCAGTCACATTGCCGAGGTCACCGAGGCCCGCAAGACTGAGGGCAACGTCCTCTTCTACCTCTCCACGCAGCCCAGCCAGTACGCGCAGATCGCCGAGGGCCTTGGAGCCGCCGGTCTCAACCGGGGCGACGGTTGGCGGCGCATCGTCATCGAAAAGCCCTTCGGCCACGATCTCGAAAGCGCCGGCGTGCTCAACCGCCGCCTGCAAGCCGTCTTCAACGAGAGCGAAATCTACCGCATCGACCACTACCTGGGCAAGGAAACCGTCCAGAACATCATGGCCTTCCGGTTCGGCAACGGCATCTTCGAGCCGCTCTGGGACCGCACGCACATCGACCACGTCCAGATCACCGCCGCCGAGTCCATCGGCGTCGAAGGCCGCGGCGCCTACTACCAGGAAGCCGGCGCGCTCCGCGACATGATCCAGAACCACCTGCTGCAGGTGATGGCCACTGTAGCGATGGAGCCGCCCGCCTATTTCGACTCCGACGCCGTCCGTGACGAGCGAGCCAAGCTGCTCCGGTCCGTGCGCATCATGCGGCCCGACCAGGTGGCGGCCAACGCCGTCGCGGGCCAGTATGGTCCGGGCCGGTCCGGCAGTGAACTCGTCCCCGGCTTCCTGTCGGAAAAGGGTGTCTCTCCCGATTCCCAGACCAACACCTTTGCCGCAGTCACCTTCCTGATCGACAACTGGCGCTGGTCCGGCGTACCGTTCTACATCCGCACGGGCAAGGCGATGCCCAAGCGAGTGAGCGAGATCGCCATCCAATTCAAGACCGCCCCCTTGGCCATGTTCCGCCGCGCCACCGCCGGAGCCGAGGCGCTTCCCAACGTCTTAATCCTTAGGATTCAACCAGAAGAAGGCATTTCCCTCAAGTTCGTCTCGAAGCGGCCGGGGTCGGGAATGCAGCTCCGTCCGGTCTCGATGGACTTCAACTACGGGTCCAGTTTCGGCGAGCGGTCGCCTTCCGCCTACGAGACCCTGCTGCTAGACGCGATCTCGGGCGACGCCACGCTTTACACCCGCCAGGACATGGTGGACGCCAGCTGGAAGGCGGTCCAACCGATCCTCGACTACTGGGCCACCCAGAAGTTCGCGTTCCCCAACTACGACGCCGGCACTTGGGGTCCGGCCGCCGCGGACGAAATGCTCGCCCGCTGGGGCCACACGTGGAGGAAGCCGTAGACCATGCCTGACGCAAAGCCGTCCACCATCAAGCCCGATAAGATCCTCAAGCAGTTGGAGGACATCTGGACTGCGTTCACCCATCCGCCGGAAGACGGGGAAGCTGGCGACATCGGCAATGATGGAATCCTGCGCGCCTGCTCGATGACGCTTATGAGCTTTGTCGACGACGAGGAGGACGCCGTGGCCCTTGGCGAGACGCTCTCGGGCCTCATGCGCGAGCACCCCGGCCGCATGATCGTCGTGCGCCTGCGGGAAGGCGACGACTTTCTCGATGCCCGCGTTTTCGCGCAGTGCTGGATGCCCTTCGGCCACCGTCGGCAGATTTGCTGCGAGCAGGTCGAGATCATCTCGACCATGGACCGTCTCGCCGACGTGGCCGCCATCGTCGGCCCGCTTGCGGTGCCGGATCTGCCGCGCCTCATGGTTCTGCGATCGGCACGGATCGTCCGTGCCGGCGCGTTGCGTAAAATCCTCCGGTTGGCCGACAAGATCATCGTGGATTCCAGCATGGCCGGTGCCCCCGGTTTCGGCGAACTGGGAGGCCTTTTGGAATCCGGGCACATCGCCGGCGACTTGGCCTGGACGCGCATCACCGAGATCCGTTCCCTGCTCGCGCAGTTGTTGGAAGGCTCCACGCCCGCGGCCATCACTCTCGAATATGCCGGGCGCGAGGCGGGTCCTGAAGCGCGTTACCTGCAGGCGTGGCTGGCTTCAGCGCTGCCGGACACGCGGGTTGCGCTCAAGGGGGATGGATCGGTAGGGGCGGGGAATCCCGTCGCGGTCCGCGTTGGGGACGACCTGTCTGTGACTCTTTGCGGCGGCGGCGCGGAGGTCAAACTCGGAGCGCTGAGCCAACGCGCCAGCTTCTCCCATAGTTCGACCGAGGAGTTGCTGAGCATCGAGTTGGGCATTGTCGTCCACGACCAGGTTTTCGAAAGGGCGCTGAACCGAATCACCGCATGAGCGTCGAACTCCGGATCTTTGACACCGCCGCAGCAGCGGCAGAGGCTTGCGGCGGGGATATTTTCACCCTTCTCGACGCGGCCCGCAGCCGGAACGGCATCGCGACGTTGGCAGTGTCCGGCGGCACAACGCCGCGCATCATGTTCGAGTGGATGGCCCGGCAGCCCTTCAATTGGAGCAACATCCACTTGTTCTGGGTCGACGAGCGCTGCGTTCCGATCTCCGATTCGCAGAGCAACTACCGGATGACTCGCGAATCCCTCTTGGACGCGGTGCACCTCGACCCGGCGCAAATCCATCGGGTCCCGGTGGAGCTTCCGCCCGCAGAGGCTGCAGCGGCGTACGCCGACGAAATCCGACGGGTCCTCGGTCTTTCTGCAGGCGAACTGCCGGTCTTCGACGTCCTCCAGCGCGGCATGGGGCCCGACGCCCACACGGCAAGCCTGTTCCCGGGTGAACCGCTGCTTGAGGACCACACCGGTATTGCGGCGTCGGTCTGGGTGGAAAAGTTCGGACAGCACCGGGTAACACTTCTGCCGGGTGTTTTGGAGCGTGCGAAGACAACCTTTTGTCTGGTGACGGGCGCTGACAAAGCGGAAGCCCTCCGAACCGTGCTCCACAGCGACACGCCTGTACTAAGCGCGCCGTCCAAGATCTCTTCGCCGACGATGGTGTGGTTCCTCGACAGGGCCGCAGCCGCGCTGTCGCAATAGTCACTCCCTGGCGGTTGCGGCTCGGTAACACGCCGGTTCTAACGATTCGCAGGCTCGGTAACGAGCTGATTTTTCCGAGCCGCGACCGCGAGGGAGCGTTCTTTCAAATCCACCGTCCGCTAGGGCACGCTCGTGGCGGGCGGATCCGGTGCGGGTTCCGCGCGCCGCGCCAACGTTGCGGAACCGGAAACCAGTCCTTGGACCGTTCCCAATTCGCTGGCCTCCCAATCGATCTGGAGCAAATTCTTGTCGGTCAGATGCATAGTCAGTTCGCCCTTGGCCCCACCCCGTCCGGTCCACGGTACCACCACGGTTGAGGCCCCGACGGGCCCATCGAATTGGAAATACACGTCGGGAGAAATTGCCCGGTCCAAGACCCGGTAGCGGGATCGGTATTGCCCGGTCAGCCGGTCCCCGTTCTGGCGGATGGTGGCCTCAATGAACTCCGGCGTGTAGAGGTCGCCAACTTTATCGCCGGAATTCCTCGGCCTGACGTAAGCCCATGTGCCGACAAAGCGCGCCTTCGAGGGCACATCTATCGCCCGCGCCGATGTTTCGGGCCGACTTGCCGGGGGTTCCGCCGCCGTTTTGGGCAACTGGGTGGCGCTGGTCTCCAGCGGTTCGGGAATGCCGAATTGCAACGTCTTCCGGTCCGCCGACTGGTGCGCCAGAAGCCGGTTGACCTCCGCCATCGCGGAGTCCCGCTGGGCCCGGGTCGTACGCAGGCTAGCTCGAAGGCGCGCCAACTCTTCCGGCAATGCCACCGCCGACGCACCTGCGGGCGAAAGCGTCTCGCTAATGGTGTAGGTCTTGTCTTCCTTCGGTGGCGGCTGCGGGGGTGTTTCGCCGGACGAGAACCAGATCAACATTCCGATTGTCACCAACGTGCTGGCAACCCAAGCGGCCCGCATCGCCAGGCGTCGGATGTCGATGGTTGAAGCCGGATTGACCACGATGGTCGGCCGGGGATCCTCCTCGAGAAAGTCATCGTACCTGCGTCGACGTTCCGGATCCGACAGGATGGCGTAGACCCGGTTCAACTTGCGCATCTGAAGCTCGGCGATGGCCTTCATTTGCGGATCGGTCTGGTGGTCGGGATGGAGTAGACGCACCAAGTGCCGAAAGGCGTCGCGCACGTCCTCAGCCGAGGCGCCGGGGTCGATGCCAAGTTCCTCGTAGTAGTTGAGCTGGGCGAATTTGCTCAAGGGGAAAAAGTCCGGTAAGAACCGGTCCAGAAACTACAGTAGCTGATATTCCGCCGTCCGCGCAAGGCGCGTCTAATCACGCGCGGTTCAACAGCCTGTCGACGTGCTTGGCAATGATATCGCACTCCACATTGATGCGGTCACCGGGGCCGCGGCTTGACAGGTTGGTGGCCGTGTAGGTATGCGGGATAACAGCGATCCGGACGGTGCCGTTATCGACCTTGGCGATCGTCAGGCTGATCCCGTCGAGGCAAATCGAGCCCTTGTAAACGAGGAACCGGTCCAGTTCGGAGGGGATGCGCACGGTCCATTCCCAGTTCCCGTCGCCCAACGCCGCCAGGCCCTCGACAACTCCCGTGCCATCCACATGCCCTTGGACAATGTGGCCGCTGAGGCGCGTCACCGGCGTGACCGGACGCTCCAAGTTGACCGGATCGCCGGATTTCAAGTCCTCCAAGTTTGTCCGATCGAGAGTCTCGGGGGCCAGATCGGCAGAGAAGCCGTCCGCGCGGAGTTCGACCGCCGTCAGACAGACGCCGTTGACCGCGATGCTGGACCCTTTCACGGAGTCCTGGAGAACGGTGGAACATTGGATGTCCAAGCGCGCCCCCGCCCCCCGGCGCTCGAATGCCTCCACTCGTCCGAGTTCCTCCACAATGCCGGTGAACATGTTACGGTTCCCGCCGGACGTATGCCTCGACGGCGAACTCGTCGGGCGGGATCGGGTGCAGCTGGGTGCGCTCCAGCACGATTGCATCCACCCGGCGCTGCCGACCGGTTCCGCCCGCCATCGGGAGCGAATTCATGCCTCCCAAGATCTTGGGGGCGTAGTAGAGGAATACCTTGTCGACGGCGTTGGCCTCGAGCGCAGCCCAGTTCACTTTGCTGCCAGCCTCGATCATCACCGAGAGGCATTTGCGCTGGCCCAGAAGGCGGATGGCGTCGCGGATGTCAACCCGGCCCCGCGGCCCGTCGAGAATCCGCACCTCGACACCGTGGCTCTCCAGCGCGCGGCGGCGCTCGATGGGCGCTGCGGAGGTTCCGATGACGAGTACGTCGCCATCGGCCGATTGTACCAGTTTTGAGTTCAGTGGCAGGCGCAGCATCGAATCGAGCACCACGCGGAGCAGCGGACGTGCCCGTTCGAGGCCGCTGCGGTCGGTCAGCAAGGGGTCGTCGGCTAGAGCCGTACCGATGCCGGTAACCATCGCGTCGGCAGCGTGTCGGAGTTCCTGCACGTGGGCGCGGGCGCGCTCGCTGGTGATCCAGCCGGAATTGTCCTCCGGGGCCGCGATCTTGCCGTCCAGTGTCACGGCGCACTTGAGTGTGACCAAGGGCTTGCCTGTGTGGATAAAGTGCAGCCAAGCCTCGTTGAGCTTTTCGGCCTCGGCGCGGAATTCCACGGCATGCTCCACCACGATTCCGGCGGCCCTCAATTTCGCGAAGCCCGCACCGGAAACCAGCGGGTTGACGTCGCCCATCGCGGCAACCACGCGCGCGACCCCGGCGGCAATCAGGGCTTCGGCACAGGGGCCTGTGCGCCCGACATGGGAGCACGGTTCCAGCGTGACGTAGGCCGTTGCGCCTTTTGACTCAACTCCAGCCTCTTCGAGCGCCAAGACCTCGGCGTGTTTGACACCGCTCCAAGTGTGGAAGCCGCGGCCAACCACCCTGCCATCGGCACTGACCAGGACACAACCCACCATCGGATTTGGCGACGCCAAGGCCACGCCTTGCCGGGCCAGGTCCAACGCTTCCCTCATGTGAGCAAGGTTCATAGGCTTATTTGGACGTTGCGAACAGCGAGTCGATAAATTTTTCCGGTTCGAAGCGGAGCAAGTCCTCGACCTTTTCGCCAACGCCGATGTAACGGATAGGCAATCCGAGTTCCCTTGCAATTGCGACCACCACGCCGCCCTTGGCCGTGCCGTCCAGCTTGGTCAGTACGATGCCGGTAACGCCGGAGGTTTCAGTGAACTTGCGCGCCTGCTCCAAGCCGTTTTGACCCGTGGTGGCATCGAGCACCAGCAGGACTTCATGTGGAGCGTCTTCAATCACCCGCGAGGCCGTGCGGCGCATCTTTTCCAGCTCCGCCATGAGGTTGGTCTTGGTCTGGAGCCTACCAGCTGTGTCCACGATCACGTAATCCACGCCACGGGCCTTGGCTGCGGTGAGGGCGTCGAACATGACGGCGCTGGGGTCGGCCCCGGTGTGTTGCCGGATAACCTGGGTCTCGGTGCGGTCGCCCCAGACTTCGAGCTGCTCGATGGCGGCGGCGCGGAAGGTGTCGGCGGCGCAGAGGAGCACGGAATGGCCCTCGGATTTCAAGTGCGAGGCCAGCTTTCCGATGGTTGTGGTCTTGCCCGCGCCATTGACGCCGACCACCATGACGACGGCGGGCGGCGAATCCACCCAAGCAAGCGGACGGTCATTGGCGACGAGGATTTCGAGCAGGTACTCGCGGATCAGGCCACGGAGTTCGCCCGCGTCGGCGACAAGGTGGCGTCCGACGCGTTCCCGGATGCGTTCGAGGATGTCCTCGGTGGTGGCGACGCCGATATCAGCGGAAATGAGGGTATATTCGAGCTCCTCGAGCAGGTCGGCATCGATCTGCTTTTTGCCCGCGAGCACGTCCTCAATGCGCGAGACGAGGCCGTCGCGTGTCTTCTGGACGCCGTCCCGGAGTTTGTCGAGAAGCGACGGCTCCTGGGCGACGGTATTGAAGAGGGTCTGGATCATCTTTGTTCAATGGTATCAATGGGGTTCCGGTCGGTCCGACGAAACGGAAACGCTTTTTCAGTGCCACCAATTATTGGTCCCTTTTGGTCGCCGCTCGGAGAGATCGGTAGGGTGCCGAGCCGCCAACGGACTGGAGCGTGCGCCTTTCATAGCGCGCTAGCAGCCAATTGCAGTATCATCAAAATCGGGGTGCGGACAATGGCGCGTACGAAGAATTCATCCAACGGAATCAGCCGCAGGGGCCTGCTCAGCTCGGCTGGAGCAGCAGCGGCGGTGGCCGCGACGGGGCTCGCCCCCGAACCAATCGAGGCCTCGCCCATGGAACTCGGCGCAAAACTCTACGAATCCATCGGCGTGACTCCCGCCGTCAACTGCCGGGGTACTTTTACCATCATTACGGGCTCGCAGTCGCTGCCCGAAGTCAAGCGCGCCATGGAACTGGCCTCGCACCACTACGTCCACATGGATGAACTGATGGATGCGGTCGGCAAGCGCCTCGCCGAACTCACCCAGGCCGAATGGGGCATGGTCACCAACGGCTGCGCCGCCGCCCTCGCCCACGCCACCGCCGCCTGCGTGACGGGCGGCGACCCCGAAAAGATGCAGCGCATGCCCAACCTCGCGGGCATGAAGAACGAGGTCATCGTCCCCCGCTACGCCCGCAACGTCTACGACCACGCCGTCCGCATGACCGGCGTCAAGATGGTCGAAGTCGATACCGCCGCTCAGTTCGAGGCCGCCGTCAACTCGCGAACCGCCATGTGCATGATCATGTCCGGGCCCGCAGCCGAAAAGGGCGAGCTTTCGATCCCGAACACCGCCATCCTCTGTAAGAAGCACGGCATCCCCCTGCTGATCGACGCCGCCGCCGAGGAACTCACCATTCCCAACGGCCACTTCAAGAACGGCGCGACGCTGGTCGCCTACAGCGGCGGCAAGTGCCTGCGCGGACCCCAGGCGGGCGGCTTGCTCCTCGGCCGCAAGGATCTGATCCAGACGGCGTGGGTCTGTAGCGCCCCGCACCATGCTTTTGGACGGTCGATGAAGGTCGGCAAGGAAGAAATCATGGGGATGTTGGCTGCGGTCGAGGTGTGGGTCAAGCGCGACCACGCCGCCGAGTGGAAGGAATGGGAGCGTCGGCTGGATGTAATTTCGACCGCCGCGATGAAAGTGGACGGCGTCACCAAGACGATCCACCAGCCCGAGGATCTCTCCAACCACGCACCGGTGCTGCAACTGAGCTGGGACCCGAAAAAGGTCGGCATCACGGGCACCGAGATCGAGGAGTTGCTGGGGAAGGGAACTCCGCGCATCTTGGTCGCCGGATCCAACGGCACGCGGCGGGATCTGACGAAGCCGAGTTCCATCCGCATCATGCCCTACATGATGGAGCCGGGCGACGAAAGAATCGCGTCCGAGGCGATTCACAAGCTGCTGTCGAAACCGCCGAAGTTCGCCGATCCCGTAATTCCCGCTCCCGACGGCGATGTCACCGGAAATTGGACGGTGGAATTGACGTACCTGTCGGGCAAGTCGACCCACCACATCACGCTGGCTCAATCGGGCGGCAAGGTTTCCGGGACCCACAAGGGCGAGACCACCACGGGCAACCTTTCCGGCGCGCTGGAGGGCAAGACGCTGACGATGCGGGCGTCGCACAAGATCGAGGGGACTTCACTGTCGTACAACTTCAGCGGAACGGTGAACGGCGGCACGATTGCGGGGACCGTCGGTTTGGCGGAGTATGGCAAGGCGGAGTTTGTGGCGCGGCGGGGGTAAGTCGCGAGCAGCGGCCAACGTGGTAAACGGTCAAAAAGGGGGTGCAATGGCAGACAATCAAAGGAGCCATTTTGTTCTTGACATTGCCGTTCGCTCTTGGATAAACTTCTCCTCAGAAAGGTTTCAACACTCCACTATGACAAGATTCTTGGCAGTCATCCTCACAGGCGCGGCGCTGGCGGTTTCGCTTTCCGCAGGATCAGTATCCGCACCGGAGATCGACCCGGCTAGCGGCGTTGGCGCTCTAACCCTGATTTCTGGCGCGGTCTTGGTCCTCCGGGCTCGCCGCCGCCGCTAACTGCAGTTGCGCGTGCACCGTGCCGGTCGTATGGGTAGTGTCCTACTGGGTACCATCCTACGACCGGCGCTGAAATGGTCGCAGCAGCATGTAGCCCAACTTCAATGTCTCGCCGTCAGGTATACCCCTGACACCGGTCTCCAGTTCCGTCTCTTCATTCACTGAGCCCCAAGTCCCCAGAAGTCGATCCCACCACGGGAACAATTGTCCGAAGTTCTTGTTTTGCGCGGACAGTTCGCTCGAATGGTGTAGGCGGTGTGCATCTGGCGTAATGACGAAAAGCCTCAGCCATGTTTCGAACTGTGGCGGCAGGGATCCATTGGCATGGGCGAACAAATTCTGGGCCGAGCTTAGGAGCAGCGCCACCAAAACGCACAACGGCGAGGGAGCCAGCAGCCGGACAGCCAGAAGTTTCGCGGCCTGCGTGATCAGAACCTCGATCGGATGGAAGCGTGCCGACGTTGAGACGTCAAAATCGCGGTCGGAATGGTGGATTTCATGCACGCGCCACAGCAATTCCACCGAGTGCATCAGGCGATGCACGGCATAATTCAAAAGATCGAAGGCGAGGATTCCCAGCATGAATCCTGCGGTCGGAGATATCCACGATTGTTGAAGGAGCCCATGGGCTCTTCCTGAAATCGACCACGCGTAGTAAACCGGCGCCACGCGGACAACCAGCCCCACCGCGACAGCTGACACGGCGAAGAGAGTACCGTGTACCCCCCATCGTCGCGCTGCCGTTGCCCGCAACGTCGCCTTGGGTCGCATACCCTCCCATACGGCAACGGCCATAAACGCCGTCACGAATACTACCCAGTATGCGGCGCCTTCAATACGTACCCAATCCATCTTAAATGCAGAATACCTTGGCGCATCTGCCAACGCTTTCCATCCCGTGGAGACAGTCGGCAGGCTCGAACGTCCCCGCCCGCTCGAAGCCCATGCTCAAGCGAACAACGTCCGGTTCCGCCCCGCCTGTTTGGCCGCGTAGAGCGCTTCGTCCGCCGCAGTCAATAGCCCCACACGGTCCATCCCCTTGGTCAGCACGGCGGCACCGAGTGTCATCGTTGTCCGGAACTCGCCGCCCGACGCATCGGTGAAGACCTCCCCGTCCATCTGTACCCGGACATCTTCAAGGATCGACCGCACATCCGCCGGGCAGTTGTCGGGAAACAGGAAACAGAATTCGTCACCACCCAGCCGCCCGCCGAAATCGCCTTCCCGCAAGTGGCTGCGCACCTGTTGGCCCAGCGCGATCAGCACTTTATCGCCAGCCAAGTGGCCGTGGGTGTCGTTGACCTGCTTGAAATGGTCCACGTCCCCGATCGCCAGGATCAATCCTCCGCCGCCAGCCGCAGCCGTCGCGATCCGCCGCTCCAGTTCCGCCATCAGGTGACGACGGTTCGGCAATTGCGTTAGCGGATCCAGCATCGCCTCGACCGCCAACTGCCGCTCAACCTCCTTGCGCTCCGTGATGTCCGTTTTCGAACCGGCCATCCGGATCGGGAGGCCCCTCTCGTCGCGCACGCAGCGTCCACGGTCCAGAATCCAACGCCAGGTGCCGTCCTTGGCGCGCATCCTGTATTCGCACTCCATGCGCGCCGTGCGACCCTCCAGGTGGTCCGTCATGGCCTGCTCGGTCGCCTCGATGTCGTCGGGGTGGACCCGGCTCTTCCATTCGCTCCTGTCATCCCCGATTTCGTCGTCCCGGTACCCGAGCATCCGCTTCCATGCGGGCGACCTGTAAATTCTGCCCTTGGCGATATCCCAGTCCCACAAGGCGTCATTGTTGCCGTGCAGGGCCAACTGCCAACGCTCCTCTTGCTCCTGCAGCACCTTCTCCGCGTGTTTCCGGCTCGTAATGTCTACCGCGCTTCCCAGCAGTTGCGTAACGTTGCCCTGTTCGTCCCGCGTGAAAGTAGCCTCGCGCGTTAGCAACCAGCGCCAAACCCCTTCGGAATTCTTGACTTGGAACTCGAACTCGAGCACTTCTCCGTCCTGCAACCCGGCGCAGCGCAAGTGAAACGCCTGCAGGGCGGCCCGGTCGTCGGCACTGATGAACGGGCGGAGACCCTCCTCGCTCAACGCGCGCTCGGTCGTGAATCCGAGGACCGCGGAAAGCATCTGGTTGACGTAGATCCAACTCTGCTTTTGCAGGTCGTAGATGTAGACGATGTTGGGCGTGGTGGTCAGAATGCGCTCGGAGAATGCGCGCGACCTGGCCGCTTCTTCTGCCAGTCGGCGGCTCGTCGCCACCGACTCCTCGAGTTCGGTGTTCATCGACGAAAGCTGCAGGTTGGTGTCCAGCAGGTTGGCTTGGAACTCCTGCAGCGCCTGATCCTGGCCGCGCCGCTCGGTTACGTCGTGGAGCACTACAACCTTGCCGGCGTCCCCGCGGGCATTCCTGCGCAATTGGGATATGGTCACCTCGAAAAACTTGGCGTCCTTGCCCGTCTTCGGCTCCCACACGAATCGCCAGCCCTCACGCCAGTTGGCGGGATTCAGCCCCCGGATCGTCGGAAAGGGTTCCCCAATCTGTTCCGGTCCAATGCACAGCACTTTGGATGCCGCCGGATTCGAGTAAAGGACCCTGCTTGCGCTATCCAGCACCACGACCCCGTCCACCAACTGCTGCACCACGATGTCGTAAGCCACCGGCACAAGGTCGAAGAGCTTGTACCACTGCAGGGACAGTACGAATAGGCAGGCGCCCACCGCGCAGCCAAGCGGAGAAAGGTCCAGTCCCGGATACGGCCCCAGACGGTAGGTGTAGGCCACGTTCGCCGTCCACGTGCACAGAATCGCCAGTACGATTAGAATGACTTGCGTCCGGTGGATTCTGGACGAGCGGCGAATCGTCATCGCCAGCAGTGCCGCGCCGCCAAGGCTGGTCGAGTAGGCATAAACCTCGAAAACCCAGAACCACGGCCCGTACTGAACCTCCGAGTAGTGGATTCCGTTCCGATCAAATGGCGTGTACTGCGCCCACAGCAGGTGGTGGCCATCGTTGCTCAACGCGATTGCCAACGTCAGTGCCGGAATGGCACAGACCATTCCGAGGGTCGCAGCCCGGTTCCGGGTGAGTTCGCCCCGGAAATCCAACGCGAGGATCAGGCAAGCCAGGGGTGCAAACGCTGAAATGTAGCTGAGCTTGGCCCACCACAACTGGGATGAGGGCTCGGCAGCCAACTGGAATCCCGCCTCCGTGCCGGTCCACAGGGCCGCGACGACCGACAGGAAAAAACAGGCCTTCGCCCCAGGTGCCTCGCGTCTATTCAGCGAGAGACCTGCGGGGAGCGTCATGAATGCCGCACAGAACAGCAGCAGAATCGTGTAGCCTGTCACCTTTTACCCATGCGGACTTCGTGTGCCCGAATGCTTCCTTCGGGGACCCGTATTTCATTGTACGGTTTGGCGCTGCCGGCAACAAGCAGGCACACCGAACAACGGGTCTTGATAACCTAAACTCTTAGCGACCACCCGTCCTGGCGGCCCCCCGTTGGTACCGCATCTAAAGCGCCAACCAGCATATGAGCAACCTTTCTGAAGGAAGCCCCCTCGCGGGCCTTGTGCCATCCGTCCGTGCCAACTCCGGCGGCGACATCTATCGATACATTGACCTCAAGCTAGCCTCGCTGGGCTTGCCGACCGTGGAGAACGCCCCGGCGTCGCCCCTGCTTGAACTTGCGCGGCCGCTGCTGAAGAATTTCCACCGCAAGGACGAGTTGCTCGGGAACCGGCTTTGCCCGGTTGATTCCCGCATCCAGGCTTTCCTCGATTCCTACCTTTCCGGCGTCACCGTTCCCATTCCCCGGCTTCCGGCCCGCACCTTTTCCCTCGACCGCGAAGGCTTGGCCCGCGCGCTCTCCCTCCCCGCCGGCGAAGACCACTTCTCCTCGCCCTACCTGAAGTCCTACAAGGTTGCCCAAGGCGTCCTCCACAATCCCAAGAGCGACCGCCGTACCACCAAGGGCATCTTCCACGTCACCGAAGGCGGCCTGCCGATTCCTGCCGACAAGATTGGCGTGCCGCGCGAGACCTTTGCGGCCCTTCTCGCCGCTGCGTTCCGTCCGCCGGACGACGTCCTCGCGCTCCCCCTCACCGCCAACCAGCCCGATCCCGCCAAACTCTTCGTCACCCTGCTGCTGCGTCCGCTCGTCTGCCCCGCCACCGGCAGCATGCCCGCCGTCAGCATGGAGACCCGCTTCTTCGTTCCCGGCAGCCTCGTCAGCAACCTCGATTTTGTCGAAGGCATCTTCGGCAACGGCGGCGACCCCGAACTGGAGGAGAACGACGCCGCTCTCGACTTCGAGCACTGGAGCGGCCACACGGGCTGCGTGATCCTCGCGCCCCACATTGTCGGCCTGCCCAAGAAGTCCCTCGGACTCCCGCACTACGACGCCGCCACCGAGCGACAGCGCCGCGAAGGCATGTGCTGGAAGACCGAAGACGAGCCCTACAACGGCGGCGAGGCTTTCAAGATCACCTGTCGCGATTCCCGCGGCGTTGTCGTCACCGTCATCGCCGACAACTATTACGGCTACTGCAAGAAGGAGGTCAAGACCCAGATCTCCTATGCGGCAAACCTCTACGGCAACGCCGAGGAGGAGCACGCGGGCGGGGCCATCGCATTCCCTGCCTACGTCCTTGGGCAGGAGTTCTACGCCGGCCGTACCGTTCTCACCAAACAGGTGGTCTTCGAGGTCGCCATGCAACTCCTCGGTGATCGCGTCGAACTCAAGGCAGAACGCTACGCCGTCGACCGGCAGTATCCCGACATCTTCTATGTGCCGGAGAATGCCGATTTCATCGTGGCCGACGGCGTCGTCCGCTGGCCCTACAACGGCGGCACCCACCAGCTTGTCCTGCGAGCGAAGGAAACTTGGATCCTGCCGTGGGGCACCAAGATCCGCTTGGAAAAACAGACTGGCGGCACAGCCTGGCGACTCGTGGCCACCCGCGCCGACGGCATCCTCTGCCACAAGCCCTGTACCGTTTCCGGCGGCGGCAAGTCCGAAATATCCAAGCCGATCGGCAACATCATCCTCAAGGGACCGGTCTTCGTCAACGACTATCCCCGCGACGTCGAGGAAGTGACCCGCATCCTGCAGATGGATTTTTCCGACATCTACCGGAAGCCCATCGCCCACGCCCGCGCCGCCCGCCCCATCCTCAGCGGCGAGCGTTCGCTCGGCTCCGTCATCAAGCTGCTGACGCCCTCCACCGAGTACACCGACGATCACAACGACTGGCTGGCCAAGCTCCCGCACCACATCCGGCAACTGATCGTGACCGTGAAGCGCTACTACCGTCCCGAGTGGGGCGACAACTGGCGGCGCTTCTTCACCGTCGACGTTATCAACGGCTTCCAGGGCCACGAACTGAAGTTCCGCAACCAGCACCTCGTCGGCAACTACCTCCGCGTCGGCTACGACCCCGACGGTTCTTGGCGCACTTTCAAGCTGCGTCCCGACTTCAACCCCGCCGATAAGGTCCAAGTCGAGGACGACATCACTGCGTCCGTTGTACTCCCCAAGGAAAGCCTGGAGTACCTCGACCCCGAGTATCCGCACAAAAGCGTCAAACTGGTCTCGAACTGCGAGCGCCTCCTCTTCCAGCGCCCCGACGACGCCATCCACCGCGGTGCCGACAAGGAAGCGGAAGCCGACCTCGCCGCCCCCGGCAACTTCATCTCGAATTTCGAGCCCCTGACCGTTGCTCAGGCGCAGGAACTGGTGGACAAGGTTGTGCAGTTCGACCGCTACACCCGCCCGATGCGCCGGCTGATCGAGGATTTCGCCGCGCACCCGCAGCGCGGACCCAAGACTAGCTACCTCGTTTCCTCGGCCCACCCGCGCATCGTGGACGGCGCGCCGTCGAAAAATCCGCGCTACCTCCAGCGCCGCCCGGATCTGGTCACGCCCAGAGACGGCTACCTCGCCGAAATCGGGACCCGTCTCGCCCGTGAGATCCCCACCGACAAAACCGCACACTTTCCGGTCAACGCGGTACTGGCGGGTCGGCGCAACAATCCGCCCGACCCGAAGGCCGGCATTCCGCCGCTCGCGGTCTACAGCCCGATCCACTACCAGGAACTGCCCGAGTTGTTCATGGATTTCATCTGCAGCCTGACCGGGAAGTCGCCCTCGACCACCGGTTTCGGCAGCGAGGGCGCTCTCACCAAAGGTCCGTTCAACGCCGTCGCGCCTGTGGTGGATGTCAACAACGCCTTGGTGTCGGCGGTTGTGACCGGCTACGGTGGTTTCACGACGGCGGCGGGCCATGTGGGCCCGAAATACCGCGTGGACCACGACAACAGCATGCTGGTGCCAGAGATTTGGTGCCGGATGCGCGTCAAGGAGTGCGAACCCGACTTCTTGATTAAGAACGAATGCCTCGAGCCGGTTCTGGATTTCGAGTTCGATGGCCGCAAGGTTCTGGCCAGTCGTTTGGGCTGGCGCATCAATGAGAACTTCGTCGACCGCTTCCTAGGACGGATTTTCGAACTGCCGAGCGCGGTGTTCCCGCAGGAGATGCTGCGACCGGAAACCCAGGATTTGGCGACGTTCGTGGCCGGAGTGGACGCGATCTGCGAGGCGCAGCGCGGTGTCGCCCTGAACTATTTCGAGGACGGCAGCGTGGAGTCGGCCTGTCCGCCGGTGAAGGCCCTGCTGCACATCATGGCGTACGGCCATTTCGAGGGCAAGGACGTGAAGGACCCGGACATCCGGGCCCTGTTCAGTCGCGACGCCGTGCTGGCCAGCGACTGGTACGCTGCCCGCTTGAAGGCGCGGCAGGAACGCGACATCGCGCTATGGACCCGACACGTGGCGGCCACGGGCGCCGAGAAGGCCCGGGCGCGCCTGGAACACGTCCAATCGGCGGAGTATTTGGCGGAGTTGGTCGGCACCATCGGTGCCGACCCCTTCACCCACGCCTAGCTCTCCTTCCGTGTGGGGTCGCAAATTCTGGCCGCAGTCTGATTGTTAGGTGGCATGAACCGTACTGCTCCGATTCCCGTACTATGATCAGCACATGAAGCGTCCATTTTCGGCAACCGTGTGGAGGGAAGGCGAATGGGTGGTGTCCCAGTGCCTCGAGTTGGACATTGCAAGTCAGGGAGCAACGGAAGAGGAGGCACTCGCCAACTTGCGGGAGGCGCTCGAGTTGCACTTCGAGCCTCCGGTCGCCACGCACCCGCCGACCGTTTTTAACATAGAGGTTGAGATTGGCGCGGCTTAGACCTCTGACCTTCCGCGAAGTCCTTCGGCCCACTTGGCTGCTTAGCTTGTGTTGTCCATCGGAGGGATGTCGGAGTAGTCGATCCCCGAATCGTCCCCCGCCACGTGCCGCGCCGCTATTCTCGCTAGAATCGCGTTCTACTGGTTAGCCAAGGGCTTGCACACTTCCTCCCGAGACATCGGCGACTCTTGACGGCCGACTCGCGTGTGAAATCTGTCTTCTTCGCGTTCTTGGCGTCGGCTCTTGGCGTACTTTGCGCGAACCTCATTGCACGATCCTCCCTGACCCGAACCCCACGCGCCCACCGAACAAGGAGAGGTTCGCGCAAAGTACGCCAAGGACAAGCGCCAAGAACGCAAAGGAATCACAAGCGCTATACTCCAATTCATATCCACCAAAATGCGCGCCAACCAGCTTCCCCGCATCGCCACAGCCGCACTAGCTCTCTTCTGCCTTTCCGCCCAAGCCCAGACGCTCCCGCCGGGCGTCAAACAGAACGCCAGCCTGGCCGGAATCACCGAATACGGCTTCCCCAACGGCCTCAAAGTTCTCCTGCTCCCGGACGCCTCAAGCCCCAAAATCACCGTCAACGTCGTCTACCTCGTCGGTTCGCGCCACGAGGGCTACGGTGAAACCGGCATGGCCCACCTGCTGGAGCACATGAACTTCATCCTGACCACCAACGGGCGCAACATCAAGAAGGAAATCGTGGACCGCGGCTCCCAGTGGAACGGGACCACCAGCTACGACCGCACCAATTACTACGAAACCTTCGCCGCCTCCGACGAGAACCTCAAGTGGGCCCTCGGCCTCGAAGCCGACCGCATGGTCAACGTGCGCATGGAAAAACAACTCCTCGACACCGAAATGACCGTCGTCCGCAACGAGTTCGAGCGTGGCGAAAACAGCGCCACGCGCGTCCTTGAGGAGCGCGTGCTTTCAAGCGCCTACCTCTGGCACAACTACGGCAAGTCCGTCATCGGGTCCCGGTCGGATCTCGAGCACGTACCCATCGACCGCCTCGCCGCCTTCTACCACAAGTACTACCAGCCCGACAACGCGGTGGTGGTGCTCGCCGGACGCCTCGACCCCGCCAAAACCCTCGCCATGGTGGCCGAAACCATCGGCAAACTTCCACGCCCGACCCGCAAGCTGGACGACACCTACACCGAGGAACCGGCCCAGGATGGCGAACGTACTGTGGAACTGCGGCGCGTCGGCACGGGTAAGGATCTGATCGTCGCCTACCACGCCCCGGCAATGGCCCACGCCGACGCGGCGGCCTTATCCGTTCTCACCGGCATACTGAATGGCACCGGCGGCACCGGTCGCTTGTCCAAGGCCTTGGTGGACAACAAAATCGCCGTTTCCGCCCGCATCGCCTTCGAGGAAATGCACGATCCCGGCTTCGTGCTCGCAACAGCGTCACTTTCCGACGACCAGAACCTCGACACCGCGAAAAAGGCGCTCTACGACACCATCGCCAGCATGGCGAAGGAGCCGCCGACCAAGGATGAGGTCGAACGGGTCAAATCCCGCCTGACCCGCCAAATGGAGCAGTCGATGGCCAACTCGCAGCAGATGGCCATGGGCCTGACCTCCAACATTTCGCAAGGCGATTGGCGCCTCTTCTTCCTCAACTACGACCAGCTCACCAAGATTGGCGTGGATGACGTGGTCCGGGTCGCCAAGTCCTACTTCAAGGATTCCAACCGCACCGTCGGCGTCTTCATCCCCACCGCCGACCCCGACCGCACCGTCGTACCCGCCACCCCGGACCTCGTCAGCGCCCTGAAGGATCTCAAAACCACCATCAAGGTGTCGGAAGGCGAGGAGTTCGAGCCGACTCCCGCGAACTTCGAGAAGCACCTCATGCGCAGCAAACTGGGCAACGGCGCGCATCTCGTCATGCTTCCGAAGAAGGTGCGCGGTGCTACCGCCACGGCCACCGTGGAGTTGCGGATGGGCGACGAGAAGTCGCTGGCAGGCAAGGCTGCGGTGGCACAAATCACCGGAGCGATGCTGATGCGCGGGACCAAGTACCATACCCGGCAGCAAATCCAGGATGAAATCGACCGCCTCAATGCGCGCATCTCGGTGGGCGGCGGGGGCGGAGTCGGTGGTGGTGGAGGTCGTGGAGGCGGGGGCCGCGGCGGTGGTGGAGGCGGCTCGCTCTCAACGGCGACCGGCTCGATTACGGCCAAGGCGGAGAACCTGCTGTCAGCCCTGAAACTGGCGGTTGAAATCCTGCGCGAGCCCTCGTTCCCAGAGGAAGACTTCGAGCAAGTCAGGAAACAGCAGATCGCCGCCATCGAGCGGGGCAAGACGGAACCTGGACTTCTTTCCAGCGAGGCACTGCAGCGCGCCCTCAGTCCGTATCCGAAGGGCGACGTGCGCTACTTCCGCACCATCGACGAACGGATCGAGGACCTGAACAAGGTCACCCTGGCGGAAGTGAAAGCCTTCCATGCCCAGTTCTACGGGGCCGCCGACGCGATTGTCGGTATCGTCGGGCAGTTCGACCCGGTCGCGTTCCAGAAGTCGGCGGCGGAACTGTTGGGGTCTTGGAAGAGCCCGGGCAAGTACGCCCGGATCTCCAGCAACTACGCGAAGGCGACCCCGATCAACCTTAAGATCGAGACTCCGGACAAACAGAACGCGCAGTTCAACGCCGGACTCCGCGTGAAGATGTCCGACCGCGACCCCGACTTTCCGGCGATGGTGGTGGCGAACTACATCTTCGGAGGGTCGATCACGTCGCGCCTACCCGACCGGGTGCGGAACCGGGAGGGGCTGAGCTACAGCGTGAACTCGGGCTTCTCGGCACCCTCTTTCGGCGATGCGGCGTTGTTCTCGGCGCTTGCAATCGCCAACCCGGGGAACGCGCCCAAGGTTGAGGCCAGCTTCCGGGATGAACTGGCGAAGACGCTGGCGGGCGGTTTCACGGCGGAGGAGGTGGCGAACGCCAAGAAGGCGATTCGCGACCAGCGTGCCGTGGGACGGTCGCAGGACCAGAGCATCCTCGCCATGATTCTGACGCGCGAGGCCGAGGACCGGACGTTGCAGTGGGATGCGGATTTGGACGCCAAGTACGAATCGCTGACGCCCGAGCAGGTGAATGCCGCTTTTCGCAAGCACGTGGACGCTGCGTCGGTCTTGGTCGTGAAGGCGGGCGATTTCAAGGCCGCCAACGTCTACCAGTAGCGTTCGACGCCTGCTCTTCGCTTGTCGGCGGCTCCATTGCTTGCCGACCCGGGAGACGGAAGGGCAGAGGCCGGGACCAGCCACGATTCTACGCGGCCGGTGTCCCGGTCTTCTCCCGGATCAACCCCAGCAACTCCTCGCGTCCGTCGATCTCCACCGCGATCTCCAGCCAGCACAACCGCAATGGAGCAATAATCGAGGCCGTCTCGGCGGGCAGGTTTACCGCATCCTTGGCCGTGGTCAGGATCACCTCGGCCTTCAAGTCCAGCGCCCGACGCGCCAACCGGCGGATCTCGACCGGCTTGTAGCGGTGGTGGTCGCCGAACTCATAACGTTCCAGCACTTTCGCCCCCACCAGTTCCAGCGACTTCCAGAACGCCGCCGGATTCCCCAGTCCGCAAATCGCAACCGCCCTGAGGTCCGCCACTGCCGGGAACGCCAAAGTCGCGCCCGACGCGTCCGTCCACCTGTCCACCACCGTCCGGGCCCGGAAAATCGGCACTTGCGGGTTGTACCGCCGGATAACAGACTCGATGGCGTTCACGTTCGGAGCCTCGTTCGCACGCGTGATCACGACCGCGTCGGCCCGCGCGAACCCTTCCAAAGGCTCCCGCAGCCGCCCCATCGGCAACAATCTCCCGCCGCCGAACGGATGCAGCGCGTCCACCAGCACGAGGTCGAAATCGCGCGCCAACTGCACGTGCTGGAAGCCGTCGTCCAGCACGAACAGACGGACATCGCTCTGCTCCAGCAACACTCGCCCGGCCTCGTAGCGCTCGTTCGCAATGCCGATCGGAACGGGCTTGTCGCGCGAGAATGCGCGCATGTAGAGCTGCGTCTCGTCCCCCGTCAACGCCACCGGCAGGGGCTCGTCGCCCCGCGGCAGCAGGACCATCCCTCCCGTCCCCCGACCGTGTCCCCGGGTCAGCAAGGCAGCGCCGTCGTGGCGGAGCTCGCGCAGCAGCTCTATGGCCAGCGGTGTCTTGCCCGTACCGCCCGCCGTCAGGTTCCCGACGCTAACCACGGGGCGAGGAAGCCGCCGCCGCCGCCGCCCTTTCCCCCGACGGTCGCGCGCGCTGAAGAACTGCCATAGCAACTCGAAAACGAGGAGAAACAAGTACCCTGGCTGTTTCGGGCGGTCCTCAGGGCAGCAAATGTCGTATAGGCCAATCACGGCCTCGGCGGCGGTTGCGGCTGCCCCGCGCTGCGACCGGGCCGCCTCCAACGCCCTTGCCCCGAGTCCTGGGTCCGAAGCCGCACGGCGGATTCCGTCCGCTAGTTCCGCCATCGACCCGATCCTCAGCAGTGCGTCGCGTGCCTCGAACTCGCGCTCGATGTCCGGAAAGTTTTCCAGATGCGGGCCAGCAACCACGGGCTTGCCGAACACCGCCGGCTCCAAAACATTGTGGCCGCCCTTTTCCGCGATGGTTCCGCCCATGAACACGGCGTCTGCATGGGCGAAGAGGCCCGCAAGCTCCCCGATGGAATCGAGCAGCAGGACATCCGCCGCATCATCAGCCATCGCCGATCGCCGAGTCCACCGCAAGCCCGACGCCTCCACTTTGCGCGCGACGGCCTCGAACCGGTCGGGGTGCCGCGGTGCCAGCACCAGCCGCCACCCGGACAACGAACGCTGCGCTGTGAGGACCCCATCCTCCTCATCAATGACGCCGTCCGAACAGGTGCTCGCCGCGACCCAAACCTTCCCCGGAGCGCCCCGCAGGAAACGCACCGCAGGGGAATCCGCCGCCACCGTGCCCGGTTTGAAGTCGTACTTGAGGTTGCCGCCGTTCCGACAGCGCTCCGGCGGCGCACCGGCGGCGATCCAGCGTTCCCGCATCCCGTCGGACTGCGCCAAAATCAAATCGCACAATTCCAGCACCTCCCCGAACAGGCCCGCGTACTTCCGGTACTTCGGCAGAGCCCGGTCCGATATCCGGCCGTTCACAATGATGACGCCGCAGCCGATCCGCTTGGCCTCCCGGAACAGGTTCGGCCAGATCTCGGTTTCCAATACGACCAGGACGGACGGCTGGATCCAGCGCAACACCCGCCGCACGATCCAGACATAGTCCAGCGGAGCGTAGAAGATGCCGTCGACCACGCCCTTCAACCGCTTGTCGGCGATTCCCCGTCCCGCGGGCGTGCTGGTGCTCAGGAATATTGGCGCTTCCGGTCGCCGAGCCAGCAGTTCCTCGATCAACGGGATCGCGGCCAAGACCTCGCCCACCGAAACCGAATGCAACCAGATTGCTCCCGGCGTGGTCTTTTTCCATAGGGTCGGGAGTTCGCCGAAACGTTCGCGCAGGGTGCCGAAGTAGGCCCGGTCGCGGAGGCAGCGGAGTAACAGGTAGGCCGCAACGACAGGAGACAGCAGCCCCTGCAGCACCCGGTATAGGAGGAAGATCGCTTTGCGTTTCAACGGTTTAAGGCTGCCACATCCAGTATATCGGCCCGTCCGGGCGATGTCCGGGCGTGATAATGTTGGAGATATGAGTTGCGTTCCGTTTGCCGCTTTCGGGGTCCTGCTGGCGGTCTTGTCGGCCTCCGGGGCGGACAAGACGACCTTCCAAGCCAAGGCTGTCGAACAGTACCCGCACCGTCAGACGAGCGAAAAGGTCACCATTGCCGCCGAGCCTTTCGTCACCGACGACCAAGCGAAGGAGGCATTCGGCAAGGTCAATCCATGGCGGTCGGGTGTCCTTCCGATCCTGCTGGTCGTCAAGAACCAGGGCACCCAGTCCATCCGACTGGACCGCCTCCGGCTGGTTTACCAACTCCCCGACCGCACCAAGATCGAAAATACCCCGGCGGCGGAGCTGAAATTCCTCGGCGGCGGCGGCGGCAGGCCGAAGCAGTATCCGACGCCGATCGGCGTGAAGATCGGCAAGGGAGCCAAGAATCCGTTCAACGAGTGGGAGATTGAAGGCCGGGCGTTCGCGGGGCGCATGCTGCCGCCGGGCGAAACCGTGAGCGGCTTCATTTACTTCCAGACTCCGACCTCCAGCGATGCCGCCTCATTATACGTTTCGGGCCTCCTCAACGCGGTCACGGGCGCGGAGCTCTATTACTTCGAGATCCCCCTGTCGGGTGGGACGCAATGAAGGCTGCTGCACTGGCATTGTTCTTTCTTCTCGCCACCGGATGCGCGAAGAAGGAGCCCATCGTTGAGCACGCCATGCACGGCGAGGTCACCCAACTCGATGCCGAACACAATGTCGCCACCATCAAACATGACGACATCAAGGACTTCATGAAGGCCATGACGATGGAGTACGGGGTCCGCGAGAAGGCCGATTTCGAAAAGTTGAAGGTCGGCGGCAAGATCGACGCCACCGTCTTCGTGCAGGGCGACGACTACTGGGTCGGCCGCGTGAAGCCCGCTCAATGAAGCACAGTCCAACGACCCTCGAATCCGTCCGCGACCAGATGCGCGCCGAGTGGAATGATCGCGCCCGCGAGGACGCACACTATTTCGTCGCCTTCGGACGCCGCGACCAAGACGACGACGGCTTTTTCGAAACCGGCGCCGCCCTGGCCAAGGAACTGGAATCGGAACTGAAGCGCCTGCCCCCTGCCGCGCCGTCCACACGCCGGGCCTTGGAAATCGGCTGCGGACCCGGTCGTCTGATGCGCCCCCTCAGCCGTCACTTCGGCGAGATCCACGGCATCGACGTCTCCGACGAGATGATCGCCCGCGCCAAGCACAACCTTCGCGAGATCCCCCACGCCTACCCGCGCGCGGCGAGCGGCTCCGACCTCTCGGCGTTTTCCGACGGCTATTTCGATTTCGTCTACTCCTACGCTGTCTTCCAGCACATCCCCAGCGCCGAGGTGGTTCTCTCGTACCTCCGCGAGACGGCGCGGGTGCTGAAACCCGGCGGCGTCGCCCGCCTCCAAATCAACGGTCTGCCCCGGACTGCGAAGGCGTACACGACGTGGGAAGGCGTCCGCATCCAGGCCGACGAAGTGCGTGCCTTGGCGTCGGAATTGGGCGTGCGATTGCTCTCGTTGACCGGCGTCGGCACCCAGTACATGTGGACGACATGGCAGAAGCCTACAGAAGCGCAAGAGCCGCCGGACGCTGTGCCAGAGGCCAGTGGAACCACCCGTCCAGCCGCGTCCGGCGGCGTGACTTGCGCGAGTTCCTCAGCCTCCACCTGCCGGATCCGTGCGATTTCAAACGCCTTTTCGAGCGAGCAGGCGGTTCCGGCGACCGGTCGTCTGGCGTGTGCGGCCCTGTCCATCGAAGGTCTACCGGACGGCTGCGACCTGAACTCACTCCACGTGCGGATCGACGGTGCACCCGGCGAGGTCTGTTACATCGGCCCGCGCAGCCAAAACGGAATGACGCAGGTCAACGTGTTCCTGCCCGCCAAACTACGCACCGGCCTGCTGCCTGTGACCCTCGAATGGCAGGGGCGTCGCCTCTGCGGCGAGCATCCGGTGCGCGTGATCCCCGCCGGTCCCGCCGTGCCCCGGTTGACAGCGCTTTCCGACGCCGTGAATCTGCTCTCCCCCCAGCACATCGATAGCGGGCTCATGAAGGCCACCATCGAGGAGGTGGACGACATCGACACCTTCCGTGCCACGGTCGATGGGGTCCCGGCGACCGAAATCGAGACTTTCCAGACCGATCCGCTAGCCGAACGGTGGGAAGTGAACTTCGGGGTTCCGAAAGGAACGCGATCAGGCGGCCACGTACTGGAAATCGGACTGGGTCGGCGCTTGCTGGTGCGGACCGGGATTCTCACATGCCTTGCCTTGACGTCCTTGTTCGCCGCTGACACCCCCGAATCCCTCCTGCGGGCAGCGTTGCGGGCGGAAACCGGGTCGGTGACTCTGCCGAAAGGCACAATTGAGCTTTCGCGCGAGATTCTGCTAGCTCCCAAAGCGCACGATTTGGATATCCGGGGCGACGGGACCACAATCAAGGCCGCCGCGACCTTCCGGGGCAGGGCATTGCTGGTGGTGCAATCGGGCTCCCGCAACGTCAACATCCATGATTTGGCGCTGGACGGCAACCGCGACGCCGTCGGTCGTTTCACCTCGCTCCCCCCGACCGGAACCCTGCTTTCGAGGGTGGTGGCAAACAATGGAATCCTCGTGGAATCGTCGGACAGCGTGCACATCACCCGGCTGAAAGCGGCGCATGTCGCGGGTTTTACCGTCCTTGTCTCCGGCGGCAAGGGCATGTCGGCTTCGGAGGTCGAAATCACGGAATCCGGCGGCCTTAGCCTGCAGCGCCGCAACAACGGCTCCGGCGGGATCGCGCTCGAAGATGGCACAACGGATTTCGACATCCGCAACAACCGGTTCGGCGGCATCCGGGGCGTGGGAGTCACGCTGCGGGGCGTCGACCGGGGTGTCGTTTCCGACAACGACTTTGTGGTCATTGCCCGCGCCGCCATCCAATCGGACAGCTCCGCACACCTGACAGTCGAGAACAACGTCATCCACCGCGTTGGCGTGCCCGTCGCCGAGGCCGACGGCCCGCCCGTCTGCATCCGCTTCGAGCATACGAACGATTCGACCGTCCGAGGCAACAACTGCGCCGAGACCCTGACCGGGGCAATGGCGCTGGGCGGGTCGAACAACAAGGTGACCGGGAACCACTTCACCTCGCTGAACATTTCCCACGACGATGCCCCCGGAATCTGGCTCGCCCCTGACGCCAAGGGCAATACAGTGGAGAACAACGAGATCACCGGCAGTGGCATGGAAGCCCACTGCGTCGGTGCCGCGCCGGGTCTTGCGGCGAATGCGAATCGGGTCGGGAAGAATGAGTGCGCGGGCGAGGCGTCGGTAGCGAGGTTCTTCGGGAATCAACGGGGTCCCCGAATATCGCGGGCATTGGGCGCGGAGTAGCTAGCTTGAGTGCGACCTGCTTACCAGACCGTCAACAGATTCGCTGACCGGATCTTCCCGTCGCGACTGATGACCGGGACCGCTAAGTGCAGCCCGGTCGCAGCCACGATCCGGTCCGGCATGTCCGGTACTGAACTCCGTGGAATTCGGTGCATGCTATCTGTGACGTTGCGATCCACGGGAGCTTCAACGAAGAGACCCCCAGTGTCGCTGAGGAGGCCACGCAGGTCGCGGTACGCGTCTTCCCCAACCCGGCCCTTCTCGCATAGATATACGAGTTCCGCCAAGCTGATCGAGGAAATGGCGACCTTGTATCCTTCCGCGGCGGCATGGTCCAACAGGGCCCGCGCCGACCTCGACAACCGGTCGTCCGAGTAGATGTACCAGAGCGCTGCGTGCGTATCCGCAACCGCGACAATCATGCGCGATGCCTATCGCGCAAGGCTTCGGCTGGGCGCGAACATCTCGGCCCGGCTTTCATCAATATCTTCCGCTGACGGTGCCGGCCCATATTTTGCCAGAGCTCCATAGTAAGACTTCAGCGGCGTACGCTTGCTCGAAACTGGCAGGGCACCGTTCTCGAGAATAGTTTCGATCGCCGCCCGCAGCAGTGCCTCGGGTGTCGTCCCTCTGGCGCGGGCGCGCGCTATCAACACAGCCTCTTCGACGTCGGTCATCGGCACTAGCATGCTTTCATTCTACCGATCAAGAGCCCTCGTAGGGCAAGCCACACTCTGTCCTAGTGCGGAACTTCGTTGGTACGCCAACCTAGCCCCGCCGACGTGCCCACGCCGCTCCGTTACACGTCGGCTACAATAGTCTACTTAAGGGATCGAACATGAAACAACGCCTTCTCCGCATTTCTCCGCTGTTCCTTTTGGCTGCGTCGATTCTTTCCGCGCAGACCCAGGCAATCAACGGCACCATCCGCGGCCGCGTCACAGACCCCGCCGGAGCCCCGGTTCCCAAGGCCACCGTCGACGTCTCCAGTACCGACACCGGCTTTGCCCGATCCTTCGAAACGCCCGACGACGGCTACTTCTCCTTCCCCAACCTCCCGCTGGGCACATGGGTCGTCACCGTCAAGAAGGAAGGCTTCGAGACCCTCAGGGCCACCGGGATCGCCCTCAACGCCGGAACCCAGGCGGAAATCAACGCCCGGCTGGTCGTCGGCCAAGTCAGCACGTCGGTCGAGGTCACCGGCGGCACCCCGGTCTTAGAGCCCACAAAGCTCGAAACCGGCCGCACCATCTCCCATGAAGAGGTCGACAACCTCCCGCTCACCTCGCGCAACCCCTACAATTTCATCATCTTCCAGCCCGGCGTCAGCGGCCACCCCAACGCCGAACTCGGCATCCCCCGCACCATCAACACCAACGGCCTGCTCGACCGCATCAACTACCAGATGGACGGCATGGTGAACACCGAGAGCGACCGCTACGGCCTCCGCCTCTTCCCCATCTCCGACATCTACGTCCGCGAAGTCCAGACCGTCTCCAACAGCTACGCGCCCGAATTCGGCGGAACCTCCGGCAACATCTTCAACGTCATCACCAACTCCGGCTCCAACAACCCGCACGCCGAGTTCTACTACATCGGACGCCCGGTGGACGCCAACGCCCGTCCCACCCTGCTCGCGCTCAGCCAGCCCAAGCCCAACCTCACGCTGAAAGACTTCGCGGCCAACGGCTCCGGTGCCATCATCAAGGACAAGCTCTTCATCTTCGGCGGCTACGAGCACCTCGACCGCGGCCTCCCCAGCCCCAACACCATCGACCCGACGCAAGCGGCTCAGATCGGCCTCGATTCCAAGCTGCTCGCCACCGCCCCGTCCGTCCAGCACGCCCAGTTCCTCAACTTCCGCGCCGACTGGATCATCAACTCCAAGCACCAAGTCTTCGTCCGCTACAACTACTTCCGCAACGAGTACCCTTTCAACACCGCCGTCGGCGGCAAGAACGCGCTCGACGTGGCTGCCGATTTCCGCGACCGCGCCCACATCGCCGGCGCGCAGTTGCTCTCCACCTTCACCCCCAACCTGCTCAACGAACTGCGCTTCTCCGAGCCCTACCGGAACGAGGCGCACATCGCAGATCCCATCACCGCCACCGGCGTCCAGATCGTGGTCACCGGCGTCGCGACCTTCAACGGCTCCAGCGCCATCGGCGACCACTTCGCCGAGAAGATCCCCAGTGTGAGCGACAACCTGACTTGGATTCGCGGCGGCCACACCGTCAAAGCGGGCTACGGCTTCCAGGCGATCAACGACAACCAGGTCGGCAACGTTTACAGCCGCTATACCTTTGCCGATATCGCCTCGTACTTGGCCGCAAAGAATGGCACCAATCCGAAGTCGTACAGCACCTATGCGACCGTGCTCGGCACCCCCGGCACGCACTACAAGTCGCTGTTCCAAGACTTCTTCATCCAGGATTCGTGGAAAATCCGCCCCAATCTGACGCTGAACTACGGTGTCCGCTACGACCGTTTCGCCGGGCCTCCCGGAGCATCGAATGCGCCCTTTGCGTGGACCCAGCACTTCCGGACTCCGAATGGCGACTTCGCGCCCCGCGTCGGCATCGCATGGTCGCTGGACAGCAAGACCGTCGTCCGTGCCAACATTGGCATGTTCTACGAGGCCCCTCCGACCAACCTCTGGTACAACGCCTTGATCAACGACGGCTCCACCCGGTCCTTCGTCGCCAGCCTGCAACCGGCATCAGCAGGTTCCCCGGCTTTCCCGAACGTGCTGGCCGTTATCGCGGGCGCGGCCCCGGTTACCCCGGCCATCACCACGGTGACGCCGAACTTCAAGAACGCCTACACCATCAACGGCAACTTCCAGATCGAGCGCCAACTGGGCAAGAGCGACAGCTTGACGGCCGGTTTCGTCCACACCGGCGCGCGCAACCAAGGCTACCTGCGCAACCTCAACCTGACCAATCCGACCGGCTATCTGGCCGACGGCCGCCCGATCTTCTCCACCTCGGTCTCATCCCGCGTCTACCCGCAGTTCGGCAACATCACCTTGCAGGACATCGGGGCCGTGGCCGACTACGAGGCACTGGTGACCCACTTCAAGCACCAGTTCGCGCAGGGCTACACCTCGAGCGTTTCCTACACCTGGTCGCACTCGATCAGCGACGCGCCAGACGCCAACAGCTTCGAGCAGAACGTCGCCATCGAGGATCCAACCAACCGCCGCCGCGACCGTGGCAACTCGGCCTCCAACCGGCCCTCGGCTCTCACCGCGAGCGTCTACATCGAGCCGCAGTTCAAGCCCACGAGCACGTTCCTTCGCCACCTCGTGAACGACAACCAGTTGACGTTCCTGGCAAACCTTTCCTCGGGTGACCAGTACAACTTCACGTCGAACCGGAACCTGAACAACGATACGCTGGGCGCCAACCGTCCGCTCTTCTTTGCTCGCAACCTGGGCCGCGGAAAGAACGTGTACCAGTTCGATTCCCGCTACACCCGCACCTTGTTCACGTGGCATGAACACCTGAAGCCGAAGTTCTTCGCCGAGGTGAACAACATCTTCAACCACAAGAACATCACCTCGTACAACAGCACGTTGGCGGTGGATTCGACCGGTGCGGCAACGATTCCCTCCATCGTGCAACCGGCTTCAACGGTCCTGGAAAGCCGGATCGTGCAGCTCGGACTCCGGGTGGACTGGTAGTTGGCAGCACTTTTTCCAGCACCTGTCTACGCCGAAACGGTCCTTTCGCATAACTTCCGCGATGCGCAGCGCTTCTTCCTGGAGGCGCTGCTGGACCTCCACGCAGCCCACACGCTGATGCTGGCGCGCCAAGGCATTATTCCCGAGGCATCTGCCAGGATCTGCCTCGACGCGCTGGCCTCGCTGGACCGGGACGAACTAAGGCACGCCGTGTATGACGGAAGGTATGAAGACCTCTTCTTCCACATCGAATCGCGCCTTGAGGAGCTGGGCGGCCCGGAAACCGGTCGCATGCATACCGCCCGCAGCCGGAACGACATCTGCATCGCGCTCTACCGGATGCGGGCCCGTGCCGAGGCCCTCGAAATCGTCAAGGCCGTATCCGCGTTGCGCGGTGTCCTGCTGGGCCTTGCCCGGGAGCACGACGCGGCGCTGATGCCCGCCTACACCCACACGCAACCCGCTCAGCCCACCACGCTCGGCCACTACCTGATGGCCTACGTCGAGGTGCTTGGACGCGACGAAACCCGGCTCCAGGCCGCCTTCGCCACCATCAACCGCTGCCCCCTCGGTGCCTGCGCCATCACGACGACCGGATTCCCGATTGACCGCGAGTACATCGCCGCCCTGCTCGCCTTCGAGGGCCTGCAACTCAACTCCTACGGTGCCATTGCCGCCACCGACTACCTTACAGAACTCGCCGGGGCTGTCGCGACCACCATGGCGAACCTCGGCAAATTCGTGCAGGATCTCCTGCTCTGGTGCAATCCGACGCTCGGCTTCCTGCGACTCACCGACGCCTGGGTGCAGATTTCCAGCATCATGCCCCAGAAGCGGAACCCCGTGCCTCTCGAACACACCCGCATCCTTGCCAGCCGCGCGCTGGCTGAAGCGCAGGGGGTGTTCACCTGCGTCCACAACACTCCGTTTGGCGATATCAACGATTCCGAAGACGACATACAGCCCCTCGTCTTCACCATGACGGCCAACGCGCAAAGGGCCCTGAAACTGCTGGCGGGTGTGCTCGCCGACGCCGAGTTCCAGACCTCGCGCATGGCGGAGCTCGCCGCGGCGGATTTCCTAACAGTTACGGAACTGGCGGACACCCTGGTCCGGGAAGAGGGCATCAGCTTCCGCGAGGCCCACCACTTGGTGTCGGCAGCTGTGAAGTCCCTTGGAGGCCGGTATTCCGTGGACGGTATGGCCGCCGCGACCGAAGACCTTGCCGAGTCGGTGCTTGGCCGCCGTCTGGCCGTTTCCCGAAATCGGTTGGCCCACGCGCTGGACCCGCTGAACTTCGTGAACATCCGCACCGTCTCCGGGGGCCCCGGAGCGCTCGACTCTGCGCTCCAAGAAGCAGAGTCCGAGGCCGCAAAGACGCTGGATTGGATTGCTGCGAAGTCCTCGATCCTCGCGAACTACCCGGCACAGCTATCGGACGTCCGTTAAGCGCGTCGAAAGAAATTGGAACTTTCGAGCGTCATTGTTCGGAAGGTGCCATAGGACCTCCATGAGAACTCAGACTCTACTACTAGCAATCACAGCCATTGCCGCACACGCCCAGGCTCCCGCCAAGCTGGAGTTCGACGTGGCAACCGTAAAGCCCGCCGCGCCCATGATCAACGGCATGATTCGTGTCAGGATGGGGGGAGGTCCAGGCAGCTCCGACCCCGGTCGTCTCAACTATGAGAACGTCAACCTGAAGGCCATCCTGACCAAGGCCTACGACGTCAAGTCGTACCAAATCAACGGACCGGCATGGCTCGATTCCGAACGGTACGACATCACCGCCAAGGTGCCAACCGGAACGACGAAGGAGCAGTTTGCCGTCATGCTCCAGAATCTGCTCGCCGACCGCTTGAAGTTGACCCTGCACCGGGAAACGAAGGACTTGCCCGCCTATGCGCTCGTCGTTGGCAAGGGTGGATCGAAGTTGAAGGAATCCGTCCCGGTCGCCCCCGCCGCTGAACCGACACCACCCCAAGGACCACCGCCACAAATCAACACGCCCCGCCAGATGGGACGCGACGGCTTTCCGGTCATGCCGGGAGGAATGGGACGCGGCGCTGTGTCCATGATGATGATGCCCGGCCGCGCTAAGCTGACCGCAAACGGCGGCAGCATCACCCGCTTGGCCGAAATGCTGGAACAGCAATTGGACCGCGCCGTTGTCGACGAGACCGGACTCAAGGGCAACTATGACTTCACACTCACCTTCGAGCCCGATCCCAGCCGCAGCATGGGAGTCATGGGTGCCATGCCAGCCGGTATCGGGCGGGCAATGATGGCGGGCGGTGGCGGCGGGGACCACCAACCCGACGCGGAACCGGCGGCAAATCTATTCACAGCCGTTCAGGAGCAACTCGGCCTCAAACTGGATTCGCGCAAGATGCCCATCGAGCTATTGGTGATCGACCACCTCGAAAAAACGCCCATCGAGAACTAGAGCAGTCAGCATTGCTGCTGCGCCGGACTATCAGCACCTGTTACCGAGCCGCGACCGCCAGGGAGTGTTTCCCTCATCTGATCGACACCGCCACCCGCCGTCATTTCTTTTCCGCAGCCGGTTCCGCTGGCTGCGGCGGCGACTGGATCTTCACCGCCAACATATTCATCCGAGCATCCCGTTCAGCCTCTGCCGTAACCTTGTCCCCATCCTCGAAGGCCTTGGACGCCACCGTCTTCCCGTCCTTCACGAACTTGGTGTCCTTCGTGATATACATGCGCATGGTGTCGCCGGTAGGCAACTGGATCTCAACGAACTTCTTCGACGCCGTCTTGAACACCCCGTCGAAGGTGGCCACGGCGTTCAACGGCACGTCGGATAGCCCGCCGCCCGGCGGCACCCGCTGCCGACGCGGCTGTTGCAGGAGGGTCAGGGCAAGGACGAGGGTCGAGAAGTAGGCCATACCCCATTTTCGCTCTTGTCCCCGTCCTGCGTCTCGAATTCAACGGTTGTCTGCACATCGGCCTTGCGGAATCCCTTGTTTGCCGCCGTGAACGCGATGGTCCGGGCATACAGGAACAGCACGCGGAGCTTCATTTCGCCCCCGCACGAAACCGGAAACCACACATCCTTGTCGAATCGCTGGTAGGTCACCTTCGAGCCGATCTGGCTGACGTTGGTGCCCAGCAGCGCCTGCACAGCCAGCGGAATCTTGCAATCCCAATGGCTGCTGACCATCACCGGCTGGAATTCCGTCTTCTCCACCAGCACCTCGCCCGACCAGCACTGGCCCGAATCCTTGCGCTTCTGGCTGAACGAGATCTTGTAGACGTCGTATTCCCGGAATCGCTCCTCGCCGTCGAACTTGTAGCGAAACCGGCCCGCGTCGTCGGAATTCGGACCGGGGTACCACTGGACGAATTGCCCGAACCCGCTCTTGCGCCAGAGGATCTCCTTGCCCACTGAATCCGTCAGCGCCCCGTCGATATCGGGCTTGCCGTGCTCGAACCGCGCCTCCGTATAGGGAATGATCTTCTTGCCGTCGACCACCTTGCCCGAAAGCTCCACCATCTTCCTCGAAGCGCCCTTCGGTCCCGGCACCACCACGTATTGCCGACTCTCCTCGCGCGCCACCTTGCCATTAGCCCGCTTCAAGCGCACAAAGACGTCCATGTCGTAGACATACGCCTTCCGCGCCTCCTGCGCCCGACGCTGGTTTTCGGCCGCCCGCCGCACGATCTCGTCCGCCGACGGCGGCCCCGCAGCCCAAAGCCTGACCGTAACCGCCGCCAGCACAAGCCATCTCACCGCTAGTTCTCCTCGTCGTCCTTCTTAGCCTTTTCCTTGTCCAGATCCTTCTGAGCCTTCTGGACGTCCTTCATGTTCTTCAAGTCCGGGATGCCGAGGTTGCCGCCCAACTTTCCAAGGTCGCTGGCATTCAACGTGCCATTGATATAGACTACCGTCGCCTCCTTGGGCTCCGCGCTGACGATCGCGATCCCCCCGATCTTGCTCCCGTCCCGCGGCAGGGTCCAGATCTCCGACGTCTCCTTCTTTTCATGGACATCCACAATCTTGCTCCACTTGTGTTGTTTCAAGTAGTTGCGGAGTGGCTCCAGGTCACCCTCGTTATACTGGCCCTCCTTGTCGAACTCCCAAGAACGGATGTAGACACCCTGGAGGCCCTCCACCAGCGACTTGATGTCGTCGCTCTTCCCCCCCTTGTCCAAGCCACCCAGCAGCCCCGACGCCATCTTCAACATGTCGCCATCGAGCGTGATGTTGCTCCTACTGCTCGAGTTGGTGCCCAATTTATCCAGTTGGCTGAAGTCGAACGTGTCTTGCGCCGCCATCGGCATGGCCAGCGCCGCGATTAGAATCAAACTCTTCATAGTGCATTCCTCTGTCTCTTTTGAATCATTTCCCGTGTCTGTTGCAGCTTGATCCGGGCCACCGAAAGCGCCAGCATCAATTCCCGTTTGGCGAGGAGCGCCTTCTCGTCCTGCCGACGCCGGTATTCCATGACGCCGGACGGCACCGCGGCCGCGAACAACAATCCAGCCGCAATCGCCCAGGCCAGCGGCCGTCGCCACACCGGCATCCGTACCACCTTGAACGGCTGGGCGGACCCCGCCATCGCGATCACCCGCTCCGCGAAACCCTCCGGAGCCGGCTCCCGCCGCAACGCTCCCCGCAAATCGTCCTCGAAACTCATGCCCACCCTTCCACTACCCGCAATCCCTTTTCAATCTTGCCCCGCAACGCCGTCAACGACCGGTGCAGAAGGCTCTTCACCGTGGCCACCGGCATCTCCAACATTTCCGCGATCTCCATCGGGCTCAAATCTTCCTGGTACCGCAACACGACGATCATCCGCGCCTTGTCCGGCAGCGCGTCCACCAACTTCCGCAGCCGCTGGTTCAGGAAAAGGTCCGGCTGCCCCGACCGGTCCGCGGGTTCCGGAGCCCGGTCCAGCCCCGCCACCGGGCGGTATTTCCGCTTCCGCAGTTCGTCGATGGCCCTGTGGCTGGTCGTGCGCCGCAACCACCAAACGGCATGCTGCGGCGTCTCGATCTGGTCGAGTTGCCTGTAAAACTGGAGGAACACGTCCTGCGCCAATTCCTCCGCCACGGCCCGGTCCCTCAGCACCCGCAACGCGAGGCTGAACACCATCGACTGGTTGTCCCGTACCACCTGTGCGAACTCAAGCCCCACATTGGATAGTACGGGGCAACCCGTCCCGGGAATGCAAGGAAACTTTTATCGCCGCGGGTTATATAATGGCCGTACCATGAAACGACTCATCGCAATTGGATTGCTCTCGCTGGCCGCCCTGGCGCCGCTGGCCGCCCAGGCCCCCAAGGGCTGGAAGCAGCGCGTCGACCGCAGTACCTCCGCCACCGACCCCGACGGCGCGGGCGACATCAAGTTCGTCACAATGGGCTCCGGCTTCCACGCGACCAACCCCCAGGCCGCTGTGTACTGGAATCCTGCCAACACCGCCTCCGGCTCGTACACCCTGAAGGGGACGTTCGTGCTCCAGAAGCCGAGCGGCCACGCCAACTACTACGGCCTCGTCTTCGGCGGCAGCGACCTCGAAGGCTCGCAGCAGAACTACCTCTATTTCCTCGTGGCCCAAAACGGCACCTGGCTTATCAAGAAGCGTGACGGCGACGCGACGACCTCCAACGTCGTTGGCCGCACCCCGAACGACGCCGTCAAGAAGCCCGACGAAAGCGGCAAGTCGACCAACGCCTTGGAAGTGCGGGTCGGAGCGGACAAGGTCGATTTCGTGATCAACGGCACCGTGGTGCACTCCACCCCGAAGGCCGGGTTGAAGACGGACGGGATCGCGGGCATCCGCGTGAACCACCTGCTCGAAGTGCACATCGACGGATTCGGCGTCAGCAAGTAGCCTGGACGAGCGCGGGACCGGTATCATGATTGCAATGGCCCGGACCGCGCTCGATCACATCGACATCCAAGGGTTCAAGAGCATCGCCGACGCCAAAGTGGAGTTACGCCCGGTCAATTTGCTGATCGGGGCGAATGGGTCGGGGAAGTCGAATTTCCTTGAGGTCTTCGAATTCTTGAACGAGATTCGGCAAGGACGGCTGCAGCGCTATGTTGCGGGCGGAGCAGACCGCGTTCTGCATTTCGGCTTCAAGACGACCAAGGCGATTCAACTTCAGCTCGACTTCGGCTCCACGTTGGCCTACACGCTCGAATTGGTAGGGAATAGCTCCAATCAGCTATTCCCCGGGGACCAAGTCATCTACTCCAACGGTCTCTTGATATCAAAGATCTTCACCGTCGGGGGACATAACCGCGAGGCTGCAATCAGTGACTTCAGTCTGCCAAACCACCCTTCGGTTTCCACACTGCAGAAGTGGCTTGCGAGCATCCACAGGTACAAGTTCAACGATTCAGGATCGGGTTCCAAGCTCGGTCGACAAGCCAACATCGACGACAACCGTCTCCTCACCCCCGACGGCTCCAACTTGGCCCCCTGCCTGTACTACCTTCAGGAACGCCAACCCGAGGCATACGCCCAAGTAGTCCGGACCGTCCGCCTCGCCGCTCCATTCTTCTCCAATTTCCAACTAGCTCCCCTCGAACTCAAACCCGACACCATCAAGCTGGAGTGGACCCACAAGGAATCCTCAGAGTATTTTGACGTGGCATCGCTCTCCGACGGCACCCTCCGCTTCATCGCCCTCGCGACCCTCCTGCTCCAACCACCCGCCCGGCATCCCGCCATCATCCTCTTGGACGAGCCGGAACTGGGCCTCCACCCCTACGCCATCGGGCTCCTCGCCGCCATGATCAAACAAGCCGCGGTCGACACCCAGGTCGTCGTCGCAACCCAGTCCCCGACGCTACTCGACCACTTCGAGCCGGATGACGTCCTAGTCGCGGACCGGATCGAAGGCGCGACCCGCTTTCGGCGCTTGAACTCGACCGACCTCGCCTCGTGGCTGGAAGACTATTCCCTCAGCGAACTCTGGCACATGAACGAATTGGGGGGCGGGCCGATCCGGGCCTGATCATGGCGCGCCTACTCGTGTTCGTGGAAGGCCACACCGAAGCCGCATTCGTGGATGAAGTCCTCCAACCCCACCTCGTCGCCTCTGGGTACCACCAAGTTTCTGCCCGGTTGCTTGGCTCGGCAATGCAAAACACGCACCGTGGTGGAATCCGAAGCTGGTCGCAGGTGCGGCGCGACCTGTCGCGGAAGTTGCTGGAAGACCGCACCGGACTCGTGACCACAATGGTGGACTACTACCGGCTCCCCGCTGACTGGCCCGGCCGGGGCACCTCAGCCACCCCAAGCGAAATCCAGTTCCGCCTGCACGCCGACATGGCAGCCCAACTGAACAGCGCATTCGACGCGGGCCGGTTCCTTCCTTTCGTTGTAATGCACGAATTTGAAGGGCTACTATTCAGCGACTGTACGGCATTCAGTCGGACTATCGGCCGCGCCGACCTAGAGACGGAATTCCGAAAGATCCGCGACGCGTTTCCAACTCCCGAAGACATCAACGACTCACCCTCCACCGCGCCGTCGAAACGCATCCTCAACCTGTCGCCCCGCTACAAGAAGCTCGATGGCGTGGCTGCCGCCAATGCCATCGGCCTCGACCGCATCCGCAAGGAGTGCCCCCACTTCGCCAGTTGGCTAGACCGCCTCGAAGCCCTCGTTTCGAAAGAATAGCAGCCCCGGCCACCCCCCGGTCACATCCCCCAAAAATATTCCCAACCCCAACACCCCAAACCACTTACCCCCACCGCCCCGCCTCCCGGACACCCGTTTTTCCACTCCCCCATACTAAAACCAACCACGGGAGAATCCACATGTCCACCACCGCAAAGCAAATCGCCGCCAACCGCCAGAACGCCCAAAAATCCACCGGCCCAAGGACCGCAGCCGGCAAGCAGGCCATCAAAGTCAACGCCGTCCGCCACGGCCTAACCGGACGCACCGTCGTCCTCCCCTCCGACGATCTCGACCTCTACAAAACCCACGTCAAAACCCTAACCGCCCACCTCAAACCCGAAGGTCCCGAGGAAATCCAACTCGCAGCCCTCATCGCCGACGACTACTGGCGGCTCCAGCGTATCCACTCCATCGAGGACGGCATCTTCGCCATGCAATTCGCCGAGAACGAAACCCTCGCCACCCACCCGCAGGCCGACGCGACCCTCAACCAAGCTAAGGCGTACCTCCAGCATTCCAAAGAACTCGAACGCCTAACCCTCTACGAACAACGCATCCATCGCGCCATCAAGACCGCCACCACCCGACTCGAAGCGCTCCAACAATCCCGCCGCGCCTCCGCCACCACTGAGCCGGCCGCTCCCACAAAAGCTATGGCCGCCCATGCCGCCATGCCCCAAGCGCCATCCGAGCACATCGGCTCAACGGCTTTGAATTTTCGAACGCCAGATCCAGTTCCCGATACCCCTGCCGGGCCCCGGAAAACCAAACGGCCCGGCAACGACAGTGGATTCCCACCATCGCGTCCGGGCCGCGGCACCACTCTCCAAACGACCTAGTTCAACTCAAACAGATACAACCCGGCCGACCCCGTGGCCAGCACATGCTGCTTGCCGTCGAGCAGGAACGTCTCCGGCGGGCTCGTCAGATTCCCGATCTCCGAATGCCACAGCGGCTTGCCGTCCATCGCCCGGACCGCCTCGATTCCGCCGCCATTCGACAGGAACAACACCCCGCCCGCCGTCGTCGTGAACCCGACACTGCCCGTGGTCAACTCATGCCGCCACGCCACCTTGCCGGTCTTGTAGTCGATCGCGATCAGATACGTCGGCCAAGTCGCGCCGCCGCCATTCTCGTTGATCCCGCCCAAGCCCATCGACCCGCGCGGATCCGGTTCCAGCAGGTACGCGATATGCAACGTGTTCATTTCATACACGTAGAACAACCCCGTGTCCGGCGAGAATGCCGGTGGCGGATAATTCAAGACGTCCGCATTCACCAGCGAGCCCGCGATCGTCGCGTCCTTGTGCGGATTCCGCTGCACTTCGCCGCGCTTGTTCAGGTGCAGCTTCGAGTCCGGGCTGATGTCCGACGCGTAGTTGTTCACCAAGCCCAGCTTGCTGGTCACCAGATGCTCGCCTGTCACCCGGTCGAGGACGTAGAAATACCCGTTGCGCGTCGCCATCATCACCAGCTTGCGAATCTTGCCGCCGAACGGCAGGTCGGCGATGATTGGAGTCTCCGTCGAATCCCAGTCGTGCGTGTCATGTGGCGAGGCCGAGAAGTACCACTTCAGCTTGCCGGTCTCCACATCCAGGGCCAGCAGGCAGGACGTGTACAGGTTGTCGCCGTCGCCGCGCCCCTGCGTGTAGGCCGGAGTCGGATTGCCCGTTCCGAAGTAATAAAGGTGCGTTTCGGGATCGTAGGACCCCGGAATCCACGAAGTGCCGCCGCCATGCCGCGCCGCGTCGAGGCTCGCCCAGGTCTCGAGTCCCGGATCGCCCGCCTTCTGCGCCGTGGAGTAAAACTTCCACTGCTCTTCGCCCGTCTCCGGGTCGAGGGATTTCAAATACGCGGGCTCGTCCGTATCGTTGCCCGTGCCCACGATGATGTGGTTGCCGATCACCATCGGTACGTTGGTCGAGAAGTACTGCTGCTCGAACGGGGCGATTTCCTTCTTCCAGACCTCGCGGCCCGTCTTGGCGTCGAGGCAGACGACCCAGTCGTCGTGCAATTCGAAGTAGATGTAGCCGTGCCACATGCTCGGACCGCGCGTGCCGGTGGCCGTACCGCCACGGAACTTCCAGTAGTAGTGCCAGATCACCGACCCGTCGTGCGCGTCGATCGCGTAGACATCGTTGATGGACGCCCCGTAAAGCACGCCGTCGACATACAGGATGCCGCCGCCGAAGCGCGTCGGGCCGCAGTTGTTGACGCTGCCGTCGCCGAAACCGCCCACCACGATCGGAGCTGCCGTGCCGCCGCCGAAGCCGCCCCGGCCGCCGCCACCACCTCCGCGACCGCCACCACCGGGTCCGGCCGCCGCCGCGCCTGTCCCGTTTGGACCGCACGCCATCGTGATGTTATTGTTCACCCAGCGCAGGCTGAGGTTCTTCACCGTCTGCGTGTTGATCTGCTTGAGCGCGCTGTAGCGCTTCCCGGTCATGTCGCCCGAGTAGCTCGTCCATTGGTCGGACAGCGGCTTCACAATGTCGGTCGGATCCAGTCCGACCTTCTGCGCCAGCACCAGAGCGGGAACCGCCAGTAGGATTGCGATGAATATGGATTTCTTCATGTTGGCCTCGCTCGTTTAGAGAATCGTCGCCAAGTAGGCGGTGATGTCGTGCATGTTCGTGTCTTCGGGGTCGTCCAGCACGAGCAGCATCTTCCGATGGGCGTCCTGCGGGTCCTTCACTTCAATCTTGGGGACGCCGTTCGGGGTGCTGTTGTCGATGGCGACCGACTTGCGCGTGCCGTCGGCCAGCGTCAGCACGACCAGGAAGTCGTCCTTCCGCACCAGCCGGCCTTCGAACTTCTGTCCGTTGGCGAGGGTCACGGTCGCAGTGCGGTTGCCGCCGCCGAAGCCGCGTCCGCCCGCGCGTCCGGAAACCCAGCGGCCCTGCAGATCCTTCGGGTCTTCGTATTTCGCGCCGATGCCCTTCAGGTCGCCGGTGACGGAGTGGCAGCTGGCGCACATCTTGCCGAACTTGGCCTCGCCCGCCTTGGCGTCGCCGATGAGGACGTTGTAGACCAGTCCGACCGGATTGCGACCGGGAGGGCTCCCTTGACCGCCCATCTTCGCTTGGACGCTGTGGATGTACTCGGAGATCGCGCCGGTGTCGGTGTCGGGGAGGTTGATGGCGGGGGTGTGTTTGGCCACGCTCGCGGCCACCAGTTCGCCCTTCTTGTCGCTCATCGTCTCGGTGGAGCGGAGCAGGTTGGCACCATTCTGGGCCGGGGTCTTGTCGATCACGCCGCGCAGGTCGGCCGCGTGGCAGGAGGCGCAGTTGCCGTCATACAAGGCTTTTCCGCGCGCCAGCACGTCCTGCGGAGCCAGTGGCCGCGTGTATTGCGGGAACCCTCCGGACCGTCCCGGTCCCTGTGCCATCAGCGGTGCCGACAGCACCCCGATTCCGGCCACGATCATCCATGCGTACCTCTTACCCATTCGTCCTCCCTCTATGAAACACAAAGGTCGATTATATATGGCCCCCCTGCACCCGATACACTTCTTTACTTCGGGCACCCTGAAGACGGTATATAGTGGCCTTGAAACGATACAAGGCCGCGCGCAGCCGTTATGTCCGAAACAGCGTTCCACCACATGCAGGTGACCGTTACCGATCTCGACCGGTCGCGCGCGTTCTACGGCACCTTTCTAGGCCTGCCGGAACTGCCGCGCCCGGAGTTCCTCTATACCGGCGCATGGTTCCAGTTGGCCGGGGGGCAGGAACTGCACATCGTGCGCGTTCCCGGCGCGATCTGGCGTCCGCCGCAGACCATGGAGATCTACGAGACCCACATCGCGTTGCGTGTGGACAGTTTCCAAGCCGCCCTCGACCGCCTGCACGCCGCCGGGTTCCACGAGGATTTGCCCGACGACCACGACCTCAAAATGGTCGTCAAGCGCCACCCGCCAACCGGGTACCCGCAGGTCTATTTCTTCGACCCCGACCGCCATCTGGTCGAATGGAACGCCGCCGCCCTGGACTCGACGCCAAGCACGTGAATGGAAAGGTACGTATGAAACTGCAAACGCTGGTTGTTGCAATGGCAGGCTCGGCCTTGCTATTCGCCCAGGCGCCGCCGGTTCCGCCCGGAGCAACCGGCAATGCTGGTTTTGCCGGACCGGGCGAAGGTCGCGGTCCGGGTGGCGAGGGCCGTGGACCCGGTGGTCGCGGTCGCGGGCAACTGGGAGGCCAGGCCGCCGGATTCGTGGTGACCCCGGTCATCGACACCGTTCCCCCCGAGCTTCCCGCCGACCTCAAGCCCGGCGGCATCCTGATCTTTTCCAAGACCAGCGGATTCCGCGAGGAGGCCGCCATCCAGGCCTCCGACGTTGCTCTTGCCGTGATCGCGAAGGTGCACAACTGGCCCTACTTCATCACCGAGAACGGTGCCGTTATGAACGCCGAGCAACTGGCCAAATTCAAGCTCGTGATTTGGAACAACACCAGCGGCGACAGCCTCAACGACGCCCAGAAGGCCGCGTTCCAGACTTGGGTGGAAAACGGCGGTTCCGTTCTCGGCACCCACGGCGCTGGCGGCGACCCGGTTTCCTTCCCCGCACCGCGCACCGTTTCACCTTGGAAGTGGTTCATCGATACCCTGCTTGGGGCGCAGTTCACCTCCCACTCGGCTATCATGCCCGGTGACGCCCACGTCGTTGACGCCAAGAGCCCCATCACCAAAGGGCTGCCCGCCGTGATCCGCCGAGCCGACGAGTGGTACGCCTTCACCGAATCGGTCAGCAAGAAGCCGGGCTATCATGTTCTGATCACCGCCGACGAGAAAAGCTACACCCCCGGTCGTGCGACCATGGGCGCGGACCATCCGCTCGCCTGGTGGCATTGCGTCGGCAAGGGCCACGTTGTCTATTCGGCCTTGGGACACGGCGGCATGATGTACGCCGAAACACCGATCATTCAGTTATTGGAAAACGCCATGGCCTGGGGTCTGGCGGAACACGGGCACGCATGTCCGGTAGGAAAGTAGGAAATCGATGAAAGCAACGAAGACAATTTTGATCCCGATGGGCTTGTGCGCTGCGGCAATGCTGCTGACCGTTCCGGTCGCGCAATCGCAGGCCCCGGCCCAGGGCGCCGCGGGAGCCACCGGTGCGACGGGCGGCGCTGGCGGCGGGCGCGGCGGTTTCATGCGCGGCGCGTCCGTGCCGTTTGATTATGCCGACAATGAAGGCTGGCAGTCGCTATTCGACGGCCAGACGCTGAAGGGCTGGGACGGCGATCCGCGGTTCTGGTCCATCAAGGACGGCGCGATCTACGTCAACCCCACCTGCGAGAAGCCGACCGGCACCATCTACACCATCTGGACCGGTGGCGCCCCCGCCGATTTCGCCCTCAAGTATGAACTCAAGGGTACCGGGAACATCAACGGCGGGATGCAGTTCCGCAGCTATATGACTGCGGACCAGAATGTGGAATTCCAATACCCCCCTCGCGCGGGTCGTGGTGGTGCCGGTCGCGGCCCCGGCGGTCCCGGTGGCGCTCCGGGCGGACGCGGTGCTGTTGCCGGTGCTCCGGGCGCTCCGGGTGCCCCGGGCGGTGGTCGTGGTCCAGGTCGCGGACCGGCTTGCGCCAATCCAGGCACTCCGCCTTCGGCCGCCGAGCGCGCCAAGTGGGACATGTTCGGTCCCCAGGCCGACTTCGACGCCAACAACAACTTCAGTGCCATGTTCTACGAGCAGGGCGGACGCGCAATCATCTCGCTGCCGGGCCACGCGCTCCTCGCAGAGGCGGGCAAGCCGGTGAAGGACCTGGGAACAATCGCCGATAAGGCCAGCATCGATTCCTGGTTCAAGAAGGAAGACTACAACCAGTTCCTGATCGTCGCCAAAGGCAACACGACGTCGATCTTCATGAACGGGCACCTGATCACCGTCTTCATCGACAACGACCCGAACTATTTCCGCGGCGGGGGGACGATCGGGCTTGAAGTGGAATCCACCGGCGAGCAGTTCGCCCGCAACATTTTCCTGAAGCGCCTATAGTCTACAACCGGCTGGCGGCCTTGCGCGCGAGCGCCTCGGCCGCCGCCGTCACGCGGGCCCCGTCGCCGAAGCCCAGTACCGAAACCAGTAGATACTTGCCGCTCTCCGAAACCACGTGCGCCTGGGCTCCGGCTCCGGGGATCTGCATCAGCACGGCCCACCGGCCCAGTCCGGGAATGGGGCAAATTGCGGCATCCGGGAAGCCGGCCTTCAAAACGGCCAGTTCGTGGGCTGGATCAACGCCCGCCGGCAGTTGCTGGGAGGAGATCCGCACCATGGCCTCCTTCCCGTCTCCCGCCGCGTAGGTACAGCTCGATTCGCCGCCTTCCTGTTCGTCTGCTCCGGCTTCCAAACGCCGACCAAGCTCGAGCTCCGCCTCCAGCTTGGTCACCCAGCCGCAGGACCTCGCTTCCAGCTGGACCGTCCGCCACCCCGTGTCGCGTGCATGCGCGATCTCGGTTCCGGGTGCGGCGGAGGCTAGCAGAAGGAGAAAAACAGTCGGGCTTGGCATGGCTCCATTACAACTGTCGAAGCCGACCTCGGACAAGGCATACTGTCCTGGCCCGCCAAGGTGGTATTGCCGCCTAGGTCCAGGCGGCTAGCTTCTGTTCCAGCGCTTCCCGGTCGATCGGTTTCGACAGATAGTCGCTCATCCCGGCCGCCAGACAGCGTTCGCGCTCGCCCTGGAGAACATTGGCGGTCAGTGCGATGATCGGGATCTCGGCACCCCCGGGTGCCTGCCGGATGGCCTTGGTCGCTTCGAAACCGTCCATCTCCGGCATTTGGCAGTCCATCAAGATTGCAGAGAAGGCCCCGGACACGTAGGCATCCAGCGCCTCCCGGCCGTTGTTCGCGATGGCCGACGCGTAGCCAAGTTTCTTCAAGTAGAGAACGGCAACCCGCTGGTTGACCGCGTTGTCTTCCACCACCAGGATCCGCTTTCCGGCGGTCAGGTTGGATGCCGCCGAGTTTTCCCTCTTCGGCGCTCCCTTTGCCTTTTCCCTCGTGGGGGCGGACTCCAGAATGCGCCCCAGTGCCCGCAGCAGCGTCGATTCCCGTAGGGGCTTCATCAAGACGTCGTCGACGGACCCCGCGCGAATCGAGTCCCGGTCGCTGTGCGAGGACAGGATCAGGATGGGCAATCTTTCAAACTCGGGCAACTCGCGGATGGACCGGGCCAACATCACACCGTCGATCTCCGGCATCCGGAAATCCGACAGCACCGCGTCATACGGCTTTTCGTTGCGCATCGAGGCCCGCAGTTCCACCAGCGCGTCGACGGCACCCTCGACGGCGACCACGGCGCATTCGTTGCGCTCCAGTTGCAATTGCAGTACCCGCCGGTTGGTGGCGTTGTCGTCGATGACCAGGATTCGGCGACCAGCCAGCCGGGCCGGCTTGGCTTCCGGCGCGGGCGGGATGCCGACCCGGATCGTGAACCAGAATGTCGAGCCCGAGCCGGCCTGGCTGACGACGCCGATTTCCCCTCCCATCAGTTCCACCAGACGTTTGGAAATCGCCAGTCCCAAGCCGGTGCCCGCAAAGCGCCGGGTGCTGGAGGAGTCCGCCTGGCTGAAGGCGCGGAACAAGCGCTTCTGGTCTTCGTCAGTGATGCCGATGCCCGTGTCGCGGACCTCGAAGCGGATCAGGCCCGAATCCGCAGCCAGGTCCACCACCTGGACGCTGACCGCAACCTCGCCCCGTTCCGTGAATTTGATGGCATTGGCCAGCAGGTTGAGCAGGATCTGCCTCAGCCTGTGCTGGTCCCCGCGGACCAGGGACGGGGACGAAGTCGGCTCGGGGAGGATGAGCTCCAACCCCTTGCCGTGCGCCGCAGCCGCCACGATCTCGACGCATTCCTCGATTGCGTTGAACAACTCGAACTCGACGTCATCGAGGTCGAGCTTGCCCGCGTCAATCTTGGAGAAGTCGAGGATGTCGTTGATGATCGACAGCAGCGCCTCCCCGGAATTGCGGATCGTGGAGACGTACTCGCGCTGGTCGCTGTTGAGCTGGGTGTCCATCAACAGGGCCGTCATTCCGATGACGCCGTTCATGGGCGTCCGGATCTCATGGCTCATGGTGGCGAGGAAGTCGCTCTTGGCGCGGGCCGCGGCCTCGGCTGCGTCGCGCGCGGCGGCCAATTCCACAGACTGGGCTTTGAGGGCAATCTCGTTGCGCCGGATCTCGGTTACATCCTGCACAAACCCCCGCATGCCTGGACGGTCCTTCATTTCCGTTCGAACCGGCTCCGCGACCATGTGCAAATGCCGGACGGTTCCGCTCGGCAGGACCAATTCATAGTTGTAGACGCCGGTGCCCAATTCCTTCTGCGCGTGGGTGTAGGCGCGGACGAGGCGTTTCCGGTCGCGCGGGTCCACCATGCGGCCCAGGAATTCCTCGATCGTCGGGGGGCCGAGGGCGGCGTCCCGTTCGAAGATTGTGAACATGGCGTTCGAGCATCGAACCTTTCGGTTCTCGTCGATCTCCCAACTGCCGATGGATGCCATGCGTTGGGTTGTTTCAAGCAGTTCCTGCGCGCGGCGGTTGCGCGACGCCAAGTCCTTCTGTTCCGTGATGTCCCGGAAATAGATGGAAAGTCCACCCAGGGTGGGATGACACGCAACGTCGAGCCATGTGCCCAGGTCCGAGTGCCGGGCCTCGAACCTGGCCGGGCGCCCCTCGGCCACCGTCTTGCGGAAGTGGGCGAGGAATTCGGGGTCGGCGTCGGGAAACAAATCTGTAAGACTTCCTCCGACGGTCGCCTTGTCACCGAGTGCAATCCGCGCCTTTTGGTTGAGATGCGTGATTATCAGGGCGGAGTCGGCTGCCACGATGCTGTCCAAGGTGCCGTCCAGCACCGACGACAGCCGGTCGGCCGATTCGCGCAACCACGTTTCCAATTGCTGCCGACGACCCAACTCGCGAAGGGCCACCCACAACCCGACCAAGCCCAGCACCAAGGCGCTCGCCAGCGTAATCCCCATGGCTGCGAATGCGATGGTGTTATCGCGCTGCCGCCGGTATTTCAGTTCCTCGACCAGCAAGGTTTCGGAAGCCTGCGCGCGGCTGATCCCGGACTGCAGGAAGGCGTCGAATTCGTCCGACAGCCGCTGCAGATTTGACGGAGTGGCCCGTTCCAAGGCGGCGAGGCGGCTTTCAGCCCCGGCCGAAAAGGCCCTCAAACCCGAATTGCCGTTGGAAACCGGACGGTTGGTGGCAATGCCGAGCGCGACATGGATGCGTTCGCGGCAAGCCCCCACGGCTGTCGACAGGTCCTCGGGATGCGGCGGGTTGCCTCCGCGCGGGACTTGGTCGTGGACTCTTTCGCAAGCGTTTGCGATGGACTGCAGACTGGCCGTGACCGCATAGGAGCGCTCAATCCCCCGCGCATCCTCGGCGGACTTCGAAATGACCCTCAATTCCAACGCACGGGCCGTGATCAGCAGGACGATGGCCGTCGAAAAGCTCGCCTTGATCTTGGAGCGGGATGAGATCACAGTTTGTCCGTTCGGACCGTGGACTGCCTTGGTCCTCAATCTGAATTGTTTCACGACGGCACACGAGCCGCGCCGACGCAGTGTGACGAATGGGGTCGGGGCGTTGTCATGAATGGGTTATGATAACCGCAGGTAGTCGACGAAAATTGTGAAGATACTGCTCGTCGAAGATGATCCGGCCGCCAGTCGATTGTATGCCCGTTTGTTGGCGGGCATCGGGCACGAAGCAGTGCTGGCCGAGGATGGCGATGCCGCTTGGGATCTCCTCCGCAATAGCGACATTTCGCTCGTCGTCACCGACTGGATGATGCCCAACCTGAGCGGGCCGGCGCTCTGCCGAAAGATCCGGGAGACGGATTTCGGCCACTACGTCTACGTCATCCTTTGCACCGCCAAGAGCGACAAGGCCGACCTTGTGGAAGGCATGGAGGCGGGCGCGGACGATTTCCTTTCCAAGCCGATCACGGCGGGCGAATTCCGGGTGCGGATTCGGGCAGGGGAGCGGATTCTCGCGCTGGAGCGGGGGTTGGCCGAGCGCAACAAGGAACTGGGCGACGCGTACCGGCTGATCGAGGAGGATCTCAAGGCCGCCGCTTGGATGCAGGAGAACCTGCTTCCGGCGCGCGTCCTTTCCGCCGAGGGCGTGGCGTGCCGCTGGAGATTCCGTCCCTGCAGCTACATCGCGGGGGATACGCTGAATGTCTTCCCGCTGGGCCACGGCAAGGTTGGATTCTATGTGCTGGACGTTTCGGGACACGGGGTCCCCGCCGCCATGCTTTCGGTCACTCTGAGCATGGTCCTCGCACCCACGGCGACTTTCGGCAGTCCCCTGAAGCGCTTGAACATGGAGACCGGGGAGTTCGAGGCCATGGATCCGTCGCAAGCCATCGAGGAACTCAACCGGCGGTTCCAAACGACCGACGACCAGTATTTCACCATGATCTACGGCGTGCTGGACACGCGCCATCGCCGCCTCAGGATGGCCCAGGCCGGACATCCCAACCCGATCCTTCTTTCGGCGGACGGGACAACGTCCGTGCTGGGCACCGGCGGCATGCCGGTAGGCCTTTGGCAGGACATCAGTTTCGATCTGATCGACATCCCGTTCGAGCCAGGGGACAGGCTGTTCCTCTATTCAGACGGCGTTAGCGAATGCGCCAATCCGGAGGACGAAATGTTCGGCGATGAGCGGGTGCTCGAGTATTTGAGCGGCTCCCGCGGCCTAACCTTGGACGGTGTGATGGGCGGACTTGAGTCCACTCTGGACCAGTGGCGGGGAGCCCGGGATTTCCGGGACGATGTTTCAGTTATGATGCTTGAGTTCGTAGGGGAGGCTGAACAATGAAAGCGATGATCCTGGCGGCTGGAAAAGGAACACGGGTCCGGCCCATTACCAATCTGGTGCCAAAGCCGATGATCCCCTTGCTGGGGAAGCCTGTCATGCAGTCGATCATCGAGCACCTGAAGGCTTGCGGTTTCGATCAGATCATGGTCAACACCAGCCACCTGGCGCCACTGATCGAGGACTATTTCCGCGACGGGTCGAGCTTCGGCGTCGAAATGGCCTACTCGTTCGAGGGCCGGATCGTCAACGGGGAAGTGGTGGGCGAAGCTGTGGGGTCGGCGGGCGGCTTGAAGCGGATCCAGGAGTTTTCGGGCTTCTTCGACGACACGTTCGTGGTCCTCTGTGGCGACGCGCTAATCAATGTCGACCTGAAGAAGGCCGTCGAGTTCCACAAGGAGCGCGGTGCCATCGCCACCATCATCCTGCGCAACGTGCCGCGCGAGGAAGTCTTCAAGTACGGCGTGGTGGCCACGGAGCCGGATGGGCGCATCACGTTGTTTCAAGAGAAGCCGAAGGTGGAGGAGGCGGTCTCCACGACCATCAACACCGGCATCTACATCTTCGAGCCAGGAGTTTTCGACTACATTCCGGCCAACCAGCAGTTCGACATCGGCGGCGAGTTGTTCCCGCGCCTGGTCGCGGCCGGCGCTCCCATGTACGGCATCGACCTGCCTTTCGAGTGGATCGACATCGGCAACGTGTCCGACTTCTGGTCCGCCACCATGCTGGCGCTGAATGGCGGCATTCAGGACTACAAGTTGCCTGGGCGCGAAGTGATGCCGGGAGTCCGCATGGGCCTGAACGTGTCGTGGAATCCGGACAAGGTGACCATTACCGGGCCGGTGGTGATCGGGGGCAGCGTGTTCATCGGCGACGGGGCCGTGATCGAGGGGCCGAGCCTGATCGGTGCCGGTTCCGTGATCGAGGCCGGTGCCTCACTCAAGCAATGTATTCTTGGGGAGTACACGCGGGTCAGCTCGGTGGCACGCTTCGAGAATGTTCTGGTGTTCGGCCCGAACTGCATCAACCCGGATGGCAGCCATTTGGATATCCGGGAGACGCAGCTTGGCTGGTTGGTGGACGACGCGAGGCGCCGGGACGAGTTGCCGGTGGGGGCGATTGCGCTGGTGGAAGCGACGCTCGAGTTGGACCAGTAGGCCAGCCTGTTGAATCGGAGGAAAAGGGAAAACAATGCGATTTGAAAACAGTACGACAAAGGGCCTGCTTATTTCCAAAGTGTTGGACGCGCGCGTCGACGCGGCCGTGGCGCACGACCTGAAGGCTGCGTTGCTGACTCATTTTCAACCCGAGCCGCAGACTGTGGTCCTGAATCTGGAAGCTGTCGGCTTTGTTGATTCGAGCGGCCTCGGGGCCTTGGTGAGCGTGCTCAAGAACCGCGGCAACGGCGGGGATCTGGTGATTTGCGGCGCAACCGGTGCGGTTGCAAGCATGTTCAAGCTGACCCGCATGGACAAGGTGTTCCGTGTTTTCGGCACCGTCGACGACGCTGTCCAAGCTCTGGGCAAGTAATTCGTGGAAAGCGCAAAGGCCGTGAAGTGGATTCGTCTCACAATCGCAAGCGAGCTCGAAGGGGCAACACTGGTTGGCCAGAGCGTGCACGCCATCTGCGTCCACCTGGGGCTGGACGAGACGACCACCTTCGGGATTGAACTCTGCGTGGTGGAGAGCGTGACCAACGCCATCCGCCACGGCTACAAATTGGCCGCGGGCAACGAGGTGACTGTCAACCTTGCTGTTTTCGACACACGCGTTGAAGTGGAAGTCGCCGACGAAGGACTGTCCATGCCGGAAGCCAACGTTCAAGCTTTGCGCCAAGGCTCCTCGGTCTTCGATTTCGACGAGAACGATCTGGACTCAGTGCCGGAGGGCGGCATGGGGCTGCAGATCATCCACGCCACCATGGACGGTGTCGATTATGTTACGGACGGCAAGACCAATCGATTGCGGATGGTCAAGAACCTGCCCGAGCCGGAAGCCTTGCATGCGGCAGTTTGAACCTTTGAGCGTAACCCTATGAGCGATTCCCCCGGCCAACCCCTCTGGAAGTTGTTGAACGTACTCTGCAAGCCGCACCCTTGGCACGGAATCTCGCCCGGCGAGGACGCGCCCGCGTTGGTGAACTGCTTCATCGAAGTGGTTCCGTGCGACACCGTGAAATACGAGATCGACAAGGTTAGCGGGTACCTGAAGGTTGACCGGCCCCAGCGCTATTCGAACATCTGTCCGGCACTTTACGGTTTCCTGCCGCAGAGCTATTGCGGCGAGTCCGTGGCCGAATTCTCCAAGCAGAAGACGGGGCGCGATCTGGCTGGCGACGGCGACCCGCTCGACTTCTGCGTTCTAACCGACCGTCCCATCGAGCATGGAAATTTGCTGGTGGAGTGTATTCCCATCGGCGGTTTCCGCATGCTGGACAGCGGCGAGGTGGACGACAAGATTATCGCAGTGCTGAAGGACGACGCGACCTACGGGCTGTGGAGGGATATCGACCAGGCGCCCGACTTTGTTCTCGACAGGATGCGCCACTATTTCCTGACCTACAAGCTGCCGCCGGGCGCGGTGTCGAGCAAGTGCGAGATCACCCACACATATGGGGTGGCGGAAGCGCACGAGGTGATACGGCGGAGTTTTGCGGATTATCAGGAGCGGTTTGGGAACTTGGAAGATATGTTGACGTCGGCGTTGTCGCTGATGCGATAGACCGGAAAACGCTTGGCACCAAAGGCGAGCGCCACTCCGAATCCGGCCAGGAGCCACGTGCCTGGTTCCGGGGCAGTTTCAGTGGCTGCTTGGGTGTAGTCGAAGCCGGAGTCCGCCGTCAATTGGATTGCCCCGGTGTATGGAGCGCCGTTCTGGAGCGCCATGGACTGCAATCCTTCCCAGAGCATGGTGTTGCCGAAGTTCCCGGCCGCATCCACCGCTTCACCGTCGATTGCACGGGTAAGGTTGGTGGTCTCCATGGACATCAGACCCGTCAACACATCCCCGTTGGAAGCAACGATGCTTGTGGTGATCAGGCTAAACACCAACTCGGATTCCTGAACGTTGGTGAAGCCGTTGCAGACGCTCACGGTGTTGATGGAGCCCTTGACACACCCTGCGGATGATGCTGAGGAATCCGTTCCGTTGCTGCTTCGAAGGCTCAGGTGGGCCGTGAAGCCCGCCGCCGCCTCGATGAGGCCGTTCAGATTGGTTCTGTTCGCCGGAGTCACACTCGAGAGCAGGGTCCCCTCAACCAACGCCCCGAAGGTCAGGGTCACATTGGATGCGCTGAGCCCGCTCACAACAAACGAATCCTGCGTTTGTGCCGATGCGTCACCCGCTGCGGCAAATGCAGTTCCAAGCCCGGTCCCGCCTCCCGACTCCGATCTCACCCGGATAAAGCCCAGCCCCGCCTCCGCCATGGCGCTGGCTGAGCCCGGTCCCGCGAAGCCGACGAGGGCCGCCGTATTCGTGGCGATCTGGCAGGTACTGCCAGTTTGCGAGCCGCCGGCAGTCGGGCCGATGCCAATTTCGACGTTGCAAGACGTCGTTGGCCCCGCAATCGCGAAGACCGGAAGAAGGACGGGTAGGGTTGCCAGTGTGAGACGGAGGAGGCGGTTGTTCATGAGATTAAGGCCATCCTAGCAGCCAAACGGCCACCCGTGGCCTCAAAAAGGGTTCTTGAGATTCTCAATTCTTCTCAAGCAAGGGATCTGAGGTGTTACACGATCCGCGGTTCCGCTATTTTGGGCGGTACCGCGGGGCGCATTCGGCCTCTAGTACTACTTGGTCTGCGATACTGTGAGGCAATGAAGTCCCGCTGCCTCTATCTCATTCCGTTCCTCGCCCTGACCGCTTTCGCGCAGGACGAGCCCAACCCGAAGACGCTGATTCCCCAATCCACGCTTGAGGCCATCGCCAACGAGGTGAGCGGCACGCTTGCGTTCCAGCACATCATCGAACTGGCCGGCTACGAGCACGACCGGCTCGCCGAAGAGTACAAAACCACCTACCGCGAGGCCCTCTACATCGAAAAGATGGCCAAGCAGTACGGGTTGGAGGACGTCCATATCGAGCGCTTCAAGCTCCCCACCAAGACTTGGGATGGCGAACAGGGCGACATGTGGCTGTTGGGCAAGGATGGGTCGAAGCGCTTGGTGAGCAGCTACCGGGATATCGCGGCGTCGTTGGCACCGGGTAGCAAGTCGACCGAGGTGACGGCGGAACTGGTGTGGGTCGGCAAGGGCACCGACAAGCGGGACTACGTGGACAAGAACGTTTCGGGCAAAGTTGTGCTGGCGAGCGGTCCGGTCGGGCGGGTCCACAACTTGGCAGTGCGGGAGTTCGGCGCGGCGGGCGTGGTTTCGTTCGCCAACGAGACGGGCAAGCCGATCGACCATCCGGACGAGGTCGGCTGGAGCAATCTGGGCGGTGGCGGTCGCGGCGGCGGGGGGGGCGGCAAGACGACGTTCGGGCTGATCCTGTCGCACCGGCTCGGGACCGAGTTGGCGGACAGGCTGGAAGCGCACGAGGCGATGAACGTGAAGGTCGTCGTCAAGGCGACCGAATACGACGCCGATATGCAGGTTCCGACGGCGGTGATCAAGGGAACTGGCGAGAGCGACCAGGAGATTGCGATGACCGGACACCTGTTCGAGGGCATCGCAAAGCAGGGGGCGCTCGACGACGCGTCCGGCTGCGCGACGGCGCTGGAAGTGGCGCGGGCATGGAAGAAGCTGATCGACGACGGGGTTCTGCCGCGTCCCAAGCGCACGGTGCGGTTCCTGTGGGTGCCGGAGATCCAAGGCACCACAGCCTACCTGCAGCGCTATCCCGAGGAGACCAAGCGCATTGTGGCGGCGATTTCCATGGACATGGTGGGCGAGGATGTCACCAAGAACCACAACAGTCTCCACCTGTTCCGCACGCCGTACTCGCTAAACCACTTCATCAACGAGGTGCCGCAGCAGTTCTTCGAATACGTGGGCGACACCAACCGCGAGAAGGTGCAGAACCGGCGGATCGCGTATAGTTTCCGGTATCCGATCATCGACCCGCAGGGCACGCACGACCCGTTCTATTTCAATATCGACAAGCACTACGGGTCCAGCGACCATTCCGCATTCCTGCGTTTCGGCGTTCCTGCGATCCTGTTGAACAACTGGCCGGACGTGGGCTACCACACCAGCGAGGACCGGATCTACAACGCCGATCCGACCCAGTTGAAGCGTGCGGCATTCATCGGCGTGGCGTCGATGAGCACGATGGCGGGCGCGGCGGGCGAGGGAGCGGTGCGGATCGCCGAGGTCACGATGGGTCAGGCGGCGCAGCGTGCGGGCGTGCAGTTGGGTCTTGCCCTACAGGTGGTGGGTGACGGCGGGCCGTACGTGGAGGCGGTGAATCTGGTTCGGCAGGCGTATGTGCGGGAGGCGGAAGCGATCCGGTCGGCGATGGTGCTGGCCGAGGATACCGGGAAGCAGAAGATCGACGCGCTGGCACGGGCGTTCGCGGAGTCCGGGACGGCGGCGGATCTGGCGCGGTTGAAGCAGTACGCGTCGTTCAGAGGTGCGGATGTATCGGAAAAGGCGCTGTCGGCGGATGAATTGAAGGCGTCGAAGCTGGTGCCGGTGCGGTTGAAGGCGGCTCCGGCGGGATTTGGCGGCGGGGGCGGTGGTGGTGGCGGCCAGCAAGGCGGTGCGGCGGGTGTGGCGGATCCGACGGCTGCGCCTCCGGATCCGGCCGAGGCGTCGCGGCAGCAGTATTACGCCATGGAGATGCGCGGGTTCGCGGATGGAAAGCGGAGCGTTTTGGATATCCGGAATGCGCTGAGCGCGGAGTACGGGGCCCGGGAAGTGTCGAAGGTGCTGGAGTTTTTTGACGGGACCGCTAAGAGTGGGGAGTTTGAATTGCGGGCGGTGAAGTAGGGGCGGGAACTGCGGCTAGTGCGCGTGGCTCATGGAGGGTGTCAAAGGGCGTCCCGCGCCGAGCATCATGGTGTAGGCTGGTGTCATGAGCCTCCGTGTGGGAGAAACCTCCGATCCACTGCCAATCGACAGCCTCATGATCCGCATGGAGGTGCCCACGGTGCGGCGCGTCACGCCAGTGGACCGGACCGCTGAGATGGCTTGGCTGTCGCAGCCCGACCCGGCTTTCGTTGGCCAATGGGTTGCCCTGGTCGGGGGCACCGTCGTCAGTCACGCTGCGGCGGCAATGACGGCGTATGAAGAAGCGCGGCGCCAAGGCGTCGAGGTTCCGTTCATGGCCTTTGTCTCGCCACCCAGCGAGGAGTCCTTCGCTGGAGGCTGGATTCGTTGAGCAGAATGGACTTTCCCATCCGCCACAGGTACGATTCAACCGAGGAGGGAATCATCCTGCCCGTTGAGATCAGCGTCGGCCGCCGTGGAGTTTCGCTGTCGGCGAAGGTGGACACGGGTGCCGCAGATTGTCTTTTCGACCGTACGCATGCCGAACTGTTGGGTCTCGACCTTGAGTCAGGTTTCCACCGGATATTCCGGACTGTCGCTGGATCGTTTGCCGCATTTGGCCATGAACCTGGAAACGTCAATTGGCCGTGCAACGGCGCATTCCCCGTTTCCCGAACAAACGCTCCCTCGCGGTCGCGGCTCGGCTGAATCACGAGGTGACCGAGCCACGACCGCAAGGGAGTGTTTGTTCGGGCTATGCACGGCAAGCAAGACCTTGTTCTCAGATGAAATCAAGCTTCGGACCTTGGGCTTGGAGTAGAGTGTCGGCGTGTATTTTGTGGAGCTGCGATCCGTCCCTGAGGTCCGGTCTATGGCAATTGGGAAAATGCTCCCAGGATTGCGGTTTCTTCGGGTGGCTATGGTTTCGCGGGAAAGAGGTCTTCGCCGGGCCGCTCCCGGCGGCTGGCCAGCAGTGCGGCTAGTCCGAATCCGCACAGGGATAGCGCGAATCCGGCGTAGACGGACGTCGGCTGGTATCTCATCTTGATGGTGTGGTGTCTGCCCGGCACCTCGATTGCGCGCAGGCCTCCGTCGGCTTCGCGGATGGGAGTCTTTGTGCCGTCAACGGTCGCGGTCCAGCCCGGGAACCAAGCGTCGCTAACCAGCAGCAGTCCGCGGCAGCCCATTTCTACCTCGATCTCGACCCGTTGAAGATCGAATCGGGACTTGCGGACGGAGTCGGTTTTGCCGCACGTCTCGAGGCTGGGTGGTGGGCCGACCAGGACAGCTTCGCGGCCCAAGTCGAGTCGTTCATCGAAGACAGTGGACGTCGCGACGTCGATATTCGGCGCTTGGCGGGTGGCGTGGACGGTCCACGCGCGTGGCAACACGTCCGGGTTCTCGAAGATCTTCATGCCTTGCGGGTTGGCGAAGACTTCGACTTGTCCTGGCCGTGTCGGGTTGCGGCTGATCGTGTAGCGGACGCCGAAGAGCTTGGTGGTGCGCTCGCTCCACCAGCCGAGCCGTGTGGCGCTGATCAGGACGGTGGGAACGAGGGCGCTTGTGGTTGGAATCCGGTACCAGTCGCCGAAGTTGAAGGAGCCGAAGTCTTGGGTGTTAATTTCGGCGCGCGAGGGTTGGTGTCGGCGGAGGTATTCCGCCAAGGACCGGCTTTCGTCGATCGGCCTGAGGAATGTTTTTCGCCCCGTCTCGGAATTATGGACCCAGTTGTACCCAGCAACGTTGCCTTGCTCGACGAGGGCAAGGAGGATGACGAGGGCTGGTAAGAGGAGCGGTTTCCGTCGCAATCCGGGATTTGCGGTTACGGCTGGCTGAAAGCCTGCCGCAGCCAAGAATGGCTGCCCCACACAGACGGCACCGAAGAGGAGCGCCAGCAGGGCGAAGACTGCCGGGCGCGGGTCGGCCATGAAGTAGGTCATGGCGACGGTCGGGTGGGCGAAATCGGCCAACAGCATCAGGGCATAGACCACGCAGCCGAACGCCAGTGCCGTTTTCGCCATCCGCCGCACCGCTGTGGGGGCAGTTCCCGACATCAACTGTCCGAGTCCGAAAGCAGCCAATACCGCAATCGCGAAATGAAACACGCACATCATCAGCGAGGGTGCGCGCGCCTTCTCGAACATGGGCACCAAGGAGTACAGGAGCCCGTAAACGAAGAAGTTCTTTGGCATCGAGAGCAGGAGGGACGAGACCGCGATGGTCCCGAACACCCGGACTTCAACGCGCCGGAACAACGTCGCCATGGCGAGCACCGCAAGGCTGAGTGCGACGACACCCGTGTACGGCTCCGCCTGCTTGTCGGCCCCTTGGATCACGAGGTGCAGGATATCCTTGGCGTCGAAACCGGCTCCAACGTGTTCGGGATAGCCGACACGGTCGTTCCAGTGCAGCGCGCCGGAGGCGGTGTATCGGAGCGCAAGCCTACCGTATTCCGACGCAGGCAGAACCTGGACCGCCGACACCAAGCCGAGGACGACGACATAAGGTACGACGAGTTGCGCCGCATCACGCCAGCTTGGCCTCCGCGTGACCAGCACCCACGCGAAGATTGCTACGACGGTGAGGGTGAAATAGATCGGCGGAACGTGGTAGCCGCACAACCACGCGATACCCGTGAACATGCCCGCCAGTGCGCTGTTCGCGATCCGCGAGCGTCCCCGGATCGCCCGGAAAAGGAACAGGAAAATCGCCGGTGCCCAGATGGCTGTTGCGACCAGATGCGGCCAGTCGGTGCTGCCGTAGTAGCCCATGGTGGCGAAGAGCGACGCCCCCAGGATTGACGGTGACTCGTCCAACTCCAATTCGCGCAGGAACCAGTACGCCAGCAGCGCCCCGACGAGATGGATGAAGACGAACCACAAATGCACCCACGGGATTTGGAGATGGCCGTCGCGCAGGGGTGTCAGCGCCAAAACCCACACGAACGGGCTGACGACCGACGGCGAAACCTGGGCCAGAAGTGGCTGTCCGTAGAGTTCGTAGGGGGTCCAGAGCGGGATCTGGCCATGGCGGATCGAGTTCACCACGAGGTCGAGCCAGGGCAGGACTTGGTCGGCCTGGTCGAGGCTTTCGAGGAAGGTGTACTGGCGCGAGAGCGTGAGCTTCCAGTAGAAGCCGGTCACGATCAGGAAGATGAGAATCGGGCCGCGCCAGCGCATCACACTACAGCGTATCCTGAGAGCGATGACACGCCTATTGCCCCTCCTCGCCCTTGCTGCCACCTTGGCCCCAGCCCAGATTCCCGGCAACGCCCCGTTTCCGGCCTACAAGATCATGGCCAACATCTACTATGTTGGTGCCGACGACATCACCTCCTACCTGATCACCACGCCGCAGGGGCACATCCTCATCAACGCGGGATATGCCGAGACGGTGCCGATCATCGACGCCGGCATCCGGAAACTCGGGTTCAAGCCGACCGACGTGAAGATTCTACTCAACGGCCAGGCGCATTTCGACCACGTTGCGGGCATGAACGCCCTGCAGAAACTGACCGGCGGCAAGGTCTATTCGAGCGAGCGCGACGCGCCGGTGTTGGAAAGCGGCGGGGTCAAGGATCCGCGCTGGGGCAGGGAACAGACATATCCGGCGGTCAAGGTGGACCACATTCTGAAGGACGGCGAGAAGATCACATTGGGCGGCGTCACCGTGGTGACCGAGCTGACTCCGGGCCACAGCCTTGGATGCACAACGTTCACGATGACGGTTTCGGAGGGTGGCAAGACGTACGAGGTTGTATTTGTGGGCGGGACGTCGATCAATCCGGGTGTGCACTTCGGGAAAAATCCAACCTGGCCCGGCATCGCGGACGATTTCGCCGAGGGGTTCCGGGTGCTGAAGTCGCTGAAGTGCGACGTCTTCCTCGGAGCGCACGGGAACTACTACGGGATGCTGGCCAAACACAAGAAGCTGGGCGGGGCGGAGAACCCGTTTGTGGACCCCGCTGGCTACCAGGCCTTTGTAGAGAAATCGGAAAAGACGTTTCGGGATCAGTTGGCAGCCGAATCGCGATAGGATGTGAGTCATGACACGCAGAGAGATCTTCCACGTCGCAGGTGCTGCCATGCTCGCCGCGCCGCTCGCCCACGCCGAGACGGTGCCGAACCCGAAGGGCCATCTGGGAATGGGCTGTTCGCCGACCGCGCTGGGGAACCGACGTCCGGCGGCTACTGGCGGCGGTCGCGGGGCGTCGCTGTCGCCCGACGATCTGATCGACTATTGCCATAGCATCGGCATGGGCGGGGCCGAGGTCGGGGCGCCTCCCACGGATCCGGCGGCGATCTCGAAGATGCGGGACAAGCTGCAATCGTGGGACATGCACGTGATCTTCAACGTGCCGCTACCCCGCACGGAGGCGGATGTCGAGCTCTTCGACGCGGGCGTGAAGGCGGCCAAGGCGGTGGGAGGTTACGGCTTGCACGCGGCGATGACGCAACGGCGATACGAGGAGTTCACGACCGTCGCAGCCTATCGGCAAAGCTTCGAGAACAACCAGAAAGTGGTCGCGCTGGCCGAACCCGTTCTGCGGAAGCACAAGGTGCGGCTCGCGCTGGAAAACCACAAGGGCTGGTCGGCCGTGGAGCAAGCGGCGTGGCTGAAGCGGCTCGGCAGCGAGTACGTCGGGGTGCATTTGGACTTCGGCAACAACGTGTCGTTCCTGGAAGACCCGATGTTCACGCTGGAGACGCTGAAGCCCTACATCTTTTCGGCCCACATCAAGGACATGGCGGTGCAGCCTTATGAGGATGGTTTCCTGCTGTCGGAAGTGCCGTTCGGCGAGGGGTTCCTGGATCTGAAGAAGATGGTCGACATCCTGCGCGCGAAAGACCCGAACATGGTCTTCGACCTCGAGATGATCACACGGGATCCGCTGAAGGTGCCGATGTACAAGGATTCGTACTGGGTCACGTTCGCCGACATGCCTGCGAGGCAAGTGGCGTGGATTGCGGAGACCGTGCAGAAGCGGTCGTCGAAGAAGCCTTTGCCGACAGTGGCGGGGCTTGATGCGGAAGCGCGGAAGAAGCTGGAGGAGGAGTACAACCTGGCTTGTCTGCGGTACGCGCGGCAGAATTTGGGGTTGTAGGGACGGCGGCATGTGGTAGGCTGGGACCGTGGAGGCAATATGGCGATGATTTCGCCCGAGATGTTGGCCGTCGAAAATCTATTGGCGACCAATGGTACGGCCCGGCAAGCTTTGGATCTGCTGCGACGCGAGTCGAGCGGATCCGGGTGGGCAATCGCGAAGCAGCTACGTACCGACACCGATTCTGTCAGTGAAGCGCTTTCGGAGCTTCAAAGGAACGGGTTGGTCCAAGCGCTTGGCGGCGATGGCTTGGATGGTTTCTATCACCTGACCAGTAAAGCTTTTCTGCGCTACATGGCGTAGGGGCGGTGCACGGTGGATGCGGGAATCGTGTTCTCGGTATATCTGGCGTCACTTGTTTACTTGTCCTTGGACTTTTTTGTGGCACTAAGGCACTTCGAGTCTCTGCGAACTGTCTCTTTTTGGGTCCTTTGGGTTGTGGTTGGCACCGCGAACGTCTTGTCGTTTTATTGGCTTGCCGGATCGGGGTTCGACGGCCTGAAGTTTGGCCCGGCGAGGCTATTGGCTACCATCTTCTTTTCAACGGTAGGATCCGCAGCCATTCTCCAGAGCATGACCTTTTCGCTCGGGGATAGCCAAGTCTTGGACGTCAGCAGGTTTGTCAAGAGTCTTCGTGCTGCCGTATTGGCGGACGAGGCCAGGAACAAATCCAAGCGAGACATGCGTAGAGCCATGTTGGCATCCCGCGAGTTGTCAATCGAGTACCCCCAAAACGTGGAGGCTCTTCGGGATGCCTGGACGTCGGCCAGAAGCCACGAGGGCGTCACCATCGAACGGATCGCGGGGGATCTTAGTCAGATGGATGAGGACGCCGAGCGGCTGGGTATCCCGGTGGTTCTTCGAATCGCGCAGCGCTTGGCGCAGGCCCATCCGGACCACGCACGGGAGCTTGTCGATTCGGCGCGGATCGCCAAACAGAGGGCTTTGCGTCCGTAGTAGGCCTTGCGGGCTAGCGGCCTCGAGCAAATTCACCTCGGAAGCTACTCCTTCCTCCTGAAACGTTTGCCCGGCTCGACGCACTCCCTCCTAGAAGTACCGTACCGGTACCATTGGTACTGTCATTAGGAGGAGATCGGGTGACTCTCACACTCAACGTTAACGGAAAATCAAGCACTGTCACGGTCAGTGACGGCGGAATGCCCCTGCTCTGGGTCCTTCGCGACCTGCTCGGGCTCACGGGGACCAAGTACGGCTGCGGCATCGAAGTCTGTGGTGCCTGCACCGTGCTGGTCGACGGTCAGCCGGAGCGCTCATGCGACTTCGATGTCTCGTCGGCAGTTGGACGGAAGATCGTAACCATCGAAGGACTGTCCACGAACCGCAGCCATCCCGCCCAGCAGGCTTGGATCGCCAACCAGGTTCCCCAGTGCGGATACTGCCAGTCGGGCATGCTGATGGCGGTGGCGGGCGCGATGAACGCTGGCCAGCATGGAGCCAACATCATGGGTGAGGTCAACAACCTTTGCGTTTGCGGTACCTACGGACGGATCAAGTCCGCCTGCGCCAAACTGTAGAACCGGAAACCCCCATGCAAATTCAAACACTGGAACAACCCTCCCGCCGGGGATTTCTCGGCGCAGCCTCGGGTCTGACCCTGGGCTTCTTCCTCCCCGAAATTGGACGTGTCTCCGAACTGCAGGCCGCGCCAGCCACGTCCACCGTCAATACTTGGCTGAGCATCGGCTCCGACGAGACGATTACGCTCACGGTCGGCTCTTCCGAGATGGGCCAGGGCTCATTTTCCGGTCTAGCCCAGATCCTGGCCGAAGATTTGATGGTCGACTACGGCAAGGTCGTTACGGTCCAGGGCGGCCCGACCCTGGCGGCGGTCGCGCCCATCGGCAGCGCCATCAACACCGTGGGCAGCAGCGTCGTCCGCACCAATTTCTGGAAGATGCGCGACGCCGCCGCCGGTGCCCGCGAGATGCTGGTGCAGGCGGCCATGAATCTGGCCGGTGACGCGGTCCGCACGAACTACTCGGTTTCAAACGGGGTGATTACGCACGTGTCGGACGGCAAGACTTGGACCTACGGGTCGGTCGCTGCAGCAGCCGCCAAGTTGACCCCGCCCGCCGCGGCCCCGCTGGTGCCAGACTCACAGTTCCGCCTGATCGGCAAGACGATGCCTCGCTTCGACATCCCGAACAAGGTCAACGGCAGCGCCATATACGGGCTCGACGTGCGTCTGCCGAACATGGTCTACGCGGTGATCCGGCATTGCCCGTCGCTTGGCGGCACGTTGGCGAAGACGCCGACGGCACCGTCCGGCCATACCGTTGTGCCCACAAAGGTTATCCCGCTGACGGCACGCGGCTTGGAAGCGGTCGGCAATGTGAACGCCGTCGCAGTGGTTGGGGCGCACACTTGGGATGCCTGGCAGGCGGCGCGCGGGTTGAATCTCTCTTGGACTCTGCCGTCGAATGCAGCCTCCCTGAACACGGCCCAGTTTGTGGCCGACGCGCAGGCGTTGGCTGCGAAGGCGACCCCATACGCGGCGGGGGCGACGAACGGCCCCGGCACGCTCTATACGGTTGAAGGTGATGCCACCGTGGCATCGGCGGCGATTTCGGGCTCGGCGAAGACGGTGGACGCCACCTATACGCTCCCGTATGTCGCGCACGCCTGCATGGAGGTGCTGAATTGCACGGTTGACTACGTTCCGGGCGTCAAGTGCGAGGTCTACGCGCCGACCCAGTCCGCCAAGTCCGTGCTGAGCCTCATCACGACCCTGATTCCGTCACTCCAGCCATCGTAGATCCAAGTTCATACGACCTATCTCGGCGGCGGGCTCGGGCGCAAGGCCGAGATCGACTTCGTCAGCCAGGCCCTGCAGGTCGCCATTGCGATCGGCAAGCCGGTGAAGCTGATGTGGCCTCGGGAAGAAGACTTCACCCACGACCAGTACCGTCCGATGGCGCTCGTCCACACCCGTGCCGGGCTGACGGCGTCGGGCCAGGTAATGGGGTGGAGCTACCGGAACGTGTCGCCGTCGATCTTGGCACAGCGTGGCGTGCCGCTCGGGCCGAAGGGCGACAGCCAGGGCTACGAGGGTTCCCAGGCACTGCCCTACAATTTTGGAACGCGTGTGACGGAGTACGTGACGCACCCCTCGCAAATTCCGGTCGGGTTCTGGCGCTCCGTGGGCGCGTCCATCAACACCTTCGCGGTGGAGTCGATGGTCGACGAATTGGCGGTTGCCGCCGGCATGGACAGCTACCAATTCCGCCGCGGGTTGCTGACGGATCCGCGTTGGATCGCGGTGCTCGACGCGGTGGCGTCGCTCAGTGGCTGGAACGCGGCCCCTCCGGCTGGACATTACCGGGGTATTGCCATCGGGACCGCCTTCAACAGCATCGTGGCCGAGGTTGTGGAAATTTCGAATGCGAGTGCCACCGGGCTGACGGTCAACAAGGTTTCGATAGCCCTCGACTGCTACATCGCTGTGAACCCCGGGCAGATCGATGCCCAGCTCACCGGCGGCATGGTCCACGGGATGAACGCGGCGCTTTACGGTCGCCAGACGTTCGTGAACGGGGCCGCGCAGGCGAGGAATTTCAGCAACAGCAGAATGATCCGACCGTCGGAAATGCCGCAGGTGTTGGTAACGCTGTTGCCGAATCCGGCGGCGTCGGATCGGACCAAGGCTATCGGCGGCGTCGGGGAACTCGGGGTGCCAACCTTCGCTCCGGCGCTCGCCAATGCCTACTACAAGGCGACGAAGACGCGTGTCCGTTCACTGCCGTTCTTCCCGTCGGCCACCATGGGAGAAGGGGGCGGTTCCAGTGGCGGAGGCCAGACTGCCGCACCGAGTGGTGGTACGACTCCAACGCAGGGCGGGCACGGCCGCGGCGAAGGGGACGGGGAATGAACGAGCTGCACGCCATTCTGGACGCATGGCGTGGATGGGACGGCGGGCACCGCAAGGGGGTGCTCGCCACCGTCGTCCATGTCAGCGGGTCGGCATACCGACGGCCCGGGGCCCGAATGCTGATCGGCTCGGACGGCTTGCGTATCGGCTCGGTTAGCGGCGGGTGCCTGGAGGCTGAGCTAGCCAAGCGGGCTTGGTGGCTGACGGAGTCCGAGCAGCCAGCCTTGCGGGTCTACGACACCACTTCCGATGACGACGCGGTGTGGGAGTTTGGCCTCGGCTGCAACGGCGTGGTGCAAGTGCTGCTGGAGCGCGTCGAATCCGCGACGCTCGATCCGGCCTTGCGCTTTCTCGATTCCCATCGCCACGAGCCTGTTGTGGTGGCGACGGCGGTCTCGGGCGCGGCTTTCCCCACCGGATCCCGCGCGTTCTTCGATGGACGGAGCGTCACGGGTACTTCGGCGCTGGCATCCGAAGTGGGGCGGGAAATCCGCGCGGCATTCGACGAGCGGAAGAGCCGCTTCGTCCATGTTCTCGGGAGCGGGGTGTTTGTGGAGTGGGTCGCGCCGCCGCAACGGCTGGTCGTGTTCGGTGCCGGACACGATGCGCGGCCTCTGGTGACCATCGCCAAGCAGATGGGCTGGAACGTGACGGTGGCAGACGGCAGGCCAGCCTATGCTTGCGCCGCGAATTTCCCTGATGCTGACCGGGTTGTCCTATTCCACGGTGCCGATCCGCTGGAGGGCGTGTGGATCGACGAGGACACGGTGGTGGTGCTGGCCACCCACAACTATCCGCTGGACCTGCGGTTGCTCCCGCCGATCTTGGCGCGTCAGCCGCGTTACGTGGGAGTGCTAGGTCCCAGGAGCCGGGCGGAGCGTTTGTTCGGTGAACTCGGCATCCGCCAACCCGAGAGCGTGCATGGACCGACAGGCCTCGATCTTGGCGGGGAGACTCCGGCATCCGTGGCGCTGTCGATCCTGTCGGAAATCGAGGCGACGTTGAACGGTCGGGCTGGTGGTTTCCTGAGGCAGCGCGTTGGCAGCATCCACGCGGCGATGGAGGAAACCGGCACGGCGTTCCCGTTGACAGCGCCGCCACAGGCCGCGTATTGTGAATTCCATGTCTAAATGTGCCTTGATCCTATTGGCGGCCGGAAGCTCCTCGCGGATGGGAAGGCCCAAACAGCTGCTGCCGTTCCGGGGTAGTACGCTCCTCCGGCATGCGGCGGAGACAGCGTTGGCGGCCGGCTGTTCGCCCGTGGTGGTGGTGCTCGGGGCCAATGCGGATACCGTGGGGGAGTCCGTGGCGGGCCTCTCGGTGATCACGACTCGCAATGAGGATTGGGCGGCGGGGATGGGGGGCTCGATCCAGGCCGGGTTGAGGGTGTTGGCCGATACCGAGGTCGACGAGGCGATCCTGGGACTGTGCGATCAGCCGTTCGTCACGGCCGATTTCTACCGGGATTTGATCGCGGAACACGCGCGGTCCGGGGCCGCGATTGTTTCGGCCAGATACGAGGGCACCGTTGGTGTTCCCGTGCTGTTCGCGCGGTCGATGTGGTCGAAGCTGGAGGCCTTGCCGCTGGATCAGGGCTGCAAGGGAGTCATCCTGCGGAACCAGTCGGAAGCGGTGCTTGTGGATTGCCCGGAAGCGGCGGTTGATGTCGACACGCCCGAGGATTACGCGGGGCTTGGGGCGGGGTAGGGCCCGCTCAATGGTGCCTATATACCTGCCCTCGCGTGTCAATCGCGGCGATTTGGAGGGCAAGAGACCCTTGGTCTGTGCTAAACAAGATCCGCCATGGGCCAACGCGGGATTTTCGCGCGCCTTCACGTTCCTGCAACGGTGCGGACAATCTTGGATCGAATGGGTCGAAGGCGAGTTGGTCCAACCTAGCCCGAATTCTGCGTTCGGTTGCCCTACCCAAGCGGTCCAGTATCTTTTCGGCTTCGCGGGATAGGATGACGTCGAAGGTCACAATCTCCGTTCGAACTCGTACTCTCGCAAGGTCTTGACCCGTCCAGCGGCGATATCGGCCAAGCCACGGTCCAGAGATGCCAATGCCTGTGCGTCGAGCGGCGGACCGTCATCATCCGCCGCATACTGCAGATCCTGGATCCACTGGCATGCCAACTCGATTTGTCCTTCGGGTAGGTGCTCGACCAAAGAATGCAGTGTCTCGCGTGCCGTCATAAGAGTCCTCTGTTACAGAGTATCAATGGGACCGGTTGGGATTGCGCGCTAACCCCGCCGTCCTCCCGCTGCCGCCATAACCTTCGGCTTCACCGGAACCACGCTCCGGATCCTCGGCGTTTCAGCACCGCACTCGCAGTGTTCCGGCACCATCTCCGCCGTGAATCCGGTCCTTGTCCGCACTACCGGCAGTGGAACCGCCGTCAGTTGGGTCACCAAGAGTTCGTCGTCGTAAAGGTGCAGGATCGCCTCGCGGTCGGCTACGTGCAACCCGTCGTGCACCTCGCATTCGCGGGCGATCACCGTTCCGTCCCACGCCTTCAACTGCTCGAAGATAGGAACTTCAAAGGCGTGCCACAGCAGTTCGCGGTGGTGGTCCGCCAGCGGCGTGTCGTCGATGCGCGTGGTCACCACCATGGCGATCCGCAAGCTGGGAATCTCGCCCAGTCCGCGCAGTTTGCGGTCGGCCAGCCACAGGGCCGTGTCGAGCGGCGCGACAATGGCCTCTGGCGCGTATTCGAGTAGCTCGGGCATGGCCGAGCCCGGTAGTTCTCGTATGTTCGGCGGAGAATTCTTACCGCCCAAGTCGAAGCCGCCGTCAAGCACTGCAACCCGCCCGGGAATCTTCAGCGGTAGCTGCAGCGCCTGCAGCTTGGCCGGTCCGCTATTTCGCAGCATCGGCGACGGGGGGAGTAGGGCAAGGGCCGACTCGGGGTTTTCCGGCGGATAATCGAGGTCCAGTTGGTCGAGCACCTTGCAGATTCTGCCAAGGCGGTCGTCGGAGGAGCCGTTGCGGCGGCGGCCCGTCCGAAGAAACGGAAGTGAGAACACCTGCGGTAAAGAGATAGTGCCGCCACGGCGAATTTTTCTCCAATTATCCTGCGAGCAGCCGCCTCAGATTTCCACCTAGAATTTGCCCTGCAACTTCCTCGTCCACTCCGATTTCGCGCAGGATCACGAACTGCTCCTCCAGCACCCCGCCCACCCAACCGCGCGGGAACCAAGACGAATCCGATCCAAACAGCAGCCGCTTCGGACCCAGCACATCCAGCGCCTTGCGGAAGACCTGCGTCAGTGTCAGCCCCTCGGGAATCAGCTTTACCCAGGCGTTGGAGCCGGAGGTGTCCAAGTAAACATTCGGACATTGTGACGCCACCATCAACGCCTCGCGGAAGAAGCCCGCACCGAAATGGGGGATCACGAAGTTGACCCGGGGGAAGCGGGTTGCGAGGCCGTGCAGGTCTATCGGATTGGAATAGCGCATGTCGAAGTTGCAGGGCAGCGCCAGCTTCTTGCGGAAGCCGATGCTCAATACGCCGCAATGCACGTAGACTAGGTTGCCCGGCTTGGAGCCCACGACCTGGACGAGCGCGCAGACTTTGTCGTGGTAGATCGGGTAGTGGTGCATGGCCGGGAACAGGAAGATCCCGCTGACCTGGTCCTCCGAAACAGCCGCCTGGTAGCGGATGTCCGGGCTGGGCAGCAGAGGATTCGCCATATAGACCGCGTGGAAACGATCAGGAAAGGCTTGGACAGCGGCACCGACAGACTGGGTGTCGTTCGGGATGCTCGCGATCAGGGTTGCCGACTGGACTTGGTGGCTGTCGAGCTCGGACGCCCAGCGGATAGCGAGGGCTTCCGGCGACGTCGGCTCGTCCCAGCCGAGCAGTCTTGCAACGAACGGATCGCCCTTCTGTTCCGCGATGGATTGAAAGAACGCGGGCGAGAAGAAATGCAGATGGGCATCGGACACTTCGATGCCACCCCAGGGCGTGTTTGCCAGTAGTTTTGGCATTTAGAGGGCTCCCAGCAGCTTCTCGGCTTTCAGGAGTTGCTCGTTCAAGGTGTTGAGTACCTGCGCCGCTTGTTTGGCTTGGGCGGCGGCTTCCTCCGGCTTGTTGAGTTCAACTGCCTCCCGGATGCCGGGCAGCGTCTTGACCGAGTAACCCGTGTACATCCCGGGGGCGTAGATGCGGTGGCGGAACCAGGGGCGTCCTGGTAGGCCGGGGTCGAGGGTCATGTTTCGCTCGCTGGAATACAGGATCTGGTTGATGGCGGACAGCTTGGCGGGTTGGGCGGTGGCGAACTTCGGCGTTGCGGCTGACCACGCGGCGTCTAGCGAGACCGCCGTTTTCTTCAGCTTGGAGATGGCGTCGCGGACTGCGGACAGGTCCGTCTTCGTCTTCTGACCGGGCAGGCGATCAATCTCGTCCGCGTACTGGCTGACGGTGTTGGAGAATCGTCCGAACTCGAAAGGCAGCACAGGGGCGCTGGCCAAGCGCATGACGACCGTCGCTGTGACCTGGGCCAGTGCCGGACCGTGGGTGAAGTCTTTGTCCGAGAAATGGCTGAACCAGTAGAAGTCATCGTAGTCGGAGTGGTACACCCCGCCTTCGTTACCCTCGAAACCGAGGTTCAGCGAGGCCACGCCGAGGTGCTGCAGGAAAGGAGTGTAGTCGGAGCCGGAGCCAAGAGGCGAAATGTGGAACTCTCCCGGGGGATTCGCCGCCGCGCCGTTGCGTCGAGGTGTTTCGCGCGGAGCGAGGAACGATTCGAGCATGCTCTTGGAGCTGTCGGGGTCCTTGATGTCGCGCGTGACCTCCATCATGAACGCTTCCAAGGTGTGGGAACCGCCCATGGAGATGCGTCCGTTGCCGGAGGAATCGGAATTCACGTAGGCGACCAGCTTCTTCGAAAGCTCGTCCGCGTGCTTCTCCATGAATTCGGTGGAGCCGATGAGGCCGTACTCCTCGCCGTCCCACCAGGCCATCTTGATGGTGCGCTTCGGCTTCCACCCTTTGTGGGTGAGCTCGGCCAGGGAGCGCGCGGTCTCCATCTGCGCTGTCGCGCCGGAGAGCGGGTCGCTGGCACCATGGACCCAGGCGTCGTGGTGGTTGCCGAAGAGAATCCATTGGTCGGGGAAATCGGAGCCCGGAATTGTCGCGACCACGTCGTAAAGCGGCCGGGTCGAGTTGTCCATCGCCACTTTCAAGTGGACCTTGGTTTCGCCCTTGCCGAAGTGGTAGGTGAAGGGCAGGGAACCGCGCCACGCGTCGGGAACGACCACGCCACCGAAGCTCGCCAGCAGAGGCTGGGCGTCGGCGGCGGAGATCGGGATCACCGGAATCTTCATCAGGGTGACGGCCTCGTTGACCGGCAGGCGCTTGGAGCCGGGTTCGGAGGCCCAGCCGGGAGACAGCGGGTCGCCGGGATACAGCACCATGTCGAGCACGCTGCCGCGCTGTACGCCATTCGACGGGCGGTAGGGGCCCTTGGGATAGACGTCGCCCTGGTAGAAGCCGTCCTCGTGGGGGTCGGAGTAGATCAGGCACCCGATTGCGCCGTGCTCTTGCGCCACCTTGGGCTTGATCCCGCGCCAACTGCCACCGTAGCGGGCGATGACAATCTTCCCTTTGACGTCGATACCCTTTTCCTTCAGCAGATCGTAGTCCGCAGGGACGCCAAAGTTCACGTAGACTAGGGGGGCCGTCACGTCGCCGTCGCCTGAAAAGGCGTTGAAGCTGGGGACCATGCCCGCGTCAGAGGAGTTCTTGTCCTCGGGGATAGCGGGTTCCTCCAACTTGGCCTTGAACTGCGTTGGGGCCGTCATTTCGAGCGAGCGCGACTTGGGCTGGGGCAGCATCGACTCGTACTGTTCGAGGTGCGCGTCGAGCCCGTACTCCTTCAGTTGGCCGAGGATGTATTCTGCAACAGCCTTTGATTGCGGTGTGCCGGCGAGGTGGGGCTGGTTGGCGAGGCGTTCCATGGCCGCCCGGACGCGGGCGGGTTGGGGGATGGCGCGGGCCTGCTGTTCCCAGCGGATCTCGGCGGCCTGGGATTCGGGGTCGAAACCTCGGATCGTGTCAGCGGCGGTGGCCGAGTGGAGGAGGATGGCCGCGGTTGCGGCGAGCGCGGTAGCGATCAGGACGGCGCGAAGGGTCATTCTAACCCATTTTAAACAGTTACCGGTTGCGCTTTGCGAGCCAGCGTACTCCGCGCATCGTGTAGTCGCCGCCGCTGACGACGGCCAGCAGGGCCAGACCCCAGATCAAGAAGTCGCAGATGCGGAGAAGGACGGCATCCTGGTATCCATGCGCCCCCATCAGCGCGATGGCTGTCATGATCTGCAGGAATGTGGAGGACTTGCCCCAGACGCTGGGCGTCAAGTCACGGTAGGTGGTGAATTTGAGTGCGATGGAGGACATCAGGACGATCCAGAGGTCGCGACCGAAGATCAGGTAGATGGTCCAGTAGGGGATGGCGTGTCCGGCGGCGAGGCCCAGGTACATGCTGACGAGGAGGATCTTGTCGGCGATGGGATCGAGGTACTGGCCGAACTTGGTCACGCCGCCGAACTTGCGGGCGACGGCCCCGTCGAGAAGGTCCGTGAAGGCAGCGGCACCGAAGAGCCACCCGCCGAGGAGGAAATGGCCCTGTGCGAGCGCCGTGAGGATGAACGGCGTCATAAAGATGCGCAGGGCTGTGAACAGGTTGGGGATCGAGAACAACAACCATCTTACTTGGCCGGATCTTGACGGGCACTAAGATGGAGGGGAATGCTTGTACTCCTCGTCAACATCCACGTGAAGCCGGAATGCCTCGACGCCTTCCGCGCCGCGACCATCGAAAACGCCCGCAACAGCGCACTTGAGCCCGGCATCGCGCGCTTCGATTTCCTGCAGCACTCCGACGACCCCTGCCGGTTCAGCCTGTGGGAGGTCTACCACACCGAGGACGCAGTGGTGGCGCACAAACAAACGGCACATTTCGCAACGTGGAACGCCGCCGTTGCCGACATGATGGCCGAACCGCGCAGCCGGGTCTGGTACAAGAGCGTTTTCCCCGCCGACGGAAGCTGGTAGCCGTTCGTGCGCTTTGAATTTGCGACTGCGGGCCGGATCGTCTTCGGGCCCGGCGTGTCCGCCGAGTTGGCGAAGATAGCGATGTCGTACGGTAGGCGCGTCTTCGTCGTGACCGGTCGGGACAAGATTCGGCGTGCGGGCATGGTGGCCGATCTAGAGGCCGCCGGTTGCACCTGCCGCCTGTTCGGCGTGCCCGGCGAGCCGACCGTTGACCTGGTCCGCGAAGGTGCCGAGGCACTGCGCCTGTTCGCCCCGAATGTGGTGGTGGCGATTGGCGGCGGGAGCGCCATTGACGCGGGCAAGGCGATCGCGGCGCTGGGGGCGAATCCGGACGACGTGCTCGAGTACTTGGAAATCGTGGGGCGGGGAAGGCCGTTGCCAAACCGGCCTGTGCCGTTCATCGCCGTGCCGACGACGGCTGGAACCGGATCTGAGGTCACTCGGAACGCGGTGCTCGGGGTGCCCGAGCATGGCGTGAAAGCGAGTTTGCGGAGTCCGTCGATGTTGCCGGCGGTTGCGCTCGTGGATCCCGACCTCACTCTTGGCTTGTCGAGGGAAATCACCGCCGCGACGGGCCTGGATGCGCTGACGCAGTTGATCGAGCCATTTGTTTGCAACCGCGCCAATCCAATGACGGATTCGCTGTGCCGGGACGGGATCGCGATGGTCTCGGCGGCGCTGCCCAAGGTGTGCGCCAACGGGCGGGACGCGGAGTCGCGGGCTGCGATGTCGTACGGAAGTCTGCTGGGTGGGATTGCGTTGGCGAACGCGGGGCTGGGCGTGGTCCACGGCTTCGCCGCGCCGATTGGGGGCATGTTTCCGGCTCCGCACGGGGCGGTGTGCGCGGCGTTGCTTCCCTACGGGATGGCGGCGAATGTCCGGGCTTTGCGCGAGCGGGATCCCGAGGGCTTGGCGCTGGAGAAGTACTCGGAGATCGCGAAGATTGTAACGGGGTATCCCGATGCCGAGGCGGAAGCGGGGGCCGAGTGGGCTTGGAGGTTGGTGCAGGGTTCGGGGATTCCCCCGTTGCGGACCTATGGAATTTCGAATGCCGACGTGGCCGGGCTGGTGGAAAAGGCGTCCCATGCCAGCAGCATGAAGGCGAATCCGGTGCGGTTGACGGCGGACGAATTGGCCCGGGTGCTGGGGTCGGCGATCTAGGGCGTCTGCCGCTAGGGGAAGGATTCGTCCCAAGTGCGACTATTCATTCGCGGTCGCGGTTCAGCGACATCTGTATCTTGCCGATCCGGAACCGCAACAGAGCGCTTCAGCGACAGGCTGCTAGGCCAGTAACTCGTTGAGGCTGTGGGCGTCGAAGAGCCGTTGGCTGAGATTCTTGAGTTCGTCGCCGGTGGTTCGATCCAACCGCTCATCCACCCATTGGGGGATCTGGCCAAAGCGTGTGGCAATCAGGTGGCGCAGCAGATTGCGTTCGCCTTCTACCTCGCCCTCGCTCTTCGCCTCGCTCACCGCCCTGCGGTAGCTCTCGGCATAGACCTTGTTCTTCATCAAATCAACAACGATGGGCATTCTCTCCACTTCCTCCTTCACTGTCTCTTCCAACCCTCGAAGCCCGGCCAGGATGCACAACTGGGCCACGGCCGCCTCGCGCTCGCTTCCTTGCAATCGTCCAATGCGCGCAATGATTTTGGCCACCGCAGCACGCTGGTCCCGCAGCCGCCCAAGCACCGCAACTACATTATCGCCCACATCCGGGCTGTCGAGAAACGGCTGCGCGTCCAGCTTCCGGAAGTCGATGATCTCGTATTCATGCGTCATCCGCCCTTCGCGGAATTCCGTCGCCATGCGCATCGGTGTCCGTCCAACATAGAGCACCACCTGCCGCGGCATCTTGCGGAACCGCCGCCGCACGGCCAGCGCATACTCGGCCATCCTCGCTGGCATGTCCTTGTAGTTGGTGCTCTGCAACTCCATATGCACCAACCCGCCTCCCTCCACCATGCACAGCCGATCCACCTGGCTCGACTCCACTTTCAGGTTTTCGACCTCCAGCCATCGGACCACCCTCCCGCCACCCAGCGTCTTCACCAGCACGCTGGACCTTCCCCGCAACAACATCTTCAAAGTGATGTCGAACTGCTGCACCGACCCGCCTTTCCACATACGCTGATCTAATACACTTATCGGCGGAGACCCCGATGTCCTTTAGCCCCAATCGCCGAACTTTCCTCAAGTCCGCCCTGACCACCCTCCCGTTCCTCCACGCCTATCGCCTCCTCGCCGAACCCGACCGCCGCCGCTACAAGATCCGCGACCTCCAGTGCATGACCCTCACCGGCCCACGCACCTACAACCTCGTCAAAATCACCGCCGACAACGGCGTCTACGGCATCGGCGAAGCCTACGGCAGCCCCGCCACCGGCACCAAGGAGCAGGTTCTCGACCTCAAATCCTACCTCGTCGGCAAAGACCCCCTAGAAATCGACCTCCTCTACACCCGCCTCGGCGAAGGTGCCCCAAGTCTCAGCGGATCCCGCACCGACGGTTCCGCCCACAACCTCATGCGCGCCGCGAGCGGAATCGAGATGGCCCTCTGGGACCTCGCGGGCAGGCTCCTCGGCCAGCCGGTCACCGTCCTGCTCGGCGGCAAGTTCCGCGACAAGGTCCGCGTCTACGACCACGAAGCCCCCAAGAACATGCTCGACAAGGCCTCCTGCCGCGAATGGGCGGACAAGGTCAAGTCCGACAAGAGCGGCTTCACCGCCCACAAATTCGGCTTCCCGCACACCAGACAAGTGACGGACGGCGGTCGCGACACCGGCAACCGCGTCCTCTCCACCAAGGAACTGCTCCAAGCCGCCAAGGGTTTCGAAAACTGCCGCGAAGCCGTCGGCTGGGACCACGACATCATGGTGCACTGCCACTGGGAGTTCGACCTCCGTTCCGCCATCCAACTCGCCGAAGCCGTCGCCCCGATAAAGCCCCTATGGCTGGAAGACCCGCTCCCCGTCGAATACACCGACTCCTGGAAGCGCCTCGTCGCCAGCTCCCACGTCCCCATCTGCACCGGCGAAAACCTCGAGCGCCGCGCCGGCTTCAAGGACTTCATCCTCAACCAGGGCGCCGACATCCTCAATCCCGACCTCCGCAACAGCGGCGGCTTCCTCGAAACCAAGCGGATCGCCGACATGGCCGACTCCTTCGGCCTCCCCATGTGCAACCACAACACCGGTAGCCAGTTGAACACCTGGGCCACCTGCCAGTGGGCGGGCGCAATCCGCGACTACATGACTTGCGAAACCATCACCGGAGTCGGAGGCTGGATGGACCAACTCCTAATCTTGGACGGCCCCTACATCCAAGGCGGCTTCGTGCGGGTCAACGACTCCAAGCCGGGTCTCGGGGTCGATCTCAACCCCGATGTCGCCAAGGCCCACCTGGCGCCGGGCGAAAAATGGTGGGGATAGTTGTTGCGGAATGCCGCACCCCCGTTATCCTAGGCTTGTGGCTACCCGTGAAGAAGTCGAAGTCAAAATCGCCGTACCCGACCTGCCAGCCCTGACCCGTCGCCTCACCCGCGTCGGCTTTGCCATCTCCACCTCCCGCATCTTCGAACAGAACATCGTCCTCGACGACCCCGACGGTTCCATCAAGGCCTCCAACCGGCTCCTCCGCGTCCGCCAAGCCGGCGACCTCATCACCGTCACCTACAAAGGCCGCGAAATCGACGGCATCCACAAGCGGCGCGAGGAGCGCGAGTTCCACGCCAACAACCTCGACGAATGCCTCGCCGTCTTCGCCGGAATCGGCCTGCGACCCGCCTACCGCTACGAAAAATACCGCACCGAATTTGCCCGCGACGGCCAACCAGGCCACGCCGTCGTCGACGAAACGCCCATCGGCGTCTACATGGAGCTGGAAGGCCCGCCGGAGTGGATCGACCAAGCCGCCCGCGACCTCGGCTTCTCCCCCGTCGACTACATCCTCCTCAGCTACATGCGCCTGTATGCGGCGTGGTGCGAAGCCCGCGGCCTCGCACAGAAGGACATGCTCTTCGGCATCGAGTCGGCCTGACGGGCGTAGACCTGACGGCGTAGAATGGTCGGGTGCAATCCCCCACCGAACAACCTACCCGCCGCGAATTCGCCCTTGCCACCGGAACCCTTCTCGGCACCGCCGCATTCGCCCAACAGGGCAAGCTGACCGCCAACGACGTCGTCGACCGCATCCAAAAGAACCTCGGCGTGCCGTGGAACCCGCAAACCCGCGACATCTTCAAGGCCGGCAATCCCGCCACCCCCGTCACCGGCATTGCCACCACCGTCATGTCGACCCTGTCGATCCTCCAACGCGCAGCCAAAGCCGGCAAGAACCTCGTCATCACCCACGAACCCACCTTCTGGAGCGACGCCGACACCACCAAGGACCTTGAATCCGACGCCGTCTACCAATTCAAGGCCGACTTCATCAAGAAGAACAACCTCGTCGTCTGGCGCTTCCACGACCATTGGCACGCCCGCAAGCCCGACGCCATGCTCGTCGGCCTCGCCCAGGACCTCCGCTGGAAGGACGCCGTCGACGACACGAAACGCGTCTACCGCTTTCCCGAAACCACCCTCGGCGCGATGGTGAAGGATATGGAAACACGCCTCCACTACCGGACTCTTCGCGTCATCGGCGATCCGGCTACAAAACTCTCGAAGGGTGCCATCAACGTCGGCTCCACCTCCCAGCAGGTGGTCGTCAAGTTGATGCCGGAAGTGGACGTGTTCATCGCCGGCGAACCGCGCGAGTGGGAAGGACCGGAATACGTCCAGGACGCCGTTGCGGCGGGACAGAAAAAGGCCATGATCATCATCGGCCACCAAGTCTCCGAGGATCCAGGCATGCGCCTATGCGCCGATTGGCTCAAGACCCTCGTGCCCGAAGTGCCGGTCGAGTGGATTCCAACGCCCGACCCGTTCAACATCGGGGAAAAGGCCTAGCAGGCCGCTCCATACAGCCGAGCCGCGACCGCAAGGGAGCGATCTCCATACAGCCGAGCCGCGACCGCAAGGGAGCGTTTTGTGCCACGGGCCGCCAGTGACGGCGGGGATTTACCCTCCGCCGCCGCCCGGTTACCCGCGTCGTCGGTCGTTTCTAGAACTCGTCGTCGTCGCCCTTCTTTTTCCCCGCGCTCTTGCGGCGTAGGACGATGATGATCACCAGAACCACCGCCAGAACGCCGGCGACGATCTTGATCACGCTGTCGTTCGCGGGCGGCGGGGCGTCTTGGAGGAGGAGTGCGAAAAGCTGTGTAAGTGCCATGTTGTCGGTTCCTGTGTTCGGAATTTTGGGGCTAGCTCATGCAGTATAACGCGTTCGGGTCTCCCGGTTCCACCTACCCCCCTGCGCCCGTGGGTTCCCGCAAATCTCCCGGCGCGCGCAACCTGCGAGCCGCGTCGACCATCCTTTCGACCCCTGTCGCCACCGCCCGCCCTAAAGTCGGCAATGGTACTTCAAAACCGCGTCGTACCCGTCCGTCCTCTGCCCGCCCCCCACAACCCCGAACCCGTGCCTTGTTGCCTTCCACACCGCCAAAGCCAGCGCCATCGCCAAGTCGTCCCGCTCCCCGGCCCTCGCCGAGCCGCTCGACAACTGCAACCCCTCCAACTCCCGCACCAAAGCCCCCACCCCCGCCATCTCCCCCGAGATCCGCAGTTCCTCGCGCTCCAGCATCACCGTCAACGCCGACCAAAGGTCCACCTTCGGCACACTCCAAACATTCCCGTTCAACGCCGCCCGACCCCCTCCCGTGATCGTGATCGCAGAAATCTCGCACCCCATGTCGGACCGCCTCATCAGATCGATCACAGCTGCCCCGACCCCCGTCGTGTCCACCGCCAGGATGCAGTTGCCGCGCAACGGCTCCTTCCTCACCAGCCTCCTGATCCGCTCCACCACCGCCGGATACGGCGTCTTCAACGCCACCCGCTCCACGTACCGCACGTCCAACCCCTCGAACACCACCTCGCCCCACGGCCGGTGCAACTCCACCTTCTCCACCACCGCAATCGCCGTATGGTCCCGCTTCTGCCCCAAATCCACTCCCACATAAAACATCGTCCCGTCCTCCTCTTTTCGTCTCCGATTCTTCGTCTGCCCGCAGTGTATTAACCGATTCCGACCGTGGGGCCCAATATTGCCCGCGGCGGGCTTTTAGCCAGCCGTAACCGGTAAGCTCGCTGCGCCAGCCCTATCTTGGTTGCCGCACGTGCCACCGTTGTGGGGCAGCCATTCTTGGCTGCAGCCGCCTTTTAGGCGGCCATGACCGCCCACTCCCCCCCACCTCAAGCCAAATCCACCATCTTCAACGACTTGTGCACCGCCCGCGTGATCACCAGCCTGTCGAACATCGCCCCTTCCGCCTCCGTGAACTCGCACAGGTATTCCTGCGGAAACCTCACCGGCCCCATCGCCTCGCGTTCCTCCTCCAGGAACTTCTTCGAGATCCGCGGGCAGTCCGTCGCCGGACCCCGCACCTTCAACCATTCATCGCCGCCGTACGCCCACGTCCTGTAGAAGAACCCCTGCCTCCCGTTCGGCGTCGACATCATCCAAATATCCCCCTCCGTCGTTGCGATCAGCGGCCGCAAGCTCTCGTACGTCTCGTCCTCCATGTACGCCGCCTCGTCGAACAGCAGCAATGACGCCGAGAAGCCCCGTATCCGCCCCTCCTTCCCCGGCAACCCCACAATCCGCGACCCGTTCTTGAACTGGATCGAAATCTCGTTCGTCCCGTCCCGCTCCACCTTCATCCCCATCTGCCGCACCATCTTCTCCGCCTTCCTCAGCAGTTCCCCCGACTGTCTTCCCGACGGGCTCCCCACCATCACCTCGCACCCCGGCCTAGTCGCCGCCCGGTGCACCGCCATCGCCGCCGCCACGGTCGACTTCCCCCATTGCCGCGAGCAATTCAGAATCCCCCGCTTGGTCTGCGACCGCATCACTTCCGCCTGCCGCTCGTCCGGCTCGAACCCCAGCCGCGTTCGCGCAAACTCCACGGGGTCCATCGACCCCACCGCCTCGACCCGCCGTACGGGCCTGATGTATTGGGAAATAAACTGTCTCACGCACCCACATCTACCAGAAGACACCTCCCCCGCCACCCCCACTTTTCAATCAACCCCAACAAAACAAAAGAAATAAAATATTTTCCCGACCCGTGACCGCCCCGCTGCGCCAGCACGTTTCCATCACACTCCAAGTCCGTTGTGGGGCAGGTTGGCAACCTGCGCGGATGTCGCCGACATCCGCACGCGCCCTCAGGGCGCGCATTTCGTTGCAGTTCCGCAGCCTTGTATTACCTACCCGCAGAATCCTTGATGCATGCGATGATTTCGACCGTGGGGCGGGCAATATTGCCCGCGGCGGGCTTTCAGCCAGCCGTAACCGGAAAGCTCGTTGCGCCAGCACCTCGATTTGGTTGCGGTGGGGGGCAGCCATTCTTTGCTGCAGCCGCCTTTTCAGGCGGCCATAACCGCGCTTCCCTCAGCGTCAGCCCGCCTCCCCCTCACCCCCGGCAACGGCTTCAGAAACCCATTCTGAATGAGACTCTCGAACTTTGACCGGATCGACAGCGCCACGCGCGGGTTCTCCCGGAACAAAACACCCACCTCAATATGCCGCTCATGGGCAGACGCTGATCCTTTCCGAGGATCGGGCGCGTACGGGGACCAAATTGTCTCGACACTGTCGAGACAATTTGACCGTTATCTGCGGAAGCGGAGAGAAGCGACCAATGGTTCGGCCGCGGCTCTCCAGCCGTCCATCACCAGACCACAGGCATTGCAGCGTGCAAACATTTTCTGTGAATGTACCGGGCACATGGTGGACACTTGCCACGCTCAATTCGATTCTCGGTCGGCGCAAGTCCGTTGTGGGGCAGGTTGGCAACCCATAAGCGCTAAGATAAGAACATTCTGGCTCAAAAATGTTTCGGACGCACCAGCAAAACCGCGTGATCGGCCACTCCAAAACCCCGTCTGCGGCCTTATCTTAGCGCTTATGGGTTGGCAACCTGCGCGGAGGTTGCCAACCTCCGCACGCGCCCTCCAGGCGCGAGTCTGACCCGTGCCGCGTGCAATCCTGCCCGCCGCATAGAGACTCCTGTCGACGCCTGTTCCTCCCCCTGCTTGCGGTTCGCTGTCTTAGCCAGAAGCCATCACGGGGCGTAAACTGAATATCCGGGCACTGCCCCGACCCGGCTGGCCCTTCCAACATGATCACCTACCACCAAGGCAACCTCCTGGAGGCCCCAGTCAAAGCACTGGTCAACACCGTCAACACGGTTGGCATCATGGGCAAGGGCATCGCCTTGACGTTCAAGCAAGCCTTTCCTTCCAATTTCCGCGCGTACGAAGCCGCCTGCAAACGCAACGAAGTGCAGGTCGGTCGCATGTTCGTCACAGAAACTGACACCCTCCATGGCCCCCGCTGGCTCATCAACTTCCCCACAAAGCAACATTGGCGGGACCCCTCCAAGCTGGAATGGATCGATGCGGGCCTCGAAGACCTTCGCCGCATCATCCAGGACAACCACATCCACTCCATCGCCCTGCCAGCGCTCGGATGCGGCAACGGTGGACTCGACTGGGAAGTGGTCCGTCCCCGGATCGAAACGGCTCTCGGATCCCTCGACTCGGTCCACATCCAAGTCTTCGAGCCGACGCCCAAAACCTGGCTGGTGCGCCCTACCCAGTCTTGAAAGCACTTCATTGCGGGCGGATTCTGACTGTAACCCCAAAGTACATGTCTCCGAAAACAAAGTCGGGCGGCACATCCTGTACCTGCGCTACCCAAATAGACTTATTGGGCTGGTCGCGTCCCGCACCGCTGTGTCCAGCTCGACATGCAACCGGCGCAGTTCCAACAACCCCGCGTACCCCCGCTCGGCCTCCTCCATCGGCTTCTTCGACACCTTCGCGACCTTCGTCGGCCCCAGGTCCCGCGCGCGGAACAAATTGTAAATGTCCGTCAGCCCCAGCCACAGCGACAGCATCAGCCGCTTCCGGTGTTCGTGGTACCGCTCCCCCAGTGCCGCAAGGTCCGGGTTCGCCGAAGCCCTTGCGTTTTCAACTGCTCAGGGGCTGACCCGGAGAGTGCCTGCCTGCCGTCGTGGGCCACGTCTTATGATCTAGGAGAGTCTACCTCCCAATGGCCGCTGCAGCGAATCCACTACCGCGCCCTTCAACCGAGCCCAAAGGCCAGGATTCAAAGTCCGTCGTGCTCGGACAAGCCGCGAACGAGTTCGTCTTCGCAGTCGTCGGCCACGTCGGTAGCGGTACGTCCCTGATCGCGGAAACGCTGAAGGAGCGCCTCAGCGAGACCACCCTCGACGGCGGACCGTTCGACGTCGAGATACTAAAGGCCAGCAGTGTAATCAAGGCTTGGGCCCTTGAAAACAAACAACCCATCCCGACCAGAAGCTCTCAAAGCTTGGCCTACACCACCGCACTCCAGGATCTCGGGGACAAAATGCGGTCTGCCCTGACTGTCAACGGACCGGATCACTCCGCCGTCGCCCGTCGGCTGATCTTGAAAGTCCGCGAATCCCGAGCCGCAAAAACCGGCACGACTGTCTCAACGGGCGATCCGGTCGCACCCGACGGCAAGCGTCGCGCATACATTCTGGACTCCCTGAGAAATCCGGCGGAAGTGCATCTCCTGCGCCACGTCTACCAGGACGCCTTCGTATTGATTGGCGTTGTATGCGAGGAGAGTAAACGCCTGTCCCGGCTCCAACAGGGGAAATACCAAGACGATGGCAGGAAGCCCATCGAGGCTTTCATGTTGCGTGACGCCGAGGCAAAGGAAAAATATGGCCAACAGGTGGCGGACACCTTCCACCTCTCCGATTTCTTCGTTGACAACACCATAGATCGGTACGTGGATCCGGATAAGAAAGTCGGCAACCCGGATTGGGACACAAACGACAGGCTGAGCCGACTCGTCAGCATTCTCACACATTCCGAAATCGTCCGGCCCGAAATGGCCGAGATTGCCATGCACCATGCCCGTGGCGCGATGATGCAGAGCGCATGCCTTTCCCGGCAGGTCGGGGCGGCTTTGGTCGATCAGTCTGGCAATGTCGTGGCAACAGGCACCAACGAGGTTCCCAAGGCTGGTGGAGGAGTTTACGGAGAGTTGCGCCCGGACGCGCCAACCTCGTCCTCCCGCCGCAGCCAGGCGACCCCGGGCCAATTTACACCGGCTCAATTTACAATGCTGCCCGCCGCCGATGACCGATGTGCCTACCGGGCGGACAAGTATTGCAGCAACACAAGGGAACAGAACGACATCATTCTCAAGCTAATCGAAGAAGTGCCCGAGCTCAATTCCGCTTCCCCGGAGAGGAAGGAGCAACTCCGGCTCTCATTGCGCAAAACCAAAATAGGTTCCCTGCTTGAGTTCAGCCGAGCCGTCCACGCTGAGATGGACGCGCTTTTCTCGGCTGCCAGACAAGGCATTTCCCCTGTCGGCACCCGCCTCTACGTGACCACCTATCCGTGCCACTACTGCGCCCGGCACTTGGTTGCATCCGGAGTGGACGAAGTTCAATTCATCGAGCCCTACCCCAAAAGTCTGGCCATCGAACTGCACAGCGACGCAATCCAGACCACCGCAAAGGACTGGCTACCTCCCAGCCAGGGCGGAACCAAAGTTCTGTTCCGTCCATTTTCCGGCGTCGCACCTCGGCTCTTCAACCGTGCGTTCCTGAAGGACAGACCACTCAAGGACAAGAACACTGGAGTCCTCAAGATCGATGCCCCGGACTGGGGTGCACCATGGCATCTTCGCAAGGAAAGCTACGTAACTTTGGAAGCCCTTCTGGAGAAGGACCTGCGATGACACTCGAAGAACGCAAAGCCACTTTCCAGCTAATCAAGAAACCGCGCCCGGCGCTCCCGTTTGAAGACCGTTCCTTCGACACGCCCAGCCAGGCGACGCTCTTTCCCATGCAGGAACCCGACCTGCTCATCTTCCTCTACTTTCCATTTGTGACAGCGGAGGAGTTTACCCGGACCCTCGAACTTGCCCGCCCCGCCGCAGTCCTCGAGTTGCGCCGCTCCCCGCGCTTCGACTTCGGCCACCTCAACCGCCAGCAAGTGTTTCGCATCTTCGACGCGATCCATTCCACCTACTACGACCTGGGCCCCATGGAATCCTCCAGTGACCGGTATGCTTCCGATCCTGTCCAACTGGTCGGTGCCTTCCTGCGGTCTGCCAGCGCTCCCCCAAAAGGCCCCGTCTTGATTCTGCTGAACCAAAAAGGCCTCGAAATCGACGATTCCATCCCTGCCGACATCACGGGCTTGTTCGCCACAGCGTCCAACCACCCATGGAGGACGTACACGGTGGTGGATTCCCGGACACGGGAGGCTATAGCTGTTTCCTCCGCCTAGACAAATCTTCGCAGCTTGCGCCGAATCGTGGCGCATGCAATCTTGCGTGCCGCGTTGACAATCCTGTCGACGCCTGTTCTTCCCTGTCGCTACGGCTCCCCTGTCGCTACGGCTCCCCTAGCGCGCCAAGCTGCCAACCCACCGCCTCCGATGTAGGCCAGCGTCCCCTATTCCACCAAAGCCTTGAACACGGCATCCGCCGCATCCTTGTAAAACTCAATGCTGATCTGCGTCCACAAATCATCCGGCAGATCATTCAACTGCCGTCGTGCCGTCACCGGCATCAGCAACGTCTGCGCCTGCTTGTCGATCGCCAATTCCGCAATCTGTACCGCATTCGGAATCATGTCGATTGACCCGCCCAGGTTCAGCGCCCCTACAATGATCGTCCCGCCCTTGGTGTTCTTTCCCAGCAGCGACCCGCACAACGCCACCAGCGCCGCCAACCCCAGCCCCGTCCCCGACCGGTCCGCGTCAACCGCCCGCATCTGCACCGAGAACTCGTGTTCCCGCGGGTCCCGGTCTCCTACCAGTTCCTTCGCCCTGGTGTACAAATTCTGCTCGCCCACCCGCACGCTTTCCTTCAATGCCGGTGGTGCCGGCTGGTTTAGAATTTTTACTCCCGATCCCGGCCCCGACGTCACCTCCAGCCTGTACAGTCCCACCCCCGTCTCCATCGAACCTGTTCCCACCGCCCATACCTGCCCCGGCGGCAGCGGGTCGGTTTCAATCGCCTCATCGCTGTGCAATTCCGGGGTCGACACAAACTGTTCCACGCCCTCCGCTCCCATCGTGTAGCTGAAATGCGTGTTCCGAAACTCGCTCTTGAACACCCGCTTCTGCTGCTCTTTGACCCGCCTCCGGCTTTCCAGCGCGATCCGCACCATCCACTCCAGATCCTCGTCCGGCACGCCCGCGTCCGTTGACGGAAACAGTAGCTTCGTCAAGCCGCTCACGGTCTTGTTGACGGCTTCAATATCCCGACCGCTTAGCGCCCCCCCCAGATACACCCGACCCTGCAGCACATTCACACGGCTCCCGGCCCGCAGCTTGTTCCAGCACTCGCTCAGGAAATCGCTCACCAGTCCGAAATGGTTCGTCAGATGCTCCGACTGCTTCAACTTTGGAAAATCCCACCCCGGCACAAATGCATGGATCCGGTCCATGAACGCTGTATCGTTCCGCATCTCCGGCGGCAACGGGCTCAACAGATGGCCGATCCTCTGCTGCTGATCCACATCCACGTCGAAATTCCCCACCATCACGATGCTCCCGTCCGCCCGGATATTCTCCTTCCCCCGGCTGAACTGGCCCGACGCCATATACCCCTTCATGATGTTCACGCCGTCCTTCTGGTCGAACGAGATCCCCGAGACCTCGTCGAAACACACCACGTCGTACTGGCAGACCAACCCGCGCTGGCCGCTCGCATTGTTGACGAACATCTTCGCCACCGTCGCCTTGCCCCCCGAAATCAAATGGGAGTACGGCGAGATCTGCTGGAATAAGTGGCTCTTGCCCGTTCCCCTCGGCCCCAGCTCCACCATGTTGTAGTTCCGCTCCACAAAAGGCACCATCCGCAGCAGGGTGACCTTTTTCGCGCGGTCGTCCAGACTCCCGGCCTCGATCCCGATCGACCGCAACAGCAGGTCAATCCATTCCGACGTCGAAAATTTGGACCGGCCCCGCGCCAGAACCTCCAGAGCGTCCGATTTCGACATCTGGATCGGCCGCAACGCTTCCACCGCGAACGGGCGGCCCCCGTTCTCCTGGGCCACCACACCGTCGTATGACAGCGTCACTTCCGCATAGAATCCGTCCGTGAGCATCCGCTCATGCTCTTTCACCAGCTCACCCGGAATCCGCACATCCCGCAGCGTTAGGCTCGGCAACTCGGCCACGTAGCAGTCGTTCCGCGTATCCAGCCTTGCCTTTACAAGGTCGATCAACTTCACCGACCCCTGCTCCTTCGCCCTGGCCTTGAACAGTTCCTCTTCCCCCGTCCGGACCGCGCGTTCCCTCAGTTGCTTCTCAACGATCCGCAACCCTTCCTGGATTTCCTCTTCATCCACGCTTGCGCAATACCGGCCCAAAAGGAACTCCACCACGTACGTCGGCACCGGATATTGGCGCGAGTACTTCTGGACCAAATCCTTCCTCACCAAGTACCCGTCAAACGCCGCCGCCGCCAAGCGGTCCAAGAGATCCATCTCCATGCTCATGCCCTCTCCCCCACGCACGTGGTTTGTACCGCCAACACGTTTCCGTCCGCGTCCGAAATCACCACGCTCGCGGCCACGCCCTCGTTCGAGTCGTCGCCGACCACAAGGCTCACCTCCCCGGAAGAACCTGCCTCTTTCTCGGCCACAATGCTCGTCCCAGCCTGCTTCCAATGCTTCCGGACGTCCACTTTGACCCGCGGGTCGTTGGTCTCCACGCGCACCCGGCACCGCATTCCCCGCCACTCCACAGACTGAATCACAGCCCGCGCGCCAACCGTCCCCCGCTCCACCACCAACTCCGGCACCACGCACTCCTGCGGACTCAGTCCACCATGCGCATAAGTGGCTCCCGTACGGAAGCACGCGATCCCCGGTGGTGAGGCAATCTTCACCTCCGGCCCCCAATGCCACTCCGACACCGGAACATCCAATTGCGGGTCGCCCTTCACCAGCGCGCACCGAGCCCACTTTGTCTCCGTCAGGTAGGCCGGAAGGTCCACCTTCGGCAACCCCCCGGGCAGCAGCAGCCAGCCGTGGTCCGTCACCACCCGCACCCGCTGCCACCCCGCATCCAGCAGCGCCCCAACCCGTTCCGCCACACGGTTCACCTCGCCCTGAAGTTGGCCCGCCAGTCGGCCCTCCAGCGCGTGGCCCAAACTGTCTATACTCCCGCTCTCCGTCCAGCCCCCGCCTTCCGTTCCTGCCGGTACCCGGATTTCATCCCGATCCCAAACCTCCACCCCGGCGCTTTCCAGTGCCTCCCTCAGCAGCGGGGCCGTCAACGGTTTCCAGCCCGACTTCCCCTCGATCAGCGGCGTGAAATCGACGCCACTTCCCGCCTTGATCCCGGCCACCGTCTCTGCCGACAGGGGCGCGGCCGCCGGTTTCGCCGTTGCCGTCACCGTCGGCAGCGCCGACATTCTGTGCCGCACCGCCACCCGCAGCGACCTCGCTTCCAGCTTTGCCGCCAGCCCGGCTGCCACGTCAAACCGCAACCCGTCCACAAACACCATGCACGTGTCCCGTTCTCCCCCAGCCTGTCCCACAGCCTTCCGCGCTTGGGGACCCTCACGAGTCACCACCTCCTGGAAATGCCGCGCACTTGCCGCCAGCCACGGCTCGTACATCGTTCGAACAATCCGCCCCAGAATCTCCACCTCCACCGCTTTCCGCCCACAAGCCAACCCCTCCATCGCTGCGGCGTCCGCCTCCCATCCCCGCGTGGCATACGCTTCCGCCACCGATTGCAACGTGTTCCCCCCCACCGGCACTTGCGCAGCCCGGGCCAACCGTGCCAACGGATGCAACGCCTGCGCCCAAACACTTCGGTCCATGTGCGCCCAGACCCACTTCCGGCGCGGACCGTGTTTCGCCTCTAGAGCCAATACCCTCTCGCAGGCCAACCCCTGCGGCAACAGCGCCGCAGCCTCCAGTTCACCCCTCAGTTCCGTCTCCAGCCTCTCGTTCACCAGCGGGTCCCGTTCTTCCTCAAATTCCCGGTCCGCCCCGCCGCGCCCCGCAACCGGTTCCGACATCAACCGTGCCACGCCCTCATAGACCTGCGGTGCCTCCAAAAACCTTACCCACACCCGTTCCAGTGCCGCGTCCCCTGCCATCAGTCGTCCCGCAACCTCCGCGGCGGGGTGATTCTCAGGACTAAAACCAAACTCTGACTGGCACAGCCCGGCAAACGACTCCCACCTGCCTCCCGCCCCCCGCGCCCCAGCCCCCCGCGCCAACGCGTCGAACCCCCTCGGGTCATTCAGCCACAGCAGCAAATCCCGCACCGGATCCGGCACCGTCAGCTTGTTGAAATCGTCCGAGTCCAACCGCCGACCCCGCAGTGTCCGCGCATCCGTTTCTCCCAGCACCGGCAGCGCCCGCAGAAAGGCCTCCCCGGTCCGCCGATCCTCCGCCACATCCAGCCCCAGCCCGGACTCCGAACACAGCATCGCCCGCACAGTCCAATCATGTCCGTTCGCCTGGTGCCATACCCGCCCCCGGTATTGCAGTTCCACCAGAGGCTTCAGCAACTCCGGACACTCCCCCGGTGCCCGCAGTTCCTGCCGGTTCACTCTGGGCAGATACAGCACAGGCACCGAATCCTCCGGCCCCGCTTCCGGTAATACCCGGTCCACAATGCACTTCAACCAGATGCTGGGCCCGGTACGCTCCGCTGGATTGTACCGGCCCAGCGTGAACAGGTTGGGCATGGCCGAACGCAGCGCGGGCAGCAACGGCAGCCACTGCCCGTCGGCGTCCGTCCACACCACGGCCACGGGCGGGGCCGAGTCCTTCGAGCCCTTGGCGGCCTCCGCGAACGATGCGACCACTGCCTCGACCAGAGTCCCGCCCGTCTTTACCCCTTCAATCATTTCCCGCGCTCCGGTGCCGTCATAGCCGACGCCGCAGGAATCACTAGCAGCAGTTCCTCGCCGTCAATCATCCGGTACTCGGCCGGTTTGCCCGCCAGCGCCTCCGTCCGGTCCAGCACAATCCGCACCCCTTCCCCGCGCTTGTCCATCATGGCGCTCCGGTCGGTCTCCAATCCGGCCCGTTCGGAAACCGGACAGCGCGCCAACAAGCTGGTCAGCACCTCGTTCCGGGCCGACTGCCGTAGAATCAGGCTCTCCACTGTCATCGTGTTCGCCAACGCCCCCGGCGAATACAGTTCCAGTCGGTCCGAGTACATCCGAAGGCGGATCTTCGACCCGTATATCGAGTAATCCCGGTGTGCCACCGCATTCACCAGCGCCTCGAAAACCGCTGCCAAGTCGTATTGCGGCACATCCTGCCGCCCGATGTACTTCCTCGCCTCCACCCGCATGTTCCGCCGCACAAAACGGAGCGCCCCCTCCACCTGTCGGTCGAGCGGCCCCGTAATGTCCTCGGCATCCAGCTGATAGGCGGAACCGCCTGGCGAAGGGGTCGACGTTTCGCCCCGGTACGCCACGGCTTGAATGAACGCGTTGGGCAGGAATTGCCGAGGGTCTTCCGTTGCCAGCAGGACACCGGATACACTCGGTCGCCATGTGCCATCCTCGTCCTTGCACGCCAATCCCAACTTGTGAAGCACCACTTCGGGTGCTTCCACCGCAGCTTGCCGCGGCGCAAAACGTTGCCACAAGGCAACACTCAGGTCTCCGAGCACCGCGTTTGGCACGGACTGCTCATCGAATCGCACAATCCTCGCCTGGCTCCGCTGTTGGAACAACCGGGCAAGGTAGTCCGGCTGCATCAACCGTTTGCTGCTTCCAATCCGCAGGAAATACCCACCCGGACTCAGGTGCACAAACAGGCTGCGAGGTACATCCACCTTGAGCACGGGGACCGTTTCTCCGCTAGCCATGGGGAGCTGAAACTTTTCGATGTGCGGCGCGATGGCAGGCCGGATCGAATCGTTGCAAACCTCCCGTACCAAGCTTTCCACGGCCTCCAGATGTTCCACCGGAATCCCCACAACTTCGCGCGTCTTGTCATCGACGCCCAGCACGCAAAGGCCACCCCTGGAGTTTGCCAGCGCGGCCAGTTCGTCCGCCAAATCATTCCGCGACGGTGCTGCCACGCGCCCCCCCGCAAACCGGACTTCCTTCAACTCCAGCGACGAATCCTCGCCCAACCGGATCTTCGCCAAAAGCTCCTGCGCCGAATCAAACATCCACTTCCCCTTTCTCACCCGTTGTGGGGCAGCCATTCTTGGCTGCAGCCGCCTTTCCAGGCGGCTATGACCGGACTGCTCGCAGCATGTTCTATGCCCCTGTAGCTTCCAGGCCCCTGTAGCTGGCTGGAAGCCATACCGACTTCATAGCAACTTCATTTGGACCGAGTCCGCCGCCCGCGAAGGTCGGGGCTCCAGCTTGTGCTTCGCCATGTCTTCAATCCGACCGGCAACCTTCGCAATCAGGTCCAGTGACACCTTCGGTGGTATCCCCGCTTCTCCAACATAGTGGGACACGTAGGCCGCACTGGCCCCACTCAAGCCCAACCGTGTTGTCACCAAGTAGGCAACAGACTCCGCTTCCACCTCCACCGTCGTATGGTCTAGATTCCTCCGGCTCGGCCACCAGTAGTCCCCATCCGTTCCTAGATGGCCTAGGTAGATGTGCGCCAACTCATGGCATAAGACGCCAAATTGGCTAGGCGGGTCCAACTGCGAGTGGACCACAATCCTCATTTTGAACTCGCTGTCGCCCTCGATCCTCGCCGCAAATCCCGAATTGGTCGCTGACAAACTCTTAAGGTCCACCCGAATCCGATCACGCAATCGGGCACCTGCTACGGCCCGGTCCCACCAAGCCGGGTCCCAGTCGCCCCGAAACGCGGAGAGCTGCGACAACTGCTCCGGCAGTTCAGGTCCTTCCGTCTGGTCCAAGTCGAAAACCAGCATGACCGGATGCATCGGTGCCAGAATCAACATCGGCCTTGCATCCTCCCGCAACCTCCGACCGAAACGGCGTTGCCAATCACTCTCCGTGGCATAAAAACTGCAACTTGGATTCTGGACCTGCACCAGCATGTTGTTGTACGCCGCGTAGTCTCGGAACCGCCCGATGAAGGTAATCATCTCCTCAAACGCGGTCGAACTCCGATACGCGGCAGACTGCCGCAACAACGCGTCGATTCCTGTTTGGACCTCTCGGCGCGGTCCTGAAGTCCCCGCCAAAGCGGCCTCCAAGTCACCGCTTTGCACAACCGAGTCGATGTACTGTCGGATCAGCCTTGTGCAAGAGGCATCGTTGGCGAACTGTAACAGGGCCTTTCGGATCGTCGATCTTGCCCTCCACCCGAGTTCCTTTTCAACACGCTCTACAAGTTCCCAAGCCGATGGACAGCGCTCAGGGCGCAGCTGGGATCCTATGAAGTCGTATGTCTCCCGCTCAAGATCCTCGTAGCTTGCAGTGCTCATAGCTCCGCGCCGCGCCTCCGTGCCTGCGCACCCCTCTTCACTTGTAGGGAATAATGCAAATCATTCCACCGAGCCCCGTCAAACTCGCTCCCGCCCGCAAACTCCTCCGACTTCTCATCCCACTTCCAAAACCACGGGAAATCCTCTTTCGCCCGCTGCGGCTCCTTCCCCCGGTCCTTCCCGTACACCACCTTCGGCGTCACCCGCAGCACGCAAGCGCCCTTCTTCGGCTTCGTCCCCGGTGCAAGCGTTGTTTGCAACCACGGTCGCAGATTCAACCGCACCCCGTCATTCAGATCCGGCTCCCACCCGACCGCCTGTTCATGCAACGGCTTCCACCGGACAAACAAGTCATACGGCTTCTCACCCCCAAGAATCTTCTCCAGTTCCCCCTTCAGGTGCAGCGCCGCCGATAGCCGCCCGTCCGCGCCCTCCGCGCCGGACGAAACCTCGGCCCGCTGCCGAGTAATCCAGTCTCCGAGAAACGTGTAAATCAACTTTTCCAGCGTCTTCCGCCCCTCGCCATCCGGACCCGCCAGCTTGTGATAGTTCACCAGCGCATGGAACCCGTCCTTGCGACCGTCCCAGATGTGCCAGACAAACGGACGCTGGTGGAAGATCCGGCAATGCTCCTCGAAGAACTCGTCCCGCAACCAGACTTCCAGCGACTCGCACCCGCCAAGCAGTTCCGACAGCTTCGACGCCGACCACTCCTCCCCATATGCGTCCGCCAGCAAAGCTCGCAACCGGTCGGACGCCGACGCCTCCCCGCCAATCGAGTTCAAACACACGATGCCGTCCGCGTCGGCATGAGCTTCGAGGCCGTCCGGGGGCAGGGCAGGGCAGTCCGGCAAACTAAAGTCTCGAGCTCGCGGCCAGATATACCCCACTAATCGGGCAACCGCAGTGCCCAGCGGGTGATTGGAGTTGATCGGCCCCCCAGAAAACGACCATTGGGTAGGGTCGGTGGAGTCGAGGCTGCATCGGCCTGGACAGGTGGACAATGCGACGGCTTGCCACTGGTCCGGGTCGAACGTAACCTTACGCAGCGTTTGGTTCGTCACTTTCAAGGTCTGGTCCAAGTTGCGAACCATGGCCACAAAGCGATCTGACTTGCAGAAGCACAGGAGTGGTAGTAGTAGCCGCTCATCGCTCGGGATGAGAACCGCCACGTTGTTGTCGAATTTGACACCCTCGTAGGGGACACATGCCAGTGCACCTATCCTGTTCACGGCGATCCCGCGCAGTCCCCAGGCACGTTGACCGCTCTCATGCATATCATGAAGCTGGTTGCGAGTTTCAATTGCGTACCTGGAAAGTGCTCCCGTGCCCCGTTCCCACCGGATAGCACACATCAGTCCGGTATCAGCGTTGGTTCCTAAGACGGCCGTCCTGAAGGGCTCCCAGATATCCGGGTAGGTTAGTATTTCCCAATGGAATGCTGTAAACCGTTCAAGGTCACCAGTAACCGCACCTTGGTAGCTCGCGGCAAACTGACCCAATGTATTTGCAGTGTCAGCTGATTCCTCAAATAACAGCCTATGGTCTGGGTTCGCCAGTTGAAGCTGCTGGACGAGCCGCGCCAGCTCTGCGTGCTTTAGAATATTCATCTTGTCCGCCGGGTTCTGTGCTGAAGCGGCATCCAACGCAACGAGTGCGTGCCCGGAGGCCGGACACCTGTTGCTGATAGATATTAGAGATACCGTCACAATTTCACCTGTAATTGTGTCGAAAGCACGGGGGCCGAGCCGCGCGAGGATATTCCAGTCCATACGGGACAGTACTCCCGACCGCAGTCGCTTGTATGCCGAAAGGAATAGCCAGTTTTGCGGCGTCACCAGTGCCACAGATCCGCTATTCTGGCAGAACTTCAAGCACCTGTCGACGAATACTGTTGCGAGATCTGCGCTCGAATCAGCGTGGAACTCGCTACAGTACTGCGCTAGAGTTGCGGTCTGCTTTCCTCGTCCAAGGTAAGGGACATTCGTTGTGACCAGCACGAAAGTATGGGAAAGGATCTTGAATGCGGCGAACACACCGTGAGCGGCAATCGCTAACTCGTTGAATTCAGCATCAATGGACTCGATTGCAAGTGCGGCTTCCAGAATCTGTAACACCTCATCCGTGCCAGCCGCAAACACATTTGCCTCGAGACCCATCGGGTCTATCAGGCTACCTAGCGTCGGCGCATCCTTGAACAGCGAGTACAATCGCCTCATCGCTTCTCGCGCAAGGCCATCCTCGCCCGCAAGTTCCACCCACTCGCTCTCGCCAGCATTGATCCCCAACCCCGAGCACGCCAAATTCAACTCCGGCAAACCAATATGTTCACCCGTCATCCGCCAAGCCGCCAATGCCAAGTTGAACGCCGCTATCTGCGCGCACCTCGGATCAATCTCCAACCCGAACAAGTTATCCCGCAACACCGCACCCAGCGCGTGCTGCAGCGACAACCCCTCCTCCGCCATTCGCATTCGCGCCAGAATCGGCAACGCAAACGTCAGGAAATGCCCGCTCCCCATGCATGGGTCCAACACACGCAGCTCCCGCGCAGTCCGGGGCCAGCCCTCAAACCCGCCCGCCGCCGGTGAACCGTCCTCGTTCATCCGCAGATACGTCCAGTCATATCCCGGCAACCCCGGCTCAAATCCCGCCGCCCGGCGTTTCGCCGTCCACCACGCCCCGAGCGTGTTCTCTAGCAGAAACAGGACCATGTAGTCCTCGGTGAACAACTGTGTCACCGCCGGAAGCTCCCGTGCCCCGATCTTCACCTCGGACTTGTTGACCCGGTCCTTCTCGTCCTTCTGCCAGAACTGGTACACCCACCCCAAACTGTCGTCGGCCCGGAAGATATCAGCGGGCAGCGACGCCATCCGGCTCTCCAACGCCTGCCGGGTCTCCGGTGGCAATGAAACCCGCAGCACGGGGTCATCCGGCCGGAACACCGCCAACAGCATCCGCTGCGCCAGTTCCGCGGCAACTTCCAACCAGTCCCGACCCTGCTCCCGCGCCAGTTCCCGGACCTCGTCCAACGTCATCGCCAACCCGTGCTCGGCGTCCAGCAGCAGATCGTTCTCCGCCAGAAACCGTGCAAACAACATCCGGTGCCAATGCTCGTATGCGCATGCCTGCACCAAATGAAAGGTCTCTTGGGTGCCCAGTCGATCATCCCGCTTATCCCCCAGCTGCCTGCCATTCGCCCGCAACTGCTTCCGCAACTCGCGGTCCTCCGGCGTCATGTGCGGCCAGGGTTCGTGGTGGTGCACGGCATACTGGTCCGTCAGCACTTTCCGTGCCCCGTCCTCGGCCACGGCCCGCGCCTTGGCGACCGTGTTCTCCAACAATCGGCGGTATTCGCGGTTCAACGTCGGCATGGGCTTCTCCTACTGGATCTGAACCGGTCCGCGCGCCAGCTTGTCCAGCAAATGTGCCCTCTGCCGGGACAGCCACGCGTCCACATCCGTCTCCGACTTCAGCACACTGCGCTCCAAAGTCAGGAATTGCACTTGCGGCTCCAGCAGTTGGGCGGCAGCCTGCAGCGCCTTGGCTACGCGCGCCGGAATCGCCTCCGCTTCCATGCGCCGCGCCGCAAGATTCGCGGAATCCAGGGTGGCCAGAAGCGCGTCGTCATTGCCCACCGAAGGCTCTGCGGGAGCCCGGAGTCCAACGGCGTTCAGGATGCGTGCTTGGTCGGCAGCCGCAAGCTTCTGCCAAGTCGCGTTTCCGGCGAAACCCTCCATCGCGGCGCGGTAGGCTGCGACTTGCTCATCTTGGGCAGAACGGATGGCCTGTCGGAGCAGATCGGCCAGCCCGACGCGCAACGGCGCGACCGGGTCCGGCTGCGTCAGCAGGAGCCTGTTTTCATGCACTGCGTCCCGCTGGGCGAGCAATTCGGAGGCTTGCGCTAGGCCCTGCGTATGCGCTGCCAGCCGCTCCACCACGGTCCAGTGCGGCAAACGCCGCCCGATCAGGTCGCCAGTCCGTTTCCAGTCGGCAATCCGGGCCCGCAAGTCGGACTCGACAGCCCGCAGTGCTGCAAGCCGGTCATTTCCGATCAACCGGCGAATGTCTTCGATATCCTCCACCGACGGCCGCACAGGTGCCGGGGCATCGCCGCCCGCCCCCGAAGCAAGGCGCAGAAGGGCCGCAAGGAAGTCCGCAGCCTTGGCATCCAACTCCTCCCCCCTAGCCCTGACGTCGACCTCTTGGTACAAGGCACGCAGGGCATTCCGTTCGGGGATCGTGAGCGTAATTTTCTCTACCCGCAATTCCGCCTTTGGAATCTTGTTTTGGTCCAGTTGTCCGGGCGGCACCGGCGCACCGTTCAGCGTCGCCGTAAGATGCTGGCTACGGTGCAGGGCGATAAGCGCCGTGTCCACCGCGTCCTGCGGCCAGCCGAACGGGCTGCCCATCAGTTCCTTGCGGATCTGTGTGCCGATCTTGCCCGGTCCAATCGCAGTGAGCGTCTGGCGGCAGACCGGGTGTTGCTCGATGGGTCCGTCGTACTGAATCAGTGAGAAGGGGCGGTCCGCGCCATCGCGCGCCCGTTTCAGCGTGGATTCCCACGTCGAACCGGAGAAATCCGCCTCCCGGAATCGGGGGAAGAGCCGCGCCAGCGCCGCGTCCGCGCCCGCCCGGATCTTCTCGTCCAAGGAAAGCTGCAGCAGTTCATTGCCCCCGCCTTGGAAAACCTTGGTGCCTCCCACAATTTCCGCCACCAGTACCTCGCGCTGCCGTTTGGCCAGTGCGTGGCGGCTCTCCATGCTTTGGCGGGCCAGTTGCCCCTCCGGCGTCGAGGGCACCCCCTTTGCTTGGATCGTTTGTTCCGCAGCCTGTTCCGTGGCGATCGACCCAAGCAGCTCATCCCGTGATTTCCCGGGGATGAAAACGAAGAGCATCGGGCTGTTCACCCCAACCCCGCGCGCCGCGTTTAGAATCTCCCGTTCCGCAGTGGAGAATCCGTCCCGCAACCAAACCGGGATCGAGTCGCTTTCCGCCTTCGGCAAGTCCAGCGTTCGGTGTACTTGGAACTCCCTCTTGACTTTGGCCGCGCCTTGGAAAAGCTTGATCTTGTCGATGACCTTCTGCACCTCGGCGGCCAGCAATTGTTCCCGGCGCTCTTCAAAGAACGCCGTGTCGTTCTTCAAGCGTGCTTCCCGCTGCTGGAAGTCGGAATGCCAGTTCCGGCCCTCTTCCGTCTGGATGCGGAACTCGTCACCGACCTGCATCAGCACGCCCTCGGCGGCCAATGCATCCAACAACCGCGCAACATCCGCCCGCAGCTTGCCGTTGTCCGCCGTCAAGTCCTGCACCAGCAGGTCCGCTACATGCACCTTGGTGGCACGGACGCCGATGTCGGCACCGCCCTCCCTCGGCAACTGTCCAATTAGGAACACCAGGCCGCAGATGCGCTGTCGAAGGCGTCCATCCCCCGTCCCGCCACTTGCCCCGTCGCGCCCGAGTGCCAGGATTCGCTCATTGATCTCGCGGGGCAGCGCCCCGGTCGTGACCATCTCCGGGGCCAGCGCTTCATAAAGGTCGTCACCCGGAATCAGCCTTCCCAGAGGTTGGGAGCTCAACCGGGCAACACAGTCATGGATGATCCGGAGTTGCGAGCGCAACTGGCTCTGCGTACCCGCAGTGTCCACCTGTCGGAAACAGTGCTCCCAGAATCGCCGCCGGACCGGCAGCAACGGGTAGTCCTGCGCGATCACCCGCTTGTCTTCCTGCCGTTCGCCGATCTTTGTTCCCTGCAGTTGCCGCGAGACTTCCCCTCCATGCTCCGCCAGCATCTCCGCAATCGGGGACAGGGCGGACGGCTGTTTGCTGAGCAGGACTTTTCGGGTAACGGTTTCCACGTCGGTATCTGACAACTGGATGCGGATCGTGAACCGGTCCAACAGTTTGTTCAGCAGGCTGGTGCCGGTAAGCGCGGACTGGCCCGCGGCCACCAGCATCACCTGGCTGTCCATCTGCTTGCAGAGAGCCTCCGCAGCTTCGGTGATCAACACCGAGCGCGTCTCCGAATTCCCGATGTACTGCTGCACCTCGTCGAGGATCAGGATCGTGCAAGGAATCCGGCCATCCCTACCCGCGCGCTTCAGCACCCGCTTGGTGGCTTGGAGGAACTCTTCGGTGGTCAGGTCGGAGCTCCGCAGCGGAAACTGCGCTTTAATGGTCTCCCGTGCCGCCATTTCGCTGGAGGCGAAGTTTGGATCGCATGCCAGCACGGCCTTGCTGAGCAGGGGACTCACATAGAGGTTGTTCAACTCCTGCGCCCAAGCTTTGCCGCCGTTCTCCACCGCGGCCTTCACGGCATCCAGGAACCCGCGCTCTTCCAGCCACAATTGGAACTGGGCCTGCGTGTACTGCATCGGAAGCCCGCACGCCCGCAGCAGGATTCCCAGAATGCTCAACCGGACATTGTCGGTTGTTCCGGCGGGAAGGCTGCCAGCCGCAGCCAGCATGCCGCCGCTTCTGCGACCGACGATATCGAGCTCCCGCAGCAACTCCCGCACTTCCTCCGGCAACTCCGGCACCAAGCTCCGGGCGGTTGCGCCGTCGGGGAATGTAGTATCCACCCACAGGTGGCACAACATCTTGAGAAGGTGGGATTTGCCGCTGCCGAAGAACCCGCTCACCCATGCGGCCTTCTGGCTGGTTTGGCTCCGGCCTCCCACAAAGGAGGAGAGGATCTTGATCATCCCCTCCGCGTATTGCCCCTCGCAGACAAAGGTCGAAAGTTCGCCACGGAGTTCGCTGGTGACGTTGTCATTCGGCCCTTCGCCCGAGATTCGGGCTTGGCCGTTATTGACCAATCCTGCTGTGGCTGGGTCGCGCAGTAGCGTCTGGCCGATGAGTAGCGGCATCAATATCCCCCCGAACTGTGTACCGTAATCGGCACTGCCAAATAGTTCCACCCGTCTCGTGCGTCAAGCAGGCGGTAGTTGTTGTCCTGGCATCCGCCTGGAAAGAAGACCACCAAGCGGCCTTGTACGGACTGTTCCACCAGCTTCAAGATCCCGGCAACACGTGCAAATCCGAATAGCGTGCCGACCCCGAATACTGCCACCACCGAGGTCTTGGACACCTCTGGACGCTCCAGCGCTGCCCGTATTCGCGCGGCGACATATTCGGAAAACTCCGATTCCAGCTTAAGCTGCAAGTCTTCGGGCGATTCGAAATACGCATCCCGGTACTCCTCCGAGGCCATCCACTCGCCGAATGCCCGCGAGATGTCGACCTCGAACCATTCGTGTCCGGCATCCTTCGTCGCGATCTCGAACTGCGTCTTCCGCGATTGCAGGATCCTCTCGTCGGCTTTGTCATAGACAACCATGAGGATCCGCTGCGCCCCGGCAATGGTCTGCTGCCACGGCAGCGCCACATGCTGGCGATACTTCTCGGCGAGTTGTTCGATCTTCCCCATCAGTCTGTCCAAGTCTTCCGTTTTTCCCGTTGTAGGGCAGGTTGTCAATCTGCGGCCGGGTCGCCGACACGGCCACGCGACCAGCGGTCGCGCCGCTTGGTTGCGGCTCCGCTGCTCTGCGGCCAGCCGTCCCGTCCCGTCCTAAAAGCTCCGCCCCGACCGTCCTGCCCCAGGGTCCAACCGATCCAAATTCATGTCGATCACATCCCCGGCCATCCGTAGTTCAATCAACCCTTGCCGTTTCGCCTTCCCCGCCAATTCCAGCACCTCGGACCGACTGCAGTCGAGAACCCGCACCCAATCCGAAGTCAAGCTTTCCGCCACGCCCATGCCCGCCACCCTTGCCAGAAGCAAAGCAAAGGCGACCGAGCCGGGCGTCGCCTGCACCCGGCGACGCGATTTGAAAGTTCGCCCGACCAAGTGCCCCGACTGCACCCACGTGCTCGAAGTGTTGCGGACAATCTTGTCAATCGTATCCTCCTTCATCCGCCCATGCACCGAGTCGGCCACAGCGCTTGTCATGGCACCACGCGACAATTCGGCACCCGGTGGCATTCCCGCAATCACCGCCGAGGTCGCCCGCAGCAGGGGGTCGCGGGCCAAGCTGCACAACAGGGCCAGGAGGGGGTGGCTCTCCGAATCGATCCGCCAAAGTCCCGCCAGGACCCGGAACAATGGTAGTCCCGTGTCCAATCCGTATAGTTCCCGCAGATGTTGCAGCGAGTGGCGGCGGGTGGCGGCAGTCTGTTTTCCCAGGCAATTCTCTTCCACGATGGCAGCGGCATACGCCTCCGGCTGGCTGTCCGCCGGCACCTGCGACAGCACAGCCTTCAGTTCATCCAGCATCATTGTTCTGCTGGAGTGCGTGCCAACATGTCCGAATCGAAAACCGTAGTTCCCAGCCAGGGCGTAGTTGCACCCCGGCTGGAAAAACGAATTGCTGCTTGCCTGGTCCATTCTCTATGCCGCCATTGGAAGCGCGATCCTCAGCCCGTTCAGTTGACGGTCCAACGATTCGATCTCCCTCTTCAAGTCTGCTCGCATCTTGGTTGCTCGTTCTACCACTTTGTCGCCATTGCTGCGGACCGTCTCCGCCCAGGTCTTGATCTGCTCCAGACTGTCCAATTGCTTCTCAATGGCACGTGTCGCAACGTCAATCGCCTTCAGTGCATGATCGCTCTCGATGGAATCATGGCTTTCCCGGATCACTAGGGCGCGCGCAACGCTAAAGGCAACTTGAACGCGCAGGTCGCTATCGACATTCTCCGAGTCCCACGTTATCAATATGTCATCGCCATAGCGGGCGAAGGGCCCCAACGATTCTGGTGCAGTCTTCGTGGAGAAGACAAAGATCCCAATCTGCGCTTGGCGATTCTTGCGTCCCTCTGCAACTTCAGCCAGCGCGCGTGTCAGGTTGTAGCTTCCATCCTCCTTCGCTTCCCATACAATCCGGGCTCCGGGAGCCGCGCTGTCGGGCCCGAGGGTTGTGACAAAGTCTCCGGTCTTGCAGTTCTTAATCACACCGGTCGTCTGCCCCACAGACTCGAACGGGTCGTTCTGCTTTTGTGCTTCTACTGCCAAGAGGCGACCCAACTCCGCTTCGAACGTGTTGCCGTGGCGTTTGGAGCGCGAAGCTTCCTTCTTTGTAGCCTGCATTGCCGCCAAGGCCTCCCGGACATCGCTGCGGAATGTGGCATTGTCCTTGGCAATCCCTTCCACCAAATGCACCAGTTCCCGCTTGATACGAGACAACGGTGACGCTTCGTCGTCCAACGTCAAGCTCTCGTGAATTCGGCTCCGTGCGCTTTCGACGCCTTGCACCAGCCGCGACAACGCCGAGTCCGGGTGGTCAAGAGAGAATTCCTTAGCCAACCGGTCAACCTCTCCTTGCAACTCCGTTTTCAGTACGCCATTGCTCGTCGTCAGCTCCCGAACCATCCTGGTAAGCGCGGAGGCCGGATTGTCCAGCGAGAATTCTTTCAATACCCGGGCCTGTTGCTCTGTCAAGACCGTTGCTACAGTCTTTTCAATGTCGCCCTTGAGTTGGGAGAGCGGACTGCCGGCACCCAAATGTTTAGTAAGGGATTCGGTCAATGTGGAGTTTTGTCCGCCCAGATGGGCTCGCAGCATCTTGTCCAATTCCCCGTCTCCCCGCACCAACGCCTCGATGCGTTGCGGGAAGCAGCCTGTAGTGGGATCAAAATACTGGGTAACCGTCTTGGTAATCGATTGAAGAATGTCGTTGCCCCGGCTCTCCAATGTGTGCTCCATATCGGCAATCATTTTTTCGCCAGCATTGCGGATGGTCGTGGCATCAAGTTCGCCCGCAGCTTGCCGGAGTGCCAATACCCCCAATCGTAGTGCCCCAGTTGCGTACTGTTCGCGTGGGGTCCCTTCGGGATACTTCCGTAGTTCTGTTATCACGTCAGGATCCGAAACCTCCAATTGCAAGCGGACGTTCGTCTGGGAAAAACCATGTTCTGTGTGTGTCTGTGTCTGCATTGTCAGCCGTTTCTGTCACCGGCAGATTAGCCGGTCACAAATCCATTGTGCCATGGGCAGATGAAAAGGTCAATAATTACACCGGCAAACTTGCCGGTTAAAGAACCGGGCAGAAGATGTCAAACTGCTCCTTCAAGCCGTTCTCTCGCACACTGGTGTCGCTAACCCCTCAGAACTGTGGCAACCGAAATCGGAGTCACCAACAACGAAAATAAATCCGTGTCCCCCCAACCCCAACAAAATAAATCCCAAACCCCCACCAACCTACCCCCTCCACCCTCACCCACCCCCGTTTTCCCCGCCCCTCCGTTCTAAACTCAATCCCGTTATGGAGCACTTCATCCCCACCACCCCAACCCGCTTGGCTGCTACCCGCACCGCCGCCCAAATCGCGGCCGCCCGTGCCAACGGAGCCAAATCCCGCGGCCCCGTCACCCCCGAAGGCAAGGCCGTCTGCGCCCGCAACGCCCTCCGCCACGGGCACCTCGCCAAAATGGCCGTCGTTCCCCGCGAATCCGAAGAAGCCTTCATCGAACTCTCCCGCGATATCCACGCCGCCTTCGCGCCCCGCGACGAGCACGAGCGCGCCCTCGTCGACACCATGATCCTCTCCCGCTGGCGCCGCACCCGCTATGTCGTCCGCCGCCCTCGCCCAGCAAATGGCCGACCACGAGGCCGCGCCCGAGATCCCCACAGAGCAGCTCACCGACCCCGGCCACGCCCTCTACCTCGCCGTCTCCACCCTCGCCGCCGGCGACACCGCCTTCACCCTCCTCGAACGCTACGAAACCCGCCACACCCGCGCCTACGAACGCGCCGCCCGCAGCCTCATGCTCTACCGCAAGTTCCGTCAGGACGACCCCGCCCCAACCGCCACCGAGCAGTTCACCGACACCGCCATTGCCGAACCTACCCCCGAACCTGTTGACGCACCCGCCGCCCCGATCGCCGTCGAATCGGTCGCCGCCGAATCTGCCGCCGTCGAACCTGTCGCCACCCCCCAGCCCCCCGCCGCCGACTCGCAAACACGTTTTTGCCAAACAAACCCGGGCCCCGCCTCCGCGCCAAACCCAACGCCAACCAATCCCGACAAATCTGTTCCCAACCACCCCCGCCCGGAGTCTCCTACAACCGACCCCGACCCCGAAAACCGCGTCAAAACCCAATGACACCCACCCCTCCCGCACCATGCCAACCCGACGCCGACCCCCTCTCGCACCACCCGTGCGCCTACTCGATTTCCGAACGTCTGAAGTGGCAAGCGGCACCCCGGCGCAATGCCACACCCGGAGTCACACATTTCACCCCCGGACGTGTTAGAGTGGCTGCTAAGCGAGGGCGTAGAATGATGTTGCGCGTACCGGTATTAATCCTTTCCTGTTCACTCACTCTTCTGGCCAGCCAAGCCACCGACCGTGCCCACAAGCTTGAGGACACTGGCGATTCCACCGGAGCGCGCGCCGCCTACGCCGAAGCCCTGAAAGCCACGCCCAACGACGCCGAACTCCGCGCCGCATGGGCCGAATTCCTCGAACGCTACCACGATCCCGCCGCCCGCGCAGAGTACCGCAAGGCTGCCGCCGGCTGGAAGTCCGCCGGCAACAACGCCAATTCCACCGCCGCAGCCCGCCGCGCCGTCATTCTCGACCTGCTTTCAGGAGACCGCCAGGCCGCCGAGTCCGACCTTGCGCTCTACCAGTCCGCTGGCGGCAAGGACCTTGCCCTTCCGGCCCCCCCGGCCCCGGACGCGGCCCGTCCGATGATCGATATCCCGGGCCCCCTGCGCTCCTTCGCCCGTATGGCGGCAATCTCCGGCGATTCCAATCCCGATACCGTGCTCCCCGCGCTGGCCCGCAACGTCGTCACCAACGGCTATCAGGCCTCCCGCAGCAACGAGGCGCTCGAAGAAACCGAGTACCTGAAACTCGTCCACCGCTACGTCGCCCAGGCCCGCGAACTCGACAAGATGGCCGGGCCCGATAAGGTCATCAAGGTCCCCAACTGCGAATCCACCCAGACTAACGACCTGCTCCGCATTCTCGGCTACCGCATGCGCGGCGGCTGTGGCAGCGAGGTGGTCCTCGAAACCGTCAACGCCCAGCGCGCCTTCCTCACCACCGACTCCGGTTTCCCGCTCTCCCAACTCGAACAGGCCCTGCGCACCGACAAGCCCTTCACCCACGACTTCCATCCCACCCAAGTCCCCGTCCTCTACACGCCGGACTACTGGATCACCGGCAAGGAGAAATCGGGCGATTTTCTGGATGCGTTTTTGGGCGACCCAACCCTCTGCCGCCTCTACCTAGGGATGTCGAAGCTGGATCCCGAAACCGCCAGCTCCCTGAAGCAGGCGATGACGCCGACAAGGCTCCGGGCCTTCGCCAGCGTGCTCGACTTCTTCGGAGGCAATTTCGAGATCCGCCAAGGGAAGGCCGTAGTGCCCGGCGGCGCGAAGTCGGCCGCCATGTGGACGGAACTGGCTGGTGCGTCCCCCGACAAGGGCCCCGAATTCATCGAAAAGCTCATGATCAAGGACGACGGCTGGCTCGCGAGTCTCTACGACGCCCTCGCCCGCATCCAGGGCCCGGTCCGCGACTATCTGACGGACCCGGCGCGCATGAAGCGCTTCTACGCCGCCGTCCGCGGGAAGATCACCACGCCGGGTCCCGCGCGTCCCGTCTTCCGCTCCAATGCCGACATGATGCTGCTCACCACGCGCCTCCAACTGGACGCGGCGGGCAACCCGAAAATCCCCGGTGGCATCGAAGTCTGGAAGGGCTTGTTCGCGAAGAACCCGCGCGGCAAGTACGACGCCAAGCTCAGCAAGGCGGCAGCCACCTGGAAGGACGCCGACGACGTTCTCGAAGCGCTCTTCGCCCTCTCGCGCAAGCCGGTCGACAACGAGCCGCTCAAGATCTTCATGAGCCTGTCCGATATTGATCGCGGTCGCGCCGCCCCCTTGGACACGGCCACCGTGGACGCGCTGGTCAAGGTCTGGAACGTCTACGGCTCGCAGTACTCCATGTTCGGCGATGCCGCGACGATGGACAAGACCATCCTTGCGTGGCTCACCGCGGCCCAGGCCGTGGACAAGCTCCACGACAACCAGTTGCGTCAGGATTCCATCGGCACCCTTCAAGGTCTGACGGGCCTTTGGCAGATCTTCTGCCGCCAAGGCAGCCTCCCGGTCACCAAGGCTGACGACGTTCTGGCCGGAATCGTCGCCCCCTTTGCCGACATCAAGAGCAACCGGGTGCTGTTCGACGCCGGCCGCAACGGGTTGACCCTGCTTGTGAAGAATACCGGCGCGTCGACCGGGACCCTACAGGACCGCATCCTCGGCCTCTTGGCTGGTGGTGCCAAGCTTGACGACAGCGAGGCGCGGGTCACCCTGGTCCAGGAGGAGCAGCGCGTCTTCGAGGCACAGAAACTGCTTCCCGCCGACCTCGTCTTTGAACTGGCCGACAACCTCGAAGCCGTCACCAAGGGCGAAAAACTCAACTCACAGTTGGCCTCCCGCATGGCCGCCCGCGTTGCAGACATCCAGCTTCCGCGCAACTCCATGACCGGAATCGAGAAGAACGCCATGGCCTTCGGCTATTTCGTCGACAAGCACATTGACGACGAGCGCAAGCTGAACTTCCGGGCCATGATCGACAAGGCTTCGAAGGATCCCGAGAAGCTGAAGGACATCCGCGGCCTGCTCGCCCCCACGCTGCGCGACACCATCATCGGCTACAACTACATCCACTACGCCCCGCCGGGTGCACAGATCCTGATGACCAACCCGTTGTTCGTGCGCGGGCATGACTTTATCGGCATGCAGGGAGCCAACCGCAGTTGGCGGACCACCGAAATGTACGGCACTGGCTGGCCCTCTAACGCTGGAGGCCGACTGGTGGGCTCGCTCTCAGGCCTGCCCTACGCGCTGGCCGAGGCCGAACAGAACTTCCTGGTGCCGACCCAGACCCAGGCGCTGATCTGGGGCGACTTGGTGCCGCAGATGATCCTGACCGCCAAAGCCCCCCGCTTCTGGAACGTCCGACCGACCCAGATGCACTGGGTTGCGTTGAATATGCGGTTTGCCGAGTCGGAATTGGCCGAGGCCTCGGTGAATCCGGCCGAACGGGAGCCGGTCTTCGCGGCCCTGCAGACGGTCTCCAGTCCCTGGCGTGCCGCGCTGGTGCGCAAGGCCATCACGGACGGCGACGCCAAGCAGGCGGTGGAACTGATGACGCCGTCGGAACTCTGGTTCATGGCCCGCATCTTGTCCGGTCAGAAGCTGGGTGCCGATACGCCGGTTGGCCGCGAGGTGGCGCATTACAGGCTGGTCGCCGCGGAGGACACCAGCAACACCGAGACTTCCAAGGCCTGGGGTACGCCCAAGCCGACGCTGGCCAATTCGTACCGGTCCGAACTGTTGAACGTCCGCACCTTCCCGACGCTGATGGGGTATTCCAGCCGGATCATGGCGGAAAGCTGGGAGTCGAACTTGCTCTACTGGGCGGACGTGGCCGACGAGGCGGGCATCTCGCCGTCGCAGTTGAACGTTCTCGTTCCCGACTGGACCCGCCAGGTGGTCGAACGTATCTTCGCCTCGCACCTTGAGGACTGGCCCGCGCTCCTGAAGAGCCTCCGCGCGGTAGGCGAAGAGGTCCGTACCAAGAATTCGCAAGCCCCGGCCAAAGCCGGCACCGAATAAATTGTAGGGCAGCCATTCTTGGCTGCAAGCCGCCTTTCCAAGCGGCCATAACCGTAGTATCCGGAGCGTCAGCAAGACAAAGTACGATCTCGAACAGGATTGGGAGCAATCAACGAATGGTCTGGAAGTCAAACATCCGTACACTAGTCGCAGCAACCCTACTAGCCGCCACCACCGCCGGAGTCTGGCTATGGGCGCAGGAAGGCCCGACACCCGTCTTCAAATCCAAAGTCGACCTTGTCGTCCTAAGCTTCACGGTGACCGACAACAAGGGCAAGTACGTCAACGGCCTGAAGCCATCCGACTTCAAGATCACCGAGGACACCATCCCCCAAAAGCTGGCCACCTTCGCCGAAGGCAGCAAGCCCCCGATGCAGATCCTCGCGGACGGCAGCATGCGCCCCTTGCTCCCCGGCTCGCCGGAAGCCCAAAAACAGGGCACAGGGACCCTGAGCGCCGACGCCTTTGTCGGCACCAACGTCTTTGTGCTCTTTGACACCAGCAACTTCATGTACCGCGGTTTCGTCTACGCCGAAGACGCCATCGCCGACTTCGTCCGTGGCCTCGACAAGGCCGACTCCGTCGCCGTCTACACCTTCAGTCGGAACCTCTCGCGCGCCGCGTCCCTGACGCCGGACCGCAACGAGGCGCTTCTCGGTCTCCGCAAGGCCGTGGCGGGCGACGATACGGCGCTCTACAACGGACTGCTGCTTTCCCTGCGAGATGCCGCCAAGGTGCCGGGCCGCAAAGTGGTGATCGTGTTCTCGAACGGTCCAGACAACGCCAGCATGGTGGCCCCCGACGACGTCCGCGCCGTCGCCGAGGATGAGGGCATTCCGATCTACGTCATCTCCACCAACGACGTAAACAAGGATCCGATCTCGGCAAGCGTCTTCAAGCGCCTGGCGACCCGGACCGGCGGCAAGGCCTACTGGGCGAAGACGTGGCAGAAGCAGGTGGAGGCCTTCGACCAGATCCGCGAGGACTTGGGCAATTCCTACACCGTCACCTATTACCCGGCCCCGAACCCGAACGAGGGTTTCCGCAAGATCAACATCCAAGTGGCGGGCGATACAGGAAAGAAATACCGCATCCAGTCGCGCCCCGGCTACCGGCCGCGGACCTACTAGACCTACTCGTATCGTCGCAGATTGTCGAGCGCCCGGAACAGCACCACCCCGATCAGCGCATTGACACCGGCCAGAATCAACTCCGGCACGATGTCGAACGCGAACGGCTGGTCGAGCAGCGCCCTCTGCAGCACCCAGTAGAGGAACTGGTGGAAGAGGTAGAAAACGAAGCAGATCACCAGCCGTACCATCGAGTTTTCCACGTCGAACTGCATGCCGATGGACGCCGCGAAGTACCCCGAGATCGTTTTGCAGATCCCGAACATGCCGATGTAGTATCGGGAAAACGAGTCCTGCGCCAGGCCCAGCGCGATCCCGATGCTGAGCCCCCGGATCTGGGAGTGGCTCATCAGGGCGAAGTAGATCGTGACCAGCAGTGGCAGTTCGATGCGCGAGACGAAACGCAGCGTTTGGAAGAGCGGCAGGTAGACCTGGATCAGCAGCGCGCCCAGCGGCACGGCGAAGTACACCCAGAACGGGTATTTGACGCTCTGCAACTGGCGAGCATCGTCGACCAGCAGACGCTCCGTCTTGTAGGGCATCAAGGCTTGGGCTCCGCAGGTTTCGGGGCTATGGTGCTGGGGCCCCGGCCCGTCCCCCCCGTTGGTCCGCTGGACCCGGTCGGTCCCTGGGGCTTGACGTTGAAGTTCGGAATGGCGGAATTCAGGTCGCCGAAAGGTGCCTTTTGCGACTCGCTGATCCGTCGATACTGCTCCATGATCTGGTCGGCCTGGGTGGTGCCGCGACCCCGGGCCGGGGCGGCCGCGGCTCCCGTCGTTCCCGTCGCGCCAGCCGCCGGAGCGACTGCGGGTGGCGGTGCCTCCGGTTGGACGTCCGGCCCGAGGAATACTGGAGTCTCCTGTGTTGGTGCCTCGGGAATCTCCTGGTGGACGGGATCGATGATGACCAGGACCTCTTCCGGCGCGGCCTCGACCCCGGTAGGTTGCACAAAGACTTCCTGGAAGGTGGCCCCGTCCTTCACGGAAGTCACCTTGCCCGCCGGCAGGCCCTTCGGGAAGATGCGGTCTTCGCCCGAAGTGAAGAACATCTCGCCCTGTTCCAGCTTCTGGCCCGTCGGCACGTAGTCGACCTTGGAGATGGCGTTCCCGGTCCCCTTGAGCACGCCGCGCGCATGGACTTTCTGGGACTCCACGCCCGCCGCGAACGCCGGATCGGACACCGACATCACCTGGCTGGCGAACGGGTACACCGCGAGGATCTTGCCGACGATTCCGGCCGGGGTGACCACCGCCATGCCCTTGCGGACCCCGGACGACGAGCCGCGGTCGATCAGCACCGACTTGGCACCAGATCCGGACGTGGTCCCGATCACGCGCGCCCCCAGCATCTTGGATGGCGTCCGGGCTTGGAAACCGGCTAGAGCACCAGCCCGCTGCGAGGACTCGAGTTCATTCCGCAGAAGTTGGTTCTCGATGCGCAGCCTGTCCACCTCGGACTTGAACTGCTTGTTCTGCTGGCGCGCGTCCCGAAGGGCGAAGTAATTGCCGAAGAACCCCGTGGTGCCGTTTCGGACGTTCTCGATGGCGCTCGCGACCGGCGTCACCGCCGTAATCGCCCAGACGCGCACCAACGGCACATCGTTCTCGCTCTTGATCTGCCAAGCGAGCAGGATGAGCTGCGCGAAGATCAGCACCAGCAATACCGTGATGTTGCGGTACCGGTAGAAAATCGATTCCATGGGCGGCGCGGACCCGGTCTTGGGGCCCAGCTACTAGTCTATCGAGATCTTCTTGAGAAGTTTGAAGTCGCTCAGCATTTTGCCCGTGCCAAGGACCACGGACGCCAGCGGATCGTCGGCGATCGAAACCGGCAGACCGGTTTCCTCGCGGATGCGCTTGTCGAGGTTCTTGATCAACGCGCCACCGCCGGTGAGGACGATGCCGCGGTCGCTGATGTCGGCACTGAGTTCTGGTGGGGTGCGTTCTAGGCAGACGCGGATGGCGTTGACGATGGTCGCGATGCACTCCGAAAGCGCCTCCCGGACTTCGTCGTCCTGGATTGTGATGGTCTTGGGCACGCCCTCGATCAGGTTCCGGCCCTTGATTTCCATCGTGAGGGGCTTGTCGAGCACATAGGCGGAGCCGATCTCCATTTTGATCGCCTCGGCCGTCCGCTCGCCAATGAGCAGGTTGTACTTCCGCTTCATGAACTGGCCGACGGCCTCGTCCATGGCGTTGCCCGCCACCCGCACCGAGCGGGAGTAGACGATGCCGGAGAGCGAGATGACCGCGACGTCCGTGGTACCGCCGCCGATGTCGACGACCATGTTGCCGGAGGGTTCCGTGATGGGCAGCCCGGCGCCGATGGCGGCCACCATCGCCTGTTCCACGAGGTAAACTTCGCTCGCCTTGGCACGGAACGCCGAGTCCATGACGGCCCGCTTTTCCACCTGCGTGATCTCGCTGGGAACACCGATGACGATGCGGGGGTGCACCAGCATCTTGCGGTTGTGGGCCTTCTGGATGAAGTAGTTCAGCATCTTCTCGGTGACTTTGAAGTCAGCGATGACGCCGTCTTTCATCGGCTTGATAGCCACGATGTTGCCCGGCGTGCGGCCAAGCATTTCCTTGGCTTCCTTGCCGACAGCCTCTACTTCGCCGGTGTTCTTGTTGAGCGCGACGATGGAAGGTTCATTGACGACGATGCCTTTGCCTTTGGCGTAGACGAGGGTGTTGGCGGTTCCGAGATCGATCGCGAGGTCGGAGGAGAAAAGACTGAAGAGTGACCGGAGGTTCATCTAAGTTGTTGGAATCTAAGGGTGGAGACAGCCGGGACAGTGCTGTCCAAGCCTTAAGGGTAGCACAATCGGAAGGGTCAATCGCGGGGGATGTGGCGGACGAGGTCGCGGCTATCGTGCAGGATACGGAGTATCTCAATGGTTTGAGGCCCGGTGATTCGGTATATCAACAGGTGGCGCGGTGACTTGACATTTGGACCTCGTACGTGAAAGCGGCTGAAGGACAGGTGGTAGGTCCTTAGGCCTTCCGGATAGAGGTCGGGCCGAGCTTTGGAGCCTGGCCGCAATGGATCTTCTGACACATCGCGAAGTGCTTGCCGGATCAACGACCGGTATCTCGCCGCGGCACTCTTGCCGAATTCCCTCTTGCTCCAATGTCCGATCTCGACTAGATCCAGCTGGAGATCTTCGCCGAGATCGACATGGAACCGTCGGCTGGGTCTTTCAGGCAACCGCAGCCTCGTCCAAGTCGTCGTCCATTGCCGATTCCCACACATGATCGACAAAACTGTCAATCTCCTCGGGAGTGTGCAGCCGGACAAATCGGCCCGCCTCGATTCCAATGATCGCCTTGCGAACTGCGGCGTTCATCCACTCGATCTTGGACTGGTCTTCCCGCTCGCGCTCCGCCAAGTCCCGCAGGCTTTCGGTCACGGCCTCGCTCGCGCTCGAGAAACGACCGGAAAGCACTCCTGCGTTGACAAACGTCTCGAGTTGTTCTGGGATCTCCACACTGAGGGTGCGCATGCTCTTGTCCGCATGGTACCAAAAAACTGGTTTCGCGGAAGTCGTACAATGGGCCTTGTCGTCGATCCAACAAACCGAAGTTCCCTGCGGCACATGCACGGAATGCTGCAAGAGTGGCCAAGGCCTCTTCCTCCATCCGGAACAGGGTGACCAAGTGGACTCTTACCGCCACCAAGTTGCGGAGGGTCCCGAAGGCAAGCCGGTTTTCCTGCTGGAGACCACCAACGGGGCCTGTGTGTATTTGGGACCATCGGGCTGCACGATCTACGAACGCCGCCCTCTTCTGTGCCGCACCTTCGATTGCCGCAAGCACTACCTCATTCTGCCCCGGCAGGACCGCGATAACTTGGTTCAACTGGGCCTGTCGTCGCGCGTCGTGTTCAACGCAGGACGGGCGCGTTTGAAGACGTTGAGCGAGTCCGAGCGGCAGGCGTGCGTCGACATGAGGGACGAGTTCTTCGCGTAAAGTCGGCGCGGTGGCCGGCGGGCCTTCGTGGGGAGTCTTGCCACGGTTCGCGCTGCCACGTTCGCCGTCTCGGATCCGGCGGCCACCGTCGGATAGACTCGTAGTTTCGCCATGCAACGCCGCAACTTCCTCCTCTCGCTCAGCGCCACCCCGCTGCTTGCCCAAACGCCCGCCGCTCCGGCCCAGCCCGCTCCGAAGGAGCCCGATCTGGACTGGTATGATGCCCGCAAATTTGCCGTTGAGGGCCTTGGCTTCAAGGACGTGAAGTCGCCCTTCGACCGGCTCCCGGCGCGTGCCGAAGGCGTCGTCCGGCCCGAGGTCTGGAACCTTAGCCGAGACTCCGCCGGGGTCGCCATCCGGTTTGTCGCTTCGACCACCGCCATCCACGCGCGTTGGACGCTCACCGGAAAGAGCTTGGCCGGTGCCAACATCACCGCCGTGGCGTCGAGCGGCCTCGATCTCTACGCCCGCACAGACGCTGGCAAATGGCGCTGGATGGGATTTGGCACGCCGACCAAGGCGGGCGGTGAAAACACGGCGGTCTTGGTCACGGGGATTCCGTCCGCGCAGCGCGAGTTCATGCTCTACCTGCCATTGCGCAACGCCGTGGCGTCGATTGAACTTGGTTTCCCGAAAGGCAGCACCGCCGCACCCGGACCGGCGCGAGCCGCGGGCTCGAAGCCGATCCTGTTCTACGGGACGTCGATCACCCATGGAATCGGGGCCTCACGTGCAGGGATGACACACGTGGCGATGCTTGGGCGCACTTTCGACCGCGAAGTGATCAATCTTGGCTTTTCAGGCAACGGAAAGATGGAGCCCGAGGTCCTGAAGTTCGTCGCCGAGTTGGACCCGGCGGTGTTCGTCCTCGACTGCTTGCCGAACTTGGCGGCGAAGGAAACGCGCGAGCGGACGGTTCCGGGCGTGAAGCAACTGCGGGCCGCCCATCCCGACACGCCCATCCTGCTGGTGGAAGACCGCGTCAACGCCAACAGCTTCTGGGTGGAGTCGCGCCGCAAAAGCCACGAGGCCAACCATGCCGCCCTTCGCGAATCCTACGCCGAGCTCCAAGCCGCGAAAGTCCCGAGTTTGTCCTACTTGAAGGGCGACGATCTTATTGGGGACGACGGCGACGGAACCGTCGACGGATCCCACCCCACCGACCTAGGCTTCATGCGGCAGGCCGCGCAGTTCGAGGCTGCCCTGAGGCCGATCCTGAAGTAGTCCGCAATACGCGGACTACTTCGTCGGCAGAGCTTGGTTGGACGAGCCCGCGAACAGCTTGCGACCGTCTTGGAACGTAACCGTGTTCACATTGGCGGTATTCGAGCCGTTCCGCGCCTGCCAACCGTCCACCACAATCACGGTGCCCGACGGCAGGTCGTTCCGCTTCCAGCCGCGGCGGATCAGCGCGTTGGCCGCACCGGTTTCCAAGGACCACTTTACGGGCTTGCCATCCGTCATCACTTCCACGCAGATCCAAGCGTGTGGATTGGCCCAGTTCATCTCGATCACTTTGCCTGTGAACTTGACGGGCTTGTTCTGGTCGAACTCGGCCGTGAACGAATGGTGCGCCAGCAGCGTGCCGGCGGCAAACGCGAGCGAGGCGGCCAACGTGGCCAGATTGCGGAATCTCATTTTGCGGTCTCCTTCTTTATTTTCGCCCGATAATCGTCGCGGACGTCCTTCAGATGCTGCAAATCCCCGTTGTCTTCATGGCAGGCGACTTCCAACAGCTCCTCGTTCTCGCGGTTGAGGGGCATCTCAATGGTCCACGGGCGCGAATAGACGATCGGGTCGCTCACCGTCGCGCGGTACAGGATCTTCTTGGAATCGACCGGGATGAACCGTTCCGCCACCTTCTCGGCGTGGCTGACGAAATCGCCGAACTCGTTGAGCCAGGTCTTGCCATTGAAGTTCGTGGTTTCGACCACCAGGACATCGCCTTCCCAGTGTCCGACCGAATCGCCCTGCCATAGCCGGACGCTGTCGGAGATGTGCTTGCGCCCATCCAGCGGGATGATGCGCCACGCCATGCGCTCGTGCAGGATCACAATGTAGCCCGGCGGCTGCAGGATCTGGAACGGCGACGGCACATACATGGAGCGGGGCACGCCTGCGACGTAGCAGTGCGCAGTCGGGTCGTCATAACCACGGTAGGGTTTGGCGCGCTCGTCGCGATCCTTGCGGGCCCACGGCTGGTAGGGGAGCAGGCGGTCGGACGGGTCGACCACGATCCCGCGGGTGGCGGGCGTGAACTCAATCTTGGCGTGCTTTTCCAGTCCTTGGTTGGCGGTACCGCTGTCGGACTGGAAGTAGCCCGTGAGATTGGGCTTGCCATCTGCCGTGCGGGGGAAGCTTGGGTCGGTCTTGGGCTCGGGCAGGGCCACAGATTGGGCGGCACCGGCAGGGAAAGCCGGAGTCTTGGTCGGAGTGCCGACCGGCGGGTACCAAGTGATCGGATCGCGTTCGAAAGCACCGTTCGCCTCCTCAACCTCGGCCTGGCACAGGTATTCGTAAAGCCGGTCCGCGTCCTTCTGGCGGATGATCGGAACGCTGATCTTCCAAGGCTTGGTGTAGGTCTTGTCGTCCTGGATCTCGGCCTCGTAGCGGATCGTATCAGCGTCGAGCATGGTGAAGCGCTCGGTCACGACCAAAGCACCGCTGTGGAAGTCGCCAGCCATGTCGAACCATGTCTTGTCGTTGACATCGGTGACCTTGACCACGAGTGTGTCGCCTTCCCAGTGGCCGCGGGAATCGCCCATCCAGGATTCGGAGGGATGCATGGCCGGCTTGCCGTCGGTATAGATGAGGCGGTGGACCAGGTTCCACTCGAAGGTGATGGCAACATGTTCCGGGGTCTGGAAGACCTGGAACGGGAAATCCATGTACATGATCCGAGGGACGCCGGGGAAGAAGCAACTGCGCACCGGGTCGGCGGTCTTGCGGTTGTTGTAGTTTTGCAGCTTCTTGGCGGCAGCGGCGGGCTGGTAGGGGATCTGGCCGCCTACAACAACGCCTTTTCCGGCGGGCATGTCGAGGGTGGCGGCGTGGTCTTGCAGGTCGTAGGCTGCGCGGGCGGTCGCCTTCCAAATGCCTTGCAGATTGGGTTTGCCGTTGGCTGCGCGGGGAATTTGGCCTTCCGCGTACGAGCCCGTCATCGCCATGAGGGCGGTTGCGAGCAAGAGGTGGTGTGTTTGATGGAACCTTGGGAACATGGAATCGCGCCTCTGACTGGGAGAGCCCGGCGGGTGGACCTCCCGCCGACAGACCCAGTATATTACGTTGGCCGCGAGCTTTTTCCGTCCTGCAATCCGCATGTTAGATTAGGTGCCAAGAAAGGATACCGAAATCGGATGAACAACACACTCGACGAACTCAAGCTCGCGATGGCCGACACGAACGGCCTCTTCAACACGGAGGTCTTCGGAAAGCAAAACTTTGACGCGATCGACGATATTTACACCCTGGATGCACATATCCTGCCTCCCGGGGCTCCGATGGTCTCGGGGCGGGCGGCGATCAAAGACTTCTGGGCCGTTGCGATCCGGTCGTTGAGCGCAACGGCGGCTGTGCTCACGTCCGTCGACATCGCGGTGGAGGGCGACAGCATTGTCGAAATTGGTGGCGCGTTGCTGACTCTGCAGGCGGAGGGGCAGGCCGCAGTGCAAGTCGAGGTGAAGTACGTGGTGCACTGGCGCGAGGAGGATGGCCGCTGGAAGTGGCACACCGACATCTGGAACATGAACGGCTAACGGCTGCTGTCCCGGCACGACAAAACAATGTGCGGATTGGACAAACCGGCGATCGGCTCGTCGCGGCGAGTTCATGTTAACCTACCTTTTACGATTCGGCGGACGGCGCTGTCCGGGCCAGTTCGCCGCTCTCCTCCCTTTTGAAACCAACCATGAACCGTAGGGAATTCCTCAAATCCACAGCCACGTTCGGGGCCGGGGCCGCCGGCTGCGGCTCCATTGACCTAGCGGCACAGACCACGGGGGCGCGAAAGCCCAACATTGTGTTCATCTTGGCGGACGATCTCGGGATCAACGGCCTCGCATGCTACGGTGCCGACAATTACAAGACTCCGAACATCGACAAACTGGCCCGCGAAGGCACGCGCTACACCCACGCCTACACGGCACCACTCTGCGGACCATCCCGAGCCCTGATCATGACCGGCCGGTACGCATTCCGCACCGGCGCGACCAACCAGGACGCCACAGGCCTGATGACGCCGAACGGCGAGACCTTCATGCCGAAGATCCTGAAACAGGCGGGCTACAAGACTGCGGCAGTCGGCAAGTGGGGGCAGTTGCCGCTCGGTCCCGCCGAGTTCGAGTTCGACGAATACTTGAAGTTCAGCGGCAGCGGCGTCTACTGGAACACGCAGGACAAGGGTAAGAACTACACGTTGAATGGGCGGGTACTGCAGCTTCGGGACAAGGAATACCTGCCCGACGTGATGCACAACACGGCGGTCGATTTCATTGCCCGCAACCGGAACAACCCGTTCTATCTCTATTACTCGATGTCGCACGTGCATGTGGAGATCCTGCCGACGCCCGACAGCAAGCCCGACAGCAAGGACATTTACGCCGACAACATCGCGTACATGGACAAGCTCGTGGGAAAGATGATGGCCGAACTCGAGCGGCTGAAGCTGCGCGAGAATACGCTCGTGATCTTTGTCGGTGACAACGGCACAGGCGGAGGATACGCGGCGCAATCGACCATCGGCGGACGCCGGTTGGCCGGCGAGAAGGGCTCGATGCTGGAAGGCGGCGCGAACGTGCCGCTGATCGTGAACTGGCCGGGACGCATCCCGGCGGGCAAGGTGTCGACCCAACTGATTGACTCGACGGACTTCGTTCCCACTTTTGCCGAACTAGCCGGTGCCAAGCTGCCGGAGAACAAGGTGGTGGACGGCCAGAGCTTCCTGCCGCAGATCTACGGCAAGCCGGGCAAGACGCGGGATTGGATCTTCATCGAATTGGCCCGGAAGTGGTATGTGCGCGAGCAGGCGTTCAAGTTGAACGAATCCGGCGAGCTGTACGACATGAGCAAATCGCCCTTCGAGGAGCTTCTGGTTCCGGCAGATACCAAGGATCCGGCGGCGTTGACGGCAAAGAAGCGGCTGTCGGCCGCACTCGCCATGCTGAATCCGGCGGGCGGAATCGTCGATCAAGGCGACGGCACCGGACGCCATGCCAGTCGCGAAGAAAACCGCGCCAGGAAGAAGAAACGGAAGCAGTAGCCGACCGGCGCGTTCGCTACCCGCTACAGTATTTTGAATGGACCCGAACATCCACATCCGGTCGTTCGAGCCGGGCGACGCCTCCGCATTCCGCGAACTGAACGAACGCTGGATTGTCGAGCATTTCGAACTGGAGCGCGCCGATATTGAGGCTCTGTCGCACCCCTACTCCCACTACATCGAGCCGGGCGGCGCGATCCTCATGGTCGTCGACGGAGATTCGACAGTCGGTTGCTGCGCCCTGGTGGCCGCGGGCAACGGCGTGTACGAGGTATCGAAGATGACCATCCGCGAGGACTACCGGGGGAAGGGAATCGGCAAGGCCCTGCTATTGGCCATCATTGACGCTGCCCGAAACAAGGGTGCCTCGTTGGTGTACTTGGTGATGAGCGACAAGCTACAAACTGCCGTGAGGCTCTATGAAGCGGTTGGGTTCCGTCACGTACCGAGGGAGCAGCTTCCGCCATCCCACTACGAACGGTCCAACGTGTTCATGGCAATGCGGCCATAAGAGCCGCATCGGCCTACACGCCGCGCGCCAACCGTAGTTCGTCCTCGATTTCGTACACCTTGTCTTCCAGATTCCGCGAGGGTTTTCCGGCCGCCTTGGCCGCGTCCACCTTGCCCTTGGCCGTCGCCAGCTTCTTCTCCAGCCCCGGAATCTTGGGATTCGGTGCACTTGGGACTGCTGGGGCGACCGGTTCCGGAAGAGCCTTGGCAGTCACCTTCTTCACTGCGCCAGGAGCCGCCTTGTAACGGAACTCGGTCACCTCGGCGGGGGGCTTCAGGGCCGTCCCGAAGTCCGTCTGGTAGTCGCGTGCCAAGCGCGCGGCCTCGCCCAACAACTCGTGGAAGCGCGCCTCCATCGCCTGTTTCGCCTGCGCGCGCAGTGCCTCGCCCTGCTGCTTCCACTTCTGGTATTCGGAGAGGATGTTTTCCACGTTGTTCTTTCCCTTCAGTATTCTAAGCCCGTACGAATAATTCCCCGGCCCCCAGCGCGCGCAGCAATTCCTGCTGTGCCGCCACTGCCGCTTCACGCACCCGCCATGCCGACCGGTCGCGGTTCCCGACCGGATTGCTGATTCCACGAACCTCGCCCGCTGGAATCCCGTAGAGCCGCGCAACGTGCGCGATCGCGGCACCTTCCATGCTTTCCACCGCGCCGCCCGTGCGCGCCGCGAGCAATCTCGCGGTTCCGTCATCCCCAGTGCAGGTGTTGACGGTGACGAATGGCCACGTCGGCGCTCCCTCTGGCCGCAGCGTCATGGGTAGCTGGTTGTACACGGGTTCGGATCCCCCGATTACGGGAAAGCCCAGCGCCGCCATGTCCAGAAACCCGTCCGCCGACGCCGCCCCAAGGTCTCCGTAACATTCGCTGGCGGCCCATGCCACCGACCCGACCGCCAAACCGGAGCCCGGATAGGCGCCTCCGATCCCGCAAACCACCACCGAATGCGCGCCTGTTCGTTCGAGAAAGCGCGTCAGCGCGCAAGCCGCGTTCACAGCGCCAACGCCCGTGACGACAAGCGCGACCCCCTCCGGCAAAGCGGTTCGCAAGACCGCCCCTTCCAATTCCGTTGACACACATACCACTAGTTCCACGGCCATGCGGTTTAGGCTGCTTTCTCCATATCCAGCATGTTGGCTCTAAGTCTGTCGAGTATGGCGGCGGCCACGAGCTTGCCACGGTCTCCGATTTCGCCAGCAGGTCCGACGCAGGCCGGACAACCAGCCTCGCACGTGCACGCCGCGATCAGTTCAGACGAATACTGGAGCAACCGGTCGCACAGCCGGAATAGCGGCGCGCTGAGGCCGGTGCCGCCCGCGTAGCCGTCATAGAGATAAAGGTTGGGCTCCCAGCCATCCATGGCCGCTTCGACATTCTCCGATAGTGCCACGCCGAGGTCGCGCGGGTCGCACATCAAAAGCAGCGCCCCGACCGTTCGGAAGCAGTTTCCGAGCCCGGTAAGGCCGTTTTGCCGCTCCGTGGGGGTGAAGTCGGTCAATGACGCGAGGAACGGGGCGTCGAAATGCAGCCAGAAGGCCGTCGTGTGCATTTCCTGCTCCGGCATCGACAGGTCTCCCGCGCCCACGTTTTCGCCCGTGTAGAACTTGATCTTTTTGAAGCCGACGATTTGCCGGTTCACACGAACATCGCCGTGGACCCGCTGCACGGACTCCACCACCGGCACGTTCTCGAATTCGCGCAATGGCTTGACTTGGGTGTGGTCGATGGCGTCGGTGTAATAGTCGCTGTCGACCGCCTTCACATAGGCCTTGCGCTCCTTGTAGTCGAAGCGCTCCACGTGGAACTGTTTGGCCTCGTGGAGGTAGATCGCCTTCTCGTGCAGAGTGGTCAGGGCTGCCGTGAATGAGACTTCGCCGATGATGCGCGGTTCGCGGGTGATGTCCACCACCACGAAGTTGTCGGATGAGACCGAGCGGAGGCTGACGGCATCCGCGGGATAGCTGTCCGAGGTCCAGTGCCATGCGTCGCCGGACTTGTGGAGTAGACCGGCATCGGAGAGGAACTCGCAGAGGTCCTTGGTGTCGTGCTTGCCGAACTTTTCGCCGTCTTGAAGCGGCAACTCGAATGCCGCGCACTTCAGGTGGCTGAGCAGGACTTCGAGGTTGTCGGCGTTGACGTAGGCCTGCTCGGCGGGGCGGCCGAACATGTAGTCGGGGTGCTCGATGATGTATTGGTCGACGGGGGCGCTGGAGGCCACGAGGATCGCCATCGAGGTTGTGTGCCGCCGCCCGGCGCGGCCGGAACGCTGCCATGTGGAGGCGATGGTGCCCGGATAACCCGCCATAACGACCGCGTCGAGCGACCCGACGTCGATGCCCAACTCAAGAGCATTGGTGGCAACCACGGCGCGGGTCTCACCGGAACGCAGCCGCTTCTCGATCTCACGCCGTTCGCGCGGCAGGTAGCCGCCACGGTAGCCGCGCACGGAGTCCTTCGGGATGCGTCCCTTGTCGCAGGCGTCCTTCAGGTAGGTCAGCAGGACTTCGGTGGCAAGCCGGTTGTTCGTGAAGACGAGGGTCTGCTGTCCGTGGTCGAGAAGCTCCAGCGCGATGCGTCGTGATTCGTTCAGGTAGCTGCGCCGGATGCCCAACTGGCGGTTGACGATGGGCGGGTTGTAGCAGACGAAAATCTTCTCGCCTGCCGGCGCGCCGTTCTTGTCGATCAGCTCGAACGGCACCTCCATCAGGCTTTCGGCCAGTTCCTTGGGGTTGGCGATGGTGGCCGAGCAGGCGATGAACTGGGGCTTCGACCCGTAGAATTCGCACAGGCGCATCAGCCGGCGCATGATGTTGGCCAGATGGCTACCGTAGACGCCCCGGTAGTAGTGCAGTTCGTCGACGACGATGTAGCGCAGGTTTTCGAACAACTTGGCCCACTTGGTGTGGTGGGGCAGGATGCCGGTGTGCAGCATGTCCGGATTCGTCAGGATGATGTTGGCGCGCTGACGGATGGCGCGGCGGGCGTCCTGCGGGGTGTCGCCGTCGTAGGTGAAGGTGCAAATGTCGGAGCCCATCTCCTCGATCACGCCGTGGAGTTCCTCCAGTTGGTCCTCGGACAGGGCCTTGGTGGGGAAGAGGTACATGGCTCGGGCACCCGGTTCGCGGGTTAGGTGGTCGAGGACGGGCAGGTTGTAGCAGAGGGTCTTGCCGCTAGCCGTGGGCGTGACGATGACGACGTTGGCCCCGGCTTGAATGCGGTCGAAGGCCTCCCGCTGGTGGCTGTAGAGCTTGTCGATGCCGCGGCTGGCGTAGACTTGGCGGAGTTTCGGATTGACGGATTCCGGAAACGGCTCGTACTCGGCGGCGCGAGGCGGGGTGCGGCGGATGGCGCGGATGGACGAATCCTCGTGCTGGGCCATCAGTTCGAACTTGCGGATCATGGGCTCGAGGTCGTGGCGGGGCCTCGGCGGGGGCAGGTCGGGGAACAGCGGTTCGAGCGCGCCAGCGTCCGGAAACATGAGGGATTGGGAGTCGGACATTCGCCTTGTCTTCGCCTCCCAGTATAGCTTGGAGGGTGGGTGCGGGGCTAGCTGGAGATGCAGTGGAAGCGCATCTCTTCAAGAGTATTCCCACGGTAAACCTTCAGGTGGCTGTCGGTCTGGGCACCAAAAATGCCGCCCGTCGCTCCAGCCACCTTTTCAGTTCAGCGCTCGTCACGGTAGAAGGTATCTACACCTTACCGGCGTACCACCCCTTGATCCGCCGCAAAGCCTCCATCAGATTCTCCATGGAATTGGCATAGCTGAACCGGATGTACCCCTTGCCGTATTCCCCGAACCCGGCCCCGTCCAGACACGCAACGCCCGCCTCCAGAAGCAGCTTGTCGGCCAGTTCCTTCGACGACATTCCCGTCGCCTTGATATTCGCGAACGCGTAGAACGCCCCGCCCGGAATCTCGCACTTCCAGCCCGGAATCTCGTTGAGGCCCGCGCAGAACGCGTCGCGCCGCCGCTGGAACTCCTCCTTCATGTGCTCTACCGGCTCCTGCGACCCCTTCAACGCCTCAACGCCCGCAATTTGCGTGAACGTCGCCGTGCAAGACGTTGAATTCACCATCAGCTTGCCCACCGCCAGCGCCAGCCACTCCGGCATCACGCCGTAGCCCAGCCGCCATCCGGTCATCGCGTAGGTCTTCGAGAACCCGTCGAGGATGATCGTCTTTTCCAACATCCCCGGCATGCTCGCGATCGACACAGGCTCCTCATTCCCGTAGATGATGCGCGAGTAGATCTCGTCCGACAGCACCATGATGTCTCGGTCGCGGATCAGGTCTGCGATGGCCGCGATGTCGGCTGCAGGGATGATGCCACCCGTCGGATTCTGCGGCGAATTCAGGATCACCATCTTCGTCTTGTCGTTCAGGCTGGCCTTGAAGACGTCCATGTCGAACGAGAAGCCGCGCTCCTCGACGAGCGGGATCGGCACCGGCGTGGCACCGCAGAACTGGATCATCGACTCGTAGATCGGGAAGCCGGGATTCGGGTAGATCACCTCGTCACCGGGCTCCAGGAGCGCCAACAGGGGGAAGAAGATGATCGGCTTGCCGCCCGGCACCACGACCACGTTTTTCAGTTCGACGGGGATGCCTCGCGTCTTGGAGACATAGTCGGCAATGGTCTGGCGCAGTTCCGGCAGGCCCGGGGTGGGGCCGTAGTGGGTGAAGCCGTTGTCGAGGGCCTTCTTGCCGGCATCGATCACGTTCGAGGGCGTTTCAAAATCGGGCTCGCCGATTTCGAGGTGGATGATGCTCCGGCCCTGGGCTTCCAGGTTGCGGGCGCGCAGAAGGACGTCGAAGGCTGACTCGACGAGGAGGTTGGACATCCGGTTGGCAAGTTGCATGGTTTAGAGAGGTTCCTGGAGTTTTTGAAATGTCGGGATATTCCCGTGCTGGGCGGCTTCCGCCACCCGGTCGCCGATTGCGACGCGTTCGCCGGAAGAGCGGCCTACGACTCGGGTGCCGTCAGCCAATTCGACGATCACCACCTGGTAGGGGGCGTCGGCGGAGAAGCGCTCTGGCGCGGCGTGGACGACGGTCTCGGTGTAAACAGTCCCGGTACGCATTTTATAGCACCCGTCCTTCTCCCCGGCCGCTTTGCCCCAGGATGGTGACGACGCAGGATGCCCCGCTGCCCCCCAGATTCTGCGCCAGGCCGATACCGTGCTTGGCCAATTGCATGTCACCGGCGGTGCCGCGGATCTGCCGCACGACGTCGCAAACCTGCGCCACGCCGGTCGCGCCCACCGGATGCCCCTTCGACTTCAGGCCGCCACTGGCGTTGACCGGTAAGCGCCCGTCGCGCGAAGTCTCGCCGTCGAACACCGCGAAGCCGCCCCGGCCGGGTTCGACGAATCCCAAATCCTCGGTTGCGACGATCTCGGCGATGGTGAAGCAGTCGTGGATCTCGGCGAAGTCGATGTCTCCGGGACCGACGCCCGCCATCGAGTAGGCGCGGAACGCTGCTTCCTGGACGGCGGGGAAGGTGGTGATGGTCCGTTTCTGATCCAGCGCCACGTAGTCCGACGCTTGGGCGGCACCCAGAACTTGGACCGCGTCCGGACCGCAGAGGTCTGATGCCCGCAGGACAACAGCCGCCGCCCCGTCGCTGACCAGCGAGCAGTCATAGAGGTTGAGCGGATCCGCGATTGGGCGACCGTTGAGGGCTTGTTCGAGCGTGATCAGTTTGCGCAACTGGGCGTCGGGATTGAGGAAGCCGTTGGCGTGGTTCTTGACCGCGACGGCGGCGAGATGTTCGCGCAGGGTGCCGTATTCGTGCATGTGGCGGCGCGCGATCATGGCGAAGAGGGAAGGGAAAGTAGACCCTGCCGCCATCTCGCCGCCCGCACCGCAATCACCGGCGCCGCACAGGATTTCGGTGACCCGCGGCACCGGTTGGCAGGTCATCTTTTCGACGCCGAGCACCATCACGGTGTCGTAGATGCCCGCCGCGACGGCAAGGAACGCGTGGAAGAAGGCCGCGCCGCTGGAAGCGCAGGCCGCCTCGAAGCGCGTCGAGGGAATGCCGGTCATCCCGAGGGCGGTAGAGATGTAGGGTGCGAGGTGGTTCTGGGTGGTGAATTCGGGTCCGGCAAAGTTGCCCAAGTAGAAGGCTTGGATGTCGTCCGGCCCGATTCCAGAGTCTGCGAGCGCCTTGTTTCCGGCCTCCACGGCCAGACTGCGCAGGTCGCGGTCGGCAAACGCGCCGAACTTGGTCTTGCCGATGCCCGCTACCGAAACTGTCCGCCGCAATGCCATGTTTGAGCCGAGTGGGCGCGACCTAGACGACCGGGTTCCAGACCCGCGTCAGATCCAGCACGAATCCCTCGACCGGTCCCTCACCGACGATGCTGGCGATGTCCACCAGCGCCTTTGGTTCCGCTCCGGGCCGGAATATTTCCACCGCGCGGCGGTCGGGGTCCACCAGCCACCCGAGTTGGACACGGTTTGCGATCCATTCCTTCATTTTGCGCCGCGCCGTCGCCAGTCGGTCGGTTTCCGATTTCAGTTCGACGACGAAATTTGGGCACAGCAGCCAAGTTCGGCCACGCCCGGTTACTGCCATGCCGTCGATACGGTCGCGCGAGATCCATGCGGCGTCGGGACTGCGTCGGGCACCGTTGGGAAGCCGGAATCCGCCGGAGGCGTCCACGACCACTCCGCCAACTTGGTAAGCCCAGTTTCCAAGTTGCACCAGAATCGCGCCGCTCCGCGCAGCCGTAAACCAATACGCAGGGGGCATCAGGATCACCTCGCCTTCGGCTGACATCTCGACCATGCAGTCCGGGTGCTCCGCGCAGAAGGCCTCGAACTGGGCGTCTGTCATAGGCCCAGAGGTCAACCGCGCCGGAAGGTATTTTTCGTCGATGACAACCGGCATAGCCACATTGTACCCCCGCGATTTGCCATCATCCCCTGGACCGTAAGCTGATCCAACTATACTGTTCCTAGCGCGAGAGAAAACCTTCCACGCCCTGCCGTTGTGCATCGTCAAGTGTTGCAGGGAATGACGCTTCTCGCCACACGAACGGTATACATGGAACAGGACGGCGCGCTCGACCCGGTTACGACCCTATCCGCCGAGACGCGCGACCGTTTCGTGGCGGAGAACATGCGCCGCATCTTCCGCCAGATGTACCGCATGGTCGGCAACATCGAGGATGCGCAGGACCTGACGCAAGAGGCCTTCATCAAGGCTCTCCAGCGCCAAGACCAGATCCGCGAGGGCGAAAAGGCCACGCACTGGCTGTCGCGCATCGCCACCAACACGGCGCTCGACTTCCTGCGCCGCCACAAGCGCGTGTCGTTTGTCGATCTGACGGAAGTCTATGGCGACAACCATGCCAGCCACGGTCCGACGCCGGAAGGGATGGCGATCCAATCCCAGGAACGCGACTGGCTGAATGCGGGTCTCGACAAGTTGACAGCCCGCGAACGATCCGCGCTGGTACTCCGCGACGTGGAGGAACTGCCTGCCGAAGAGGTCGCCGAGCAACTCGGTTGTTCCAAGGCGACGATCCGCTCCCACATCGCCAACGCTAGAATCAAGCTCCGGAAGTTCGCCGATAAAAGGAAGGCGTCATGACACACCCCACCGAATCCGAACTCGCGCTCTACGCCGGTGGCGACTGCGGCCGGATCGCACGATTCTTCCTCAACCGCCACATCCGCGATTGCGGCGAATGCCAGGAAACCGTGGCCGAGTTCGAGATGCTGCGCCTCGAAACCGCATCCGCCGATTTCCCGGTCGTTAACTGGAACCAACTGGCGCGGGAGATGCACGCCAACATCAACCTTGGTCTCGAAGCCGGGGCATGTGTGGCACCGGTCCGCGTCAACCGCGTTTGGGAACCCAGGATGGCCTTCGCCTTCGCCAGCCTCCTGTTCCTCGCGGGATCCGCGTTCTTCCTCAGCCAACCGGGTAAACCGGTGCCATCGCCGGTGGCAGCGGCCCAGACGGTGCTCGAATCGAGCGGTGCGGGTCTCGAAGTCCGATCGGGCGGCACCAGCATCACCTTACTCAACCGTCATGGCGCAGTGGCGGAACAAACGGTCGGAGCGCAGGGCGAAATCCGGGCCCGCTACATCGACGGCGAAACCGGCGCGGTCACAATCAACAATGTCTATCTTGAATAACATCGCGCGGACTGCCTGCATCCTGACCCTGGCGCTGCCTCTGGCCGCGCAGGAGACGGCGCTCGACCCCGCCAGCGCCGTCAAGATCGACCTCCCGGCCGACTCGCCCGTGGCATTGGTCTCCACCAGCATGGGTGAATCGCGGGCCAACGCCCGCGGCGGCGCCATGGTGATCGACCTCCACATGGCCCTCACGCTCCGCAACACCGGCGCGCGCAGGGTCCGGGGCGTGGTCCTGCTGGTCACCGCGCAGGAATTCGCCCCCGGCGGCAAGGGCTCCGTTGCACGTCCCTGCATCGACGTCCCTCCGACCCAAGAGTTCACTGTTCCCGTCGATATCCGTCTCGTCCGTCCAGCCCAGATGGCGGGAGGGCCGCTCGTTAGGGTCCAACTCGACGGCGTCCTCTTCGACGACCTCAGCTTCTTCGGTCCCAACCGGCTCAATTCGCAACGCGCCATGACCTTCTGGGAAACCGAGGCCCAGCGCGACCGCGCCTACTTCCGCAAGGTCCTCCAAGCCAAGGGCGAACGGGGACTCCGCGAAGAAATGCTGCTCAGCATGGCCAAGCAGGCTGATCGGTCGCAACTCGATGTCGCCATGAACCGGAATGGCCGGGGCGTGGGCAACGCCGCCGCCGCCCAGACGACGACCTCCGCTTCCGTAGCCCAATTCGCCTTTTTGAAGATGCCTGGAGCGCCCGTGGAGCCCGTGGAAGGCTCGGCGGAACTCTATGGGAACGAGGCCCGGGCCCCACACATCGAGGTCCTGAACCGCTCCACCAAGCCCGTCCGATACGTGGAAATCGGCTGGATGGTCAAGACCGACGACGGCCACGAGTATCTTGCGGGTTCCGTCCCCGGCTCCAGCACCGCGATGGTTCTGTCACCGGGCCAACGCAGTCGTTTGGTGCCCGATACCGCCCTGCGCTTCTCGAAAGCGGGCAAGCCTGTTGAGATCAAGGGCATGACCGGCTTCGTCAGCCAAGTGGAATACGCCGACGGCAAGGTCTGGATCCCTACCCGTGAGGAGCTCAACGCCTCCCCCCTGCTGCGGATTCTAGCCCCGTCGCCCGAGGAGCAGCGCCTAGCCGACCTCTACGCCAAAAAAGGCTTGGCCGCCCTGGCCGCCGACCTGTCCAAGTATTAGGTTGGCTGCTGATATCGTAAGATTCAGCAGTCAGATGCGCCGCATCCCCACAGTATTGGCCTTCCTCGCCGCGTTGCCGGTGTCCTGTGCTTCCGCCCAGCAGCGGCCCTTGGACTACGACCGCGACGTCCGTCCGATCCTCGCCGAAAACTGTTTCCAGTGCCACGGTCAGGATCCCAAGAAGCGCATGGCCGGGTTGCAACTCGACTCCTTCGAGGCTGCGACCGCCGACCGAAACGGCCACGCGGCACTGGTCCCCGGCAAGCCCGAATCCAGCGCCATCTACCAGCGCATCACGTCTGAGTCCAATTCCGGCCGCATGCCGCCCGCCTTCTCCAACAAGAAGCTGGCCTCGGAACAGGTCGCGACGCTGAAACGCTGGATCCAGGAGGGCGGCAAGTACTCCAAGCACTGGGCCTTCGTGCCGCCGGTGCGAGCTGCCGTCCCCCTGCGTCAGGACCCGTGGGTGCGTCGGCCCCTCGATGGCTTTGTTTTGCAAAAACTGCGCGAGGAAGGTCTGCGGCCCTCCCGCGAGGCAACACCAGAGGCTTGGTTGCGCCGCGTTTCACTAGATCTGACCGGTCTGCCACCCTCGCCCGCCGACCTTGACGCGTTCGCCGCCGCCGTCAGGACGCGTGGCGAGACAGCCTACACATCGGTCGTGGACCGGCTGATGGCCGATCCCGCCTACGGGGAACGAATGGCCTCCGACTGGCTCGACGTCGCCCGCTACGCCGACACGCACGGCTTTAACAACGACGCCGAACGGTCCATGTGGCGTTGGCGTGACTGGGTGATCGACAGTTTCAACGCCAACATGCCATACAACCGCTTCATCAAGGAGCAGTTGGCGGGCGACCTACTCCCCAAGCCGAGTCTCGACCAGCGCATCGCCACCGGCTTTGGGCGCAACCACGTCATCAACTCCGAAGGCGGCATCATCGAGGAGGAGTACCGCGTCGAGTACGTGACCGACCGGGTCCGCACCCTCGGCATGGCGTGGCTGGGCCTCACTCTCGAGTGCGCCCACTGCCACGACCACAAATTCGACCCGATCACCCAAAAGGATCACTACCGCTTCTTCGCCTTCTTCAACAACATGCCCGAACTGGGCGAAGACGGCCGCGTGGCCAACGCCGTGCCGATGATTCCGGCGCCGACCACGGCCCAACAACGCCGCATGCGTGAATTGGAGGCCGGGATCGCGGCGGTCACGGCAACTGTCCGCCAGCGCGAGCGGACGTGGAAGTGGACAGACTCCGTCCGCTACGCGCCCCCAAAATTGCCGGACGGCGCAGTGCTCCAAATCCCGTGCGACGTCGGCGAGGGACCGTCGGGCCACGCCTGCGCCCCTGGTTCCATGGAACCGAAACCCCAAACAGCCGAGAAGGTGCCCGTTTCCAAGCGCGCCGGGCTGACCTTCGGGATATGGCTGAAGCCCGCCCAGTCGGATCGCGACGTGGCGCTGCTCTCGGCCATCGATTACTCCAAAAACATGGCAGCCGTCGGCTATGGAAGCGGCATCGACCTCCACTTGGTTGCGGGAGAACTGGAGTTCCGTTTCAGCCAGCGGTTCCCGAACTACTCCGTCCGCGTGCGCTCCGACGGTGCCGGATTGGGTGCCGACCAATGGCGGCACGTGAGCCTGGTCTACAGCGGGGCGGGGAAGGACGCGCAGCGCGTTGAGGCCGCATGGGTTCGAATTTTCGTCGATGGACGCGAGGTGACAACCGTTGCTCTGAATGACGATGTCACTTTGCCCGACGCCAATGGCGACAAGCCTTCGCCAACAACTTTCCGCATCGGTTGGGATACCGCCGCCAAGAGTGCCCGCTACGCCGGGCTGATGGACGAGGTCGCGATCTGGGGACGGGCTCTCAAGGACTCCGAGATTCTGGAGCTCTTTGAGGGCAGGGCATTGCCCTTCGCCGCCACCCGGCAGCGCGAAGGCCGGGCCAGCGCCACCGAACTGGGTTGGTTGAGGTCGGTCGATCCCGCTTTCGCCCCCGAGTTGGCCGAACGCGATACATTGGCACACGAACTCTACCGGCTTCGCCGCGAGGCTCCCACCGTGATGGTGATGGAAGAACTGCCTGGGGCGCGTGAGACCCATGTGCTCGTCCGCGGCTCCTATGATGCGCCGGGCGAAAAGGTGGAAGCGGGCGTCCCGGAGAATCTCCTCGGCGCATGGCCCACTGGAGCGCCAAGGAACCGGCTCGGGTTGGCGGAGTGGCTGACGAAACCCGACCATCCACTCACCTCGCGCGTCGTGGTGAACCGCTTCTGGCAGCAACTATTCGGTGTCGGCCTAGTGAAGACCAGCGATAATTTCGGCATGCAGGGCGAGTGGCCCAGCCACCCTGAACTCCTCGACCTGCTGGCGCGTGACTTTGTCGATTCCGGCTGGAACGTCAAGGCGTTGATCAAGGGCATCGTCCTGTCGGCGACGTACCGGCAGGATTCCTCCGTGTCCCCCGAACTGGTTGCCCGCGACCCCGAAAACCGGCTCCTTGCACGTGGCCCGCGATTCCGCATGCCGGCTGAAATGCTTCGCGACCATGCGCTGCAGATTTCGGGCCTGTTGACACGCAAGGTTGGCGGCCCCAGCGTCTTCCCGTACCAACCCGCGAATCTCTACAAGGGAATCGTGGTCGCGGCAACCTATCCGGGCACGCAATACGTCGAGAGCGTCGGCGACGACCTATACCGGCGCAGCCTGTACACCTACTGGAAGCGCACGGTGCCGCATCCCACGATGAATGTGTTCGACGCTCCCGACCGCGAAGTCTGCATCGTCCGCCGCAACACCACAAACACGCCGTTGCAGTCGTTGACACTGCTGAACGACCCCATCTTTGTCGAAGCCGCCCGCAAGTTTGCGGAGCGATTGATTCACGAGGGCGGGGAAACGGTCGAAGGCCGGTTGTTGTTGGCTTTCCGATTGTCGATGGGCCGGGTGCCGCTGCCTAGCGAAGTCGACATTCTGCGAAAGTCGCTGGAGAGCTCCCGCCTCGCTTTCGTTGCCGACGAGCCAGGCGCCAAGGCACTGGTCGGCGTGGGAGCGTCCAAGTCCGATCCGGGCATACCCGTGCAAGAGCTTGCCGCTTGGACCGTCGTGGCGAACATCATCCTGAACATGGATGAAGCGATCACGAAGGGCTAAGGGGTCTATTCGCCCGTCTGCTGCATCAGTTTTGCCACCACGCCGGTCCAGCCGGTCTGGTGGGCTGCCCCAATCCCCATCCCGTTGTCTCCATGGAAGTACTCATGGAACAGCAGCAGATCGCGCCAATGTGGGTCTTTGGCGTATCGCTCCAAAGGGGCCAGAGCGGGTCGGACGCCATCCGCATCCCTCAGGAAAAGATGCGTGAGACGACGCGATAGCTCAGCTGCTACGTCCCATAGATTCATGTAGTTGCCCGACCCCGTCGGACATTCTACTTGAAAGGATGGGCCGAAGTAATGGTGGTACTTTTGGAGCGACTCGATCAACAACAAGTTCACCGGGAACCACACCGGTCCGCGCCAATTCGAATTCCCGCCAAACAAGTACGTCCGGGACTCTCCGGGCTCGTAGGCCACCGAAAACTCCTGGTCCTCCACCTTGATCCGGTACGGCAACTCGGCATGGGCGCGCGAAAGCGACCGGATCCCGTGGGGCGACAGGAACTCCGTCTCGTCCAGCATCACCTCCAGGATCCGCCGCAACTGGTCGCTGTCGACGATCGATAGCAGAAGCCGGTTCTCAACGCCCGCCTCGCGCATGCTGGCAACATTGTTGGTTAGGTCGGGGCGGTTTCCGATGAACCACTCCATCCGGCGCTTGAAACCGGGCAGGCTGGCCACCAGATCCGCTTCCAGCGTCTCCACGGCAAACAGCGGAATCAGGCCGACCATCGACCGTATCCGCATCGGCTCCGCCTTCTTGCCCGGCAGGTGGAGCGCGTCGTAGAAAAAGCCGTCCATGGCATCCCACAGCCCATTGCCGTCGCCCGCCATGCTGTTGATGGCGTTGGCGATATGCAGGAAGTGCTCCCAGAACTTGCTGGCCACGTCCTCGTAAGCGGGGTCCTCGCGGGCCAGTTCCAGTGCGATTGCCAACAGATTGAGGCTGTACATCGCCATCCAACCGGTACCGTCGGCCTGTTCGATGTGGCCACCAGTGGGGAGTGGAGCACTACGGTCGAACACCCCGACGTTGTCGAGTCCGAGGAAGCCGCCCTGAAACACATTGCGGCCCTCGGAATCCTTCCGATTGACCCACCAGGTGAAATTGAGCATCAACTTGTGGAAGATGCGTTTCAGAAAGGCGACATCGCCTACGCCCCGCAGCTTGCGGTCGATCTTGTAGACCCGCAAGGCCGCCCAGGCGTGGACGGGCGGATTAACGTCGCCGAGCGCCCATTCGTAGGCTGGCAACTGCCCGTTGGGGTGCATGTACCATTCCCGGACCATCAACATCAGCTGTTCCTTGGCGAAATCGGGGTCGACCATCGCCAGCGGGATGCAATGGAAGGCCAGATCCCAGGCGGCGTACCAAGGATACTCCCACTTGTCGGGCATCGAGACTACATCGGCGTTGAACAAGTGGGTCCACTCGTGGTTGCGGCCGGTCAGCCGCTCCTTCGGGGGCGGGGGAGTGCCAATGTCGCCGCTCAGCCAGTCCCGAACCACATAGTGGTAGAACTGCTTGGACCAAAGCATTCCGGCAATCGCCTGCCGCATCACGTTGCGTGCGTCGTCGGAGAGATCGGGAGGTATGATTCCCGAGTAGTATTCGTCGGCCTCGCGGATACGGTCGGCAAAAACCTGGTCGTGGGCCTCGGCATTGATCGGCGAAGGCAAGGCATCGGAAAGACGGGCTCTTACGACAACCTCGCCGCCCGGGGGGATCTCGAAACTGTAGTAGCCCGCGGCCTTGGTGCCGACACGGTGCGGATTGATCGTGTTTCGGTTGCCGCTAATGACGTAGTCGCCGAACGCATCCTTCTTGCAGGGCGTGTTCGCAAAGTCGTAAAGCCTTCCGACGTTGGTCTCGTTGTCGGTGTAGAGGATCTCGGGCGGGTTCTCTAGAACCAGCCAGCGCTTGCCGTAGTAGGGATCCTGCAGTTCGATGGTGCCCGGCAGGGTCGCGCACCGTCGCAACCAGGGGCGTTTCGACTTGCCCCCCCAGGACCATGTATTTCTGAACCAGATGGTGGGAAGAAGGTGGACGACACTCGTCTCGGGACCGCGGTTTGCGATCGTGATCCGGACCAGAATCTCCTCGGGCGTGGACTTGGCGTATTCGGTGATGACGTCGAAGTACCGGTTCTCGTCGAAGATGCCGGTGTCCTCGAGGTTGAAGGCTGGCACGTCGCGATTGCGCGCGGCGTTTTCGGCGACGAGGCGCTTGTACGGAAACTCGGCCTGCGGATACTTGTACACGTGCTTCATGTACGAGTGGGTGGGGGTGCTGTCCACGTAGTAGTAGCACTCCTTCACGTCCTCGCCGTGGTTGCCCTGGTTGCCCGTTAGGCCGAACATCCGTTCCTTGAGGATGGGGTCCCGGCCGTTCCACAAGGATAGAGCGAAACAGATTCGCTGGTGGCGGTCGCAGATTCCGGCCAAGCCTTCTTCGTTCCAACGGTAGGCCTTGGAACGGGCCTGGTCATGTGGCAGATATTCCCACGCGGTGCCCTTGGCGCTGTAGTCCTCGCGCACGGTACCCCAAGCGCGTTCGCTGACGTAGGGGCCCCACCGCTTCCAGTGGCACTCGCGTCCGGCGGACTGGTCCAAGCGCTGCTGTTCCGCTGTAGGTTCTGTCACAGTTCCAGCTTATCCGCAACGCCCGCGAGTTCCGCGGACATGGTGGAAAGCATGGAAAGATTGCGGTCCGCCGACAGGTCTGAGACGAGGAACACGAGGAAGCCTGACGTCTCAAAGCCCGCAAGCTGGAAGCGTTTCGCGCCGGAAGCATACAGCGGGATGCCGGTTTCGTTCGCCACCGAACGCAGGTCCCGTTCGAAAGCTTCGCCGGAGCCGCGACGGGTGAAGAGCAGGGAAATGAAGTGGTCGCCTTTCCTGGCGACCAGATGCAAGTACCTGCGGCCCTGGACCTCGCACTTATGGCCTTCGATGACTTGGTAACCCTCGGGAATGTGCTTGGCAAGGGCCGGGTAAAGCTGGGCGTTTCGGAGCCCGAGGCTTTTGAGGATCTCCTGGAGGTCGAACCTTTGTGCGAAGTTCTTGCCGAAGATGGTGCAGTGCAGGTGGTCGGCGAATCCGACGCGCATGACAGGCGTCAGGGACCGCGACACGGTCTCCACGTAGGCGGTCTGGGTTTCGGGCGTGAGGCGCAGGTAATCTGTTTGCCAAGCCTCGTTCAGACCCAGTGCGGCCAGCACGGAAGCTGCAATCGCCAACGGAAGCCAGATCCGCGGCTTGGACTTTCGTTCGGCATCCAGTCGGCTCTCGATGCCCGACCGGAGGTTGGCTGGCGGCAAGAAGCTACGGGCGGCTTGGCGCAGTCGCGCCCGCGTCTGAACGGCGGCGTCGTGTTCGGCGCGGCATTCCGGACAGTCGGCCAAGTGCTTGGCGACACCGGCCAAGTCGCGGGGCGGCAATTCGCCGTCCATGAAGCGGTCGAGCATTGGCAGTACGTGGTTGCTCACGAGGAACCCTCCTTTCGTTCGCCTTTGAGAATTCCATAGGACCTCGCGGTTTCCTCCAATTTCGCCCGCAGTGCTTTCCTGCCGCGGCTCAGGCGGGACATGACCGTTCCGATGGGCACTCCCAGAACTTCCGATGCGTCCTTGTAGGCGAACTCCTCCACGTCGACCAGCAATACAACCGCCCGGTAGTCATCGGGGATCTGGTCGAGCGCTTCGAGCACCTGGGCGTCGGAAAGCTTGTCGGCCACGGGCAGCGGACTGGCTGCGAGAGTTTCCAGCACTTCCTCGGAGTCGCCCGCGGAGGGGAAGCGGAGCCACTTCCTACGCTGGTGGTGGACGCAATTGAACAGCACCTTGTAGAGCCAGGCGCGGCCGTTCGTGCCGCTTTCGAAGCGGTCGAAGGACTTCCACGCCTGCAAATAGGCTTCCTGGACCGCATCCTCGGCGCGGGCGCGGTCACGCGTCATGCGGAGGGCCATGCGGAACAGGTCGTCCATGTAGGGCAGGGCTTCAGCGTCGAAGGAGCGCGTACGGGCTTGGGCGTCCGTGGTCCGGACGTCTGCTGGCTTGCGCTGGAAGGGAAGTATTGGCACGCTGCGAATCAGTTGGTCGAGTCCGGTCCATGGGGTGCGACCGAGATTGGTGACTTGCAGCGGGAACATTCATACGGTGAATGATGGCTCCGTCTCGTTTTGTTCCCGATCCAGGTCATTTCTTGCCCCTTGGAATATTATGGGGCACCGGGGTCATAATCGGGCATGGAGACACGATTGCTCTTGATTACCGCCATCGCCGGCATGGCGTGGCAGGCGGCTGCGGCCGAGCGGGTGCCGGTGTTGGTGGAACTGTTCACGTCGGAAGGCTGCTCCAGTTGCCCTCCGGCTGACCGCGTCTTGCAGCGCTTCGACCACGAGGGACCGGTGCAGGATGCTGAAGTCGTGGTGTTGAGCGAACACGTCGATTATTGGAACAGCTTGGGCTGGCGCGATCCGTTTTCTTCCGCGGCAATGACCCAACGGCAGCGGGACTACGCCTTCCGGCTACACGGCGACGTATACACGCCGGAGATGGTGGTGGACGGGGCGAAGGGGTTCGTGGGGAGCGACGTTGCGGAGGCTGTGAAGGCGATATTAGAGGCCGCGCGGGCGGACAAGGTCGCGCTGCGGGTGGACGTTGAAGGGACGGAAGGGAAGTCCAAGGTGAGGGTCCATGCGGATCGTCCTGTTTCAGGGACACTGTTCGTGGCTCTAGCCCGCGACGAGATGCGGTCCAAGGTGACGGCGGGAGAGAACAACGGGAAGGATCTGGCGCATGTGGCCGTGGTCTACCAGATGGTCAAGGTGGGCAAGTGGGAGGGCGCGGAGAGGGCGGTCGAGGTTGGGGCCATCGGGTCGGGCGTCCGCGTCGTGGCTTTCGTTTCGGACGGGGTCGGCGGGCGCGTTTCCGCATTGGGCGTGGCCCGGCGCTAGGCCGGGGCGAGTCTTTGCTGGCGTGTCAACCTTTGCCGTGTCCGCGCGTATTGACCGGCATGAAGAGATTTGCGGCGGTGGTGATGTTGGGCTGGGCGGTGGGTGCGCCGGCGCAGTTCGAGGCCGCATTCGTGCATGCGTCCGAAATGACGTCCCACGAGGTGTCGCGGGTCCAAGTGGGACGAACTCGGTCAGCATGGGCCGGACTGGATGGAGTCCAGCGGATTTGACATCGTGGCCAAGGCGTCGGCACCGGTGGCGAGCGAGCGTGAGTTGCGAGGGTCCCAGTTGGGGGTGAAGTTGGAGACTAGGAAGGGCTCGGTGCAGGTGGTTTTGGTGGATCGTGTTGAGAAGGAGCCGATGGCGAACCGAGGCGCGGCGAGGACCCGAACACATAATTTGACATAATATACGTTATCGGAAGTAGATGGGCGGGGCCTTAGCCCCGAAGGATCTCCCGAGCCGCGTTGTACCCCGGAGCCCCCATCACGCCCCCGCCAGGGTGGGCCCCCGACCCGCAGAGATACAACCCCTCGACCGGCGTCTTGTACTTCGCCCACCCGATGACCGGCCGCATGAAGAACATCTGGTCCAAGCTCATCTCGCCGTGGAAGATGTTGCCGCCGGAAATCGCGAACCGTCGTTCCAAGTCCAGCGGCGACAGCACCTGTCGCTCCCGGACGATCTCCCGCATGTTGGGCGCGTACTCGCCGATGACTTCGAGCACCCGGTCGCCGTAGGGCTCCCGAAGTTCGTCCCACGTCGCACGGCGCAGCGTGTAAGGCGCGTACTGCAGGAAGATGCCCATGATGTGGCGGCCCTTGGGGGCGAGCGACGGATCGTAGACCGTCGGACACGTCATCTCGATCAGCGGGTTCTGCGACGGCCTGCCGTACTTCGCGTCGTCCCAAGCGCGCTCCACGTATTCAACCGACGGGCAGATATGCATCGTCGCCCCGTGCTGCGGACCCGGCGTACCCGGAAGCGCCGTGAAATCCGGCAAGCCTTCCAACGACAGGTTCATCTTCAAGGAGGTGCCTTCCACCCGGAAGCGCTCAATCTGCTCGCGAAACTCCGGCTCCAAATTGGCCGATCCCACCAACTTTAGAAACGTCTGTTTGGGATCCAGATTGGACGCCACAATGTCCGCCCGCAACTCGTCGCCATTGTCCAGGACTACGCCGCGCGCCCGCCCATTTTCCAAGAGAACCCGGGACACCGGTGTGTTCACACGGATCTCCGCGCCCTTCGCCTTGGCCGAGTTCGCAATGGCCTCGGACACCGCGCCCATGCCGCCCTGCACGAATCCCCAGAGCCCGCGCTGGCCCCCGACGCCGCCCATGCAGTGGTGCATCAAAATGTACGCCGTCCCGGCCGACCGCGGTCCGCCATTGGCCCCGATCACGCCGTCCGTCGCCAGTGTCACCTTGATTTCCGGCGACTCGAACCATTCGTCCAGCAGGTCCGCCGCGCTTTGGGTGAAGATCTTGACCAACCCCGCGATATCGCTCCTACCCAAGCCCCGGAACTTGGCCAGGAGCTTCAGGTAGTCGATCAGGTCGGACGCCCTGCGTGGCGGCAACTCGGGCGGCGTCACCAGCAGCAACGATTCCACGACGCGCGCCAGGCGTTCGATGTAGGCCTCGTACTTCGGGAAGTTTTCGGCGTCCCGCCGCGAGAATTTCGCGATCTCAGCCAGGGTGCGCTTCTCGTCGCGCCAGAAGAATAGGTGCCGACCGTCGGGATAGACCGAAAAGAAGGACGGATCCTTGGGGACGGCCTTGTATCCAAAGCGCTCCAGCTCCAACTCCTGGACGATCCGGTCCTGGAGCAGGCTCACCAGATACGCGCCGGTCGAGACCCGGTGGCCGGGCCAAAGTTCCTCGGTCGGGGCACAGCCGCCCAGGACTTCCCGGCGCTCCAGAACGACCACCCTCTTCCCTGCCCTGGCCAGGACCGCCGCCGTCACCAGTCCGTTGTGGCCGCCGCCAATGATGATCGCGTCGTAGCGCATGCAGATATTATCGTCACTCGCCCCACTCAAGACTACGGAGAGGGTCACGCGGCGCTGAACAAGGACATCTGCAGGGGGCCGGGGTCGGCGGGCGCGTCGGTGAACGGGGTATCGCGCAGCCAGCATAGTTCTCGCTCGATGCGGAAAAGCGCCTGCTGGTCGGCGTTGGCCTGGGCTGCGGGCAGCATCAGGTCGAGGAATTCGGCGGCCTCGGTGTTTCGCTCCCAGTTGCGGAGGAGCGCGAGGACGGCCCAGCCGAGGCGCTTGCCGGTTTCGTAGTCGTTGGCGAGCAGCGCGGGGAGGTGGGCGTAGGCGGCTCCGAGGAGGTCGGCGCAACGTTCCAGGTCGCGCGGCCAGCCGAAGAAGGACTCGCAGACGGTGTTGGCGGCGACTTCGACTCGCGATTCCGGGGCGACGAAGATGGTCGAAGCCTTTCCGCCGAATGAAACCAGTTCGCGCTGGTCCTGCGAAAGATTCTGGAAGACCAGCAGGTCCCGGTTGGACTCGCAGTAGCGCGCGACATCGCCGCGGGAGTCCTCAGTTGTGCCGGGCAAACGCAGACCGAGTACGCGACCGATCTGCCCGAAAATCCCGGCGGGTGTACGGTCAGAGCAGTCGATCCGGTGCACGGCGTGGAAATCGCGGGCACAGGCATCGATAAACGAGGATGTATCGGCGTCGGACAAATCGACGGCGATACCCGGCCGGTCGGCCAACCGGACGCGAAGGTCGGCGATACCGGAATCCATCGACTCGGTTTTGGTAATGGGCCGTTCGGGGTCCAGCAGCCACTGGTTCAGGCGGCGCGCAACCGGGACGAAGTCGCCGGTGAGGTCGAAGAACGGACGGCGACGGAACAATTCGGGAAACGCGCACGCGCGCATCAGGACAAACCCGAGTTGGCACCCGAGTTCCGCTTGTTCTTGGACGAAGACAGGCTCCCAACGGGCGCGCTCCCATTTGGCGGGCACGGAGTCCGGCGAAAGCAGCACCAGCACCGCCTCGGCGGAAAGGGCGATCTCGACCGTGTCGATCAGATCGAGGTCCGCCGTGACCACGCCCTCCTCGCGGGCGACGCGGAACGGCAGGTTGGCTTCAAAGAAATCGGCAAGACGCAGGGCGGTTTCGGCGTCGGCTGGGGCATGGCAGATGACGAGTTGGCGCAAGCTTGGATTATCGCGCATATACTAGCTATCTGAAGGACCACATGAACCGAAGAACGTTCCTCCGCGCCGCCGCAGCCGCTTCCGCCGTCACCACCATCGCCGCCCCTCTGGCAAACGCGGCTTTGCCGAAGATGAAGATAACACGGATCCGCGCCTACGCGCCTCCGAATCCCAATCCGCTCTTCAACCAGGCCGATACGGTGGTCACAATCGAGACCGACGCCGGGATCACGGGCATCGGCGAGGGTGGTTTCACCGACACGATCCGCCAATGCGCCGGTCGGCTCATCGGCCAGGACCCCGCCAAGATCGAGCATTTATGGCAGGACATGCAGCGCTCCTTCTTCTACCCGCCAGGCCGCGAGAAGACACACGCGTTGGGCGCACTCGACATGGCGCTGTGGGACATCAAGGGCAAGGTGCTGAAGCTGCCCGTACACCAGATCCTCGGCGGGGCTTCGCGCAATTTCGTCGAGTGCTACAACACGGCGGGCTCGATTCCGGGCATCAAGCCCGGCATGTCGGTGAAGGAACGCGCCGCGCTGACCATCGCAGCCGGCTACCGGGCGTTCCGCATGGACGCAGCGTCGCTTGGCCGCGGCAATTCCGTCTTCAATACCCGCGAGCGCGTGCTGCAGGTCTACGAGGACTGCGCCCAGGCACGCGAAGGCGTCGGCAAGAACGGCGACTTCTGCATTGACTTCCACCAGCGCTTCGACCTGATCGACGCCGTCCGCGCAGCCAACCTGATCGAGCCGCTGGCACCGCTCTTCGTCGAAGATCCCATGCGCACCGAGGTCTTCGACCAAGACCTGCCCAAATTCCGCCAGATGGCCAAGGTCCCCATCGCGGCAGGCGAGGAGTGGGGCAACAAGTGGGATTTCAATCGGCTGGTGGAAAACCATGACATCGACTATGTCCGCGCGACATTGCCGAACGTGGGCGGCATCACGGAGATGATGAAGATCGCGGCGATCTGCGAAACGCATTTCGTGGGTATCATTCCGCACTTCACGGGACCCATCGCGACGGCGGCGCTGGTGAATTGCCTCTCGACGTTCTCCGGGCCAGTGCTGATGGAATACAACTTCCAAGGCCGTACCCTGCCCCACCTGCCGGTCTGCCTCGATTTCAAGGAGGGAAAGCTCTATCCGAACGAGCGGCCCGGCCTGGGTGTGGAACTGGACATGAAGCCTCTGACGCTGCTGACGGAAGTCGACAAGTACGACACGAACCGGGCGCAGACATACTTCCGGCCGGACGGGTCGATCACGAACTGGTAAGCGTTCGATCTACGCGAACAAGTCCTCAATGCGATGGGCGTCGAACAGCCGGAGACCGGTGGCGGTCAGTTGTGCGGCGCTCATTGATGTGAGGCGTTTTAGCGTTCCCGCGGGTAGCGGTTTGCCGAAGCGGCCCTCGATCATGGTGGTGAGGATTTCCAATTGGCCCTCTACCCTGCCTTTGAGCAACCCCTGTTCCAAGCCTTGGGCGATCCCCTTCTCCATGCCCTCTGCCAACCCACGGGCCAGCCCCTCGCGGATGGACGGGCCAAACACCGCGTTCTCCATCAAGTCGTATGTCACCGGCATCCTGCTTGCCTCCTCCCTTACTTCTTCCGAAAGCCGTCGCAATCCCGACAGTATCGCCAACTCCGTCAATGCTTCCCCGCGCTCGGCACCCGGACCGGTGGCGATTCGCTCCAGGACCTTGCGCACTACGCCCGCCTGTGTGCCAAGCCGGGTCAAGACCGCAACCACATTATCTCCCAAATGCGGGCTGTCGAGCAACGCTTCCCCGTCGAGCTCGCGGACATCCACAAAATGCCAGCGCAGGTAGTGGTCAGCGCCCCGCGTGGAGTCCGGCATGGTCAGTCGGTCCGGTCCGATGAACAGCACCACCTGCCTCGGCATCCGCTTGAGCATCCGCGCCGTTCCGAATTGGTATTCGCCGATGCGGAAGCCGAAGTCCGGCTCGTTCTCCACTTGGATCTCGATACCCACCAGTTCCGAGTCCGGCAATTCACCGATCAGGTCCCGGCGTGTATTGCGCACCCGCGGCACCTCCACGTTCAACCACCGCACTTCACGCGCTCCGGTCAGCTTCTCCAGCAGCAGGCTCCCCGGCTTCATCAGGAGGTTCTTCATCGCCACATCGTAGTCGTGCATGTTCGGCTATCGAAGTAGTGCGTCGACGGCGGAAACTTCTCAAGAAAACTAGCTTGGTCACCGTTACGGAGGCTGTGTGCCGCTCCAACCACGGCTAATGTGCTGACAACAGGCAAACCGTTACGACTTGCGACGCGATCATGCCGCCCAGGCGTAGGCCTTTTCCCGTGCGCTCGCCCTTGACGACGCCCCGTCGTCAGTGTATTCTGTACATGTACAGTGGACAGGCAAGTTCCAGTCATCGTCATCCATTCGTCCTCCCAGGATCCGGCGCGGAAGCAGATCCTCGACCAAATCCGTTCCGCGATCATCGAAGGCCAGTTGCGAACCGGCGACAACCTGCCTTCCGTGCGACGTCTGGCAATCGACCTTGGTGTGCATTTCAACACCGTCGCCGAGGCGTACCGCAGCCTGGCGGTGGAGGGGTGGCTCGATATCTCCCACGGTCGCGGTGCAACGGTCATCGAGCGGGCTGGCCAAACAGCCCCGGACGGCGTGGGACAGGATCAATTCCGCCAACGGGCCCGCCACTTGGTCGCCGAAATGCGCGCCAGCGGAATCCCTCCCCGGTCGATCCGCGAGATCTTCCTCAATGTTCTGGAGGCAATTCAATGAACGACTTCAAAGTCGGCACAGCAGTCATTCTAGCCATGCCCCTCGTCATCGGCAGCATGTTCCTACTGGGACCAATGATTCGAAGGCGCTCGCTCCTTTTCGGGGTCCGCGTGAGCCAGGCATGGACGGAGACCGGCGAGGCTGGACGAATCATCCGCAACTACCGAATCCAGATCGGCGTCCTAACCCTGCTCGCGACCGCGGCAGCGTGGCTCGGATTCGAGAACCGGATGGCTTGGATCCAGGTTGCGTGGCCTCTGGCGCTGACGGGCGGTGCCTTGTTACCGTACTTCGCGGCCCGGCGTGCTGCCCTGCCCTACGCCGACAGGACCGAGCCCGCGCGCACCGCGGCGCTGTTGGACGATAGTCCTGGCAGCAATCCGGCACACTCCATCATTCCCCTGCTCCTAATGGTGTTGGCCGCAGCATGGCTGCAAATGCACTGGGACGAGATCCCCGACAGGTTCCCCATCCACTGGGACATCGCCGGACGCCCGAACGGCTGGTCCACGCGGACGGTGCCGGGCGTGTACGGCCCGCTTCTCATCGGAGTATTCATACTTGTCGTCCTGAAGCTGTCGGAATGGGGGATTCTGTACGGGTCGCCCCGCGTAGCTGGCGGCAGCGCGACGGTTCGATGGCAGTCCCTGCGGATGCTCCAGCGGATGGGATGTCTGATGGGCATTTTGTTCTCGTCCATCGCGCTTGCACCGCTGCGTCCGGATCTATTCCGTCCCGGGCTAATCGTGTTCGTCATCCTCTTCGCGGTTGCGTTGATGGTGATCCCGCTGATCCGGGCTGCCGGCAATCCCGAGGGCTCGGTCGCCGACAACACGCCGGACTCGGCTTGGAAGTTCGGCCTCATTTACTACAACCCGGACGACCCGGCACTGATGGTGGAAAAAAGGATCGGCATCGGGTACACGCTGAATTTCGCCCATCGTCTAGCATGGGTCTCGATGGCGGCGTTGCTGTTGATTCCAATCGGAATCCTGATTTTGAAACGGATGGGCTAGCCGGCAGCTTCACTTGCCGCCGTTCGTCAAGACAGCTTTCCGTTCCTCCAGGGCCGCGACGCGCTTCTTCAACTCCGCCAACTCCCGGTTGATGGCCAGGAGTTCGGTACGCACCACACGCGAGTCCAAATACTGGTCGCCGCGCAGCTTGCGGACCAGCACCTCCACTTCGCGGCGCAGCAGCCGGTACCACGGGACACCGTAGATCACGCTCTCACGAAATTGGAGCGTGCCGTCGTCGATGCCCGCCAGGATCTCGTCCTGCGTCAACCCAAACTCCTTGCGGACGCTCTTGTCGCTCATGGTCGCGCCCTTGCGAGTCCACTCGCCGTAATTGTCCAAATCCATCAGGAACTCCTGTCGTGGCGTATCCCACTGCTTGTGCGGGGCCGGTAGAACCCCAGTGATACACTTTAGCCCACTCCACCGACCAGTAGCCCCCTTGCTACACTGGAGTTTCCCCCTCCTTTACCTGCCGTGATCTCTGTAAATAATGTAAGCATGCGCTACGGCGCCAAGATTTTGTTCGAGGACGTCACCACTGTCTTCCAGACGGGGCGTCGCTACGGCCTGTCGGGACCCAACGGGTCCGGCAAGTCGACGTTCATGAAGATCCTAACCGGCGAGTTGGATTCCCAAAAGGGCGACGTCGTGCGCCCGAGGCGGGTCGGCATTCTCCGCCAGGACCAGTTCGCCTTCGACGCTTACCGGGTCATCGACACGGTGATCATGGGCAATCCGTCCCTTTGGGCGGCCCTTGAGGAGCGCGACCGGCTCTACGAAAAGCTCGACATGACCGACGAGGACGGCATGCGGCTGGGCGAACTCGAATCCGTGGTTGCCGAGAACGACGGCTACACGGCAGAGAGCGACGCAGCCATCCTGCTCGACGGCTTGGACATCCCCGAGTACATGCACGAGAAGAAGATGAGCGAACTGCAGGGCGGCGAAAAAGTCCGCGTGCTGCTCGCCCAGGCGCTTTTCGGTGGTCCCGAAGGCCTGCTGCTGGACGAACCGACAAACCACCTTGACTTGGAATCCATCCACTGGCTCCAGGACTTCCTTAACCGCTACCAAGGGACGATGATCGTCATCTCGCACGATCGCCACTTCCTCAACAGCGTCACAACCCACACGGCAGACATCGACTACCAAACGATCATCACCTACACCGGCGGCTACGACGAGATGGTGCTGGCCAAGACGCAGATCCGGTCGCGCTTGGAATCGCAGCAGGCGCAGCGCGAAAAGAAGATCGAACAGTTGAAGGACTTCATCGCCAAGTTCTCGGCCGGTACCCGGTCGAGCCAAGTGATGTCGCGCAAGAAGGAAGTGGAGCGCCTGCAGTCGGGCGATCTCGCCAGATCCAACATCGCGCGCCCCTTCATCCGCTTCGAAATGAAGCGGCCTTCGGGCAAGCATGCGCTCGAGATCAAGGGCATCGCGAAGTCGTACGGCGAGGGCACGGTGATTCCGCCGTTCACCGCAAGTATCACGCGCGGGGAGAAGATCGGCATCCTTGGTCGCAACGGCGCAGGCAAGACGACGCTTATCCGGTCGCTCATCGCGGGCGGACCCGGTGCGGGCGACGAGCCATTCACCGTGGACGCAGGGGTTGCGGAATGGGGCCACGAGGTTAACATCGGCTACTTCCCGCAGGATCCTCGGTCTTGGATCCAGACCGGCATGACGATCTTCGACTGGCTGCAGAACTACGACCCGCAAGCCGGCAACGAAGAGTTGCGGGGATTGTTGGGCCAGATGCTGTTCGCCCGCGACGAAGTTTTCAAGCCCACCGACGCGCTGTCGGGCGGCGAGGTGGCGCGGCTGTACTTCTGCCGGCTGTTCCTGCAGAAGCCGAATGTGTTGGTGTTCGACGAACCGACCAACCACTTGGACCTCGAATCGATCAACGCGCTCAACATCGCGTTGCAGAAGTTCGAGGGGACACTTTTCCTGGTCACCCATGACCACGACTTGATTGAAGAAACCGCAACGCGCATTTGGAACGTTGGTGGCGGTAAGATCGAGGACTTCCGCGGCGGCTATGAGGAGTACCAGGTCGAAGTGGCTAAGCGAAAGAAGTAGTTTCCGAGTCGCCCGGTAGAATGGAGCGAGCATGTCTCAAGTCGATGCGAAGCTCCGGGCCTGGTGGTCCCACAAACAAGGTCTCGATGGTCGGCTGGCCGGGAAGTCCGCTGCCGAAGTTCTGGCCGAAACGGGGTGGCAACGGTCGGTCGGCGGGGCTTCCCCCTACCTCGCGTTGTTCGCCCGCGCGGGTCTGAGGCGGGCGGAAGTCGATGCCGCACTCGCTGCGGTCGAGATCCATGAACTGCCCAGTGCACGGGGATGCACGTATATCCTCCCGGCATCGGATTTCGCGCTCGGCCTCGGCGCCGGTCAGGGATTCTCGGCAGAGCCCGAGATGAAAGTCGCTATGAAGCTGGGCGTCACCGGGGAGGAAGTCGCCGTACTGCGAAAGGCCGTCCTGAGCGCCTTGGAAGATGGCCCCCTCGATCCCGACGCGCTTCGGGCCGCCGTCGGTTCCGCGACCCGGTCGTTGGGGCCGGAAGGCACGAAGAAGGGAATCTCCAGTACCCTGCCCCTCGCCCTTGGCTACCTGCAGGAGACGGGCGAGATCCGCCGGATCCCGGTCAACGGTCGCATCGACCAGCAGCGCTACAAGTACGCCTTGTGGGGACTGAAGCCGCAGGATGACGACCAAGTCTACATCGACTTGGCCCGGCATTTCTTCGCTTGGTCAGGTCCCGCGACGGAGGCCGAATTCCGAACGTTCTCCAGCCTCGGCGTCAAGGCAGCGAAGGCAGCAATGGCACCGCTTGGACTCGAGCCCGTCGAGGGCGGGCTAATCTTGCCTGGAGATCGCGCTGAGTACGAGGCGTTCGAAGTCCCGCGCTCCCCGGCCTATTCGCTGATCGGCAGCATCGACAACCTGATCCAACCGCGGGGAGACTACGCCGCGCTGCTTGGTCCGGACGATCAACACCGCGCCAAAGGGGCAAAGGGCCACGCCATCGTCGACCGGGGTCGGGTCGTCGGCTTCTGGGAGTACGACACTGCCACTGAAACCATCGTCTGGATGGCGTTCGGCAAGCCGGACCAAGCGTTGTCCGACGCCGTGGCCCGCACCGAGGCGTTCATCCGCGAAGACCTGGGCGACGCCCGCAGCTTCAGCCTCGACAGTCCGAAGTCCCGCGAGCCCAAGATCGCGGCGATCCGGCAGGGGACGCTGGCATGACCGCCTTACTGGCTGATCCCATCTCCAAGCTCCATGACACAGGCCCCGGCCATCCTGAACAGATTGCCCGTTGGGATGCTGCGATCCGGGGACTGGACGGCGTGGGCCTGACCCCGGTCGCGCCACGCGGCGCGACCGTCGAAGAACTCGCCGTCTGCCACACCCGCGACTACATCGGAACCGCGCGGCGGGATGTCGAATCGGGCCGCGACGTCCTTTCGACCGGCGACACCGACATCTGTGCCCACTCCTATGAGGTAGCGTTGCACGCGGCGGGCACGTGCCTGAATGGCGTTGACCTCGTGATGGGCGGCAAGGCCCGGAACGCGTTCTGCATTGTGCGCCCGCCCGGACACCACGCGTCGCAAGCGCGCGGCATGGGCTTCTGCCTGTTCAACAACATCGCGGTAGCGGCCCGCTATGCGCAGCGGAAATACGGAATCGAACGAGTCGCGATCGCCGACTGGGACGTCCACCATGGCAACGGCACCCAGGACATCTTCTGCCGCGACAAGTCCGTCTTCTTCTTCAGTACCCACCAGAGCCCGTGGTATCCGGGGACCGGCATGCGCACCGAGACGGGCGTGGGCACGACGATGAACCGTCCGTTCCCGGCTGGTGCCGGGCGCGAACAGATCTTGACCGCCTTCCGCAAGGACTTCGCCCCCAAGATGGACGAGTTCAAGCCCGATCTGGTCCTGATCTCGGCCGGTTTCGACTCCCGGTTGGGCGATCCGCTCGGCCACTTCCGCCTGAGCGACGCCGACTTCGCCGAACTCACCACCATTCTGATGGAGATCGCCGACAAGCACAGCGGAGGGCGGCTGGTTTCGGTGCTGGAAGGCGGTTACAACCTCGAAGGGCTGACCAAGGCAGTCACCGCCCACAGCAAGGCGCTCCAAAGCGCTACTTGATCTCCCGGATTCGCACGTTGCGGAACATCACGGTTGAGAACCGGTCGTGGAGTTGGAGGCCGATGGGGCCGACTTTGGAACGTCCCGATTCGCCGGGGTATTCGGACACCAGTTCGCCGTTCAGCCGCACCCGGATGGAGCCGTTACGGGACTCGATGTCCATCGCATTCCAGTCGGCGTGGCGCATCGCACCGACCTTGGCGGAGTCGAAGGTGTAGACGGAGCCGGTCGGGTACTTTTCGCCGCTTGGATGAAGTGGGTCGTCATCGAGGATCTGGATCTCGTAGCCGATGTGGGCCGGTGTGCTCTTGATCGGTCCGGCCAGTTCCGGGTGTGTCGTGTCGGGCTCGTTGATGGCGTAGTGGGCACGGGAAAGGTCGCGGATCGAGACTCCGCTGTTTCCTCCGACGGGGAGCCAGAACTCGACGTGTAGGTCGAATTCGGCGTAGTCGTTGCGGTTGGTGTAGAGCCACGCCTGCGGATTGACCCAGGAGCGGAAGGTGTTGCGGTCGATGGGCCACTTCTGCGAGGGGTCGGGGTGGGTGCGCTGGCCGAGCAGGGTACCGTCCTTCATGACGGTCCACGTGCATTCGCCCCGGGGCTCCCAGCCGTCGAGGTTCTTGCCGGTGAACATCGGCTTCCACCCAAGATCGGCGGGAATGGTCACCTTGCCGGATGCTGCCCACTCGGTGCCGCGGGCGAGGAGGGTCTGGAAGTTGACGTCGTCGAGGTTGGGGTTCGACTCCTTGTCCCACGTGTGACCCAGCATCGTCGTGTAGACCCGGCCGTTGCCGTATTGCTTGGTCCAAGCCATCGGCTCGCCCTGGTGCGAGACCTCCGAAAAGGCGTAGGTCAGGACGGTCAAGCCCTGCGCCGGGCCGTGTTGGCCGTGCGTGAGCTGCTCGGACGGGTGCAGCCAGTGGGCGGGCAGGCCGGCGGTGATTGGGTTCGTTTTGTCGAGCGTGAAGACCTCGAAGTCGTGGCGGGGACCGTGGCCGGGCGGCAGGCCGGAACCCTTCGGGATGGTGATCACCTTGTCGTTGACCACCGCCAGCCCCGCGCCGAAGGTCTTGTCGCGCCAACCGAGGCCGATCATGTCGTTGTACTCGGGCCAGTTCAGGAAGGCGTTGTTGGCGGCGTGGAAGACCACGAGGCCGCCGCCATTGCGGACGAACTTTTCGAGCGCGACCTCGGTCTCGCGGGGCCAGCGGACGCCGTCCGGCAGATGCCCGCCGTTAAAATTATTCACCACCACATCGTACTTGGAGAAATCCGGCTTGGCCGGGTAGGTGGAGACATCCACGGTGAATCGTCCCGTGCCCTCCAGCGTGGTCCGGATGGCGCGAGTCCCGGCGGCCCAGTCGTGGTTGTTCTTGCCGTCAAGGATCAGGGCTGCCAGCTTCTTGGCTGGCGTCTGCGCCTGGGCTGTAGCGGCCATGAGGGACAGCAGGAGGATGGAAACAGGTCGTTTGGTCATCACGTTCTCCTTTACTGTATTGCACGTGCCGTAGATTCATCGAGTCGAAACCGATTCCTTGCTACTCTGGGAGCAGTGCTGTACCCGGTCTTTCGACATCACAATCTACTAAGGATAGTCACAACCATGATGAAATCCCTCTCCGCAGCAGCCCTCGCACTGCTCTTCTCGGTTTCGGCCATGGCACAGGCCACCGCCGGACGCGGTGCCATCAGTGGCACGGTTCTCGACGCTTCCGGCGCGCCGATCAGCGCGGCCAAAGTCGTCGTCACAAACTCCTCCCTCGGCATCCACCGCGAACTTCCGACGACCGGTGCCGGCACCTTTTCGGCACCCGCTCTCGCACCTGAAAAAGGCTACGAGGTAGAGGTCACGAAGGAAGGCTTCGCGCCCTACAAGGCCGGCAACCTTACCCTTCAGGTCGGCCAGATTCTGGACCTCAAGATTTCCCTGACCGTAGGCAGCCTCAGCACCAAAGTAGACGTTACGGACGCCGCGCCCTTGGTAGACGACGTCAAGACCGAAAACTCGACTGTCGTTTCGAGCGAACAGATCGAAAACCTGCCGGTAAACGGTCGGCGCGTCGACGCGTTTGTCCTGTTGACGCCCGCTGTCACCAAGGATGCCGACTTCGGACTTCTCACGTTCCGCGGCATGGCCGGCGGCAACAGCTTCCTGGTGGACGGCGTGGACACGACCAACCAGTACTACAACGAGAATTCGGGCCGCACACGCGTGGGCTCGCAGCTTTCGCAGGACGCGGTGCAGGAATTCCAGGTGCTCAATTCCAGCTACGCCGCCGAATACGGGCGCGCAAGCGGCGGCGTGATCAACACGATCACGAAGAGCGGCACCAACGGCCTGCACGCAACCTTCTTCTGGTACTTCCGCAACCGTTCGCTGGATGCGCGCGACCGCTTCGCGGCCATCAACCCGCAGGATGTGCGGCATCAGACCGGCGGCACGATTGGGGGACCGATCATCAAGAACAAGCTGTTCGCCTTTTTCGACACGGAAGTACAGCGTCGCCACGAACCGATGGTGAGCAGCATTATCAACTCTTCGGTCAACGGCACGTCGCAAACGTGGATCGGCTGCGCGGCCCCCGCGACGCCGGCACAGTGCGCCGCCGCAAACAATGTGCTGCCCCGCATGTTCGGCCTTGTGGACCGCCGGGCCGACCAGAACCTCTACTTCCTGAAGCTGGACTATCACCTGAACGACAGAAACAACTTTTCGGTCAGCCTGAACTACCTCAAGTTCGTCTCGCCCAACGGCATCCAGACAGGGAACACGTCGACCACCGGCTCGGCCCTCGGCACCAACGGCGACGACAGCGTGCGCGACCGGATCGGCAAATTGTCTTGGACCTTCGTTCCCACCAGTTCGATCGTCAACGAATTCCGATTCGGCTGGTTCAAGGACCGGCAAGCGGACGACTTCGACCCGGCGCTCCAAAAGGGACTGCCGATCGGGAACACCTCGCTGTCGGTGGCCGGTGTGGGCACTCTTGGCGGATACAACGTGCTGCCCCGCATCCAACCCAGCGAAAATCGTTTCCAGATTGCCGACAGCCTCTCTTGGGTGAAGGGTGCCCATACGCTCAAATTCGGCGTCGACATTTCGAAGACGGAAGACTACGCGAATGCGCTGAGCAACCGGTATGGGACCTACTCGTATTCGAGCGTTACCAACTTTGCACTCGACTTCACGTCGCCGAAGCCGGGTCCGAGCAACTATTCGACCTTCTCGCAGGTTTTTGGAAACCCTATCGTAGACACGCACATTTCCGAAATGGGTTTCTTCGCACAGGACAGTTGGAAGATCAGCTCGCGCTTGACCGCCAACTACGGACTGCGCTACGAGTACTCGATACTGCCCCAACCGACGATCGTGAATCCGAACTACGCCCAGACGGGACACATCAATTCGGACAAGAAGAATTTCGCACCACGGATCGGCTTTGCCTACCGGGTCGACGAGAAGACTGCCGTGCGCGCCGGATTCGGGCTGTACTACGGCCGCTACCATAGCGGTTTGATCAACACTCTGTTCACAAGCAACGACGTTTATACGCAGAGCTTGAGCATCACGAGCCCCAGTTCGGCTGGAGCCCCGGTGTTTCCGAACGTGCTCGCGTCGCCGGCGGGGGCACTCGCCAGCAACCGCAACATCACGTTTGCGGCGCCGGACATGCGCAATCCATACTCGGAGCAGCTGAACGTTGCTGTGGAGCGGGCGGTCACCAAGACGACCACGCTGACGGTTTCGTACATCATGAACCGCGGCAAGCGGCTCTATACGGTGCGGGATCTGAATATCGGACCGCTCAGTTCGCAGGTTTACACTTTCACGATTCTGGACAACAACTACCAGCCGACCGGCAAAGTGTTCAGCACCCCGATCTACCTGCTGGCCAACCGGGTCGACACACGTTACGGACACGTCAACCAAGTGGAGAACGGCGGCAAGCAGTGGTACGACGCCATGGCAGTGCAGTTGAACAAGCGGTTCTCGAAGACTTTCATGGGCACGGTGGCATACACCTGGGCGCATGAACTCGACGAAAACCAGGAATCCGGCAACAATGCGCTCTTCTTCAGCAGCGGGCCGATGGGCCTGTACAACGGTGCCTACAGCAACGACAAGGGCAACGGGAACCTCGATCAGCGCCATCGGCTCGTGACGACTTTCCTTGCGCGGCCTACGCTGTTCAAGGGCAGCAACGGTTTGGCGAAGCACCTGTTGAACGGCTGGGAGTGGAACGGGCTGCTGACTCTGGCCAGCGGCCGGCCGTCGTTCGAGTCGGTCAGCTTCTCTTCTACCACCAACCTGCCACAGGCGTTTACCGGGACCCTGAATGGACTCGGCGGCGACAACCGTGTGCCGTTCCTGCAGAACAATCCGTTGCGGTTGGACGCGACGACGCGGTTCGACACACGACTGCAGAAGAGGTTCCAGATCCGCGAGAAGATGAACCTCACGCTGTTGTTCGAAGTCTTCAACCTGACGAACACGATCAGCAACACGAGTGTTTTGGCGGCGGGTTTCACGGCGGCCAACAAGGGTACGCTGGCGGCTCCGAACTTCGTGATCGCGCCCTGCACCTCGGCGACCGCGACGTCCTGCACGGCCCAGACCCCCGGGTTGGGCACGGCGTCGGGCGGATTCCCGGACGGCACCAATGCTCGGCGCGCGCAGGTTGGATTGCGGTTCGCGTTCTAGGAGCGGGCCAGGATAGTTTGATTGGAGCCCGACCGCCGATGAGGCGGTCGGGCTTTTTTCATGGTGGTGGCCTTTCGCCTCGGTTGATACCGTGATGTGCGGGGATACGCTACACCACGACGCGCGCCTTGCGGCGCGTGGCGGTGTCGGCGACCCCGCCGCAGGTTGCCAACCTGCCCCACAAGACGGGCGAGCGCTGCGGAAAACTGGAAATGCGAGGTGGGTGCGACGGGTGGAGAGAAGACCAGCCGCATATACTTTATGGAGGTGACCATACGTCCGATGGTCGCGGCGGTGATCGCTTGCGGCCTTTTCCTCAGCAGTTGTGCGCACTACCAGCCATCGGTGCTGGATCCTGTTCAGGTGGAGTCGCGGTTTGCGGCGCGGGCTCTGGATGCGCCGGGATTGGCGGAGTTTGCGCGGAGTCAGGCGGGGAATCCAACATTCGCTTGGCCGCCGACCGCGCTGGATCCGGATAACCTGCTGTCGATCGGGCTGTTTTTCAGCACGGATGTCGAGTTGGCCCGGGCCGAAGTTGCGGCCAAGGAAGCCGCGCTGGTCACGGCCAAGCAGCGGATCAATCCCACAATCACGGTGGATGCCGGGCGGAACAAGACGCCCGACTCGGTCGCGACGTATTCGTTCTCGTCGGCATTCACGATTGAGACTGCGGGCAAGCGCGGGTTGCGGATTTTGGAGGCCCAGAAGGCTTTGGAGGCTGCCCGACTGCGGGTCTGGGAGGCAGCTTGGGCGACCCGGGCCAAGGTCCGGGCGGCGTTGGTTGCTTACTACTTCGCAGGGGTGCGGTTGGAATCGCTGCGGGCGGAACTGGCGGCTCGGGGCGAGATCGTTACAGTTTGGGAAAAACGGCTGGCGGCTGGCGAGGTCGGTCGGCCGGAGGTTGAGGCGGCGCGGGCGGACCGGGCTGCGGTGTTGCTGGCAATCGCGAATGCCGACGGCGCGTTGGAGCTTGGGCGCGCGGGGATTGGGGATGCCGTGGGCGTTCCTACCCGGGCATTGGGGTCGCGGGCGATTGATTTGGGGCGGTTGCGCGATTTGCCGGCCCCCGGGGAGTTGCCGATTGCGGCTGTTCGCAAGGCCGGGTTGGTGCATCGGGCGGATATCCGGCGTGTGCTGGCGGAGTATGACGCGGCGGATGTCGGACTGCGGCTGCAGTTGGCGGACCGGTATCCGAATGTGTCTTTGAGTCCGTCGTACTTGTTCCAGGAGGGCTTTCCTTCGTATGTGTTGGGTGCGGCTTTGGAGGCTTTGCCGGTGTTCCATCGGGGCGAGGGACAGGTGGCTGAGCGCAAGGCGGCTCGGGACAAGATTGCGGTGGAGTTTTTGGCGTTGCAGGCGCATGTCCGGGATGAGACGGATGCGGCTTTGACGAAGTACAGGGCTGCGGTGGCGGAATGGTCCAGTGCGGGCGGGGTTTCGGTGCGGTTGCAGAGTCAGCGGGAGGCTTCGGTGGCGGCAGCCTTGAAGGCTGGCGAGGCGGATCGGTTGGAGGTTTTGGTGTCCAAGTTGGGGGCTTTTGGGGTACAGCGGGCGGAGGTGGATGCTTTGGAGCGGGGTCAGGTGGCTCTGGGGGATCTGGAGGATGCGGTGCAGGGGGCTTTGGGTGGTTGGATGCGGATGGGAGAGGTGAAGTGAGAGTCGCGTTGATACCCGTAGATGACGGTTATGGCCGCCTGAAAGGCGGCTGCAGCCAAGAATGGCTGCCCCACAACGGGGTGCAACTGAGGCTGGGGCAGTACTTGGGAGGGCTGGATGAGTAGGTGGATAGTTCTGGTTTTGGCGGCTGGGTTGTTGGCTGGGTGCAAGGGTGATGACGACAAGAAGAAGGCGGAGGCTCCGGCGGCGGCTAAGGCAAAGGGCGATGACGACGATGCGGGGGGCAGTTCGGGCGTTGTCACTTTGAAGGAAGATGCCGCCAAGCGGGCCGGGATCAAGGTGGACGACATCGAACTGAGCTCGATTGCTCGCGAGATGGTGGTCTACGGGCGTCTGGAGGAGGATCCTTCCGCTTCGTTCGCGGTGCGGTCTCCCGCTTCCGGGACTTTGCGGGTGGCGCCTGGTCGGGGTTGGCCGGTGATCGGAGAAAGCTTGGCTGCTGGGACCGCTTTCGGGGCGGTCGAGGTGCGGTTGGCGGTCACGGACAAGTTGGCGCTGAATACGCAGTTGGTCCAAGCGAAGGCGGAACTCGCGTCCGCCGAGGCTGCTGCGAATGCCGCCAAGGTGGTCCACGAGAGGCTGCGTCGGCTGAACTCGGACGACAAGAATGTTTCCGACAAGGCCGTCCAAGAGGCTGCCGCGAAGGTGGTCGCCGAGGAGACCCGCGCGGCTGGGGCTCGGGTGATGATCCAGACTTTGGAATCGGCGGTCGCGTCCACCGGCAACAGTCGGGCGTTGGTGGCCGAGCGCGCCGGGGACGTGATGGAACTGCTGGCGCAGCCGGGCGAGTCGGTCGAACCGGGCACACCGATCCTGCGGTTGGCGAAGTTGGACCATTTGCTGGCGCGCGTCGATGTCCCGATGGGGGATCATCTGCCCGTGTCGGCCGCAGCCCGGATTACTCCTGCTGGTTTCGAGGACCGTCCCGCGCTGGTCGGCGAACGGGTCGGGCAAACGTTGTTCTACAAGGTCGGCGGCGGTGCCGATTTGCGTCCGGGGATGGCGGTCACGGTGCGGTTGCCCCTGCCCGGCGAGGCGCAGAAGGGGATCGTGATTCCCCGCTCCGCTGTCGTCCAGTGGGACGGCCGCTATTGGGCCTACGTGCGGGACGAGGACGACAGGGACAAGTACGTCCGACGCGCGGTGCCCATCGACAGGCCGTTGGGAAATGGCTTCGTGGTCGCCGCGGGCTTCTCCAAGGGCGATGATCTGGTGATTTTGGGCGCGCAAACCCTGCTCTCCGAGGAGTTCAAATCGCGCAACGAGGCGGATACGAACTAGATGCTGTCGCGCCTTGTCGAAATTTCGATCCGGTTCCGGGGCATCGTGATGGCGCTGGCGTGCCTGGTGGCCGCCTACGGGTATTACACGATCCGCAACGCCAAGTTCGACGTCTACCCCGAGTTTTCGCCGCCCCAGGTGGTGGTGCAGACCGAGGCTCCGGGGCTTTCGTCGCAGGATGTAGAGAGTTTGGTCACGCGGCCCGTCGAATCGGCGCTGAATGGCACGCCGAATCTGGCGGCCCTGCGGTCCAATTCGATCCAAGGGTTGTCCGTAGTGGTGGCCACATTCGAGGACCAGATCGACGTCTACCGGGCGCGGCAGATGGTTTCCGAGCGGATCGGCGAGGCCGCGACGCAGTTGCCGCAGGGTGTGCAGCCTCCGGCCATGGCTCCGCTGGTGGGCGCGACCAGTTTGACGCTGATCGTGGGGCTCACTTCCGAAGAGCGGTCGTTGATGGAATTGCGGTCGTTCGCCGATTGGACGATGCGGCCACGGCTGCTGGGCGTGAAGGGCGTGGCGCGCGTGGCAATTTTCGGCGGCGAGATCCGGCAGATGCAGATCCAGTTGCACCCGGACCGGTTGGCGGCGTTCGGGTTGTCTTTGTCGGATGTCACTGCGGCGGCGAAGAATGCAACCGGGTTGCGCGGGGCCGGGTTCATCGAGACGGATTCGCAGCGGGTGGTTTTGCAGACCGAGGGGCAGTCGTTGACGGCGGAGCAACTGGGCGATGTGGTGCTGCCGACCAAGGACGCTTCGAAAGTCGTGCGGATGCGGGACGTGGCGCAGGTGGTGGACGGGGCGGAAGCGAAGATCGGTGATGCCACGATTATGGGCAAGCAGGGTGTGATGATCCACATCAGCGGCCAGTACGGGGCGAATACGGTCGAGGTGACCAACGCCATCGAGGCAGCTTTGGAGGAACTGAAACCCGCGATTGCCGCGCACAAGATCCGCTTGTATGGCGATTTGTTCAAGCCCGCAAATTTCATTGTCGAGGCGATTCGGAACATCGGCAATTCCCTGCTCCTGGGCGCGGTGCTGGTGGGCTTGGTGCTGCTGCTGTTCCTGTTCAATATCCGGGTGGCGTTCATTTCGTTGACGGCGATTCCGCTGTCGCTGTTTATCGCCGTGATTCTGCTGGACCGCTGGGGGGTGAGTTTGAATACACTCACGCTGGGCGGGTTGGCGATCGCGATCGGCGAGGTGGTGGACGACGCGATTATCGATGCCGAGAATATCTTCCGGCGTCTGCGGGAAGCGCCACGTCCGTTGTCGAGGGCCGACATCTTCCGCATTGTGCGCGACGCGTCGATTGAAGTCCGCAGCGCGGTGGTCTACGCGACGTTCGTGGTCGCGCTGGTTTTCGTGCCGGTGTTGGCGCTTTCGGGCGTGCAAGGTCGGCTGTTCGCGCCGCTGGCGTGGAGCTATATTTTGGCGATCATGGCGTCCCTGGTGGTCGCACTGACCCTGACCCCCGCGATGTGTTTCGCGATGCTGCCGCCGGTTCTGGACAAGGTCCGGGAGCCGGAGTTCGTGCGGCGGATGAAGCTCGGATACGGGCGGCTGGTTGCAGGACTGGCCCGGCACACGCTGGCCATTGTGGGCGTGACGGTGCTGGTGTGCATCGGCGCGGCGGCGTGGGTGCCGTCGATGGGCGGTGAATTCCTGCCCGAAATGCGCGAGGGCCATTTCATAGTTCATATGAATTTGCTCCCTGGAACTTCGCTCAAGGAGACGGTGCGGGTGGGCGGGATCGTGACGCGCGAGCTGCTGACGCATCCGGGCGTGCGGCTGGTGTCGCAGCAGATCGGGCGCGCGGAGCTGGGCGACGACACCGAAGGCGTTCATTCCAGCGAAATCCACATCGATTTGAAGCCGGGCGTGATCAAGGAACCGGAAGTGACCGAGGACGAGCTGCGCAAGAAGGTGGCGAATGTGCCGGGTCCGGCGGTGTCGATCAACCCATTTTTGACGGAGCGGATGGATGAAATCATTGCCGGGAGCACGGCGCAGGTGGTGGTGAACGTGTTCGGCGACGATCTGGACGTGCTGGACAAGAAGGCTGCCGAGGTGGCGAAGGTGCTGGCGACGGTTAAGGGGGCGGCCGATATCCGGGTGGAGTCGCCGCCGGGGACGCCGCAGATCAATATTCGGCTGAGGCCGGAGAGGCTGCGGCAGTTCGGGTTGCAGCCGGGGACGGTGCTGGAGGAGATCCAGACGGCGTACCAGGGGTCGGTTGTGGGCGAGGTCCACGACAAGGAGCGGGTGTTCACGGTGGCGACGATTTTGGACGATGCGGCGCGGGGGGATTTGGCGTCGATTGGGGCTCTGACGTTCCAGAATGCGGCGGGTTTGCGGGTGCCGTTGCGGGAGTTGGCGGAGATTGCGCCGGGGTCGGGGCGGTACAACATTCCGCATTCGGGGACGCGGCGGCGGCAGACGGTCGGGTGCGACGTGAACGGGCGGGATTTGGAAGGGTTCGTGGCGGAGGTGCGGTCGGCGGTGGCGGCGAAGGTGGTGTTGCCGCCGGGGGCGTACATTTCGGTGGGAGGGGCGTCACAGGCGAGGGACGCGGCGCAGAAGGAGATCTTGACGTGGTCGCTGGTGGCGGCGGCGGGGATTGTGATGCTGCTGGCGATTGTGTTCCAGAATTGGCGGAATTTGATGCTGGTGCTGGTGAACATGCCGTTCGCGCTGGTGGGGGGAGTGGCGGCGGTGGCGATGACGGGGAACAATTTGTCGGTGGGGAGTTTGGTGGGGTTCGTGACGTTGTTCGGGATCACGATGCGGAATTCGATCATGATGATTTCGCACTTCGAGCATTTGGTAAGGGAGGAGGACGAGGTTTGGGGGATGGCGGCGGCGGTGCGGGGGGCGTCCGAGAGGCTGACGCCGGTGTTGATGACGGCGATTGTGACGGCGCTGGGGTTGTTGCCGCTGGCGGTGGGGAGCGGGGCCGGTCGGGAGATCGAGGGGCCGATGGCGCTGGTGATTCTGGGGGGATTGGGGACTTCGACGGCGTTGAATTTGTTGGTGTTGCCGGCGTTGGCGTTGCGGTGGGGGCGGTTTTCGGGGGTGTTGGAGGAGTAGGGGTTGGTGGGGGGCTCGGGTTCGTTTGGCAGAAGCTGAATTGCGCGTTGGACGACGGGCTCGGGTTCCTTTGGCGCATTTTTGGATGTGGGGGTTGGGGCGGTGTCGGGTCCGTTTGGCAGAATCCGAGTTTCGGGTTGGGTGCCGGGCTCGGGTTCCTTTGGCGTATTTTGGGATTTGGGGGTTGGGGCGGTGCCGGGTCCGTTTGGCAGAATCGGAGTTTCGGGTTGGACGTCGGGCTCAGGTGCCTTTGGCGTATTTTGGGATGTGGGAGTTGGGGCGGTGTCGGGTCCGTTTGGCAGAATCTGAGTTTCGGGTTGGGCGTCGGGCTCAGGTGCCTTTGGCGTATTTTGGGATGTGGGGGTTGGCGCGGTGTCGGGTCCGTTTGGCAGAATCTGAATTTTTGGTTGGCCCTGAGGCTCGGGTGCCTTTGGGGCATTTTCGGATGTGCGGTTTGGGGTGGTGTCGGGTTTATACGGCGACACCTGGACTGTGGGAGCTTCGAGCGTCTCAGGTTCGTGTGGCAGGGTTCCAGATCTCGGGAGCGCGTGGTGCTCGGGTTCCTTTCGCGCAGAATCATTCTGAATTTGTGACATGGTCCTGGCGCGGACAGCGGGCACGGGCACGGAAGTGCGGAGCCGTTCGGTGCCAGCCGAGATATGGTGGACACTTGGGTCGGCAACAGCGTTGAATTCGGATTGGGCGTAGGAATGCATCGGGTCATGATTGTACGCCCGATGGCGATAGATATCAGCCACACATCGACCCTAGGACGGTGGCCGACGCCCGCCTTTCCAATTGATTCAGAAGGACTTGTCTAACGGCAGAACAATATTTTCGAGCGCGGTGACTGGGGTTACCGGGGTAGAAGAAACGCGGGGACTTGGGCTATGAAGACTACCACTGAGGAAAAGCCGCTGCGGATGCTGAACCCGGTCCATCCGGGCCGGTTTCTGCGCTCCGAAATACTGGACGCTTACGCGCTTTCCGTGACGGACGCGGCGAAGGTGCTTGGGGTGTCGCGGCCTAGGCTGTCGAGCCTGTTGAATGCGAAGGCGGGACTGTCCGGGGAGATGGCGTTGCGGTTTGAGAAGGCGTTCGGGGTCGATATGGAAGCGCTGATGCGGATGCAGAACTCGTTCGACGTCGCGTCTGCGCGGCGGCCGGGGGCGGAAGTTGTGGTGGAACGGTTTGTACCTCGCGTGGCTGGCTAGCGCTACTGGAGCGGCTCGGAAGAGTCTGTGCCCAAATCGGCTTCCTCGAAAGCTTTTCGGCCGTCCGGTGCCTGGAGATCGGCAAAGTCGCTTGGGCTTACGTCGCCAGCCCCATTGAGCATGTCGGACGAAAGCTCCCGCTTCCACTTCAGGAGTGTGTCCAGCTTGGCGTCGAAGGTTAGGAAATCGGGGGCCACTACGACCGGATAGTAGACGTAAACGTTCTTCTCTTGGCCGATACGATAGGCCCGGTCAGTGGCTTGATCTTCCTTGGCTGGGTTCCAAGTCCGGGTGAAATGGATCACGTGGTTCGCAGCTTGGATGTTGACCCCAAAGCCCACCGCCAAGGGCGACAACACGATCACACCGAAACCTGGACTTTGCTGGAACCTCGCGATCCGCCGTTGTCTGCTGTGTGCATTCCCAGACGAGGCAGCGGTGTCCCCATTGATGACGTCCGGAGTAAATCCGAAACGTGCCAACACCACCCGTTGGAGTGTTCGCTGTAGGTCGCGGAATTCACAGAAGATGATAGCCTTTTCGCTCCGCTTTTGGATGACTCCCAATTGGTGCGTCAGCCATGCCATTTTGGGGGAGTGGCGCTCGATCTCCGCAACGGGCTCCGAATCATTGGAGGCATGTCCGGGAGGCCGCGGATCCGAGCACAATCGCCGCAGGTATTGCAGGAGCCCCAAGGGCGAATTCAGCCCAGTGTTGCTACCACGCTCCCGGCGACGGAACGCCGCGACGGCATCCGCGTAGTGTCCTCGTTGACGGGCCGAAAGGGTCAGTGTCCGACAGGATTCGACTTCGATCTTGTTGGGCAGGTCTTTGGCAACCTCTGTCTTCATTCGACGGAGCTTCTGGGGTTCGATCAGATCGCGAAGTTCTTGAATCCGGGCCTTCTCCTCCTCGGTCCGTGCTTCGATCGGACGACGATAGCGTTCGCCAAAGTTTTTCAGTGCGCCGAGCAGACCAGGCTGTACGAAGTCGAACAGGCACCAGATGTCGGTGAGTGTATTTTCCACGGGCGTGCCCGTACATGCGATCTTGAGGCGTGCATTTTGCTTCTTGGCTGCTCGCGTGACCAATGCGTTGGGATTCTTGATTTTTTGCGCCTCATCGCAAATCATCGCGGACCACTGCTGCGCGGCCAAGGAAAACTCAAGATCGCGCAGGGTTTCGTAGGTGGTCAGGACAAGTTGGGCCGAACCTAGCCAATCCGGAACTAAGAGGGACCTTACGCCCTGGCTGGTCAACTCAGTGCCCAGATTCCGCCGCTGGACTCGCTTTTTGGTTAGCGCCGGTCCATACAGAGTCAAGACCCGAATGGTCCCTGGCGAAAAGAACTTGGAGATCTCTTCGTTCCAGTTCTCCAGCAATGAGACCGGTGCCACGACGAGAAAAGGGTTGCAACCGGGTTCGTGCTCGATCACGCCGGCAATGAATGCCAAGAGTTGAATCGTCTTGCCGAGGCCCATGTCGTCCGCCAAGAGCGCGCCCCGGCATGCTGATGGTGACAAACGCCAGAGTTGTTGCAACCAACCAACGCCGATGATCTGGTGATCCTTGAGACGTACACTTGGTAGGAGCGACGAGGGCAAGCGGGCTGGCGCCCCGGTGGATAGTAGGAGTCCCCTGTTCTCGACATAATCGAGCCTATCGACGTTGGGCTTGACGACCAGCCCTCGGCGTTCGGATGTTTGACTGCGGGTTGCGGCCCTCTGCGGGTCGAAGGAATTCTTCTTTACGTCCTCGGCGGCCTTGTCCAAGGCTTGGAGCGCTTCTACGGCCTGCCGAACGGGAACCGGCTTGGGGCAACCGGGAAAGTCGAATGTCTCTCGATTTTCGGCCTCGGCATTCGCAAGCTCGGCACGGAATTTGCTCAGCGCTGGTTGATCAAAGACAATCGCGACCGTGTCGGTTCCGCCGGGAGGCGTGTAGCAGAGGCCGATGCTCACGTTCTCGGGGAACCATCCCGCATCGTTGCTCTTGCGTGCAATGAAGGGCGAGTAGTAGGGTTTCTCCACGCCAAACCCTTCGACACGTTCCGAGTATCTGGACAGGTCGAAGATGTCTGTGACCTTGATCCTACGGCCACGTCGCATTTCATCGAGCGCTTCGCGCAAGGTCGCAACCTGGTCGGACGTGTCACCCAGAATCTCGAGGTCATAGCCTTGCCAGTGACAGCATTGGGCTCCCGACTTCAACCTGCTTTCCAGCTTGCGCACGAACTTCTCGATGTCGTCGGCACCTTCAAATCGAAGTTCTTCCGATTTGAGTTCGCCGTGTAGCGTCTCTTCGACGAGTAGCGCACAATCGTTTGGATGGCCGTCGTCGTCGTGCCGCACTTGGGCCGTAAACCGGGCAAATGAGATGCCCGCATCGTCGCGTGCTTTTTCGAACTGATCCGCGTCAATCACCTTGGAGGCGTCCGGGCCAAGGGCCGCGAAGGGGTTTCGAACAAAGGCTTCCGCCCGCTCTCCGGCGACGCGGCGACCGGGCATACGGCGCACTTCTTCCAGTACCGTCTTCACCTCTGGCGAGATGAGGATGTGGACCATTCCGTTGCCGTCGGGAATCTCGTAACGGTCGGGCACGCTGGGCATCCGGTCGAAGAATTCGAGCCAGCGCTCCGGCGCGCCATCGAAACGCGGCAAGACCTCCACTACGTTGGTTCCGGCCAGATCGCCCTTGCGGAGATCTATACGGAGGCGCTCCGGTGTCAGCACGACGGTCTTGCGGAGGAAGTCCGCCATGTTTGCAGTGCCGATGGCGTGGGCGCGAATCTCGGCCCAGGCCCTCCGGTTTACGTCGGGCCCACGGGTCGCCGCCGGTTGGCTCCTGAGCGCGGAAACGGATTCTACGATCCGCCAAACTGCTTCGGGGAGAATCGATGAGCGTTTTCCTGCTGTGACTACGGCTCCGACGATATCCACATTGCCCATGGGACGTCGGCCTTCGGAGTCGGACCACTCGGTGATGATTACGGAGAAGTCAGGGTCGGTGAGCGTTCCACGGCTGGCGAGCGATGGACGCCATGCCTCTATCGGGGGGAGACCCAGCAGACCTAGGCTGGTTGCGTGGTCGGGCGAAGTTGCGACGCGGTAGAAATCAGCCCAAGACAGCAGCACTGTGTTCTCGTCTTGTACCGCATATCCTTCATCCACCAGCTGTCCAAGGAAGAGCAACTTGGCTGTGTCGGGTCCAAATCGAGCGGGTGAAGAGAACCAACCAAAAAATTCCGGTTCTGATGCAAATTCAATCCCAGGGGCGCTCCACGACGTTCGGATAGCAAAATTCATCAATTCTCCACGAACCATCCGCGTGGTGGCCGCGGCCGAAAGCCCCGCTCCTTTAGCTCTTTTACGACAGTTGGTGAGAACGTCGTCCCGAGCACCCAAAACGCGCCGCCCTTGGCGCGAAGGTCCTCGACCGATAGGCTGTGGACAGCCACAAAGGTATGCCATTCGCTCGCCGCCGGACCTCCGGTGTACTTCCTAGAACCCGGTGGCGCTCCCCTTGGCGGCTTTGGTGGTCGACCCAGGAGGGGGCAGAGGTGCGAGTCGAATTTCTGCTCCCAGCTTTCAGAGCGTGAATCTATGTGCCTGAGAGGTTTTTCACATTCCAGCCGCCGGAGGTCGTTGTGGCTGATTCGTTCAGCGGCCTTTCCCGTCAGTGCGGCTTCTACTGTTGAATCGAGCGATGACCATTTGAAAAGACGGCCCCCGCTGCCATACTCGCCAAACTCCACTGCGAGGTATTCGCCGATGCGCATCAAGAAAGCATTGTTCACAGCGGTCGAGTTCTCAAGGAACAGGCGGCGACCGCTGGCACTCCGTTTGAATTCCAAAAAGTGTTCGTCGTTTCGCATTTGAGCGTCGCGACCCAAGGCAAACCACATGTCGTCGATTAGCGGCTCGAACCGGAGCCAGTAGTCCAAGCGTCTCGCGTCGCCAGTACCGTCGGCGCTGAGGAGTTCAAAGAAGTCGGTGATGAGGCGGCGCTTGAGCCAGCCGTTGACCATTTCGCGGGCGACGTCGTTCGGCTTGCCCGTCCCGTCAACCACGTGTGCGTCCCATTTCACTCGCTGCAGCCATGGATTGCCGATTACGAGGACGGCGGCATCGCGGAGCCCAACGTGTTCGGGCCTATCGGCACACTTTGCGTACCGGGAGACCAACCGCGCAACGCAGCGAATGCGGAGTGACTGGCTGATCTCCACGCCACTTTTGCCGAGCGCAATGGCTAGAAGGCGATCAAGTGTCTCGTGGAAGGCATCATCAAGGAGAGCTGAGGCCGCACGGATTTGTTCGAGGATTGCCTTTACCGGGACCCACGAGGACCTTGGGATAGCGAGGCTGTTGATGGCATCGTTGAGCCCTGAGGCGTCGCCGACCAAGAGAGCCGCGCCGATTTTCCCGCAAGGCTCATCGCTCAGCAAGTCCACGTGACGGGTGAGCGCCGCGAACCAGGAAGGCTTCGGCTCTTCATTGCTGGCAATCAGTTCGCGTTCGGACCGCAGCCATTTCCGGAGCACGCGCCAGCCTTGCCTTGCGTCCTCGGACACGGTCGTATTATCGAAGAGCGGGAAGGTCCAGTAACTCGAGAGCAGAGCTTGGAAAGCGCGAAGGCGACGACGCCATTCGGATTGACCATCCGCCAAGCCGAACAGGTGCCATCTCAGCGTAGGATCAGCAAGCACGCACCAACCAGAGGCGTCGACGATTCCCGCTCCCAAGCAAACGTACATGAGGTCCCGGAAGCTTTCGATGGTGCCTAAGCGCCGAAAATCCGTGATCGCAGCCATAATCGAGCGTGGATCGGTCGCGATTCCAGCGCCCCCCTGTTCCCGCTGGACACGGGCAAGGGCCTTGGTCATTCCGCCCTGGTCTGCCCAATTCTCAGGGGCATGGGCTAATTTGGGAAATGACAGCGACAGCTTAAGGCGCAGATCGAGTAAGGAGTCGTTCATCGAGTTGTCGGGGAATCGTTCGGACAGGTGGTGTCGTCGTCCCACTTGATCTCCCGCGCTAGTTCTTGCGGGGCACCAAGGTCGCGGAACTCCAATTTCAATTCCACACGACGCATCTCGGCTGGGCTCTTCGAAACAGTATTGAACGACGAGCCGCCCGTGAGGAAGAGTGTGCGGACCTGTTTCCGGTCCGCTAGAGAAAGCGCGTTATCGGCGTGAGAATTCAGGACTGCGCACAGAACGCGTTGGGATCGGAGAAAACTTAGATTCAGGTTGTATAAATACGAGCCCTCCTGGCTCGCGAAGCCTTCTACAACGACTCGTTTCAGCCACTTCTTGCAACTATCCTGTCGCGCCACGTCCAATACCTTGGGGACGAAGGCACGAACAAAGTGCTCTTGGGCCGCGTCCAGCCTGTGGTCGTTGTTCCTGAACTCGGCCAGAGTGCCAAACTCTATCGAATAGCCCCTGAGAAGAACACCCTTGAACTCATCCCTCTTCGCAAGCGCGCCCATGTCGACCATGCAGCTGCTAATCGTCTCATCTCTCGCTTGTCCTTCTTTCTTGATCTTCGCCAAACCTTGGGTCACTGCCATCAGTGCCACGGCCATGGCGACGAGGAAGAGGACCATCAGGGCGGTCATGAGGTCCGAGAACGAGATCCAAAATGGTTTCTCTGCCTCATCCTTTCCCCGTCGATTCCGTCTGCCTTGGATTCCAAACATACTTAGCGCTTCCTTGGGGGCAGACTTTCGACGGTGTCCCCCAGATCCTTGATGGCACCTGAAAGCAGCTGGACCGCCGTTGACAGCTCGCCTTGAAACTGCCGGTTGCCCTCACGGAGCGTACGCTCGACACTCTGGGCGAACTTCTCATGCGCCTCAACTAGAACATCATTGATGCCTTCAAGATACTCCTGGGACTGTCCTTGGGCCTTCGCCAGTTGGGTCGTGGCTGCTTCGATGCGTCCGATCAACTCGGACGTCATGGATGCATCCTTCTTCGCATTCTCCACTGTCGCCTTCAAGTCCGCCACCATAACCGCAAACGTGCTGCGCGTCCGTCCGTAATCGTCGAGGATGCCCTTGGTGCCGGTTGTTGCCAAGGCGAGTTGGGTTGACGCGGCCTTGATGGTTTCGACTGCCGCTGCCGATGACCGCATCGTTTCCGAGACGCCTTGTCCGGCCTTGGCGAAATCGCTGGAAGCAATGTACAGCATTTCCGCACCGGAGTTCATTCCCGAGATTGCCTTGTCGGTAGCCGCAGCCAGAAGGGCGACCGTGTTCTGCAAGGATTTGTTCGTTTCCACGGACTGGCGGAGTAGGCTGTCGGTCTGGGCTGAAAGGGAGCCAATCACGTCGCCCGTGCTCTTTTCAAAGCGCTGTTGACGGTCGCCTTGCGATTCCGCCGACGCCTCGGCTTGTTTCCGCAATTCTTCCACAACTCCCGAAACCTGCGTGCCGAGGGCTGCCAAGACTTCCTGGAGCTTCTTCGAGGACTCGCTTTGGGACTCGGACACCAGGGCGCGGATCTGATCCACGAAGGCGCCCATCTGGGTGTTCATGACGTTTTGACGGGCTTCCATGGCTTCCAGCGCGCGATTCATCCGCTCTCCCATGGCTTCCACCGTCCCGGTACCGGCAGCGTCCATGTTCGCGGCAAGCTGGCCGAACTGCTGGGCAGTGGCTTGCATCGATGCGCTCGTCTGTCTAAGGAGTTCAGCCATGCCTTCCATTTGTCCGCCGAAGATTCTGCGCATCTCCTCCGCGAAACTTGCAAGGACATCGGTCAGCAGTCGGTTGACAGCCTCGCCCTGACTAGCACCAACACCGCGGACCGCAACTGCGATGTCAGTCATCGGTCCGCCCAAGCTTTCGCTGATGGCCTTGCCTACATCCCCCGACATCTGGCTCGTCTGGCGGGACTGGGCTTCAATCTGGCGGTTGGTAATTTCGTCCAAGATCAGCTTGAGGTCGGTGACCAGAGAGTCTTTGATGTGAGCGGCCTGGGTCGCAGAGATTTCCGAGGCTTCGGCCAAGCGTTTTAGGTATTCCTCGCCGGCACCAACCTCGAAAAGACTGTCGATCAGTTCACAGATTTGACCGACTCGCCTATAGAGGCGGGCAATCACGAGCTTTTCGGTCAATGTAAATGCCATCGCCAAGGCAATCGCCGTGGCGGAGACCCAGAAGGCGTGGGAGACCGAACTGAGCAATTGGCCGAGCTGGGCTTGGACCTCTGTAACGGCATTCTTATCCGAAACCTTAAACTGGCTTAGACCCGAGATGAGCCCGCCAAATGTCCCGATGATCCCGAGACCGGTGGCAAGGCCGGGCAGGTGCTTGTAAAACTCGGTCTGCAGCGGCGTGTCAACCAGTGCCTGTTCGGTAAAGAAGGTCTCAGCCAACGCGGTCGCCCGCCACTGGACGATTCGGCTTTGGCCGCTGCCGTCGTCAGCGCTTTGGGGGTGGAGCGTCTTGACGTATTCCTTCCAGATTTTGGTCAACGTCGCGCCGTCCATAGCCTCGGCGATACCGTCCAGATCGACCACATGGCCCGTTGGCGTTTTGATTGCGTGGAGGGCTTCGCTGGATCGAGCCAACTCCCTCCGGGTACGCCAAGCAGAAGGAAGAAAAGCTCCAACGAAGACAATCGCAAAAGCGAGCAAGAAGCCGCCAACTAGGAATAGGTGCCAGTAGTTGGAGAGGACGCCGGTGAGTTCAGTCATTGTGACGCCTATATCGCAGTGCCAGCGCGCTTCATCAGTTGATTACATCACAGGGCACGGGGCGATCAGGCCTTCGCCGTCAGTCCCCCAAGGACTACGGAAGATCCGACGCGTCTTGACTGCGATTTCTAGGAGCCTTGAGCCCGTCGGCAGGGGGCCCTAACGGCCCAAGCGCAGGTTGTGCGACAGTGATGGTAGAACCGTGGCGCGGGTGATGCGTTTTTGATTCGACGTCGAGAAGAACCGAGCGGTCCTGCGGGAGCATGGTGTCAGCCTTGAACAGGCACGGGCCGTATGTGACCAAGTCTACCTGGTCGACAGGAAGAGCGACGACCCCGAGCCATTCCGCGCCATCGGCTGGGCAGGTGGGCGGTTGTGCTCAGCTGTCTTCGAGATTCGACGCGACGCTGAAGGGCAGTTCTATCGCTTGATCGCCGCTTGGAAGGCGACAAACAGGAAGAGGATGTCTATGCCGAACAAGTCTAAACCTTCGCCGTCGGTGGACGAGATCGCCGAGATGGCTACACGGGGCGAGGATGTCTCCGGGTTCTTCACCAACGAGTTCACGGTGGTGCGTCCTGTGCGGCGGGTCAACGTGGATCTGACGCCGGGACTGCTTCGTGAACTCGACGAACGCGCGGCGCGGTTGAACGTCAGTCGGCAGGCGGTTGTCAAGACGTTGTTGCTCCAGGCGTTGGATCAGGGTGGTGGTGGTCGGGCCACGTCGGAGCGCAGGTAGGGTAGGTAGAATGGGGGCGTGAATTGCCTCCGACGGTAGAAAAGTACGCGCCCTTGCGGTCGCGGCTCGGTTGCGTTGGAAACGTCGATGTGGTGGGTGGCTTTGGTAAGGCAGCAGAGCCGTAACCAACTCGCGCCTTCAAGGCGCGTGGCGGTGTCGGCGACCCCGCCGCAGGTTGCCAACCTGCCCCACACGGGGCAATCGTTGTAAGCTGCGACGATTTTGCGCTCGGGTAATACAACGGAGGCTGCGTGAATTGGTAGTACTGGGCTACGCGGCGAGGCGTGCCTGAGGCTCGACGACATCAACATAGGCGAAGAGCAGGTCGCGGAAGTCTGGATTTGCGAGGTGGATGGAGACGTCCTGCGGGGGCGGTACGGTCATTCCGGCTTCGTGATAGGCGTCGAGGTTGATCCGAATCGCCTCGAGCGCCGCGCGCTTGGCGTCTTGTAGCGTCTCGCCGTGCGTCACGATTGCCAAGTCCGGGGCCTGCACGGAAAAGCCGGTCTCGGTCTGCTCCAGCATGATCAAGCAACGCATGATTCATTCTCCAACCTGATCTTTCGGAGAGTCAATGGTTGCTGGCTGGCGCTACCGAGATTGCGGTTATGGCGACCTAAAAGGTCGCAGCAGCCAAGAATGGCTGCCCTACAAGTGTGCATAACGTGCTACCAGAGTCTGACGGGAAGGGCGGCCGAGGGCAGGCAATACACAAAACGCGGTTAGCCGGTTTGTTCCCATTCGAAGTAGTCGGGGCAATCCCGGAAGAGCGCCTTGACGTCAAGTTGCTTCTTTGGGAAGAAATCCTCGGGCAGGTTGGACACCAGGTGGTAGCGCTTGATGAGCGACTGGTTGCGGGGCTCGCGGATGCCCCAGTCGCGACCTACGAGGATCAGACTGTCGAGGAGGAGAACGGCCTGCTCATGGTTCGAGAGTTGCGCGCGCAGCGTCTTCACGTACGCGTACTTGGTTTGCTGGTCGAATTGTTGCTGGTCCGCGTAGCAAACCGCTTGGTAAAAGTGCCTGTAGTAGTGGCCGAGCTGGTACTCCAGCCCTGGTTGGTAGAGTCCCTCGCGCCGAAGATCCGCAAGCAGGTGCTCCATCTCGGTCCTGCGTCCCGATTCCGACTCCAGCCTCCGCAGAGCCCGCTCCGGCTGAAGGGCCCAAGCCTCGTGGCCGTAGAAAAGATAGTCGAAGGCCGCCGCGTAGGGGTTCTCCCAGCCGCGGTCGGCGATGATTTCGGCTATCTTCCTGGCGCGGTCCACAACGACCGTGAAAAATTCGTTCGTCGAGTTGCCGCCGACCTGCAGGTCGCGGACATTCTGGCGGTGGATTTCAAGGAGGAAGAAGAACTTGGTTTCAAAGCTCTGGCGATCCAAGGCTTCACGCTGGGTGCGCAAGGTGCGGAACAGCAGAAAGGCATTGGCGAGGGCGATGATCGAGCCCAAATAGCCCGCGACGAAACTCCCGACATGGTCGGCGGCCTCCCGGTCGGCCGCCGAATGTTGGAAAGTTAGCGCGTAGAAGAATATCGAGATGACGACGACGCCAATCAGCCAGCCGACCAGTTCCCAGGACCACGTGGCGCGACTGATTTTGACGCGGGACTTCTTCATCCGATTAATCCGGCAGGCCGAATGACAAACTCGTCACGTCGGCAGCGACCGCGATCCGCTCCTTGCCGTCGAACTGGTACGCCATCGGAACTTTGATGCCAGCCACTTACGAGGGGAGTCGCTTCGACTCCACGTATGCCCGCAAAGCGCTGTTCATGAGCGCTTGGTAACCTTGGCCGTTGGATCGGAACCACTGCATGACGTCATGGTCCACAGGCAAATGGATGTGCTCCTTGCGCGGCGGGAGGCCACGTACCGCGTTCGTCCAGTCCAACTCCCAGTGGATGTCGTCCGGGTCTGCCTGAATCGACGACTCGAGTTCGGATTCTGTGGTCGCGTTGATCTTGGCCCAATCGGTGCGGTCTTCCTCCCGCTCGAGCATCGCGCGGACTTGCTCAATTGGATAACTTACGATACTGCTGTTCTTCGCCATTCCTAGCCCTCCTCGCTGTGATGATTCGGATGCCACCATCCCGTTCGGTCCAGACGACGGCGAAAACTTTGCCGTCAACCTCGCCGACGCTGACGAACCGCACCTCGCCTTCCCGCGACGAATGCGAGGTGAGGATGAGCCGTCCATCGAACAAGGCCGCGGCCAGACGGACAAAGTCGATCCCGCGCGCAACTCGTACCCGCTCCCTTTTCGCTTCGTCCCAACTGAGATCCAACCCTGATTATAGCCAAGTTTGTGCGAGTTCGAATCCGCACAGGGCTGGAAGTTAATCCGGCAGGCCGAATGACAAAATCGTCCCGCCCGCCGCCACCGCGATCCGTTCCTTGCCGTCGAACTGGTACGCCATCGGCGACGCCTTCCAGTTCTGGCTGGTCTGGAACGACCACAGCAGCTTTCCGGTCACAGCGTCGGCCGCCGCGAAGGCACCGCTGTCGTCGCAGAAGAACACGAGGCCGTTCGACGTGGCGAGCGTTCCGCCCCACGACTCGGCGCGTCCCTGCTGCGGCAATTCCCACTTCACGGCGCCGGTCTGGATATCCAGCGCGCGGAGGATGCGTTGCGACTTGCTCTTCAGGTCGGTGCGCTCGGCACCGCCGAGGAACGGGCGGCCCGCTTCCCAGCCGCCGGTCGGGCGCAGGCTGTAGATGGAGCATTTTTCGTTGGTCTGCATGTAGAACAGGCCGGTGGCGGGGTTGTAGGAGGGCGAATACCAGTTGGTCGCGCCGTCCTGCGAGGGGCAGACGCGGGTGCCGGCGGCGGTCGGTTCCTGACCGGCGACGCGGACGGGCTTGCCGTCGGGGCCGATACCGGTGGACCAGGTCAGTTCATTGATGAACTTCTTGGCGAGGAGGAGCTTGCCGTCGGTGCGGTCAAAGATGTAGAAGTAGCCGTTGCGGTTGCCGTGCAGGAGGAGTTTGCGGGGTTTGCCCTGCCAGGTGGCGTTGACGACGATGGGGGTTTCGGTTGTGTCCCAATCCCACTGGTCGTGGGGGGTGGTTTGGTAGTACCACTTCATCTTGCCGGTTTTGGCGTCGAGGGCGAGCATGGAGTCGGTGTAGAGGTTGTCGCCGCCACGCTCGTCGGCGTTGTAGTCGGGGCCGGGGTTGCCGGTCTGCCAGAAGATGGTGTCGGTGTCGGCGTCGTAGACACCGGTGAACCAGGCTGCGCCGCCGCCGTGGGTGATGCCGTTGCCCTTCCAGGTTTCGGAACCCTTCTCGCCGGCGGCGGGAACGGTCCAGATGAGCCAAACGCGCTCGCCGGTGGATTGCTTGTAGGCGGAGATGAAGCCGCGGACGCCCTCCTCGCCACCAGCGGTGCCGGAGACGACCATGTCGCCGACGACGATGGGGGCGGAAGTGGCGTTGTAGTTCTGGTGCCAGTCGGCCATTTCCTTGTCCCAGAGGAGGGTGCCGTCGGCGCGGTTGAGGGCGATGAGGTGGGCGTTGTCGGTCACCATGAAGACCTTGTCGCCCGCCACCGCCACGCCGCGGTTGTTGCCGCCGGCCGCGTTGCCGATCAGGTTGCGGGTGCGGGGACGCTGGTAGTGCCAGATCACGCGGCCGCTGCCGGCGTCGAGCGCGTAGCATTCATTGGCGTTGGTGACGAACATGACGCCCTGGGATACGACGGGCGTGCCTTGAAGCGCCGACCCGCTGGGCAGCGTGAAGCTCCAGCGCGGGCCCACCTGGCGCACGTTCAGCTTGCTGATTTGCGTCATGGTGGTGTAACGGTTGCCGGTGACGGAGCCGTTGTAGGTGGCCCAGTCGACTTCGGAGGTCACTTCACGGAATTTGTTGCCGTCGGCGCGGCGGAGCAGGTGGAGCCTGTTGTCGGATGAGACCATCTGGACGTCGGTCAGGCTCTCGTTGAGGACGGTGCCTTCGACGGTCTTGCCGGTGGTGAGCGAGGCCTTGAGGGTGTACTTCTTGAAGCCGGTGTCGGCGGGCTCCATGAGCTTCAGGAAACCCGCGAGCTTGGCGAGCTCGGCAGCGGGGAGGTTGAAGGCTGGCATGCCCTTGGTGGGGACGCCGTTCTTGACGACGGCGGCGATCTGCGCGTCGGTCAGATTGCGGACGCGGGCACCGGCGATGGGCGGGCCGAGTTCACCGCCGTTGGCGTCGGAACCGTGGCAGCCGGAGCAGCGGTTCTCAAAAGTGGTGCGGGCGACGGCGATGTCGGCGTCGGAAAGTTGGGGCGTCTGCGCCTGGACTAGGGCGGCAGTTGCGAGGAGGGCAAGGAGGGACTTCGACGGCATGGTCATGGACAGTATTAAACCAATCTAGCGCAACGGGAATCGATATCCTATAGAAGACTGTTTCCATGACAACCAGACACCATGTTTTGTGGGTTGCGGGCTCGCTGGCCGCCCTTTGCGCCGCGGGACTCTTCACCGGGAGTGCGCCCGCCGCGGCTCCGTCGACCGAGGAGAGGTTGGAGCAGTTCCGCAACCTCGGCAAGGCGTTCTATGAGAACCCCACGACGGCGAACGAGTCGGTGGCGGAGTTCAAGAAGGCGCTCGAGCTGGCTCCGAAGTCCAACCGCGAGAAGCTGAACTACGCGCTGGCGCTGATGCACGCGGGCAAGCAGGATCAGGGCGTGCCGCTGCTGCGGGAGGTCCAGAAGGCCGACCCCAAGCTGCCGCACACATGGTTCAACCTGGGAATCCACTTCCGCAAGAACGGCGACGCGGAACTGGCGATCGCGCAGTTCGAGGCGATGCAGAAGCTGACGCCGGAGGAGCCGGTCGTGCACTACCAGTTGGGCGCGCTGTACAAGCAGGTGGGCAAGATGGCGGAATCGACGGCTCAGTTCGAGGAGACGATCCGGCTGAATCCGCTGCTCGCGGGTGCGCACTTCCAGTTGTACAACCTGTACAGGCAGTCGGGAAAGTCGTCGGAGGCGGCGGAGCAGTTGAAGACGTTTCAGGCGCTGAAGAAGTCGCAGGAGGGGGCGGCGGTGGCCGAGGATGTGGATTGGTGCAATTACGCGGAGATTTATGATCCGCCGCGCCCGTCCGCGCCGTTGCCGGTTGATCCGGCGCCGGTTTGGGCGGATACGGTGCTGCCGGGGGCGGTGGACGCGAAGTCGGCGGGGATGGCGCTGATCGATTCGACGGGCAAAGGTCGGACAGATCTGCTGGTGTGGTCGTTGAAGGGGATCGCGCTGTACCGCGACGGGGCGCAGTTGGCGGCGGATTCGGGGTTGGCGGAGCTGAAGGGCGTCTTGGATGCGGCTCCGGGGGATTTTGACAATGACGGGCTGATGGACCTCTGCATCCTGACGGAGTCGGGGCCGGCGATCTACCGGAATACGGGCGGGAAGTTCGTGAAGGCGGCGGTGGAATTGCCGGCGCGCCGTTTCGAGCGAGCGGTGTGGGTCGATTACGACCACGATTACGACTTGGATCTGCTGCTGCTGGGCGACTCCCCCGCCCTGATAAGGAACCAGGGGACGGCGGGTTTTGCGGATCGGACGGGGGATTTCCCGTTTGCGGCGGGCAAAGTGGTGGACGCCTACAAGCTGCGGTCGGTGCCGGATACGAAGGCGTTCGATGTGGCGGTTCTCTATGCGGACAGGAAACCGGCGATTTATCTGGACCAGTTGGGTGGACGGTATACGGTCGGGGCGTTTGACGGGAAACCCCGTGCCGCCGGTGAGCTGGCTGCCGATTTCGATGGCTCGGGGAAGGTGGACCGGGTACGCGTTGCGGACGACGGGTCGGTGCACCGGTTGCGGAACCAGGCGAAGTCGTCACGACGTTGGATCCGGGTGCAGTTGGCGGGGGTGAAGAGTTTGAAGCTGGGGCAGGACGCCGAGGTTGAAGTCAAGGCCGGGACGCTGTATCGCAAGGCGATGTACACGGGTGTGCCGATGACGTTCGACTTGGGTGAGTACCCCGAGGTCGACACGGTGCGCATCACTTGGATGAACGGGTTGGTGCAGAACGAGACCAAGCTGGCGGCGGGCAAGACGCACCGGATCGAGGAGGCGCAGCGGCTATCGGGGTCGTGCCCGATGATCTGGACGTGGAACGGCACGGAGTACGAGTTCATTACGGACGTGCTGGGGGTCGCGCCGCTGGGGGCGGCGGACGGCGACGGGTCGTACTTCCCGGTGGACCACGACGAGTACGTGTCGATTCCGGGTCGGGCGCTGAAGGCGGTCGGCGGAGTTTACAACGTGCGGGTGACAGAGGAGTTGAGCGAGGTTTCGTATCTGGATCAGATCCGGTTGTTCGCGCTGGACCATCCGGCCGGGGTGGAGGTGTTCACGAACGAGAAGTTCAAGGCACCGCCATATCCCGAGTTCAAGTTGTATCCGGTTGCGCGGCGGGTGTATCCGGTGGCGGCGGTTTCGAAGGGTCGCGACGTTCTGGGGGCGGTGCTGAAGACGGACGGCGTGTACCCGGACAATTTCGCGCGCACGGAGTCGGGTGTGGCGGAGAAGCATGCGCTGGATCTGGAGTTTCCGGCGGGGACGGCGAAGTCGGGGGAGGCGGTGCTGTTGCTGCGGGGTTGGGTGGATTGGCCGGACGGCAGCACGTTCCGGGCGGCGTCGCAGGAGATGAAGTCGGGGTTGGAGACGCCGGTGTTGCAGGTGCAGGACGCGTCGGGGGCTTGGAGGACGGTGGACGCAGATATGGGGATGCCGGCGGGGAAGCCGAAGACCATCGCGGTGCCGGTGAAGTTCCTGTCGGCGAGCAGGAAGGTGCGGATCGTGACCAACCTGTGCGTGTATTGGGACGAGATCTTCCTGTCGGAGGGCGGTGGCGGTATTCAGCAGCCGGTGCTGACGGAGGTCGCTGCCGGCTCCGCGGAACTCCACTTCCGGGGCTTTTCGGAAGCGCGGATCGACGCATTGCGGAAGCAGCCGGACACGTATTTCTATGGGAAGGTTGCGGCGACGTCGTTCTGGAACCCGACGCCGGGGCTGTATACGCGGTATGGGGATGTGCAGGAACTGCTGGAAACGGTGGACGACCGGATGGTGCTGATGGGGTCGGGCGACGAGGTGGCGCTGCGGTTCCCGGAGGCGGGGTTGCCGCCGCTGAAGGCGGGTTGGACGCGGGATTTCCTGCTGAAGGTGGATGGGTGGGCGAAGGACCGGGATCCGAACACGGCGTTTTCGACGTCGGTGGAGCCGCTGCCTTTCCATGGGATGTCGGTGTATCCGTATCCGGCGAAGGAGCGGTTTCCGGTGGACGCGGCGCATGAGGCTTGGCGAAGGGAGTACAACACGCGGCCGGCGTTGCGGTTGCTGCGAGGGTTGACGGAGTAGGGCGGAAGGCGGTCGGTGTAGATTAGAGGCATGAACTCGGAACTGCAACGACGGCTTGGTGAACTGGTATGGGTAGATCCGGACCGGTTTTCAGGTGCTCCCTGCTTTCGGGGGACACGGATTCCTGTGCGGATGCTGATCGAGCATCTGGCGGACGGGTATTCGCTGGATGAGTTCCTCGATACCGTACCAACATTGGACCGTAGCCAAGCCCGGCAATTCATTGAACTGAGCGGCGAGCAGATGAACGAATGCGCATCCTCCTTGACGAGTGCGTAAATCCGCGCCTCCGATTGGCCTTCCCCGGCGACCAAGTGCGGAGGGTCGCCCAAATGGGATGGCTGTCACTGTTGAACGGTGCCCTGCTCCGTCAAGCCTCACCGGATTTCGATGTGTTCGTTACGCTGGACCAAAACCTCCAGTATCAAAATCCTGTCGCCAAATACCCGATTGGGATCTTGGTGCTGGTTACCCGGTCCAACCACATCGACGCTTACCGACGGCATTTCGAGGAGATTCGAAGGGCCGCAATGGATTCGCAACCAGGCACCGTGACGGTGTTGAGACTCGGCTCAGATTTGACTGTAGTCTAAGGAAAGAGCTATTCTAATCCAATGGAGCAGGATCTCGAACAGCACTTCCGCGATAGCGGCATCCGTCGCACCGCGCAGCGCTACGGCATCCTCGAATACCTCAGCCAGAACGCTGTCCACGCCACCGCCGACGAGATTTTCGCCGCCCTCAACGACCGGTTTCCGCTCGTTTCCCGCGCAACTGTGTACAACACGCTCCGGGATCTCACCCGCGCGGGGCTGGTCCGGGAACTTCCGTGGGAAGGCAAGGCCGCCCGCTACGACGCCAATCTCCACCAGCACCACCATTTCGTCTGCGACACCTGCGGGCGGGTAGAGGATGTGGCGTGGTTCGACGTGCCCGCGCTCCCCGGCGACGCCGCTGGGCCCGGGCGGGAAGTTCGGTCGTACGAGGTTACGATCCGGGGTTTGTGCGGTGGCTGCAACGGGTCGGACGGGCGGCTGAATTAGGTCACCGGGCCGGGGTTGAACAGGGCAAGGGCGTTGTGGAGTTTCCACTGCTCCGCCCACGTCTTCTTGCCGCTGGCGACGTTCAAGATCGTTCGGAATAGGTCCCAGCCCACGTCTTCGATGGTCGCGGTCCCAGAAGCTATGCGGCCAGCGTCGAGGTCGATCAAATCCGGCCACTTTTCGGCGAGCGCAGTCCTCGACGACACCTTTACTACCGGGGCCAAGGCGAGTCCGTAGGGCGTACCCTCGCCGGTCGTGAACACGTGCACGTTCATCGACGCCGCAAGCTGCAAGGTCCCGCAAATGAAATCGCTGGCGGGGGTTGCAGCGAACACCAAGCCTTTGGCCGTCACCTTTTCGCCGTGCGACGACACTGCCGAGAGCGCCGACGTCCCCGACTTCGCCACCGATCCTAACGCCTTCTCGACGATATTCGCCAGCCCGCCGCGCTTGTTGCCGGGCGTGGTGTTGGCGCTCCGGTCGGCGCGGCCTTGGGCCAGATATTCGTCGTACCAGCGCATTTCACGGATCAGATCCAGCGCCACTTCCCGGGTGGCAGCGCGGGCGGTCAACAGGTGCACGGCGTCGCGGACCTCGGTGACTTCCGAAAACATGACGGTCGCTCCGGCGCGCACCAGCAGGTCCGCCGCGAAACCGACCGCCGGATTGCAGGTGATCCCCGAAAACGCGTCGCTGCCGCCGCACTGCGTACCGACGACCAGCCCGGAAGCCGGGCATTTCGTCCGCTGGCGGCGGTTCAATTCTTCCAGCCGCTGTTCCGCTGCGCGCATGATGGCCGCGACCGTGTCCTGGAATCCGCGTTTGTCCTGTAGCCGGATCACGCCGGGGTCTTGCTGCAGGACCGGCAGATCGTTCGAAAACAACCGGACAGGCTGGAGCTTCTCGCAGCCCAAGCTCACCACCAGCGGCGCGCCGCCGAAGTTCGGATTGCTGGCGATGTTGCGGATGGTGCGGATCGGAACGATTGCGCCGGGTGCATCGATAGCCACACCGCAGCCGTAGGTGTGGGTCACGGCAACCACGTCGTCTACGTTGCGGTAGCGAGGCAGAATCTCGGCGCGGATCCGCTGGACGGCGAAATCCACGGTCGGTGCGACGCACTGCACGGTTGTCGTCAGCCCCAGGATGTTGCGGGTGCCGTAGGTGCCGTCCGGATTCGCATACCCGTCGAAGGTGTAGCCTCCGAGCAGCGGTAGCGGAGCCGGGGTCGCGGTCGCCAATGGCAGGTTGTCGAGCGAGGGCGCCTCCGGCATGTCGAGCAACTGCTCGCGCACCCAGGCGCCTTGTGGAATGGCCCGGTTGGCGTAGCCGATAACGGCACCATAGCGGAGCACGGGCTCGCCTTCGGCCAAGTCGCGGAGTGCGATCTTGTGGGATTGTGGAATGGCCTCGCCCGCCGTCAGGCCCGACGCAAATTCAGAGCCAGACTGGACGCCTTCGGCATTCACCACTACGCCCACGTTATCGCGGGCGTCGATTCGAACGTAAAGAGGTTTCACGTCTGCCTATGCGCCTCGGATTAAGCAACGATGCGGCGGAAGTTCGCCAGGCACTTCTCGGCAGTTTCGAACTCCGAGAAGTCGCTGCCTTCCTGTTCGATGAGGACGAAGTCGAGGCCACCCGTTTGGACAGCCTGGTTGATGATGTCCTTCCAAGGAGCGGCGCTCTCGCCGAAGAGAACGCGGTAGCCCTTCTCCTTGTTCCAATCCTTCAGGTGCATGGAGTTGATGCGGCCGGGGTTGTCCTTGATCCACTTGATGGGGTCGGAGCCCATTTCGAGACAAGTGCCGACATCGAACTGCATCATGAAGTCGCGCGGGGTGCCGGCAGCGAGCACTTCGACCGGCCGCTTGCCCTCGACAGGCGTGAATTCGGCCTGGTGGTTGTGGTAGCCGCCCCGGAGACCGGCGGGCTTCAGCCGTCCATGGCCGTCGGACAGGGAGTCGGCAACTGCTTTCCAGCCATCCAGCGTGGTCGGGCGACCGGCGCTGGCGACAACCACAAACCGCGAACCCAGCGTTCCGTTGTAGTCGATCGCCTTCTGGACGTTTTCGGGCTTGTAGTTGGTGAGGTTGTTGTGGGTCGAAAGACAGCGCACACCGAGGTCGTCCATCAGCTTGCGGACGTCCTTGACCTGGTCGGCGGTCCAAGTGTAATAGGGGGCGTAGAACTCCATGTCCTCGTAGCCCATCTTGGCGACGGCGCGGATGGTGCCCATCAAGTCCGTGGCGAGCGCCTTGCGGACGGAGTACATCTCCAAGCCGACGGGAATCTTCTTCTGGGCGGCGGCGGTGCCGACAGCGAATGGGGCCACAGAGGCTGCGGCGAGGAAATTGCGGCGGGTGATCGGCGTGCTGGGAAGTGACATGGGTTTTGATTCAGTCCTTGCTACTGAAAACATTATCATGTCTCGATGGCGGGGACGCTACTCTGGTGCGAGTGCTCCCGATTGATTCCTTGTTGCCCGAGATCCTCGCCAGCCTTCGGCAAGGCCCGAATCTGGTGATCGAGGCGGCCCCCGGTGCCGGAAAAACGACGCGTGTCCCCCCTGCCCTGCTGCGCATGCCGGGCGATGTGTTGGTGTTGGAGCCGCGCCGGATTGCAGCCCGCATGGCGGCGCGGCGCGTGGCCGAGGAGATGGGCGAGCAGGTCGGGGGGACGGTCGGGTACCAAGTCAGATTCGAGGAGAGCGCGGGGCCAGGCACGCGGTTGAAATTCCTGACCGAGGGGGTGCTGACACGGCGGATGATGTCCGACCCGGAGCTAAGGGGCGTCGGCACGGTGATTCTGGACGAATTCCACGAACGCCATTTGGAGACGGACCTCGCGCTGGCATTGCTGACACGACTGCAGAAGACCAAGCGGCCGGATTTGCGGATTGTGGTGATGTCGGCTACCCTCGACGCGCTTCCGGTGGCGCGGTTCTTGGGGGGATGCCCTTCCCTGAAGTCGGAGGGGCGGCTGTTCGAACTCACGGTCGAGCATTCGCCCTACTCAGTGGCTACGCTCGAGGACCAAGTGGCGCAGGCCGTTGAACGCGTCATCGACCGGGGCGATGTCCTCGTGTTCCTGCCTGGCGCGGCGGAGATCCAGCGCGCGTCGCGGGCCTGCGAGGCACTGGCACGCCGTCGCGATCTGGTGATCGCCCCGCTGTACGGCGACCTCACGCCTGCCGAACAGGATTTGGCGGTCCAGCCGGGGCCAAGACGCAAGATCGTGCTCGCGACCAACATCGCCGAGAGCTCAATCACCATTGAAGGCGTCCGCGCTGTGGTCGATTCCGGTGTCGCGCGCGTCGCCAGCGATTCGCCGTGGACCGGACTGCCCCGTTTGGAGGTGAAGCGGGTCAGCAAGGCGTCGGCGCGGCAGAGGGCGGGACGCGCGGGACGGACCGGTCCGGGCCACGTGATCCGCCTTTACACCGCCGAGGATTTCCAGCGCCGCCCCGACCAGGACGATCCCGAAATCCTGCGGCGAGAGCTGTCGCAAATGTGTTTGCAGTTGGAGGCTGCGGGCATCAGTGATCTGCTGGAGCTGGATTGGCTCGACGCTCCGCCCCACGCAGCCCTTTTGGCCGCTGAAACCCTGCTCACCCGACTGCGGGCGCGCGGTTCGGAGGCCAAGCGGATGTCGAAACTGCCGGTTGCGCCCCGTTTGGCCCGGTTGATGCTGGACGCCGAGCAGGCAGGCGCGGGAGAAGCGGGCTGCCGGGTGGCGGCGCTGTTGAGCTCCGGCCAGAGGTTGCGGACGCTAGACGACGAACCAGATCCGCGGACCCGCCAGGTGCGCGACCAGTTGCGGCGGTTTGTGAAACCAGGCCGCGCTGTGGATTCCGACCGCACTGTCGCCCGAGCTCTGCTGGCCGCGTTCCCAGACCGCGTCGGGCGCTGGCGGACCGGAGGCACGGTGCTGCTGTCGGGAGGCGGATCGGCGACGATGGAGCGGGCACCGGGTGAATTCCTGGTCGCAGTTGATGTAGAGGAGCGGAATGACAAACCGGCCCCCATTATCCGCGTTGCGTGCGCCATCGAGCCCGAGGACCTGATCGACCTGTTCCCGGAGTCGGTCCAGGAGCGCAACACCGTCGAGTGGAACAAGAAGGCCGAGCGCGTGGAGGCAGTCAGCGCGCTGGTCTACGGGGAATTGGTGATCGAAGAGAGCCGCGGCGGCGTGATGGACGACGAGGAGGCCGCGCGAATGCTGGCCGCAAAGGTCGCCGAGGCGGGGATCGAGCGCTTTGCCGATGCCGAGGAGTTGCACGCGTTCCTGGCGCGGGTGGAGTTCGCGGCGGGACACTCGGGGATCCGGTCGTTGTCTGAGTCGGACGTCGCGGCGGCCTTGACGGAGATCTGCTACGGTCTGCGAAGCTTCGCGGATGTTGAGAAAGCCGCGGCGGGGATCATTCCGGGGCTGGAGCGGAAGGTCGATTCTTCGCAGCTGGAGCGGATCGCCCCGGTGCGGTTGCGACTGCCCGCCGGGCGCAACGTGAAGGTGAATTACGAGTCGGGGAAGGCTCCGTGGGTGGCGTCGCGCTTGCAGGATTTCTTCGGGATGACCGAAACGCCGAGGATCGCGGGCGGGTCGGTGGCGCTGACGGTCCATTTACTGGCCCCTAACCAGCGGCCCGTGCAGACCACGAACGACTTGGCGGGGTTCTGGGAAAGGTTGTATCCGCAGGTGCGGCGGGAGTTGGGGCGGCGGTATCCGCGGCATGCCTGGCCGGAGAGCCCGCTGGGTTAGGTGGGGATGGGAATATGAGGGTTGCCTTCTCTTTCCGACCTCCTGTTGATCTTCGACCTCGACGGCACGCTCATCGATTCGCGCCTGGACTTGGCTCATGCCGTGAATGCAGCGCGCATCCACACGGGCCGTCCGGAACTGGACCATCCGACGATCTTTTCGTATGTCGGCAACGGCGCGCCGGTCCTGATCCGCAGGGCGCTGGGCGATGCGGCACCGCAGTCCGAGGTGGATTCGGCCTTGGAGTTCTTCTTGGAGTACTACCGGCACCACGCGGTGGACTACACCGAGCTGTATCCTGGAGTGAGGGAATCGATCCAGCAACTCAGTGCCTCCGGGGCCAAGATGGCGGTGCTGACGAACAAGCCGGTACGGATCAGCAAGTTCATCCTCGACCACCTCGACCTCTCCCCCGCCCTGTTCCAGGTCTATGGCGGGAATAGTTTCGCGCAGAAGAAGCCGCATCCGGTGGGCATCGACACGCTGCGGGCAGAGGCGGGCGTGGAACGGGATAAGACGTGGATGATCGGCGACAGCCATGTCGATATCGAGACCGCGCGCAATGCCGGGGTAGCGTCGTGCGGGATCACGTGGGGCTTCCAGCCGGAAAGCCTACAGCGCGTGCCGCCGGATGTCCTGGTGGATACTCTGGGCGAGTTCGTGGCCCAAATCATGCGGTAGACTCGTCTCAAGGAACCTGATGGAGGGTATGTTGAATCACCTTTGTCGGACACTAGCCGACGCGTAGTTCGAAGACGAGTCCATTAGCCTTGACGAGCAGGTTGGAACAGGCCATGCCCGTGAATGGCGCCGACACCACGACCCCATTCCGCACCAAACGGTTCTAGCTGAATTTGGCCTGACAATCGCGGAGTTTGCAAGGATGGCGCAGACCCCGACAGCCTCCGAACTTGCAGAACAACCGACAGAGGACAGCACGATCCGATAGTCGGCGAAAAGACCCATGACGAAGAGCATCACCTGGACAGAGCACGGCAGATGTCCAGGTGAACACGCTGGGCGGGCATGTGGTCCAAACCATGCGGTAACGCAGTGCCTGAAATAATCCGGGTATGTACCGCCCTTACCGCCTGTTCCCTGCCGCATTCCTGCTGGCTGCCAGCATCCTCCAAGCGCAGAAGCCGACAGACTCCCGGTTGATCACGAGCGGCTCCGTAATTCCGGACGAAGGCTACTCGGACCAGCCCTACATTGTGAAAACCTCCGACGGCGCCTGGTTGTGCGTCATCACAACAGGTCCGGGCGTGGAAGGAGCGGGTGGCCAGCATGTGGTCACGCGCCGGAGCATGGACCGCGGGCAAACATGGTCGGACGCCGTGCCGGTCGAGCCTTCCGATGGCCCCGAGGCTTCCTACGCGGTGCTGCTCGCAACCCCGTACGGGAGGGTCTACGTTTTCTACAACCACAATACGGACAACGTGCGCGAGGTGATCGGGGACAAACCGACATACAAGGACGGGCTGGTGCGGCGCGTGGACAGCCAAGGGCATTTCGTGTTCAAGTATTCGGATGACAACGGTCGGACGTGGTCGGCGCGGCGGTATGAAGTGCCTCAGAGAGATTTCGAGATCGACCGCAACAACCCCTACCACGGGCGGATCAAGTACTTCTGGAACGTGGGCAAGGCGTTCACGCTGAAAGGCGCGGGGTATGTGCCGCTGCACAAGGTGGGCGGCTTCGGCGAGGGGTTCTTTACGTCGAGCGAAGGTGTGCTGCTGCGCAGCGGGAATATACTCACCGAGCGCGATCCAACCGAACTGCGATGGGAAACGTTGCCGGACGGCGATGTCGGGATCCGCGCGCCGGTCGGGGGCGGGCCGATTGCCGAGGAACAGTCGTTTTCGCTGCTGAGTGACGGGTCCATCTTCTGTGTTTTCCGCACCATCGACGGGCACTCCGCCTTCACCTACAGCCGCGATGGCGGGCATACGTGGGAGCCCTCGCAGTACATGCGCTACGCCAACGGGCGGTTGATGAAGCATCCACGCGCGGCGAACTTCTCCTGGCGCTGCGAGAACGGCAAGTTTCTGTACTGGTTCCACAACCACGGGGGGCGGTTCATACGGGAGCACCCGAACAGGCGGACGATTGCTTACGAGGACCGGAATCCAGTCTGGCTCGTAGGGGGCGTGGAGGCGGACGGACCGACCGGCAAGGTGATCCGGTGGTCGCAACCGGAGATCGCGATCTACGACGACGACCCGGTGATCCGCATGAGCTACCCGGACCTGGTGGAAGACGGCGGCAAGTACTTCCTGACGGAAACGCAAAAGGACGTGGCGCGGGTGCACGAGGTGGACCGGGGCTTGCTGGAGGGGATGTGGAACCAGTTGGACGCGGCTGGAGCGCCCTCGAACGGGCTGGTTCTGGACACCGGGAAGGATACCAAGATGCCTACGCTGCCATTGTTTGCGCAACGGTCCAAACGGGCGGATCTAGGGCGAGAGGATTTGCGCAACGGATTCACGCTGGAATTGTGGCTGGACGCCGGAACTGTGGTTCCCGGGAAGGTACTCGCGGACAACCGGACCGCCGAGGGCAAGGGTTTCGCGCTGGTTGCGAGCGGGAGCCACTCGGTGGAGCTGATCCTAAACGACGGACGGACGGAAAGCCGGTGGACGTCGGATCCGGGGCTGCTGACCGATGGAGCGCGGCACCATGTAATGGCGGTTGTGGACGGCGGACCGAAGATCATCAGCTTCGTGGTGGACGGTGTCTTCAACGACGGGGCGGACGACCGCCAGTTCGGGTGGGGCCGGTTCAATCCGAATCTGGTTTCGGCCAACGGGGGGCCGGGTGTGCGGGTCGGGAACGGTGTCGCAAAACTAAGGGTCTACAACCGGGCGCTACGGACATCGGAGGCCGTTGCAGCGTTCCGGGCCGGAGGGAAGTAGGGCCCCGGACTTGGTCTGGCGGATGGAGTGGGCCGCCCGGATAGAATGGAAGTTTGCGTCGCCATTAGGCACAGGAGAAATATGCAGGCAACTTGTGACATCGGACTGATCGGGTTGGCAGTCATGGGCCAGAATCTGGTCCTCAACATGAACGACCACGGCTACAAGGTGGCCGTCTTCAACCGCACCGTTTCCAAAGTCGACGACTTCGTCAACAACGAGGCCAAGGGTACCGATGTTGTCGGGGCCCACTCCATCGAAGAGTTCGTCTCCTTGTTGAAGCGTCCCCGCCGAGCCATGCTCATGGTCAAAGCTGGCGACACGGTCGACCAGATGATCGATGCGCTGCTGCCGCACCTCGAGGAAGGCGACATCATCATCGACGGCGGCAATTCGCTGTTCACCGACTCCAACCGCCGGACCAAGGCCCTCCGCGAGAAGGGCATCCTGTTCATCGGCACCGGTGTTTCCGGCGGCGAGGAAGGTGCCCGCAAGGGTCCCTCGATCATGCCCGGCGGCGCGCCCGAGGCTTGGCCGTATGTCAAGGAAATCTTCCAGTCCATCGCCGCAAAGGTCGAAGACGGCACCCCCTGCTGCGACTGGGTGGGCGAAGACGGCGCGGGCCACTACGTGAAGATGGTGCACAACGGCATTGAGTACGGCGACATGCAGCTCATCTGCGAGGCCTACCAGTTGCTCAAGGACGGCATCGGCGCAACGCCCGACGAACTGCACGAAATCTTCGGCGAGTGGAACAAGGGCGAACTCGACAGCTACCTGATCGAAATCAGCACGGAGATCTTCGCCAAAAAGGACGAGGATGGCCAGCCGCTGGTTGACAAGATCCTCGACGCCGCGGGCCAAAAGGGAACAGGCAAATGGACTTGCATCAGTGCGCTCGACACCGGCATGCCGGTCACGCTGATCGGCGAGGCGGTGTTCGCTCGCTGCCTCTCGGCGTTGAAGAATGAACGGGTTCAGGCGTCGTCGGTGTTGACAGGGCCGTCGAAGGCACAAGCCACCGACCGCGCGGAGTTCATCGAGGACGTCCGCCGGGCGCTGTACTGCTCGAAGATCATTTCGTACGCCCAGGGCTACATGCTGTTGGAGGCGGCGGCGAAGGAGCAGGGCTGGCACCTCAACTTCGGCGGCATCGCGTTAATGTGGCGCGGCGGTTGCATCATCCGCAGCCGGTTCCTCGGCAAGATCAAGGACGCGTTCGACAAGAACCCGAACCTCTCGAACCTGTTGCTGGACGAGTTCTTCAGCGAAACGCTGAACAAGTACCAAGGCGGCTGGCGTCGCGGCGTGATCCGGGCCATCGAATACGGCGTTCCGACACCCGCGTTCTCCACGGCGCTTTCGTTCTACGACGGCTTCCGGACCGCGCGCCTGCCCGCCAACCTGTTGCAGGCCCAGCGCGACTTCTTCGGCGCCCACACCTACGAGCGCGTCGACCATCCCCGTGGCCAGTTCTTCCACACCAACTGGACCGGGCGCGGCGGTCGCGTCAGTTCGACCACATATAACGTATAGTCAGGACAATCACATGAGTCACGGTTTGAACATCAAGGCCCCCGCCGTAGGCGGCCTCGACTTCGTCTCCCTGGGAGCGCTCGTGCACCGGCTGGATCCGGGCATCATCCCGTTCCGCAAGGCGGCCAACTTCGACGTCCACGTCAGCGGCGGCGAATTCAACACGTCCGCCAACCTGTCGGACTGCTTCGGGCTCGCCACGGGCGTCACGACCGCCATGGTCAACTACCCGATCGGCGACCTGATCCACGAGCGCGTCCGCGCGATGGGCGTCCGCCCCTTCTACAAGCGCTTCGAGCACAACGGTGTCAACGGCCCCAATATGGCCACCGTATTCAGTGATCGCGGTCACGGCGTGCGCGGGCCTGTCGTGTTCTACAACCGGTCCAACGAGGCCGGTGCGCAACTGAAGCCGGGCGATTTCGACTGGGACGCCATCTTCGGCGACAACAATGTGCGCTGGTTCCACTCGGGCGGCATCTTCGCAGCCCTGTCGGAAACCACCGGCGAGTTGATCATCGAGGCGATGAAGGCGGCCAAGAAGCACGGCGTCGTGACGTCTCTGGATCTGAACTACCGCGAAAAGCTGTGGAAGATCTCGGGCGGGGCGCACCGTGCGGTCAGCACACTGAGCCGGATCGTCGAAAATGTCGACGTGCTGGTGGGTAACGAGGAAGATCTGCAGAAGGGCCTCGGCATCGAGGGACCGGCGGTGGAGACGTCCTCCAAACTAGACATCGGCATGTTCGCGGGCATGATGGACGACGTGGTCCGCAAGTTCCCGAACGTCAAGGTTGTGGCAACCACGCTGCGCGAGGTGCACTCGACGTCGCACCACACGTGGAGCGCGGTGGCGTACTTTATGGGCAAGGACGGTTCCGGGGAGATGATCCAGGCGCCGGAATGCGAACTCAACGTTATCGACCGCGTGGGCGGCGGCGACGGTTTCGCTTCCGGCTTCATCTATGGACTTCTGGCGGGCGAGACGGCGCATCAGGCGGTCAAGCTCGGATGGGCGCACGGCGCGCTGCTGACCACTTTCCCGGGCGACACCAGCATGGCGACTTTGGACCAGGTGAAGGCGTTCGCCAAGGGCGGTTCGGCGCGTATCCAGCGGTAGTTCTATTCGTTTTCGGCAGTGAGGGACTCGACCTTGGAGAGTGCTGACTTCACCAGCAGCCTCTCCAAGCGTTCGAGCTCACCTCGAAGCTGGTCGCGGTGTTCGGGCGAAGTTAGCGAACTTGCCAAGGCGTGTTCCAAATCGGTCTTGAGCTGGGTACTGAGGGATGCGAGGCGGTGTTGGCGCACTAGCCCCTGAATCTCCACGGTTACCCAGGAAACCAGTCCGGTGATCGATACTGACAGGACAGGGGTCAAGAGCAGGAGCCAGAATTTCCACGGATTGGAATCGGGCAACCGGTTGGCGACAGCGACCAGAACGGTTCCAATAAAGCTGCCCGCAACGCCCGATTGAACCGCTACTGTCCGCCGACCAAAGGGTATGCCATGTCGCTTGGAACGAGCGCCCGACTGAGTCCGGGAGCTCTCGGACTCGAGGTGGGGCACCCGTCCTCCGCTCTCACCATGCACGGGCACTGATTATCCGTGCACCGCCCCGGTTTGATGCGCAACGGCCTTCTCGAAGATGTCCAAGACCTTGAGTGCGGTCTGTTCGTCCATGGGGCCCGGCGGAACCACGACCGACTCGTCGCCAAAACGGACGACGAGGGACCTCTTCCTGCCGAATAATTCTTCGGCAAACTGCCGAAACAGGGGCCAAAACAGACTAGCCATGCTAAGCAGCGAGCCAGCCACACCGATCAGCATGGCAAGGGTGTCGATCCGATGGTCCATACAATTCCGAGTTTACCACCTTTTGCTTGCTCGATCTGACCGCAACCTTCTGTCCAAGGACCGCATCTCGGTAACAGATGCGAAATCTCGTTCTTGCAACGTTGCTGGCGTCTGCGTGTGCCTCTGCCCAGCAGTATGAGGGCCTCTGGCAGGGTTATGGTCCCGAGTGGGATCATGCCATGAGCCAAATGATCCGCCTCGCCGAGGCAACGCCGCAGGAGAAGTTTGACTGGCGCCCCGCTGCTGGTGTGCGTTCCTTCAGCGAAGTTTGCATGCACGTTGCCCTTTCCAACTACATGCTGTTGGGCGCGGTGGGCGTCACTCAACCGACTGGCCTCCACGGAAGCATGGAGAAATCCGTCATCGTGAAGTCCGATGTGGTGGAGTGGCTCAAGCGCTCGACCGACGCCGTCCGGCTCGCCCATGCGAAAGCCACTCCGGCAGACTTACAGCGACGCGTTAAGATCAGCGAGACAACAGCCACAATCGAAGGGATTTACCTCCGCATCCTCGTGCACGCGAACGAGCACATGGGCCAGCTGATTGCATATGCCCGAACCATCGGCGTTGTCCCACCTTGGACAGAACAATCGAAATGACACCAACCCTCTTCGTCTCCCATGGATCCCCGTCCCTCATGCTTGAGACCGGCGGATCCCGCGACTTCCTCGCCGGACTAGGTGCTCAGATTGGTCGGCCCAAGGCCATCGTCTGTGTCTCAGGGCATTGGGAGACAGTGAATCCTGTCGTCAGCCTCGCCGTCCAGCCCGAAACTATCCACGATTTCTACGGCTTCCCACCGGAAATGTACCGGATGCGCTACCCTGCCCCCGGCGACCCGGCCCTCGGACAGCGGATCCTATCACTTTTCGCCGAAGCCGGCATCAAGGCAACCGGCGACGCCGCTCGTGGGTTCGACCATGGCGTTTGGTCGCCGCTCGCCTTGATGTATCCGGAGGCTGACATCCCCGTTGTCGAAGTCTCGGTGCAACCGGGACTGGGTTTCGATCACCACCTCGCCGTGGGACGGGCCTTGCTACCGCTGAGAAACGATGGCATTCTGATCATGGGCAGCGGCTCCGTCACGCACAACCTGAGGGAAATGGGTCGCAGCACGCCTCATTCGGTCGCATTCGAGGACTGGCTAGTCCGGGCTGCGCAGGAAGGCCGAGCCGAGGACGTTGTGAACGCCGAGACGCTCGCACCTTTCTACCATCGCAACCATCCGTCGCCCGAGCATTTCCTGCCGATCTTTGCTCCCATGGGTGCTGCAGGCAACGGCGCGAGGGCCGAGGCTCTGAACCGGGTTTTCGAATACGGATCACTCTCGATGGCGGCGCTGCGATGGCGCTAGGTCCGCCGTTCCTTTCTTACTGATACACTCATTCAACCGGGTGCTGTCGTCCTAATCCAACGACCATCGCCTTGTTGTTGGACTTTGTGTCTGGGGGACGGAATAACGGTGCGTGTCCATTTGGTGAATCCGAGCGACATCTCGTTCGGAACAGCGGTGATTACTCCGCGCTGGCTCTTTGTGCTGGCGGCGGCAACTCCTTCAAATTTTGGCGACCCCATCCTTTGCGATGAGACGCTGGCCCAACTCGATGTCACGACGATCCAGTCGGGCGACATCGTAGGGATTGGCATCCATACCAGCAACGCCCTCCGGGGTTATGCGCTGGGACGCGAACTGCGCGCTCGTGGCGCGTGGGTCGTCTTTGGCGGCATCCATGCCACCCTCTATCCGCAGGAATCCATTGAGCGGGGCGGCGCGCACGCCGTGGTTAAAGGGGACGGCGACGTTGCTTGGGGCCAGGTCATTCGCGACTGTGCCGCAGGAGCGCCCGGCGGCGAAGGTGGCGTCTACGACGGCGGCCGCATCGACGCCAGCAAGTTCCGCGCAGCCCGCTGGGACCTCATCCCCGACGGTGCCTACATGTGGGCCTCGGTCCAGACCGTCCGTGGCTGTCCAAAACACTGCTCCTTCTGCTCCGTCTGGCGGACCGACGGCCAGAAGCCCCGCCAACGCGGCACCGACGTGGTGGTCCAGGAGATCGTGGAACTGCGCCGCAAGGGCTTCCGCTTCATCGCGCTGGCCGACGACAACTTCTACCCGGTCTCGCTGACCGACATCCGGCTCGCCGAACGCCAGAACAACCAAGCCCGCGTCGAGCAGCTAAAGGCCACCCGCGCCGAACGGTTTGAATTCATGGAGCAACTCTCCAAGCTGCCCAAGGACATGGTGATGTTCACGCAAATCACCATGGAGGCCGCCGAGGACCCGGCGTTCCTGCAAGCCATGAAAAAGGCCCGCATCCGCGGCGCATTGGTCGGCGTCGAGGCCGTCACCCCCGAGGGTCTGAAGTCTGTCTACAAGGACTTCAACTACGTCGGCGAAGAACTGGTGAAGCGCCTCCAGGTATTCAAGGAGAACGGCGTCCACGTGCTGGGCTCGTTCATCTTCGGCCTGCCCACGGACCGCGCCGACACCTTCAAGGCCACCTGTGATGTTGCCGAACGCGCCGGGGTTACTTTCGCGCAGTTCGTCATGTTGACACCGTTCGCTGGGACCGTCGACTTCGAGCACTGGGAAAAGTCGCTCGGGCCGACGCCGCCGACAGTGGACGGCATTCCGATCACGCGCCACTGGCTGATCCCGCAGGACAAGCGTCCGAAGATGTTCATGCCGCACCCGACGATGAGTTCGGAGGAGATGCGGGAGCGCACCCAGGGCGTCTGGGACCGATTCTACAACTGGGGCAACGTCTGGAAACGCTCGGTGTGCTGCCCGACGTTCAAGTCGCGCATAGCGTTCGTGCTGATTTCGCGGCTGTACCGCGAAATGTACGCCAGCACTGGTATCGCCACTGACAGTGCCCGGAAGAAGAAGGCCAACCGCTGGGCATCGATTCTCGCCAAGCAGGTGCGGAACTTCTTCGTGTCGGCTCCAATGCCGGAATTGCTGGCACCAGAGCCCGTTGGTGTTGCCGCCCCGCTGTTCGAGGTGCCGGTAACCGAAGCGGCATTCAAGTTGGTCGGGTAGTCGCCTAGACTGCCCGCATGCGGTTGTTCCGGGGGTTGTCTTCGACTTCGGCCAGTCCGAGGACTTTGAGGACCATCGGGACATACATGCCGAAGCGGCCCCTATAGCCCTTCCTGAGCCCGTACCACCCGCCGACCGGGTTCTCCGGCGAGCGGCCCCAACATTCCACCGTGCCTTCGGCTGCGGGCTTCAGCTCGTCCGCGCTGCCGAGGAGTACCCAGTCGCCGCGCTCCTTCAACATCGCGTGCAGGTCTTCGATGCAACGCAAGTGGTACTTCAGTTGTGTGGTGCCCACTTGCACGACGAGCGCGGGCGGGGTGGCGGCCTCATCGCGGTAGGCTTCGAACTCCGAGGTTCCCGGCGGCGTCTTCAGCTTCCAGGGATTTTCTTTGGTGCCGGTGTTGGATTCCATTCTCTGCTCCTGTAGGACCATTCTCACGTTCGTCTCACTGACCTGTCAACGAACCGGAAAGTGCGCTGGGGGATTCTAGGCCGCCGGCCGAAGGTGCATGCCCCAACTCAGCAGACTGGTGAACGTTGGCATGAGCCCTTGCCCCAGTACCGTGAGTTGATACCGTGCCACCGGACCGATCCCGGGATCGCGGGCGACCAATCCCGCACCCACCAGTTCGCGCAAATTGCGTGTCAGTTCCTTCGCGCTGATCTCCCTGACGGTCCCCAGCATCTCGTTGTACCGCTGCGGCCCGTTGAGCAAGAGCGACCGCAACACGAGCAATTTCCATTTGCCGCCAATCACTTGGATCGCGGCTTCGACGGACACCAGTCTACTTTTTGGGGCATGCGACCGCTATCTTCCCGCAAGCCAGTCGTTCAGCTTCTGTTCCAGCACGCTCAGTGGAAGGGCACCGCCGTCTAGCACTGCCTCATGGAACGCGCGGATGTCGAAGCGGTCACCCAGCTTTTCCTTCGCCTTGGCCCGCATACGCAGGATTGTCATTTCCCCCAACTTGTAGCTCAGCGCCTGGCCGGGCCATGCGATGTAGCGGTCCACCTCGGTGACGATGTTCTGGTCGTCCATGGCAGTGTGCTGGTGGAAGAAATCGATCATCTGCTGGCGCGTCCAGTGCTTGGAGTGCACCCCGGTGTCCACCACCAGCCGAATCGACCGCCACATCAGGTTCTGCAGCCGCCCGTACTCGCTGTACGGGTCCTGGTAGAAGCCCATCTCGTGGGCCAGCGTCTCGGAGTACAGCGCCCAACCCTCCACGAAAGAGGTGTAGTCGGCGTACCGCCGGAAAGCGGGCAGGGACTGCGTCTCCTGGGCCATCGAGATCTGCAGATGGTGCCCCGGCACGCCCTCGTGGTACGCGATGGCTTCGGCATTCAGCAGCAGCCGATGGGTCGGGTCGTACTGGTTGACGTTGATCCGGCCCGGTCGCGACCCGTCGCCTGCGCCTGCAGAGTAGTCGGCGGGCACCGCGTTCGCGGCGCGGAAATCCTCCATCGGTGTCACGACCAGCTTGTTTTTCGGCAGCCGCGAGAAATAGAGCGGGAGCTTGGCGTACATCTGGTCGGCGTACTTCTGGTAGAGCCCGAGCACTTGGGCACCGCTGACGCCGTAGAACTGCTTCGATTCCCGGATGTGCCGGTTGAACGATGGCACGTCGGCAAACCCTTGCTTCTTCGCCAGTTCCAGCATCCGCGTTTCAATCTCTGCCACTTGTTGAAGCCCGAGCGCGTGCAGCTCATCCGGCGAAGCGTCCCTGCTGGTCCGCTCGCGGATGTTTTGGCGGTAGCGGGCGGCTCCGTCCTTCAGCGCCCAGATACCAAACTCGGCGCGGCCCTTGGGCGCGTACTCTTCTTTGACGAAGCGCCCGAACTTGGCATAGGCGGGCAGCACCAAGGTCGCAACGACGCGCGTGAGTTCCTCGGCCAGCCGCGTCCGGTCATTGGGCGCCACACCCGACGGGAAGCGCTTCAGCGGCTCGGTGAACAGGCTCTGCTCCGGGGCTTTTCCGGCGATCTCCAACGCCTGCGTGGCCGCAACCTCAAGAAGATACCGGGGCGGCATCAGGCGGTCCCGCATGCCGAGCCTCATGTTGGCTGTCGTTTGGTCCAGGACGTTGGGTAGGGCGCGGAGGCGCTTGATGTAGTTCTCGTAGTCGGCGGTGTCGGCGAACGGAGTGTCCTGCGGTAGGCTGGCGTAGGCAAGGTGCGGGCTCGCGTCCATCTGGTCCACCGGCATTTCCCATTGCCGGAAGCGCGCCCCGTCGACACTAACGCCCAGTTGCTCCAGCATGAGGGCCAGATTGACCTTGTCTTCGGGCGTGAGGCCGGTCTGGGGAATCCGGCGGAAGGCGGCGAGCGCAGCCCGGTCGTGCGCAGCCCGACGGCTGTATGCGGCTGCGGAATAGTCGGCTAGACGATCATTGAAGCGTTTGTCGCCCGTCAGCGTGGCAAGCTCAGGAGAATCTTGGAGGCGGTACTGCCACTCGCGTTCAATCAGCGCATTCAGCCGCTCGTGGCTGGAAGGCGCAGCGGCACCGAGACAACACGCAAACAACAAGAGGCAAGACGACAGGCGGACGAGTTTGGGAACCATTCTTGAAATCAAGGGTACCAAGAACGGAGGTTCGAGGGGATTTCACAAGGATGGTGAGCCGGCCGGGGCTCGAACCCGGGACCACCGCATTAAAAGTGCGATGCTCTACCAACTGAGCTACCGGCTCCCATGGGGACAAGGGAAATGCAGTCCCAAGAGGACCGACTCCCTTAGGTTACCACGCGACCCCAAAGCGCTATAATCGAACAAGCCAGCAACTCGTATGCGAACGTGGCGGAATTGGCAGACGCTCTGGATTTAGGTTCCAGCGCCCGAAAGGGCATGGGGGTTCGACCCCCCCCGTTCGCACCATGCTCTTGAAGAACTAGCGCAAGCTAACGCCGCCGGGCCCGGCTGAACGGGAGTTCCTAAGACCTTTGGCGCCGGGCCCGGCGGCTCTTGCGCTCTCCAGTCCTGTGAAACCACCGAAGCTCTCTACAGCGCAGATCCGCGAACTCGGGGATCCCATTTACCGCACCACCATTCCGGATTCGTGGGCCGACACCAACGGCCACGTCAACGTCCGCTGGTATGCCGTGGTCTACGACGACGCGGGCGACGTCCTGCATGACCTGCATGGATTGACCCACGCATCGCACAGGGCGCGGAACAGCGGCACGATGGACCTGGAGCACCACACGCATTTCATCAGCGAGGTGATGCCCGGAGAGTCGGTCGCAGTCTACGTCCGGGCGCTCGAAGTGAATGCCAAGCGGCTGCACTACCTGATGTTCCTGGTGAATGAAACCGGCGACCGGCTGGCGTCGATCTTCGAGTGCATCAACGCCTTCGTCGACCTGAATGTGCGCAAGACGGCTCCTTGGCCGGACGAAAGCCGCCGGTTGATGGAGGAGATGATCTCGGCGAGCGCGCAAGTCGAGTGGCCCGCGCCGACCACCGGCGTCATGTCGGTATAGGAAACCTACAGCGGCCGTCCGATTTCCCAGTGGTGACCGAACGGATCGACGACCCGGCCCAGCCGCCATCCGTACTGCTCGCGGACGGGACTTACGATATTGGCACCAGCCAGGACCGCTTGGTCGAAGACGGAATCGGGATCGCCCACGGTCAGCACCATCCGCACCGTTCCCCCACCCAGCGACTCAGGGCTGAAGTTTCCGTGATCGGGCGACTCGTCCGCCCCTGTGCCCCGCGTCGCAGGGAAAGCATGGCGGCCAAGGTCGTGGGATAACACGCAATTTGCATCCCTCACATTGTGGCATTCGTTTCGGGGTGCATGTTTTTGGGGTCGTAATACGCCCGTAACCATCCGCACGCTATCCTTCCGATGTGGGCCGAATTCCTCGTGTCGCGTTCTTCACCGACACTTTCGAAGAGATCAACGGCGTTGCTCTCACCAGTCGCCAACTGACCGACTATGCGCGTCGTCACGGGCATCCGTTCTTCTGCGTGCGCGGCGGGCCGGAAATGCGCGACTGGAAGGAGGGCAACCTCCAGCACGTAGAGTTGAAACGGGGCGCACTGGCGTTCGAACTCGACAAGGGCCTCCAGCAGGATCCGATGCTGTGGCGGCAAGCCGCACGTATCGGCCAGATGCTGGAAGAGTTCAAGCCCGACATCGTCCACATTGTGAGCCCCGGCGACGTCAGCTTGATCGGTCTGCAACTGGCCAAGCAGATGAAACTGCCGCTTGCGATCTCCTGGCACACCAACCTCCACGATTTCGGGGCCATGCGCTTCGACAAGGCCATATCCTGGGCTCCAGACCCGGCACGCGAGTCCGTGTCGTCCGCCATGTCGCAGACCATCCTGGCCATTGTACTGGCGTTCTACAAGCTCGGCGACGTGCTTTACGCCCCCAACGACGAACTGGTGCAGATGATCCACGAGCGCACCGGCAAGCCGGTTTTCCTGATGAAGCGCGGCATCGACACCCAGCTCTACAATCCGGCGCGGCGCACGGCCCACGACGGCATCCTGCGGCTCGGCTACGTTGGCCGTATCACGCCTGAAAAAAGTGTGCGATTCCTGCGGGAACTTGAGATCGGCTTGCAGGAGGCCGGCGCGCCCCCATTCAAGTTCACGGTCATCGGGGACGGCAGCGAACTGGAATGGCTCAAGGAAAACCTGGAGTCGGCGGACCTCCCCGGCATCCAACGAGGCGACGGACTGGCCGACTGGTACGCCAATATGGACGTCTTCGTCTTCCCTTCCCGCACCGACACGTTCGGCAACGTGGTGCTGGAGGCTTTCGCGTCGGGAGTTCCGGCGGTGGTGACCGACTCCGGCGGGCCCAAGTTCATCGTGCGGGACGGTGTTTCCGGATTCGTGGCAGCGTCGAATGCCGACTTCATCGCGCACACGGCACGACTGCTCAAGGATGCCGAGTTGCGCAGGAAGATGGCCGACGCAGCGCGCCAGCAAGCCTGTGCTGAATCCTGGGACGCGGTCTTCGAAAAGGTCTACGAAGGCTACAACGTCGGAATGGAAGCGCGGGCCTCACTAGACGGCAAGTGATAATAGTGTTTTGTCCCTGCTTGATCGATTCTTCCGAAATTCGCCCGCCGACCAATTGAAGCGCCGCTTGGACGCGATCCGCAAACGGCTCCGGCCCGAGCCCGACGGCTGGTACCGTTTCCACACTTTCGCGAACCTGACCCAGTTCGAGGCCATCCTCGACAACGGCTTCGACTCGGCTCTGAAGCTTGCGGGAGACGAGCCGGTGGCGGACCTCGGCGCGGGCGACGGCGATCTTTCGTTCCTGTTCGAGTCCAGCGGCTGCCAGGTAACGGCGATGGACTGGCCCGGAACCAACGCCAATCAAATGAAAGGCCTGGAGATCCTGAAGCGGGAACTGGGGTCGTCCATCGGAATCCGGGCGGTGGAGTTCGACGACCAGTTCCGTCTCGACGGCGAACGCTACGGCCTCGTACTGGCTCTGGGCCTACTCTACCACCTGAAGAACCCGTATTATTTCATGGAGAGGATCGCCCAGCACGGCCGCTATTGCATCTTTTCCACCCGAATCCTGCCCGACGCCACGCTGGGACCGATCGCGGAACTGGTGCGCGAGCGGGAACTGATCAACGACCCCACCAACTACTGGATCTTCTCGGAAGCCGGCATGCGGAGGCTGATGGAACGCTGCGGGTGGGACATCGTGCGGGCCAACGTGACCGGAGACGGGGTCGACAACCGCTTCTTCTGCGTCGCCGAGAGCCGGATCGCGAAGACGGAGCCGACGATTCGCCTGACCGGTGGATGGCACGAGATCGAGAACCAAGCTTGGCGCTGGACCAGCCGGGAATGTAGCGCCGTGGTGGAGAACACGGTAGGGGCGGACCGGTTCGAGTTGCGATTCCACGTCCCGACGGCCCGCCTGTTGACCATCCAGGCCGAGGTCAACGGACAATCGCTGCCGGAGCGCGAATACTCCATTGCCGGTGACCATGTCTATTCGGAGGCAATCACACCGGCGGGGAAGCGGAATGCGATCCGGCTGCGCATCGGCGGGGAAATGGCAACGGACGGCCATCGGGAACTGGGAGTGATTGTGCGGCTGCCGCTGACGACGATTCTGGACGAGGAATCGGGCATCCGGATGACGGTAGGTTCCCAGTGACATACGAATAAACGCTCCCTCGCGGTCGCGGCTCGGTCAAATCAACCTGTTACCGGAGTGCTTTAGCCTCCGACCTCGAGAAATCGGCACCGCCGCTCCAACACCCGCCACAACATATATCCGACTACCGGGAACACTGTCGCCATCTGGAACGCCGTCGCGTAGCCGGAGTGGTCGAACAACCGTCCGAATTCCGGGCTGGTTAGTGCCACCACGGCGCTCCACGACCCAGCGCCGATGCCGGATAGCAACCCAGAATGCTCGGACGGGAACACCCGCGTGACCCACGCCACCGACAAGACGACGAATCCGGCCAACGCGAACATCGCCACGAACATCTCCGCCAGCACCAACCCCGCCGACGGCATCGAGTGCATCCAGGCCAGCGGCAGGCTCAGCAGCGTGCAGGCCAGGAACATCCCACGAAACCTCGGTCCGATCCGGTCCAGGATGATCCCCCAGAAGAAGTAACTCACCTCCCAGCCGAGCGGCGGGATCCAAAGCACGCGACCCAACATCGCCTGGTCATAGTGGAAACGCGCCTTCAGGTAGAGGGATGCGTAGTAGAGGATCATGCCGAGCGGCGCAGCCCCCAGCGCGTAGGCCGAGATGTAGGCCCAGACCGCCGGGTGCTTCCATGAAGGTCCCCCAACCGATGGCTTCCGGGCTTCGGCGGAAGGCCGCACATCCACGTTCCGACCCGCGAAGTACCACAGGATCAACCAGATGAACCCGAATGACGACGTCGCGAGGAACGCCCCCTGCCAGCCGAATCGCAGTGCCAACGGGGTGACGATGAGCGGCGTAATCATCGCGCCCAATGACCCGCCACTATACGCGATGGCGAGTCCCCTGCCCCGCTTCGACGGCGGCAGCGTCTGCGTCACCGTCCGTAGCCCGCCAGGGAAAGTCGCCCCTTCCCCCGCGCCCAGCACTGCCCGCGCAACACCGAAACTCCAAAACCCGTTGGCCCAGGCATGGGCTCCGGCCGCCAAACTCCATAGCCCGACTGCCGCCGTCATGCCGCGGCGCACGCCGACACGGTCCAGAATCCGCCCCCAGACCGGATTTCCCACCATGTAGGCAATGGAGAAGCAGGAAATGATGAACCCGTACTGCTCAGCGTTCAGGTGCGTGTCGGCGAGGATTTTCGGGGCCAAAATCGCGAGCGTGTTGCGGTCGATGTAGCTGATCAGCGACACCAGAAGCATCGAAAAAGCGGGGAGCCAGGAGGGTCCGCCCGCTGGGGTGGGTTTGTCGTTTGTTGGACGCAATAACCATAGATGATACACTGGCCCTCAGACAGTCCGAAAATCAACAAGGATGCTTCTACCCCGCGAATTCGTCACCTACCTCGGCCGCCAGATTGCGCGACGGCTGATCCCCGGCACGATTGAGACTGCGGTTCCCGAGCGTGTCACGGAAATCGTAGTCAACCTCGTCACGTCCGAAATGGACGCCGAAGACAAGCTGAATGACGAGGTGCGCGAGCTCCTCGACCAGTACAGCGACTACATGAAGCGCGAAGGCGTCGGTTACCAGGACATGTTCCGCAAGATCAAGAACACCATGATCAAGGAACGGAAGATCGTCCGGGCATCGGGTCGCGAGGCCAACGACGGCATGAAACTGTCGCGCGACAAGATCACCGACATCTCGCACAAGCTGGTCACGGAGTTGCGGAAATCGCGCGAAGTGCGTCTGAAGCGCGACCAGAACGACGTGCGCCTGGAGATCGTGAAGGCGTTCACGGCCATCCTCCAACTTGAGGAGAAGGCTGACAAGGCCGGTCGCGACAAGGTCCGCTCCATGAAGAAGGACATCCCGGAGGGCAGCGAGGAGTGGGACATCCTCTCCAAGCGCTTCTACCAGGAAGAGCTCAAAAAGTACGGCATCGACACTACCAAGTAGCGGACTTATGCGGTCCGGCGTGGTGGTCGTTGGGAGCCTGAACATGGATTTCGTCGTGCGCACGGGGCACCTGCCCGTGGCGGGAGAGACTGTTCTGGGCCACGCCTTCCGCACCATTCCCGGCGGCAAGGGCGCAAACCAGGCGGTTTCGGCGGCCAAGCTGGCTGCGGGCAGGATGCCGGTGAAGATGATCGGGCGTGTCGGCTTGGATGCCTACGGGGACAGGCTGAAGGCTGGATTGGCTGGCGCGGGCGTCGATGTCTCCGCCGTGGGAGCTTCCCGCACACAGCCGACGGGCGTCGCGTTCATCACTGTCGACCAGGAGGGAGCCAACCAGATTGTCGTCGCGCCCGGTGCAAATGCGGATATCCAGCCGGGGGATGCCGAGGCCATACGCCGGGTCTTCCGGGGCGCTGGAGTTGCGTTGTTCCAGTTGGAGACGCCACTCGAGGTGGTTGCCGCCGCGATGCGGATTGCGCGGGAAGAGGGGTTGCTGACAATCCTCGACCCGGCACCTGCCTGTCCCCTCCCCGACGGCTTCCTCAAGGACGTAGACATTGTCACCCCGAACGAGACCGAGGCTGCGGCTCTCGCGGGTGTAGGCGCCGAGGATCCCTTGGAATGCGCACGGCGGATTGCCTCGCTCGGGGCGGGAACCGTCATCCTGAAGCTTGGCGCGAATGGTTGTTTCGCCCTCAGCGACGGTGAGGGTTTCCACGTCCCCGGCTTTGCGGTCGAGGCTGTCGACACGACCGCCGCCGGAGACACTTTCAACGGCGCGCTTGCGGTCGCTTTGGCGGAAGGTACGGAACTTCGTGAGGCACTGCGTTTCGCCAACGCCGCCGCCGCGATCAGTGTCACCCGGGAGGGCGCGCAGCCTTCGGTGCCCACGCGCGCCGAACTCGACGCCTTCCTGTCAACCCATTCCGCGCTATGATGGCCCCATGGGCGTCGCAACACTGATTTCGCTGGACGAATACCTTGCCACCAGTTACCGGCCGGATTGCGATTTCATCGACGGCGAAGTATTGGAACGGAACGTGGGAAAGAAGAAGCACGCATACGCGCAATCAGCCATCGTCTTGTGGCTGGGACGCAATACGGACATGTCACGAGTCCATCCATTTACGGAAGCCCGGATGCGGGTGTCGCGGACGCGAGTCCGCATTCCCGATGTAATTCTCGTCGAGCGGCCTTTTCCCGACGAGGAAGTCTTCACGGCGGCACCCTACCTCTGCATCGAAGTTCTGTCCCCCGACGACACTACCCGTACTATGCAAGCCCGGCTCGACGACTACCTGGACATCGGAGTTCCCAACATCTGGGTCGTCGATCCCTGGAGTCACCGCGGCTGGCGCATCACTGCCACGTCGTGGGAACCAGCTTCCGATGGTATCCTGCGGACCTCCGACGGAAAGATCCAAATGCCACTGGCCGAAGTCCTGCTGGCCTAACGAAATAGTACCCCTCCCGGTTGCGGGCCGCATCCTACAGTGGTCAGGATGCGCATAATGATTCCAGTTCTCGTCGCTGCGACTGCGGCGCTCGGCCAGTCCCCCGCCCCGCGGGTGTTCCCCAAGATCACCGCCGCCAACCTAAGCGGCAAGTCCTTTGCGATGCCCGGAGCCTTTGAGGGCGACCTGAACGTGGTCCTGATCGCGTTCGAACGCGACCAACAAAAGGACCTCGACACTTGGCTGGCGGTCCTCCCCCAGTTGCTGGCGCCGTTCCCCAAGGTCGGCTACTACGAGCTGCCCACAATCGCGAAACTCAACGGCATGACACGCTGGTTCATCGACACCGGCATGCGCAGCGGCATCAAGGACAAGGCCCAGCGTGATCGCACCATCACGCTTTTCATCGACAAAAAGCCGTTCAAAGAGTCACTCGGGATCGACTCCGAGAAGACGGTGTACGCCATGCTGCTCGACCACGCGGGCAATGTGCTGTGGCGCGTCGACGGCACCGCGGATGCCGGGAAGACTGCGGCCCTCAAGGCAGCCTTGGAGAAGGCCACGAAGTGAGATGAACGCCCGAGCCGTCCCCGCTACAATGGGATGAGCACAGTGGAAAAGACCTTTTACATCGAGACCTTTGGCTGCCAGATGAACGCGCACGACTCCGAGAAGGTGGTCGGTACGCTTGTGCATGAGGGCTACAACCAGGTCGCGACGCCCGAGCAGGCCAACTACATCTTCTACAACACCTGCAGCATCCGCGACAAGGCCGAGCAGAAGGTTTACAACAAGCTCCAGCACTTCAAGAATTCGGGCAAGGGGAAGGTGATAGGCCTGCTCGGCTGCGTGGCCCAGCAGGAGGGCAGCAAGATTTTCGACCGGGCCCCGCACGTCAGCCTCGTGGCCGGGTCTGCCAGCTACGCCAAACTGCCGGAGATGCTGGTGCAGATCGAATCGGGCAACCGCCGCGTCACGGGCCTAGACTTCGACAATCCGGAAGCCTTCGATACACCCTACACCCGCCGCGACAACCCGTTCCGCACGTTCCTAACGATCATCGAGGGTTGCGACAAGGCCTGCGCCTACTGCGTGGTGCCGTTTACGCGCGGGCCGGAGCGCAGCCGCACCTCGGAGAGCGTGATGGAGGAGGCCCGGCGGCTCGCCGATTCCGGCATCACCGAACTCACGCTGCTGGGGCAGAACGTCAACAGCTACCGCGACCCGTCGCCCGTCGGCTGGGATTTTGCCACGATCCTGAACGAGGTCGGGCGCATTCCGGGTATCCGGCGCGTGCGGTTCACCACTTCGCACCCGCGCGATTTCGTCAAGCCGATCATCGACGCCATCGACTCGAACCCCAACCTCTGCGACCACGTGCATCTGCCGGTGCAGTCAGGCTCGACGCAGGTTCTCGACGGCATGCGCAGGCTCTATACGCGCGAGCAGTACATGGAGCGGATCGGGTGGATGAAGGCCGCCAAGCGCGATATCGCGATCACGACGGATATCATCGTCGGATTCCCCGGCGAGACCGAGCGCGATTTCGAGGATACGCTGGACCTGCTGGAGGATGTGCAATACGACGCGATTTTCGCGTTCAAGTACTCGCAAAGGCCGAATACGTCGGCGCTGGCGATGGGCGACCACATCCCGGAGGAGGAGAAGACGCGCCGGATCATGCTGTTGAACGAGAGGCAGCGGGCGATCCAGATCCGACGGCATTCGCAGTTGATCGGGTCGCTGGAGGAAGTGCACGTGGAGGGTCGCCACGAGTCGTTGAACCAGTGGATGGGGAAGACGTCGCAGCACCGGACGCTGAATTTCACCGGGCGGGATGCGGAGGCGTTGGCGGGGGCTTACGTGCCGGTGCGGGTGACGCGGGCAGGTCCGAATTCGCTTGTGGGGGAAGCGGTGGTTTAGACAATCCGCACCGACCTCAGATGGGCACTACCGGCACATCGCCGCCGGCGGCTGCGACGAGGCGTTGTATATCGTCCGTATCGCTGGTCAGAACCACCGCCTTGTGGCGCAGAGCCACCGTGACCACGACCGCATCAACAACATCCGCTGTCCTAGCCATTGCCAAGAGGCGGCCCGCTTCGTGCGCCTCGATCTCTCCCATTGGCACGATCCTGCAACCTCTCAGGAAACGCCGCAACTGGGCTTGTCGCGGGGAGCGGCTGACTTGGGCGACGACTGGTGCAGGAACCAAGGGAATCGAGCCCAGCTCCAGACGAGCCTTGTGTTCAGCCCATACATGGCTTTCACTTCTCTCCGCAGCCACGAGGACAGCGGCGTCATAGACGACGAACCTCATGCCAAGAAAAAACCCGTCATACCGGTAGCCGGTCATTTCGAGTCGCTCCGAGCTGTGCTAGAATCTTGCGGCGAGCGGCATCCATCTCCTCAGTGGTGAAGTGACCGTGCTCCTCCTCCCACTCAGCCACAGCCGCCAACCCCGCCCTCCGGTGGAGCGCCTCGCTCGCGGCCATGCTCATCCAGGCTGATACACTCAACCCGTCGTGAGCAGCAGCGATAAGAACGCCTTCGTGAACCAGAGGGTCAATCGTAATAGCGAGCTTCGGTGAAGGGTTGCCTCGGGGCATAGAAGTATCCTACTACTATAGGACACAGAAAACAAGCGGTAGAACGTACGACCCTAGCTACGAAGTCTGCAACACCGGATGTTGCTTGTGCCAGTCCGTGGCCTGCTCGTACGCCAGTGCCAGCCGCATCGGCGTCCCCTCCTCGTACAACCGCCCGGTGAACAGCAACCCCTGCGGCAAGCCGTCGACGAAACCGCACGGCACCACCACCTGCGGATGCCCAGTCAAATTCGTCGCGGTCAGGCTCTGGCTGCCAGTGGGCGAAACGAACGCGTCCCACTGCCCCATCAGCTGCTGGAACTTCTCCATGTAGATCGTCCGCGCGCGCTGGGCCCGGATGTACTCGACCGCCGGGATCAACCTCGACGACCGGAACTGGTTCGGCCAATCACCCGGAGTCTGGCCCGAGAGCTGGTCCAGACCACCCGGAGTCCGCGTCAGATCGTCGAACGCGGCGGCGGCCTCGGCGTCGAGCACGAAGCGGATCGCGTTCAACGGGAATTCCGGCAACTGAATCGCCTCCAGCTTCACTCCGGCCTTGCGCAGCGCCTCCAACGCCGCGTCCAGCACCGGCTTGTTTTTTTCATTTGCCCGCTCGAACTCGGCTGCCAAGTACCCGACCTTCAGCGACTTCAACGGCTTCCGCGCGTCCCACGCCAGTGGCGCGTTGACTACCGTCAGATCCTTGCCGTCGGGTCCGGCGATGGCGCGCAGCACCTCGGCGCAATCGGCCACCGACCGGCAGATGGGCCCGATCTTGTCCATGGTCCAGCTCAGCGCCATCGCCCCGTGGCGGCTGACGCGTCCGAAGGTGGGGCGCACGCCCGCGACTCCGCAGCGCGTACTGGGCGACACGATGGACCCCAGCGTCTCGGTGCCGATGGAAAAGCCCACCAGCCCCGCCGAGGTCGCCGAGCCGGACCCGGCCGACGATCCGCTCGACGTCATATCGTAGTTCCAAGGTGTCTTGGTCATGCCGCCGAACCACTGCCCACCCTGCGCCAGCGCGCCCATAGAGAGCTTAGCGACCAATACCGCGCCGGATGCACGCAATTTCTCGATCACCGTCGCGTCGGAATCCGGCACGCGCTGCTTGTAGGGCTCCGCGCCCCAAGTCGTGAGGATCCCCTTGGTGTCGAAGAGGTCCTTCGCGCCAAAGGGAACGCCATGCAGCGGACTCGTCCGGCGTCCGCGCCGGATAGCAGCGTCGGCGGCCTTGGCCTGTTCGAGCGCCAAATCCTCGGTCAAAGTGATCACGCAATTGAGCCTGGGGGCGTAGGTTTTGAGCCGCTCCAAGTACATCTTGGTCAGGGATTCCGAGGTGATCCGTCTTGCCTTCACCATGGCACCCAGTTCCACGGCGTTGAGAAACGCCAGTTCCTCGGGTTGCTTGAAGCGGACGAGGGCGGGTGCCTTCGGCGGGCGGTAGGCCCCCGTGCCCTTGGGAAGTTGGAAGCCTGGGAGGATGGCCGAGAACGAGATCGACGGCGCGGTATCGAGCGGCACATCGATCTTGCGCAGTTGCTCGTAGGTCACTAGTGCCCGGTTGACCACAGGCTGGGCCATCTCCAACTCCGCTTCCGTATAGGTCAGCCCCAGGATGGCCAGCGCGGCAATCATCTGATCCTTGGTGACCCGCTGCGGGATCTGTTCTCCGCGACCGCGACCGCGCCCCTGCGGGGTCGGGGCAGGAGTAGGCACCGGCGCGGCCTGTTCCGCAAGCACCGGGGCCGTGGTGGCCAGCACCGACACTAGCTGCATCAGCGTTCTTCGGTTGAAGGATTTCGTGTTTTCGCGTGGCATGGATTTTGTCAGGGTAGCAGAGCACCCCCTACAAATTCCGGGCCTGTTATTTCCGGACCGGCTTGTCCTTCAGGAAGGACGGGTCGGCAGGCTTGTAGTCCAATTCGGAAGACAGTGCCTCCACAAGCCTGGTCAGTATCTTGATCCGGGCGAAATACTTGTCGTTGCCTTCCACCATGGTCCATGGAGCGGGCCTGGTGCTGGTTTTGAGCAGCATTTCCTCGACCGCTTCCTCGTACATGGGCCACTTTTCACGGTTGCGCCAATCTTCCTCGGTCAGCTTCCAGGCCTTGTAGTGGGTCGCGCGGCGCTCCTCGAAACGGCGAAGTTGCTCCTCGCGGGAGATGTGGAGCCAGAATTTGACCACGATGGTCCCGTAGTCGCGCATCTGGCGCTCGAAGGAATTGATTTCGCGGTACGCGCGCTTCCACTCCGCAGGGGTCGCGAAACCTTCCACGCGCTCAACCAGGACACGACCGTACCAACTGCGGTCGAAGATGGCGATCTGGCCATCCTCCGGATAGCGCAGCCAGAAACGGTAGAGGTAGTGGCGCGATTTTTCCTCCGCGGTAGGAGCGCTGATCGGGAACACGGAATAGCCTCGCGGGTCCATCTTTTCGGTAATCCGCTTGATGGCACCGCCCTTGCCGGCGGAATCCCAACCCTCGAAGACGATCATCACCGAGCGCTTGCGCGCGTAGACTTGCAGCGCAAGCTCGCGCAGTTGGACTTGGCGCCGGGTCAACTCGGCGGCGTATTCGTCGCGGGGGATGGAAAGGGAGAGATCCAGGTTTTCGAGCATGGCGTTTTCCAGGATGACCCTAGGACTCCCCGCCGTCGTCCAACGGCTCGATCGCGTCAACGGACTCGGCGTCGGCAGCAGCGGCCTGCTCTGGAGTCTCCATGGGCGGCGTGAGTGTCCCCAGCCGCTGTTCCAGGGCGGCGATCACCGCCCGCAGAATCTTGGTGCGGGCCCAGCGGCGCGAGGTGGCCTCCACGATGGTCCAGGAGGCGTGGGACTCCTCCGTGCGGTCAAGAATGTCCTCGGAGGCCGCGAGGTATTCCGCGTACTTCTTGTGGCGCGCCCAATCGGACTTGGTGACGCGCCACGCTTCCAGCGGATTTGCCTCGATGGCCTTGAAGCGCTTCTCCTGCTCCTTGCGACTGATGTGGAGGAAGAACTTGACGATAACGGTACCGTCGTCGGCAAGCGTGCGCTCAAAGTCGATGATGTCGCTGTAGGCCGCGCGCCAATCTTTTTCGGGCACCAAGCCTTCGACCCGCTCCGCAAGAACGCGGCTGTACCAGCTTTGGTCGAAGATGGCCATTTCACCGGCGGGTGGAACCAGGAGCCAGAAGCGTCGCAGCCAGGGCCGGTTGAGTTCGAAGGCCCTGGGGGCGGAAATGGAGTGTAGCTTGAAGCCACGCGGATCGAGGCGCTGGGTAAGGGTGGAAATAGCTGTGCCTTTGCCCGCGGCATCCCAGCCCTCGAAGACGATGATCGAGGAAATTCGGTGATCCCAGCAGGTCTTTTCAAGGTCGTACAGGCGACGCTGTAGGCCCGGCAGGACGCTCGCGTACTCTGCGTCCGACAGTTTCCGTTTCAAGTTGACGTTTTCGAGCATGAACGCGGGTGCCGATTGGAAGGATAGCAGGTGGGCACAGCCGGTCGATCACTCGTTCGACTCGGAAGGTCGGCAGACCTAGGCCCTTCCGAGTAGAATGCAGAGTAGTGGACCTGATTGCGCTCCTCAGCCAGACCGAAGGCAAGACGCTCGAATTCAAGCGGGATCTGTCAACCCGATGGAGTCCTGAAGGCTCTGGTGGCCTTCGCGAACACGTCGGGCGGTGTTCTTGTCTTAGGAGTGGAAGACGCGACCAAAGAAGTGAAGGGCATTGGCAACATCCTCGCCGAGGAGGAGCGACTAGCCAATCTGATTGCGGACCAGCTCGCGCCAAAACTGGTTCCGTCAATCGACGTGATCCCATGGCGCAAGACGCACGTGCTCACGGTCGAAATCGTTTCTTCCAGCAGCATCCGAGGACGTAGTTCTGTTTCTCAGGAAGCACATGTCCAAGGAATCCGTCATCGGACCGGTCCGACGTACCGACGTGTGGACGTTTCCCCCGGTCGTGCTCCGGGAGGCAATCATGAACGCAATCGTCCATGCAGATTATGCACAGCCGGGCGCGCCGATCCGAGTGGCCATGTTCGATGACCGGATCGAAATCGAGAATCCTGGTCTTTTACCTTTCGGTCTGACGATTGACGATATCCGGCGGGGGATCTCCAAGCTACGAAACCGGGTCATTGGCAGGGTTTTCCAAGAACTTGGTCTGATCGAACAGTGGGGGAGCGGAATCCAGCGCATGGTTGAAGCCTGTCGGGAACAGGGGCTGGTGGAGCCTCGGTTCGAGGAGATTGGAACCCATTTCCGGGTCACCTTGTCGGCAAAACGCGTCACGGACCCTGATCGCGATGAGCGGGACCGGGCCGTGTTGGAAGCGCTTGCCGACGGGCCCGGAGGACTGTCCACGTCGCAGGTGGCAAATCGAATCGGCGTTTCCGCGCGGACAGCCAGAACTCGGCTGGCGGCTCTCGTGGGGCGTGGTCTGGTGGCCGAGGTCGGGAGCAATCCACAGGATCCCAATCGGCGGTATTTCTTGTCACGATCCGCTGGAAACTGAGACCGCCGGATGGAATGCCCTCGTGCGGTGCGTTACGTTGGAACGATGCCCACCCTCTTTCGGACTGGATTCGTTGTGCTAGCCTTGGCCAGTGGTCTGGCCGCGGATACATATCCGCGCCAGGCGTCCATCCGACCGGAGCACTACCAATTCCGGGTCACGCTGCGCGACGACTCCAACGAGATTTCCGGTGAAACCACGTTGCGGGTCCAAGTCCTTCGGCACGGTCCGCAGCAGTCGTTTTGGCTGGATCTGGCCGACTCGATGGTAGTGGGCGAGATTTCGTCCCGAGGCAAGCCGGTCGGCTTCCGGCACAGCGGCGGACGGCTGGAAATGGATCTCCCGGCGACAGAGGGGCTCGCCGAGTTTACTGTGCGCTACCACGGCATACCGCGGTCGGGCCTCTTCATCGGCAAGAACCGCCATGGCAACCGCGCCTTCTTCAGTGTCAACTGGCCCGACAATGCGCGGCAATGGCTGCCAGTGGTGGACCACCCCTCTGCCAAGGCAACCAGCGAGTTCTGGGTGACGGCACCCGCGCACTACCAAGTTGTGTCCAACGGACTGCTGTCAGACCAGACGGACCTTCCAGACGGGATGCGTTTGACGCACTGGGTGCAGTCCATTCCCATCGCGCCTTGGCTGAACGCGCTCGGAGTGGCGGAATTTGCGTCGAAGACGTTCGGAGCGGCGGCCGGGGTGCCATTGCAGAGCTGGGTCTTCCGCGAGGACAAGGTGCCCGCCGCACCCGCGCTGGAATCCCCCATGCGCCGGGCTGTTTCCTACTTTGCGGAGTACGTGGGGCCTTACCCCTACGAGAAACTGGCGGGTGTCCAAGCCCTCGGGTTCGGCGGCGGCATGGAACTCGCGAGTTCGATCTTCTACGGGGAGCAGAACCTCCTTGTCCAGAGTGTGGATTCGTTGGTGGCGCACGAAGTCGCCCACCAATGGTTTGGCGATTCCGTGACGGAGAAGGATTGGGACGACGTCTGGCTGAGCGAGGGTTTCGCCACCTACTTCGCGCTTCTGTATCGCGAACACTACGAGGGACGTGACGGCTTCGCCGATGGCCTGCGGAGAAGCCGCGAAGTGGTCCTCGACCTGGAGCCGAAATTGCCGGGAGCAGCGGTTCGGCATGGCAACCTGTCGGACATGTCGAAGGTGCTGAACCGCATCGTGTATGAAAAGGGCGCGTGGGTCCTGCACATGCTGCGGATCCGGTTGGGCGACGAGGTGTTCCGTACCGGCATCCGCGAATACTACCGCCGATACCGTGACTCCAACGCCTCCACCGCCGAACTTCGGCAGGTCATGGAGCAGGCGTCGGGACAGGATTTAGGCTGGTTCTTCGAACAGTGGTTGAATCGCGCGGGGTCGCCGAAGGTGTCCGGACGCTGGAGGTTCGACTCGGCCAAGGGTACGGTCGAAATCGACTTGGCACAGACGCAGCCGGGCCCGGCCTACCGGCTGGATTTCGACTTCGCACCAGCGTCTGGCGTGGGACACGCGGAAATGACGGAGAAGCGGCAGCACTTCTCCGTCAAGGTCGCGAAGGATCCGGGCAAGCTGGAGTTGGACCCGCTGTTGCGGGTCCTCGCCGGCCTCGGGGAGTTCACCCGGTCAAACTGAGACTACTTCAGCAGGTCGGCAACCGGATCGAGAGCCGCGAAGCACTCCCGCAACCAAGTGCGGCAATAGCGCTTCTCGGTGAAGCCACCATGGGTCCCGGCCGATTCGGCATAGGTCGAGAATGCCAGGCTGGAGCGGTCGACGGACTGGTAGACGGCACCGTCGAGCGGCGGCAGTGCGATTTCCCGAGCCCCGGCGGCCAACACATCCTTGCGGATGCTCGAATTGTCGTAGATCTCGAACTTCTGCGCCACGCCAAAATTGCGGATGATGACGTAGTTGACGTCGCGGCCCAACTGCTGGAAGCATTCCTTCAAATGCCCGACGCTGTCGACGGCCCCGCCGAGCACGTAGACCACGGTGATCCCGAGTCCGCCGGAACCGGCTTCCTCCAGCGCGCCGCCCTTGTAGAGCCAAGTGCGGAGGTCTTCGCCCGAACGCGCGCCAAGGTCCACCAGCGCGATCCGGTGGCCGCCCTCCATGACGTAGTCGAGGACCGGAGCAATCCCGGTGGAATCGCCGACGTCCACCGAGGAGGTCTCGTTCTTGTGGAAGCGGAGGAGCTGCCCGGTGTTGCCCTCGGCGTCGAACGCGCGGTAAGAGAGCTTGCGGGCGTTGAGATAGTCGGCCAGGACGCGGGCGACGGTGGTCTTGCCGACGCCGCCCTTTTCACCGTGCGTCAGGATGAGGCGCGGCTTCTCGGCGGAAGCGGCCTTGGCTGTATCGTTTGCGATGGCGTTGTTTTCAGTGCTCATGTTCTTATAAGTCCTCAATGCGGGAGAAGGGATGGACCGACCCTTTTTGGGGGCTGGTCCCGAAGATTCTTGCAACGGCGACCGCTGCGGCACCCCCTGCCGGGGTTGGCAGTGGTGCGAGCTGCGGCGGCGGGAGTGGAGTGGAGGCACGTTCGGGCTCCGGAATCAAGGGTTCTCGCTGCGCGGCAACGGCCACCGGAGGCGCAGGCACCGGCGCGGCTTCCCTGGCGGCTTCCCCGACCGCTTCGGGCCGGAGATCCAGCAGCGGTGCCAACAGCGAGTCCGATCCGATTGCGGACTTGAGCAGCCGACGTCGCTCCGTCAAACTCATGCGCCGGTAAAGCCGGAGCGTGGTGACCGCCAGCCGCGGAACGGGAGCGCCACCGGTCAGCCAATCTTCCACGGTGGCCACCGGGTACTCGAGAACCAGCGCCGCGTCGGCCAGCGTCAGTTCGCAACCGTCCATTTCCCTGCGGAGTGTTTCGGAGCTCGCTACGGGCATGAATTTGGTACGCAGGGCCTCAAGACCGGCTTCCAAGGCATCAAGCTTTTCAAGTGTAGTCAATGGATGTTGAAAGCTGATTACAGACGGAACGAGGCCGGACGGGATCGACCAACTTTCAGGCCTCCAAAACAAAAGGTAGCACAACTGTTTTGGACATGGGTTGCTGGAGAGTGGTGATGCTGTTGCGGAACGGCCCGAAGACCGTTCCGCCGAAGGGGTGGAGCACTACTTGGGCTGGCTGTCGTCGCGCCGGATCCACTTGTAGGCCGCCAGCGAGTTCTTCCAGAAGTACTTCTCCGCAGCCGCCTTGCCCTTGGCCTCGAAGTAGCCGCGGACGATCTTCAGTTCGACCGGGTATTCTGCCCAGAGGTCGCTGTTCGGCCAGTCGCTGCCGTAGATCAGGCGGTCTTCGCCGAAGGTGGCCCACATCTCGTCGATGGTGGCCTTGTAGAAGTTGTAGTCGTCGGGCACCTTGCCGTTGACCTTCTTGGCGACGCCGGAAACCTTGGCGAAGACCTGCTTGCGCTTGCCGAGTTCGGCCAAGTCCGTTTGGTAGGCCTTGAGGGCCTTGGGATCGGAAGGCTTTTCGATGCGCGGCAGGTGGTCGAGAACGATGCGGAGGTTGGGCACCTTGTCGGTGACGCGCAGCAGGTCGTTGATCAGGCGCGGATTGGGGTTGGCGCTGTCCATGACGAGGTCGGCGTCTGCCAGAGCCTTCAGGCCCGCGATGAATTCGGGCTTGCCGATGTTGGCCGTGAAATCGCGGTCCCACAGGTTGCCGTAGCGGATGCCGCGGAATAGCTTGTTCTTGTGGAAGTTGTCGAGCTGCTTGCGGAACTCGGGCTTTTCGGGCTCGAGGTCGCCGATGAAGCCGACGAGGACCTTGTCCTTCTCGGCAATGTCGAGCACCCACTGGTTGTCGTCGTACCAGGGGCTGGCCTCGACCTCAATGGCCCCAACGATGCCCAAGTGCAGCGCGAGCTTGCGGTAGCGCTCCATGGAGGCCGGCTTGTAGAGGACGGTGTCCTTCTTGTCGGGCCACGGCACGCCCTGTTTGCGGGTGGTGTCGAAGAGGTGGATATGGCAATCGATGATGGGGATCGACATGGGCGCGGCGGTGGCGGCCTGCTCGGAAGCCTCGACGGCGGCTGCCGCGGCGGCGCTGGAGGCAAGGAAGGTTCTTCTGTTCATCGTCTTCAGATGTTGTATCACTATTCGGACGACGGCGGGGGCTAGCCGGTTTTTGGTTGACCGAACGCGCGGCGGAATCCGTTCGTTATAGTTGGTACCAGTGCCGAAGTCGCGCCTAAATCCAAGACGTCTCGCATGGCTGCTCGCAGCCCTGCTCGCGCTTGGCGCTGTGCATGCGACTCCGACAACGCGCACCGACCCGTTCGCGCAGATCCGATCGGGGGTGACCCGTGTTGTGGAATCGCGGAACTCCGGCGGATCGGTCGAAATTGAAAAGCCCCGAACGCGGGCTGTGAAGTTCGAAGCTCGGGTCTGCATCGCGCGGGCGTCACTCGCGGTTACGCCCATACCTGCTGTTTCGGCACCGTTCCGGTTCCAACTCCCTCCCCCTGCATTGGACTCCAGCGACATTCTCGTTTGATCGCGTTGTGGGCGCGCAGATTGCGTGCGCCACGTTCACGTCCATGCCTACCGTTTTATACCCCAGGGAGGGTGAAATGCGTCCATTTCTACGTTCGTTGTTTCCGGCATTGCGCGATGCCGCCAAGAGTTCCATTCAGAAGATCAATCGTCTGCGGGCAGAGTACGACCCCCTCCCGGACGCCGAGTTGCGCTCCATCTGCGCCAAAACCTCCGAGCTTGAGACCGTACTCGCGATAACCGCCGTCATGGCGAAGCGGGTTCTCGGCCTCGACATGTTCGACGTCCAGTTGAGAGGCGCGCTCGCCCTCGCAAGCGGCCGCATCGCGGAGATGCAGACAGGCGAAGGCAAGACCCTCGCCGCCGTCCCCGCCGTCGTCTGGTACGCCAAGAAGGGGCGTGGCGTCCACGTGATGACAGTGAACGACTACCTGGCGCGCCGCGACTCGCTCTGGATGGGCGTGATCTACCAACGTCTCGGCTTCTCGGTCGGCTGTATCCAGCAAGGGATGACACCCGAGGAACGCAAGGCCGCCTACGCCTGCGACATCACCTACGCCACGGCCAACGAAGTCGGTTTCGACTACCTCCGCGACCAGTTGGCGCTCCAGCCGTCCGAACAGGTCCACAGGCCCTTCTCGTCGGCGGTGATCGACGAGGCCGATTCCATCCTGATCGACGAGGCCCGCATCCCCCTCGTGATCGCGGGCGGCGAGTTCGAGGAGGAAATCCTCGCCATCCGCGCCGACCGGCTCGTGCGCCAACTGCACCCGGGCCTCCACTACCAGGCCGAGCAGCATTTCCGCAATGCCACGTTGACCGACGAGGGGATCCGCCGCGTCGAAGCCGCTTTCGGGTGCGGAAATCTGTTTGCCGAAGAGAACCTCCAGATCCTCACAGCAGTGCAGGACGCCGCCCACGCCCACATGCTGCTGCATCGCGATGTCGACTACATCGTCAAGAACGGCGCGATCGAGTCGGTAGACGAGTTCAAGGGCCGCGTCGCGCAAGACCGCCGCTGGCCCGCCGGACTCCATACCGCCGTCGAGGCCAAGGAGGGCGTCGCCATGAAGACCCAAGGGCGGATTCTGGGCTCGATCACGCTGCAGAACCTGATCGCGCTCTACCCGCATGTCTGCGGCATGACGGGCACCGCCGCCACCCAGGCCGATGAATTCCTCAAGATCTACGATCTGGATGTCGAGGTGATCCAGCCCAACCGCCCTGTCATCCGCATCGACCATCCGGACTCGGTCTACCGCACGCGCCGCGACAAGGAGGAGGCACTGCTGGCGGAGATACGGACCGTGCACGCGACCGGTCGACCGGTGCTGGTGGGCACCGCGAGCGTTGGCGAATCCGAGCGCCTCAGCCTGCTGCTGGGCGACGTGCCCCACCAAGTCCTGAACGCCAAGCACGAGGAACGCGAGGCCGTCCTGATAGCCGGGGCCGGGGAGCGCGGGGCGGTAACGATCTCGACGAACATGGCGGGCCGGGGCACCGACATCCGGCTGGGCGAAGGAGTGGCTGCAATCGGCGGCCTGCACATCGTGGGCACCAACCGGCACGAAGCACGCCGCGTCGACTTCCAACTCCGGGGACGAGCGGGGCGGCAGGGCGATCCGGGCAGTTCGCGCTTCATCGTTTCGCTGGAGGACGACATCATGGTGCGATACGCCGAGGACATCGACTGGCACCAGTACACGCCGGAATCGGTGCAGCGCATCGTGGAGGGCAAGAACCTGGAGATCCGGCTGTTCCTGCAGAAGTACGAGGGGACACTGGAGGGGCAGCGGAAGATCCTGCACGGATACCGACAGGAGGTGCTTACGGGCGATTCGCCGGAGTTCGAGCGCACGGTGGCGTTGCGGGTGGTCGACGATTTGTGGTCGGAGCACCTGGCAACGGTGACGGAACTGCGCAACGGGGTCCATTGGGTTTCCTGGACCGGCCGCGACCCGCTGCATGCATTCCTGCTGCGGATCGACGGCATGTTCCGGGAACTGATGGAGATCCTGCCGGAGGAGATTCAGACGCGGATCGAGGAGGCGCGGGACAAGGGGATCGACCCGGCGCAACGGGGTGCCACCTGGACATACCTAACTACGGACAATCCGTTCGGGAAGCTGAGCAACCGGATCCTCAAAGGACTGACCACGCTGCTCTACGGGAAGAAGTGAAAAACTGCAAATTCCTTGGCCCTCGATGAAGGCTCCACACGCTTTTATTTCTGGGCCTGTAACACGAACCCGCCTCACTGCACTTGGTAGATGAAAGCGGCAAGCGCCGCGAATGCGGAAGGCTCGGAGGTCGTCCGCGTTGCAGTTCCAGAGGGGAATGGAATTCCTACTCGACCACCCGGGGGTTCGGAGGCCGCCGGGTGGAAGATTTGAAAGGGGACGCTCGGAGGCGTCCCCTTTTTTTATTGGGTCTCGACTATTTGGAAATGCGGAAGGAATCCACTTCCGCGCCCGTCTCGGAAATCTGCCGGAACTTGAAAGTCTTGCCGTCGATTTCCACCAGGCTGAACGAGTGCACGTCGGAGATGAACTTGTTGGTGAACGACTGCCAGGTTCCCGGCTGCTTCATCTGCGGGATGTCGTAAAGGCCCGCCCCGCCGCCGCCGCTGACGATGTAGATGGGCCCGTTCGGCTTGCCGTTCGCGCCGTCGCCAAACTTGTCGTCCAACGACCATGCGCCCTCCACCTCGCCCTTGGGACCCTGCTCCACCGGCTTGAACTTCAGCGGAAAACTGCGCTGGTAGTTGTGGACGTGCCCGGCGAACACGACGTCCACGTTCGCCGCTTCGAAGATGGGGGACAGGTTGCGCATCCATTGGTCGGCGAAGTGCGAATGCGAGGAGTTGAAGCCCGGATGGTGGAAGGCCACGAAGCGCCATGTGGCACCGGCCGCAGCGGCCAAATCCTTCTTGAGCCAGGCTTGGAGTTCCGGGTTCCTCCAGTCCATGTAGGTGTTGGAATCGAGGACGGTCCAGTGGGCGTTGCCGTAGTCGAACGAGAAATTCGCCATCGCCGGGTAACGCGCTTCCGCGGCCTGGCGGAACGCGGGCTGGGCCTCCTCGTGGCCGAGGATCTGGTGCTGAGTCTTTTCACCCGAGACCTTGGGACCGTTCAGGGGCTGGTCCCAGTACAGGAAGTAGGCCAGGGAATCTGGAAATTTCTGGAAGTTGGCGAGGAGCGTGTCGTGGTTGCCGGGAGCGGCAATCATGGGCACCGACCGGATCAGCGGCGCGCCTGTTTCCGCACTCGCGGTCTCGGCATTGAAGATGGGGAAGAACTTGTCGCGGTACTCCGAGATCCTGCCCGCCGAATAGACGATGTCGCCGGTAACGAAGACGAAGTCGGGCTTGACCTTTGACACCTCGAAGGCAATAGCCTTTTCGCCGGGTGTGTTTTGGGCCGTATCGCCGAAGAGGGCGAACTTCACGGGCTGGTTGGCGGCCTTGCGGGCGCGGCTGGTGGATTCGAAGACTTGCGTGCCGCCCTTCAGGACCCGATAGGCGAAATCGCCGCCGGGGACCAGGCCTGTCAGATGTGCCCGGTAAACCAGATGCTTGTCGATACCCGGCGCGTCCACCAGCGTGGAGTTCGGGGCGGCAACTGCGCGCCACTTGTTGCCATCCTTGGACGTCTTTACCTCCACCGACCATTTGTCGGTATTTTCGACCGTATGCCAGAGGAGCACGAGGCTCTCCGAGGCGGCCAGTTTGGGGCTATCGCCGAGTTGGAGATAGGGCTTTTCGATGAAAGTGTCGGAAGTCTGCCCGAACGCAAAGAGGGCGGATAGGAAAAGTATGGCGAGGCGCATCTGTAACTAACATGGTATGCGCGCAAGATTGCAGGGTGATGAACGGTCAGCGTACGTCGAAATCGAACGCGCCGGTTTCCACCTTGCCGGCGCGTTTCATTTGGACGAAGACGCGGTAGGACCCGGGGGTCGGAATGCCGTAGGGGAACGAGACTTCGGGGCCCGGATTCAGTTGGTGCATGCCCATCATGGCGACCGGGGAGGCGATCTGCTCGCTCGCCATCGAGACCGAGCCCGACGGGTGCACGTGCGCAAACACCGTGCCGTCCTTCTTGACGAATTCGGCGTGGCCGCCCATGCCCATGTAGGGCTCGAGGTCGGGGACGGGTTTGCCGTCGGGCCCGGCCAACAGGAAGGTGTAGAGCTGGATCGCCTTTGGGTGGATGGCAGCGGCGGGATCGCGCTTCCAGACCATCTGGTAGCCGCCACCCAGCGGAAAGACGTCGCCGGACGCTGGCGTAGCCCCGCCGGAGTCGTCGCCAGACAAAGGCGTCCCGTGGATTGCCGGCAGGGTCGCGTTCCCCACCGCCGTCTCGGCGAAACCGTTCTGGTGCACGATGTCGGCATACACGTGGTAGTCTCCCGCCGGGATCGACGGGGCCTCCGCCTCGAAAATGCCGGTGTCCTTTGGCTCGGGGTGGAGGTGGAAGATTTGGTCCATGGCGGGCCACCTGACGAGGAACAGGTGCATGGGGTGGCCATGGTCGGGGACGAGGTCGTCCAGCTTGCGTAGGTTGAGCCAGCCGGGGTCCGAGAGGCGGATGTCGAGATTTGCGCCGGTAGGGGTGACGGTGACGCCGAGCGGCGTGTACATGCGGCGTTCGAAATTGGCGGCGTCATTGGCCCACCACGCGTTGCCGCCCCAGAGCATGGCCAACACCATGCACGCGGTGAACGCCATCCAGCCGATCGACTTGCGATCCCACGGCTGGGCGGGAGCACCCGGAGCGAGCCGGGCCTCGCGCACGGCGGCCCCGACCATTGCCACCATGCCCACTGAGAGGAAAACCATCATCCCGATGAGGAAGTAGGTGGTGGGCTGGTCCATCGGCTTGCTCTTGACGGCGACGGCGGGCACAGGCACCGGCAACTCTCCGGTACCCTGAGGGCCGACGACACGCACGTGGACCTCCCAGGAGCCCATCGCCATGAGCCAGAGTTGGCCCTCGAAGTAGTTGCGGTCGGTGACGGAACGGTCGGCAATGTCGGCGACGGGCGGGTGCTTGGCGGCCTCGCCGGTCATGGGGGTGGGGGTGAGTTCGATACGGGTGACGTCGCCGGAGAGGACGCGGACCTCGATCCGGGCGATGCCGGGGATAACGTCGGGCGGGCGGATGGCGACGAGAAGCGGGTAAGGACCGGCGCTGCCCTGGAAGAAGACGTCGGGGCTGCCGACATGGGCTTGGGCGGAAAGGGCGATGGCGAACAGGGCCGGGAGGAGTCTCATCCGCATGGTTTGATTATCGGATGGCGGGATGGGTAGTCCGAATAAGGCCCTCCAAGAATGTGGAGGCATATGGTGATAACCTTGAGCCGATGCGTCACATCCGTCTCCCGGCCTGCCTACTGATGTTGCTCCCCTTTACCCTTATGGCCCAGTCCACCCCCTACTACCCCACCAATGGCTGGCGCGAATCGACGCCGGAAGCGCAAGGGATCGATTCCTCCGTCCTCGCCAAGATGGTGGACGGCATCACCAAGTCCAAGCTGAACGTCCACAGCATCCTGATCATCCGGCACGGGTACGTGGTTCTGGACTCCTATTTCTACCCCTACACCCCCAAAGCCACTCATGACGTGGCGTCGGTCACCAAGAGCATCACCGCCGCCATCACCGGCATCGCCATCGACAAGGGCCTGTTCAAAGTCGACCAGCCCGTCCTTTCCTTCTTCCCGGACGAGGCCCCGAAAGATCCCGATCCGCGCACCAAGAAACTGACCGTCGGCGACCTGCTTTCCATGCAAGCCGGGCTCGACTGCGGCTTCCTCCCCGGTGAACGCGAACTGGAGGACATGCGGCGCGGCAACCAGTGGGCGAAGTTCACCCTGGCGCTGCCCGTGAAGTACGACCCCGGCACCAAGTTCGGCTATTGCAGTCCGGGTTACCACGTCCTGTCGTCGATCATTTCGCAAACCGCGCACCAGTCGCTGCTGGAGTTCGGCAAGAAGAATCTGTTCGCGCCGCTGGGAATCCACGACGTGGCCTGGCCCTCGGACGACCAAGGACGCACGCACGGCTGGGGCAACAGCCATTTCTATCCGCGCGATTTCGCCAAGATCGGCTACCTCTACCTCCATGGCGGCAAATGGGACGGCAAGCAGATCGTGTCCGAGCAATGGGTGAAGGATTCCATCACCAAGCGCGCCGATCCAGGGCGCGGTCCCGACGGCGGCTACGGCTATGGCTGGTGGCTGGACAAGGTCGGAGGGAACGACGAATTCGGGGGCAACGGACGGGGTGGCCAGCGGGTGGCCGTCTGGCAGGACAAGGACATGATCGTCGTGGTGACCGGGGCGGGCTATCCGGGGACGGCGGTGGGTCCGCCGATCGCAGGCTCCGTGAAGTCATCCACTCCGCTGCCGGAGAATCCGGACGCCGTGAAGGAGCTCCGGGAGAAAGTGGCCGAAGCGGCGAAGGCCCCTGCGCCGACGCCGGTTTCCGATCTGCCCGCCCTGGCGGCGAAGGTCTCGGGGGCGGCTTGGGAGTTTCCCCGCAACGCGTCGCGGATCGACGGCCTGCAATTCACGTTCGACGGCAAGACCGAGGCCAAGCTGAAGGTGAAGTACCTGGGAACGGAGTTGTCGTTCCCCGTTGGGCTGGACGGCGTGTACCGGCTCGGCCCCTGGGGCCCTCTGGGACTGCTGGCCGGGGCGACCGGGAAGTGGACTTCGGAGACGGATTTCCTGTTGGATCTGAACTTCGTGTCGAACATCAACCATTACTCGTTCGCCCTTCATTTCGAGGGTGATAAAGTACAAGCCGTGATCAACGAGACGTCGGGCCTCGCGCGCAACGTCAAAGTGGAAGGCAAGAAGCTTTAGGAGGCGTTTTATGGACCGAAGATCGTTCGTTGGCGGTACCGCCATCGCGCTGGGTTCCGGCATGTTCCGGCTGGCTTTTGGGCAACAAACAAAATCACGAAGGGTGTTGGCGCTCATCGGCGACCGTTACCACAATTCGGACTACATCCGGGTCGCCTTGACCAAGATCTACCAGGGCCTGAACGTGACGGTCGACTACACGACCCTCTACGACAAACTTTCTGCGCCCCTGCTCAAGGACTACGACGTCTTCGTCAGCCTGCGCGACGGCATGATCTGGCCCGAAGGCTATCTCGGCCCGGACGCCTACACCCACTACGAGGCAGGTCTCGAAAATCCGAAGGACTTCCCCGCCCCGAAGTCCGAGTTCTGGCTCCGCGAGGAACAGGCGCAAGCCGTCAAGGACTTTGTCAACAACGGCGGCGGCTTCTACTCGGTGCACAACAACAGCCACGTCTCGGTCACGTCGAAAACCTACCGCGAGGTGATGGGTGGCGCGTATCTGGGACATCCCACCCTGCGCCCGTTCAAAGTGAAGGTGGTCAACTCCAACCACCCCATCACCAAGGGCGTGAAGGACTTCTTCGTCAACGACGAACAGCACTACGTCGAGTACGACAAGGACAAGAAATACCAGTTGCTGGAAGCGGAAAACGTCGACGGCCTGACCTTCGACAAATACGGCACCACGTCGGTGGCGGGCTGGGCGTACGACTACGGCAAAGGGCGCGTCGTGTTTACATCCATCGGGCACACCATCCACGCGCTGTGGAATCCGGAATACGTGAAGTTGCAGAAGCAGGCCATGCGCTGGCTGCTCAAGGAGATTTAACAGATGAACCGACGCTCATTCCTGAAAGCCGCCGCCATCGCCGGTGCCGGGGCACTGGCACGTTTTCCATTGGCGCAAGCCGCACTGCCGAAGATGAAGATCACCCGGGTGCGGGCCTACGCGCCGCAGAACCCGAATCCTCTGTTCAACCAGGCGGATACCGTGGTCACCATCGAGACCGACGCCGGGATCACGGGCATCGGCGAAGGCGGGTTCACGGACACCATCCGTCAATGCGCGGGGCGGCTGATCGGGCAGGATCCGCAGCACATCGAGCGGCTTTGGCAGGACATGCAGCGCTCGTTCTTCTACCCGCCGGGACGCGAAAAGACGCACGCGCAGGGGGCTCTCGATTTGGCGCTGTGGGACATCCGGGGCAAGGCGCTCGGATTGCCGGTGCACCAGATTCTAGGCGGCATGACGCGCAACCACTGCGAATGCTACAACACGGGCGGTGCGGTGCCGGGGATCAAGCCCGGCATGCCTTTGAAAGAACGCGCAGCCGCAACCGTTGCCGCCGGCTTCCGCGCCTTCCGCATGGGTGCCGCCGATACCCCTGCCAACACCACTTTCAATACCCGAGTCAAGGTCAACGAACTCTACGAGCAGTGCGTCCAAGCGCGCGAAGGCGTCGGCAAGAACGGCGATTTCTGCATCGACTTCCACCAGCGCTTCGACCTCTCGGACGCCATCCGCGGTGCCAACCTGATCGAGCCCCTGGCCCCCCTGTTTGTCGAGGATCCGGTCCGAGCCGAGGCCTTCAATGACGACCTGCCCAGGCTGCGGAAGATGGTCAAGGTGCCAATCGCCGCTGGCGAGGAGTGGGGCAACCGCTGGGATTTCAACAAGTTGGTGGAGGACCACGACATCGACTGGGTGCGCGCCACGCTGCCCAACGTCGGAGGCATCACCGAGATGATGAAGATCGCGGCGATCTGCGAGACCCATTTCGTCGGCATCATCCCGCACTTCACCGGGCCGATTGCCACGGCGGCACTGGTGAATTCGCTTGGGACGTTCTCCGGGCCGCTGCTGATGGAATATGGCTTCTCGGGCCGCTCGATCCCCCACCTGCCCCTATTCGCCGACTACAAGGACGGCAAGCTCTGGCCCAACGACCGGCCAGGACTCGGCGTGCAGCTCGACATGTCCAAGCTGACGCAGTTGCTGGAAGTGACAAAGTACGACACGAATCGGGCCCAGACGTATTTCAGGCCGGACGGATCGATCACGAACTGGTAGGGTGAGGGCGGGAAAGCTTCTCAAGCGCAACCGCCAACGCCTCTTCCTTGCTGGAAACCCGGCCCTCCAGTTGGGCGTCTTCGACCGCCGTCAACGCCGCTGAAAACGCCGGGCCGGGCTTGAAACCGGCGGCGATTAGGTCCGCACCGGTGATCAGGCGGGTGGGGTGGAGTTCCTCGGGTTCCAACGAGGCCAGCTTTTCGCGGCAGAAATCGTAGTTGTCGAGGGCCCCGTGGCTCGACAGGCAGTCGAGGCGGTGCAGCGCGAGGTGTTCGTCGAAGGCTGGAAGCCGCAGGAAGCGCTTCAAGCGGCTGACGCGCATTTTCGGAGCGTCGCGGAACTTCATGTGGTTGGCGATCAGCGCCTCCGCCGCGTCGATGGTCTTGTTGGGGAACTTGAGCCGCTCCATGAGCGCCCGTCCAATCTCCATGCCCTTGTCGACGTGGCCGTCGAAACGGATGCGGTCGGCAATGCGGAACGTTGCGGGCTTGCCGACGTCGTGAAGTAGGACACCCAGCGCCAGCTCCAACGAGACTCCGGCGGGCAGGCCCTCCAACATGATCATGGTGTGGATCCAGACGTCGCCTTCGGGATGAAACTCGGGCGGCTGCTCCACACCCTGGAGGGCGACGATCTCCGGCAGGATCTCCTTCAGCAGGCCGGAGTCGTTGAGCAGGCTGAATCCGGTCCGCGCGCCGCCCTCGGTGAGGATCCGTGAGATCTCGTCGCGAACCCGTTCGATGGAGACGCCCCGGACCGCCGGAGCGAGGCGACGCATCGCGTCGAAGGTTGCCGGGTCGATGGCAAATCCCAGCCGCGCCGCGAAACGCACGGCGCGCAGGAGGCGCAGATGGTCCTCGCGGAAGCGCAGTTCGGGATCGCCGATGGCGCGGACGATACACGACGCGAGGTCGGCGCGGCCCCCGACGAAGTCGAGAACTTCGCCCGAATCGGGGTCCAGAAAGAGCGCGTTGATGGTGAAATCCCGGCGGAGGGCGTCGGCACGTGGGTCGGACTCGAACCGCACCTCCTCGGGATGGCGACCGTCGGAATAGCCGAGGTCGCTGCGGAAGGTGGCCACTTCGACCGATTCCCCGCTCTCGTGCACCCCAGCATCATGAACAATGACGACGCCGAAATGCGCGCCGACCTTCTCGGCTCGGGGAAAAAGGCGTAGCAGGTCGTCTGGCCGGGCGGATGTCGCGACATCGAAGTCCTTCGGCTCGCGGCCCAGAAGCAGGTCGCGGACGCAGCCGCCGACGAGGTACGCGACATGGCCCGCCGCCCGCAGACGCCCTACGATACTCCGTGCGAGGTTAGTGGCCGCCAAGGTTGAAAATCCAGCCATGTTCCACCATTACCGCCGCAGTAAATGCCAGCACCAGTTCGATCAGTGACAACCACACAATCAGCAGCACGGACTCGAATGTGGTCCGTTTCCAGCCATGCCCATATAGTCGGCGCACCGACAGAAACATGTAAACCGCCACCAGAAAAGCGGCTGGCACCTTCAGAAGTTCGACTCGGCCGCCGACGGCGGCCATAACGTACCAGAAGCTGTAGGTGTGGAACGAGGCGACAAGCTGATTGACAATGAACGGCTGCCTGCGGCGGAACAACAGCCAGACACCGAGCGTGTAAAAGAGCACCGAGAAGTAGCGGATGCTCGAATAGGCCGTGCGGAAATTGTTGGCAAACTCATGCCGCTCGTGCTCCGCCACGGGCACAAGGTCCTTGCGGTTCCGTGGTGCCGTGCCCTGGGTGTTGATTTCCACGTCGCGCTTGCCCTTCGCGTCCTCGTAGACCCCCACTTGGAAGTTCATGGGGCCCACTTTGTCATGTACGATGAGCAAATTCAGAGCCACCACGATGAGGAAAATCCGCAGTGGGCGGATCCAAGGGGTAATCCGGCCTTTCCAATACTCCTGGGTGAGGAGGCCTGGTTGGAAAAGCAATGCCTTGAGGGTGCGGAAGATTTTGCCATCGACATGTACGAACTCATGGACCAGTTCGTGGCCGAAGTGTGCGATGGTCGGGTGGCGTCCCTCGTGCGCGGCTTGGCCACAGCTGGAACAGTATTCGCCATGCAGAGGAGTGCCACAGTTCAGGCATTCCAGCGGCGCGTCCGTTGAAAGTTCGTGTGGCGTTTCGTGCGACATCGGGGCGTTCTCCCCATGGTAATGCAGACCAGCCCCGGTTTCTCCCGGCAGGTTGGATGTCACCGGGCCGCGGACTGGTTCAGCAGGCGGACGGCGAGCGAGCGGGAAAGATTCAGCAGGAACTTTGCGGCCAACTCAGCGTGGCTGGCCAACAACTTCTGCAGGTTTCTCTCATCCAGCACTACAAGCCGGACCCGTTCGCCCTTGGCGAAGACATCGGCAGTGCGCTTGGTGTCAAGAAGGAGCGCGAACTCCCCGAACATCTCGCCGGCACCGAGCCGGGCCACCAAGGCACCATTGGACCGGACGTCCACTGCGCCCTCCAGAATGACGTATGCCGAGCGGGTTCCCTGACCCTTGACGACAATCTGATGGCCGTCCGCGCACTCCAAGACTTGGCTGCGGTTGAGGAAGGCGGTCATCTCTTCCTCGGAAAAGCCTTCGAAGGCTCCCGTGTTCTGACGGGGCTGTCCAAGAAACCCGACCGCCTCCATCCAAGCCGCACGCTCCAAGTCTCCCATGCTGGTGACGGGAGCGTTGTCAGGCAGCAACTTCACGATGGACACGGTCAACACCGGGTCGTCTATCCCCTTGGAGTAACGGATGATCGGGGACCGGATGGACCGCAAATGCGCCACGTCCGGCACCACGAACACCAGAGGCACCATGATGCCGAAGCCTGCCTGCTCGAACACCGGGGCGTAGGGACGGAAGCCGACGGACTCGTAGAGATTCACCAAGTGCGGCTGGCAATCGCAAAACAGCAATTGGAGACCGAGTTGGAACTGGTACTTCGCGGACTCCGCGATCAGCTTCATCGGGACAGCGGAACCACGATACTCCGGCTTCACCAGGAACCGGATCATGATAGACATGCGGTCCCGTGGCACTACGGGTACGAAGCGCTCTATCTCGAAACCGTGTTCGAAATGCTCGGGAAACCGATCCGACGTGCCGATCAGCATCGCCAAAGTGCCGACCACTTCGCCGTCCACCTCGGCGCACAGAACTTTGGAACGGAGGATGGCCTCGTCGCACAGGATGCCCCGCTCGTGGTCGGCGTTCTCCCGCATGGTGCCCATCTCCAGGCAGAACACTTGGTAGGCGAGCCGGTAGCAGGCTTGGAGCTGCTCCTCGTTGGCCAACGAAACGATGATGTCGGACATGGTATTCAGGATACCCAGGCTGGAGGCTGCTTACTGTTGTTCCCGCCGCAGCCGCAACACCAACTGCATCACCTTCTGCTCAATCTCCCCCCGCACGCGTCGGTAGACTGCCGCCGATTTCTGATACGGATCCTCCACCTTCCAATCAATCAACTCCTTCGGCGGCTTCCCCGGCAGTCGGTACCCCGACATGTTCACAACGATGTCGTACCGCGCCACCTGCAACGGCTGGTACCACATCGGTACATGTTGCGAGATGTCGATCCCGGCCTCGTCCATGATGAAGACGGTCTCCGGGATCACGACGTCGACCGGCGATAGTCCCGCGCTGGTGGCGCGCAGGACGTCGCTGCCGTAATGCTTCGCGAAGCCCTCGGCCATCGGGCTCCGGCACGTGTTTCCGATACACACGAAAAGCACGTTCTTCAGATTTTGCTCAGGAATAATTGGTGTACCCTCGAATCTTTTGTCAGCTCGGGATGGAACGTTGCAACCAGGAAACGTCCCTGCTCTACCAGGACCGGGTCTCCGGCATATTCGGCCAGGACCTTGACACCCGGACCCGCGCGGCGGATGATCGGAGCACGGATGAAGACCGCCTCCACCGGGCCCTCGCCAACCCGATCGCCAAACTCGGCTACCGGCTCAAGGTCTACGACGCGGCTATCCACCTGCCGTCCGTACGCATTGCGCTCAACGGTCAAATCGATCAAGCCGAAGCTCGCCTGGGACGGATTCAGCACCTCGGTCGCCAAGAGGATCGCCCCGGCGCAGGTCCCGAACACCGGCTTTTCGGCACAGAACGCCCTCAGCGACTCCCAGAGTTCCATGTAGTTGATGAGCTTGAGCATGGTGGTACTCTCGCCCCCCGGAATCACCAGCCCGTCGACGGCTGCCAGTTCGGCAGCCGTGCGCACTTGGACGGGCTCGGCACCTGCGCGGGAGATGGCCCGCTCGTGCGCCTCGAAATCACCCTGCAACGCGAGTACGCCAACGCGCTTCGCCATGTTTACCAGCCCCGCGACGCCATCAATTCGCTCTCCGGCAGCTTGGAGATGTCGAGGCCAGCCATGCCGATCCCGAGGTCCTCGCTCGCTTCCAGCAGCTTGATCGGGTCCTTGTAATAGGTGGCGGCCTTCACGATGGCCTTGGCGCGCGCCTCGGGATCGTCGCTCTTGAAGATGCCGGAACCGACGAAGACGGCCTCGGCGCCCAGCTGCATGACGAGCGCCGCGTCGGCAGGGGTCGCGATACCACCCGCCGAGAAGTTCGGCACTGGCAAGCGGCCATGCTCGGCGACCCATTCCACCAAGTTGAGCGGTGCGCCAAGCAGCTTCGCCTCGTGCACCAGTTCCTCCTTGCCGAGGATGGTGAGGTGCCGCATCTCCTTGACGATGGTGCGGATGTGGCGCACAGCCTCAATGATGTTGCCGGAACCGGCCTCGCCCTTGGTGCGGATCATGGCCGCGCCTTCCGCGATGCGCCGCAGGGCCTCGCCCAGGTTGCGCGCGCCGCAGACGAACGGCACGGTGAAGTCTCCCTTGTTGATGTGGTGCTCGTCGTCGGCGGGGGTGAGGACCTCGCTCTCGTCGATGAAGTCGACCTTGAGTGCCTCCAGGATGCGCGCCTCGGTGAAGTGCCCGATGCGGGCCTTGGCCATCACCGGGATGGTTACAGCCTCTTGGATCTCACGGATGATGCGCACCGGGGACATTCGGGCCACGCCGCCTTCCTTGCGGATGTCCGACGGGACGCGTTCCAGCGCCATGACGGCACACGCGCCAGCCCTCTGGGCGATGACGGCCTGTTCGGCGTTGATGACGTCCATGATGACGCCACCCTTCATCATTTCGGCCAGTCCAACCTTGACCTTGAAATTGGGATCGTTCAAGACGTTCAGAATCATTGCTGTTCTCCTAACAGTTTCTTAGACCACTGCATTTTTCAGACCATGGCGAAGGCAGACCTCGACGCTTCGTCGCGCGAGCCGGCCGCGTTGCGAATTACTTCGCCCAGAATTTCCACGCCACGACGGATCTCGTCGGGCTCAAGACCGGCAAAACTGAGCCGGAGCCCCGAATCGAAGGGGCGCGTCACGGAAAAATAGCGTCCCGGCAGGAAATCGACCCCCGCCTGCTGGGCGAGGCCCCGCACGGAGCTGGAATCGAGTCCGTCGGGCAGTTCAAGCCACATGTTCATGCCGCCGTCGGGGAGCCGGTAGCGGCATCCGTAGAGGTGCCGGCGGGCCGAATCCTCCATCGCGCGAAGCTTTTCGCGCCCGGCCGCAACCATGTGCGCCTGGTGGGCGGCAAGCCTGCCGGATTCAGCGAAGCGGAGGAGGAATGCTTGGGACAACTGGTCGGTGTGGAGGTCGGCCAGTTGCTTGAGCTCGGTGACGCGGGCGATCACCGGCTTGGGGGCGATGATCCAGCCACAGCGCATGCCGGGGAAGGCAATCTTCGAGAAGCTGCCGAGCAGGATTACGTTGGGATCGAGTGCTTTCAGGCGGGGTGGGGCCCCTCCCGCGTAGTCGAGTTCGCTGTAAATGTCGTTTTCGATGATGACGGCCCCGGCGGCGCGCGCAATCGAGACGATTTGGCGTCGTGCGGCGGCGGGAATCGTGCCACCCGTCGGATTCTGGAAGGAAGGGGTCAGGACGACCAGCTTCGCGCCGCGTTCGAGCGCCTGGCGCAGCGAGTGCGGTTCCGCACCCTCCGACCCGACGGAAACGCCGATCAGTTCCGCGCCGGCTTCGAGGAACAGGTTTTTCAATCCGGGGTAGACGGGTTCTTCAATCGCGACCTTGGCACCGGGCCGCAACAGGGCGCGGCGCAGCAGGTCCACCGCTTGCTGGCAACCGTTGGTGATGAGAATGCCGTCCGTGTCCGAGGCCTCGACAGTCCTCCGCATCACGAATTGCTTCAACGGCTCGTAGCCCGAGGGCGAGCCGATCTGAAGCAACGGGCGGAGTCGGTCACTCTCGAGCACTTCCGTGGCCGATTGGCGGAACTCGTCAACCGGAAACAGTTTCTCCGCCGGACGCGAAGCCGAAAAGTTAATGGTGCCGGAGCGCCCCGGTGCCGCGGAGGCCGCCGAAGTCGAGGGAGTCAGGATGCGGGCCCAGTTGACGGCGTCGGGGGCCCGTTCGGGAAGGCCGCGGACGAAACTTCCCCGCCCCACCGCGCCCTTGATCCACCCGTCGGATTCGAGAAGCTCGTACGCGGCGGAAACGGTGGTCCGGTTCAGTCCAAGTTGGCCAGCCAATTCACGGGTTGGCGGCAATCGGTCGCCAGGCAGGATTTCGCCAGTCTCGATGCGGCGTTGCAAGTAAACACCGAGTTGCCTGTATAGGGGCACCTCGGAGCTTTCGTCGAGTTCAGGCCGCAGGACCATTGGCCGAAGTATAGCATGCCAAATTGGACTGCCACAAGCCAGTCCAATCGGACTTGGTGGCCTGGATTGGACCGACCGGATACAATCCAAGGTAATGCGATTGCGCTGGCCAACTCTGTGCAAGTATGCGGTTCCCTGGCTGTTGTTGGCCACCACACTGGTTGGCGGGAAAAAGAACCCCGACGAGGTGACGCAGATACTTGCGCTCCCCAAGGACCCGCCGCCGGTCGCTGTGGGCGAGACGCGCAAGCTGGTGTTCCACCTGTCGCCGCTTTCGGGCAAGGGGTTGCTGTCGCAGCAGACTCGTGACGCCCTAAAGGCAATCCTCAAAATCAACGGCGGGGCCCAGGTCATCCATTTACGCGCGTTTGTGGCCGGCAGCGGCGACATACGGCGCGTGCCGCAAATTGTTAGCGAAGTGTTCACCGAGAAGAAGCTGCCACTTCCGTCCGTGAGCGTGGTACTGGCCGGTGCCCTGCCGCTGGAGAACGCGCAGGTGCTGATCGAGTCGGTCTCCATGGGGCGAAAGGACGCCGGGCAGGGTGGATTGGATTTCATTGTCGGCGAGGAAGCGGTGGACAAGGACCCGGCCGCGCCTGTGGCACCGCTGCTGAAACGGGCGGTCGACTCCCTGGCGTCGAAGATGAAAGGCACTGCCCTTCGGGTGAGCTGTTTCGTAACCGCGCCTCCCAATGCGCCCGAGTTTTCCGCAATCGTGTCGGCCAAGTTCGGGTCAGCGCCGGCGACGCTGGTGATGGCGCAGCGGGGAGCCTACCAAGCCATGGCGATGTGCGAAGGCGTGTCGCGCGCCTCCGCAGCAGGACCGGAACGATTGGCGTTTTCCGGGACCCGTGTGGCGTTCGGTTCCGCCGAAAAGGACATGGCACTGGCATTCCAGCGGCTGGATCGGGATTTCGCGGAAGCGGGGGCGTCACCGGCAAGTTTGATCTACACGAACCTGTATCCGGTGTCCTCGCAGATCGGGGCGTTGGCGCGCAAGCTGCGGGTTGCCGACTCGCCGGTGTCCGTCATGGCGTTCGAAGGTGTGGCATCCAACGACGCCGGTTTCGCGGTCGGTGCCGTGGCAGCGGTCAAATAGGGTCGGAACCGACACCGGGATTGCTACCATGGGCATGGCCCGTCTCCCGCAGCGACCTCCGTCGGTCTCCACTTAGAGGACGATATGAACATCACGAACCGCAAACTTTTCATGGCCGGAATTACGGCCTCGACCCTCGGACTGCTTTTCGTCGCGACAGCCCCAACCGCCCCCGCCCAAGCCAATGACGCCGCGCTGGTGGCCAGGGCCAAGGCGATCCACGCCCGCGTCATCAAGCTGGACACACACAACGACATCGAGGCCAGCCACTTTACCGCCGACTGCAACTACAAGATGCGGCTCACCACCCAGGTCAACATCCCCAAGATGGTGGAAGGCGGCATGGACGTCTCGTTCATGATCGCCTACGTCGGCCAAGGACCGCTTACGCCGGAAGGCTACGACGACGCCTACAAACAGGCCGTCGCCAAGTTCGACGCCGTCCACCGCTTCACGGAGAAGCTCGCCGCGGACAACATGGGCCTTGCCCTGACCCCGGCCGATGTGATCGCGCTGCACAAGAAGAACCTCCGAATCGCCGTGATCGGCGTCGAGAACGGCTACCCCATCGGGACCGACATCAAGCGCGTCAAGGAATTCTACGACCGTGGCGGCCGCTACATGTCCCTGGCGCACAACGGCAACAGCCAACTCGCCGACTCCAACACCGGCGAAACACAGGGCTACCTCTACAACAACGGCCTGTCGCCCCTCGGTCGCGAGGTGATCGCCGAAATGAACCGTCTTGGCATGATGGTCGACCTTTCCCACCCTTCCAAAGGCGCGAACATGGAGGCGATCCGGCTTTCCAAGGCACCGGTGATCGCTTCGCACTCGGGTGTTCGGGCGCTCGCCGACGTCAGCCGTAACATGGACGACGAACAACTGCTGGCGCTCAAGAAGAACGGCGGCGTAATCCAAGTGGTGGGTTTCGCGTCCTACGTCAAGGTTGATTCCAAGGAGCGTACGGCGGCGCTCGCGAAACTGCGCGAGGAGTTCGGCATCGGCGTGACCGGCGGAGGCAGGGGCGGCGGACGCGGTGGACGCGGACGCGGTGCGGCTGCCGAGACGGCCAGCGCGTGTCCCGTCGAAGACCCGAATGCCCCGCCCCAGGCTGGCGGACGCGGTCGCGGCGGCTTCAACTTCGAACAGTTCGTGGCACCGGAGCGCCGCGCCGAATTCGCCAAGCGCATGGCGGAACTCGACGCCAAGTACCCGCCCGCCGCCCGCGCCAACGTTCAGGACTTTGTCAACCACATCGATTATGCCGTGAAGCTGATCGGCATCGACCACGTCGGCATTTCGTCCGACTTCGATGGTGGCGGCGGCATCGACGGCTGGAACTCGGCTGCCGAGGCCTTCAACGTGACGCTGGAATTGGTGCGTCGCGGCTACACCGAAGAGCAGATCGGCAAGATCTGGAGCGGCAACCTGCTGCGGGTGTGGGGCGAAGTCGAAAAGGTCGCGAAACAGTTGCAAAAGAAGTAGGATGCCGCACCTGCGTTTGGAAGTGCCCGCCGAATGGCTTGGACCGGAATTCCGGGCTGCGACCGGCTTTGATGCCGAAAAGCTGCTCGGAGTTCTTGTCCAGACGGTGGCGGGCTTGCGAATGGGGGAGCCGCCCGGCGTTACGTTCATCAACCTCTCCAACCTGAAGCACGCCATCATCCCGGTCCATGCCGCCGGGGTGGGTGGCGATCCGGCCAAGCGATTCCTGCATGTTACGTTGGCGGCTGGAAACGACACGCCGGGGCGCACTGCCGAGGTGCGTTGCCGGGCGGCGGAGGCGCTGGGCGACGCGGTCGACGCCTTCACCGCCGGGTTGGCGGGGCTGGCATCGGTCACCGTCCATGTCCAGGATATCGACCGCACAAGAGGCTATTCGACGACGACGGAACGGAAGAAGACGCGCGACGGAACGAATTGATCCCAGAAACGGCAGTTGACCGTGCCGGTTCCGCGAACAAACACTCCCTCGCGGTCGCGGCTCTGCCGAATCAGCATGATACCGAGCCACGACCGCAAGGGAGTGTTTCTTCGAGCCATACACGGCTGAGGCGCACGCAACTGCCGTTTCCAAGTTGATAGACTAATCGTCCGGTGCCACGATTCCTGATCTCCGTGCTCTTGTTCGCCGCCGTTGCGATCGCCCAAGACCAGAAGTTCGCCGTCCAGATTGCAGGCGCGCCGTTTCCGGAATTCCTGCCTTCCGGCGACTCGATCACCGTGAAGATCACTCCGTCCGGGCCACAGGCTGGCAAACGGATGGCGGTCAACCTGAACGGGCGCGACGTCACACCGCTCTTTCAATCGGGCACGGCGACATTGAACGGTCTCAAATCCGGTCCGAACACCATCGAAGTTTTCGCGACCAAGTCATCGCGCGTGGCTGCAACCCGAATGGTGGTTTCAACGGGCACCGCACCGCAATCCACCTGTGCTGATCTTGTCAACAAGCCGCTCGGGTTCCCAGCCTCGGATCAGCTGGTGATCGAGTCCGCGACGCCGGTCGCCGCAACAACCCAGCTTCCCGCCCACTGCGTGGTCCGGGGTACCTCCAATCCCCACGACGGCGCGAACAACTCCCACTTCGCCATCGGCTTCGAGGTGCGGTTGCCGGACCGCTGGAGCGGACGATTCCTGTTCCAAGGTGGTGGCGGGAACGACGGGACGGTGAACAACGTGATCGGAAACAACACGGGGCGAGGTTCGCCGCCTGCGTTGGCACGCGGATTCGCCGTCGCAGCCACCGACGGCGGCCACAGCGGGCGCACTGCGGCCTCGTTCGGCTTCGACCAACAAGCACGCATCGACCACGCCTACGCGGCGTACGGCAAAACCGCCGAGATCGCCAGGTCCCTAATGCGCGTCTACTACGGGCGGACGCCGGACAGATCCTACGTGGTAGGTTGTTCCGGCGGCGGTCGACAGGCGATGATGTTCTCGCAGCGCTTCCCGGATTTGTTCGACGGCGTGGTGGCCTGCGCTCCGGCGATGCGCGTCTCGTCTGGCGCCACGATCTCTGCCGCATGGGAGTCGAGGCTCTACCGGGCCATCGCCCCCAACGGGACGGATGGCGCGCCGGTACTCAGCCAGGCGTTTTCCAACGAAGATTTGGCCCTTGTATCGAAGGCCGTCTTGACCGCCTGCGACGGTCTTGATGGTGCGATGGATGGCGAGATCAACGACTACCAAGGGTGCAAATTCAATCCCAAAACGCTGGAGTGCGTCGGCGCAAAGGCTACAGGATGCCTAACACCACCGCAGGTCGAAGCTCTTTCCGAGGCATTCGCCGGGCCGCATAGCAGCAACGGCACCCGCCTCTATTCGGCGTGGCCCTGGGACGCCGGAATTTCCGATCCCGGTTGGCGCGCCTGGAAGCTGGGCACAAGTCCCAACGCCCAGCCGAACTCCCTGTTCGCGATGTTGATGCAGGACGCCCTCGGCAACGAGTTCCTCACACCTGCCCGCCCCGCCGTCAGCATCTTCCAGTTCGACTTCGACCATGACCCGGCGGCAATGGAGGCCGAATCCGCCATCTACGACACCTTTCGGGACGACAAACTAGCCGCCTTCCACAGCCACGGCGGGAAGCTGCTGTTTTTCCACGGCATGAGCGATCCGATCTTTTCGCCGCTCGACACAATCGACTACTACAACCGGCTGGCAAAGAACAATGGCGGCTTGGCGGCAGTTCGAAGCTGGGCGCGGACTTTCCTCATTCCGGGCATGACGCACTGTTCGGGAGGTCCGGCGAACGACACTTTCGACGGCTTGTCCACGATCATCGATTGGGTAGAAAACGGCACCGCTCCCGACCGTATCAAGTCGAGCGGACGCGCCTTTCCCGGACGCACCCGACCGCTCTGCGCCTATCCGACCCAAGCGCACTACAACGGAACCGGCAACCTCGAAGACGCCGCCAGTTTCACCTGCCGGTAGACCTATTTCGCCAAGAAGCCAGTGAACTGGCCTTCGACGCCGTACTCGGCCACGTTCACAAACCCCTTCATTTCGGTCGGGGAAGTGAGCGCCCCACGGTACTGGAGAGTCACGACGCCGTTGGCCTGCGTAGTGACCTTGATCGTCCAAGTGACCTTCTGGCCGTCCACCTTGCCAGTGACTTCGCTGTTTCCGCGCTCCGAGGCGCAAGTGCCGCCAAGATCGCTGCCTTCCTGCGTGAAAGTGCAGGCCCAGTCGCTTTCACGGTCGGAAACATTGATGTGTACCTGCCATTTACCGGCGAGTTGCGCGGTGGGGTCCGCCGCGGTCGCGAATGTCGCGGCTGCCAGCAGTATCGCAACCAGAGTTCGTTTGATCAATCGGTGTCTCCTGTGGGCGGCAAGTCCCGCTACCTAGAAAAGTATACCCGCACCCTATTGGGCCTGTGGTGCGATCAATTCGACGTCCTTGCGGAAGCCCTCGAACACGCTCGGACTTGCGCCCAACGTCTCGGCCAGAACAAACGGGTCCATGCCGCCCAACCCGACCGAGATCCCGATATCGTTGGGGGAATCATTGTTGAAGATCACCAGCATCTTGAGGTCGGAGTCTCCGATGTTCTGGATCGAGTGGAACCACCCCTGCGGGATGAACGAAATCTCCCCCGCCGACACGTCGAACGTCTCCTTGACGTTGTCCGGCCCGACCATGGCTATCCGCGCCTTGCCGTGGAGGATGTAGTCGAGTTCGTTGGCATCCGGGTGCCAGTGCGGAATGCGGACGCCGCCCGGATGCAGTTCCAAATAGAAGACTGCAAGGCCGTTGAGTGCCGGGAATGTCTTCTTTTTCGCTTCGCGCACGGAGCCGCCGAGCACGTCGGCGGTGGGCGGGACGGTGGACAAGGGGAATTTGAAGGGATTTGTGGACATGTTGGGGATCATGATATCAACTTTCGGACCTGGATGCCGGATCGACCGGCGCTCATAGACTCGGACTTTATCGCCCCTCCCCATACGCCATGTCCCGCCGAGACTTCCTCACCGCCTCCCTGACCGCGTCAGCCTTCTCCTTGGTCGATTCGGTGGAGGCTCAATCCCCCGCCCCGGAATACTACGACTTCCGGCGCTATCAACTCGCCAGCGGTCCCGGCACGAAACTGACCGAGAGCTTCTTCGCGAGCGCGCTGATCCCGGCGCTGAACCGCTTGGCCATCGGACCCGTTGCGGCATTTTCGCTCTATTTCGGACCTGACACGCCAGCTTACTACCTACTGCTGCCTTCGACCAAGCTCGAAACCCTGGTGACGGCGGACCTGGCGCTCGCCAAAGACCCTGTATTCATGAAGGCTGCGGCACCGTTCTGGGACGCTCCGGGCAATACGCCGCCGTACCTGCGGATCGAGAGCACCCTGCTCCGCGCTTTCGAAGGCTACCCCAAGCTGACCGTCCCGCCCGCCGCCACCAAGAAGGAAAAGCGCGTCTACCAACTGCGCCAGTACGTCTCGCCCACCAACATGGACCACGTCCGCAAGGTCGAAATGTTCCACCACGGCGAGTTCGGCATCTTCGCCAAGGCCGGAGCCGCCAACGTGTTCTACGCGGACGCCCTGATCGGACCTCGGCTGCCCAGCCTGACCTACATGCTCTGTTTCCCCGACGTCGCGGCCTTGGAATCCACTTGGGAGAAATTCTCCGCCGACCCCGACTGGAAGAAGCTCTCCGCCGACCCGCAGTTCAAGCTCGACCCGCCCACCGTCAACAATGTCACCAGCATCGTGTTGAAGCCGCTGGCGTGTTCGCAGGTCTAGTGCGCCGGATCGCCGACATCCCCGCCATGGTCGGGGCCTAGGCGATCTCGATGCGCTGGTGAACAACGCGGCGGTGCTGTACTGCGACCCGGTCGAGGCCATCCCCGACGAGCATCGGCAGGAAATCCTGACGGTAAATCTGGAAGCCCCGTCGGCATTGATCGCGGCTGCCGCGCCGGGCATGAAGGCCCGGAAGACCGGGCGGATCGTTAACGTCAGTTCCGTGTCGGCCTTCACCGGGCACCCGGACCTCTGGTACGGCGTGACCAACGCCGGAATCCTGAACCTGACAAAGTCTTGGGCTCGCGCGCTCGGGCCGCACGGAATCCTCGTGAACGCCGTCGCGCCCGGCCCCACCCAGACCCGCATGTACGACCAACTGCCGCAATCACGGCGCGACGACGTCATGCGGGCCGTCTATTCGGGCCGCGTCTGCCAGCCGGAGGAAGTTGCCGCGGCAATCCTATGGCTGGGGAGCGCCTGCCCGGAGTATGTGAACGGCACCACGCTGGATGTGAACAACGGCAGCTATCCGCGCTGACCGTGTCCAGGCCCCGGATTACAGGAGCTTGAGTTCCTGCTCCACGGCGGCCGCGAAGGTGTCGACTTCCGAGACCGTGGTGTACACGCTCGCGGTGATGCGGATGCCAATGTATTCATCATGCGGCACGTAGGCCGTGTAGATTCCATGCTTGGTTTGCAGCGCGGCGACGAGCTTCTGGGCGTCCGCACCCACAGTTCCGAACATGCCGATGCCGCACGACATCTCCGGGCTCGGGTTGTGCAGGATCTTCACCTTCGGATTCTGCGCCAATCGGTTGGCCCAGCGGTCCCGCAGATAGCGCAGCCGGGCGGCCTTGCGCTCGATGCCGATGTTCTCGTTGAAAGTGATCGCCTCGCAAATGGCGTCGTGGTTGGCCGAGGGGTGCGTGCCGACCTCCTCGAACTTGCGGATATCGTCGTCCTGCCGTTCCGAGGAGGCCATCAGCGCCCAAGTCTCCTTGATCCGCGACCTGCGCACATACAGAAACCCGGTGCCGATCGGGGCGAAAGTCCATTTGTGGAGGCTGACGCCGTAGTAGTCGCAGTTCAGGTCCGAGATCTTGAAGGGGAACTGGCTGAAGGCGTGCGCCCCGTCCACTATGACCGGGATTCCGCGCGCGTGGGCCATGTCGCAGATGCGGCGGATCGGGAAGATCTGGCCGGTGCGGTTGGTGATGTGGCAGACGAGGATCAGCTTGGTCTTCGGGGTAATGGCCTGCTCGAAGCGGTGGTAGAGGTCGTCCATGCTCACCACGGGCACGGGGAAGGAGATCGTCTTGAGAACGATGCCGTCGCGGCGGGCGCGCTGCTGGAAGGTGGTCAGCATGCGCGGATAGTCCTGGTTGGTGGTCAGAACTTCGTCGCCCGGCTTCAGGTTGACGCCGAGTTGGGCGATTTCGAGGCTTTCGGAGGAGTTGCGGGTGATGGCAATTTCCTCGGGGTCGCAGCCGGCTGCTTGGGCGATCATTCGGCGGGCAGCCTCCACCTTTGCCTCCAGGACTTGGACCATGGTGTGGTACGGCCCTTGGTTGGTGTAGTCCATGTATCGCCGTTGGGCGTCCTGCACGGTCCGGGGCGCGGGGCTGGCGTACCCGTTGTTCATGTTGATTACCGTGCGGTCGGTGGTGAACTCGTTGCGGACGAGGGACCAGAAGTCCTCGTCGGTGGCGAATTCCTCGGGCGTGCGGCCTTTGGTGGTGCCGGCTGCGACAGCGCTCGAAATGGCGGACGCGGCAGCGGCGGTGGTGGCTGCGATCTGGAAAAAGTTGCGGCGGTTCACGGACGGTCTCCTGGGTTGGGATAAAGGAGCGTCGCGGCTCGAAAGCTACGCCCGCCACTGCAACGTGACGGGCACTACGGGGTCCATTCTATCAGCTACGGCTCTTGCCGGGTGAAGTAGGAGGCCGAAATGGGCTGGCACCTGCGCCACACCATGGGGATGCCGTCACGGTAACAGTTCGAGCGCTTGGGTCAGCCGGGGCCCGACACGAATTGCCCCGAAATCGCGTCGGTCTATGGTCAACACCCGGTAGACCCTGCGGCGTTCAGCCACAGCCGCCACCATGGAGTCGACCAGTCCTAACCCGAGTTGAGAGAACCGCTCGTCCAATTCCATCGCCCGAGTCATGTCCGACGGAACCGGAGGTTCGTACTCATATCGGCTTGCGGAATCGAAGACCTCGGACAGCAACGTCCTCATCGCGGCGCGCTCGGAGCGCACGAAATAGTCCACTTCGGCCAGGACCAAGCCAGGGACGATGACGGCGGAGGCCGAAACCATCACACGCTGGTAGTCGGGAAAGCTCGGCTTGCCCGCCGTGGTTCTCGCGAGGGCGCGGAGGAGTCCGCCAGTATCCGCGATGACAAGCGGGATCAAAGATCCAAGTCCCGGAAAAGCTCGGCCTCGTTTCCCAAGTTGGGATCGGTCGATTCAAACAGCATCGTCGAGGGCGGGCGACGCTCGGTGTAGTAGCGAGAGGCGACGGAGCGCAAGCCCGCCCTCACGAGGTCGGATGTGGAGTAGCCATCCTCGCGGGCCCGCTTCAGCGCAAGAACATCCTGCTGCTCCAGTCGGATCGTTGTCGAAACCAAGTGCGCCATATGCCCACGTTATCACGAGCCGAGCGGATTCCGGTCTACCCAGCCTCCCGGAACCGCACCAGCCGCCGATCCAGTTCAAACTCCTCGTTCGCCGCCACATTAGCGGGAAACTGCCCAAGGAGTCTAGGCCTCCGCACTGCCCCGCGCCAGCCGAACATCCCGCATCGGCGGCTGCCCGAACATCCGACTATACTCCCGGTTGAACTGGCTCGCGCTCTCGTACCCCACCTCGAACGCCGCCCCGGCCGCGTCGATTCCGTCCACCAACATCCGCGCCCGCGCCGTGTGCAATCGCATTTGCTTCTGGTACTGTAGCGGACTCATCGAAGTCAGCGCCCGGAAGTGGTGGTGCAGCGTCGAGACGCCCATCCCCGCCACCTCCGCAACCTCCTCCACCTTTACCGGACGGGCGAAATTCTCACGCAGCCACGCAATCGCCCTCGCGGTGCGGTGGCTCTGGTCGCCCAACGTCGCTATTGCACGGAGCCGCGCACCCTCCGGCCCCTGCAGCACCCGGTAGACGATCTCGCGCTCGATCAACGCGGACAGGAACGGAATGTCCCGCGGGGTCTCCAACAGACCCACCAACCGGCAACAGGCATCCAGCAACACGACCGTCGTCTCCGCAGTTCCCATCGCGGGCCGGTCGGCATGCGCCGCGGTCGCCATCGGAATGTCCTCCCGGCCGAGCAACTCCCGCACCGTCGAAATCTCCAGCTTCAGCATCATCGCGAGGCACGGCGTCTGCTCGCTGGCTTCCAACACTCGACTCGCGATCGGCAGGTCCACCGACGTCAGCAAATACCTCGTTGCATCGTAGAAGAACGACTTGGTGCCGAGGTCGACCTGCTTCCGCCCTTGCGGGATCACGATCACGCTGGGCTCGTAGGTGACGGGGCAAGGAACGGTCGGCTCGGTGCGCCGGTGCAGCGAGAGGCGCGGCACCGGCGTTGCCAGCCTCTCTGCCGTGCCGACGAAACAGGCAATCCTCCGCGCCAACTCGGACCGCAGTTCCGTTAGCCGTTCCGCCTGTAGTTTCAGAGTGTTGAAATCGCCGTCCACATCTCCCAGCATAGATGCACCCGCGGCAGAAACCCAGCGTTCTTTCAACAGGCAAGACAATCAGGCAAGAGAAAGGCAGGATCGTGCTACCGCTACGACACCCGAACGGCGTACTCTCTAAGGTAGAGGCCTATGCCCACGATCACCGTCAATGGAAAAAAGCGGGACATCCAGTCTCCCGCCTCGACACCCCTCCTCTATGTATTGAGGGATGAACTCGACGTCACCAGCCCGCAATTCGGATGCGGCCTCGCCCAGTGCGGAGCCTGCTCGGTGCTGCTGGACGGCAAGGAGATCCGCTCCTGCATCACCCCCGCTTCAGCGGCGGTGGGCAAGGAGATCACCACCCTCGAAGGACTGCCGGCGCGCTGGGCCAAGCAGCGGAACCTCATCGGCGCGGAGGCGGAAAACACCCTCCATCCCGTCCAGACGGCGTGGATCGAGGAGCAGACTCCGCTCTGCGGCTTCTGCCAAAGCGGCATGATGATCAAGGCCACCGAACTGCTGGAAAAGACGCCGAATCCGACCGTCCCGGAGATCAAGGCGGCGTTCACGACTTCGGGCCCGTCGCCCCACCTCTGCCGCTGCGGCAGCTACTCGGCCATCGTCGAAGCCGTCCGCCACGCCGCAACGCTAATGGCCAAGGGAGGCGCGCAGTGAGGAATCCCAACATGCAAACTACCAACGTCCATGGCGCGGAGCTGAGCCGCCGCGGCTTCCTGCAGATCGGCGGCGCGCTCGTTGCGGGCATCGGGCTGCTCGGTCCCGACGCGCTTCAAGCCGCCACGACGAGCCTCAACGCCACACTGCCGGAATCCTGGATCGAGATCCACTCCGACAACACCGTCCTGATCCGCACCGGCAAGTGCGACTTCGGCCAGAGCTCGGTCTACACAGCCTATCGCCAGATCGTTGCGGACGAGCTGGAAGTCCCGTTCGAATCCATCGCCACCGTGGTGGCGGGCGACACCGACCGCACTCCCGACGGTAGCGGCACTTTCGACCTCCTTGGACGCGGTGTCATCAACCTGCGCAAGGCGGCGGCCTACACGCGCGAGGCGCTCCTCGAGGTGGCCGCCCAGAGGCTCGGCGTCGCGAAAGACCAGCTTTCGGTTGCAGGCGGAGTGGTGTCTGGCGGTGGCAAACGCGCCACGTACGCCGAACTGGTCAATGGCCAGAACCTGAAGCTCACGATTCCCGTGACAGGCGAACTGACGAGCATGTTCGGCCTCGTTGTCAGCGGCAACCCGCCCCTGAAGCCCGCGAGCGCTTACACAGTGGTCGGCAAGTCGTTCCGCAACAGCGTGATTCCGGCCAAGGTGACCGGCAAGGAAACCTGGGTCACGGACGTCAAGGTGCCCGGCATGCTGCACGCCCGCATGGTGCATCCGGCGACGCTCGGTTCCAAGCTGGTCTCCGCAGGCCAGGTCGACAAGAAGCGTTTCCCGAATACGCAAATCGTCGTGAAGGGCAACCTCGTCGCAGTCGTCGCTCCGACCGAGTGGGAGGCCATACAGGCCTCGCAACAGGTGGCATCGGGTACGAAATGGTCGGAGTAGCGTGGGTTGCCAGGCCAGGCCAACCTTTTCCGGTATTTCCGCCAGGACGCCGATTGGAAGGCGGTCCCCACGAGCCGGAGCGCCAAGAGTGCAGGCAATGTCAACGCGGCTATGGAATCGGCGGCCAAGAAGCACTCGGCGACGTACGAAATGCCTTATATGAAGCATGCGCCGCTGGGTCCCACGATGGCACTCGCCGACGTAAAGGCCGACGGCACCGTAACAGTCCACACCCACAACCAGAATCCCCAGGCACTGCGCGGCCAACTGGCGCTGATGCTGGGCATTTCCACCGACAAGGTGGTGGTCCGCACCTACTCGGGCCCCGGCCATTACGGCCGCTCGAACGGCGGCAACGCCGGGGCGGAGGACGAGGCTGTCATCCTTTCGAAGGAACTCGGGCGTCCGGTTCGCGTGCAGTGGATGCGCGGCGAGGACTTCCAGTGGTCCACGCAGTCGCCCGCCGGGTATTCCGACGTGAAGATCGGGCTCGACGCCAATGGCAAGATCTCGGCCTACGAGGTCGACCACTACATGCCGGCCATGCAGGACGACCGGCCCATTGGTGCGGTATTGGCAGGTCTTCCCACGATGGACGCGCCCAGCGACAACGGCCAGCGCCTCAACAACACAGTGAACGGCAACTCCGACGCCTGGGTCTACGACGGAGTCCTGAATCTCGAAGAGCGGGCGCACGGCACCTGGCAGGTGGGCCAGCGCGAATCCCCAATTGTGGTGGGGCTACGCGACCACAGCATGCGGACACCGGGCCAGTTCCAGCAAAACTTCCCGCGCGAGGTCGCGATCAGCGAGGCTGCCGCTCTTGCTGGCGCGGACCCGATCCAGTTCCGCCTCGACCACGCCAAGGAAGATCGCGTTAAGAACCTGCTTCTGAAGCTGCGCGAGGAGTCCGGCTGGGAGTCGCGGAAGTCCCCCCATGCAAAAGCCTCAACCGGTGTCAATGGCGTTGTCCGCGGCCAAGGCGTCTCGGTGATGTTCCGGACGGGCAGCTACTGGGCCTGCGCCTGCCAGATCGCGGTCACACCTTCGACGGGCGCGATTCTGGTGGAGAAGGTCACCATGGTGGTGGATCCGGGCGTGGTGGTCAACCCGCTGCAACTGAAACGGCAGGTCGAGGGTGGCATCGTCATGGGCATCAGCCATGCCATCTACGAGGAGGTCGCCTTCGATGAAAGCGGCATCACCACGAAGGACTGGCAATCCTACCCGATCCTCAAGATGTCGGAAACGCCGGAAATGAAGGTCGTGATGCTGCATCGGCCTGAAGTCGGAACCTATGGGCAGGGCTCCGAGGCGGCGAATGCGCTGGCTGCCCCTGCGATAGCGGCTGCATTCTTCGACGCAACCGGCAAACCGGCCCGACGCCTGCCGCTGCGTCCGGCATATGTCAAAGATCTGTTGAAAGCGTAAACCCATGCAAAGACGCAAACTAGGAAACACCCTCGAAGTCTCCGCCATCGGCCTCGGCTGCATGGGCATGAGCTTCGGCTACGGCAAGGTCCATGACACCGCCGAAATGACCGCATTGCTCCGCGCGGCCGTCGAGAAGGGCGTCACGTTCTTCGATACGGCCGAGGTCTACGGGCCCTACACCAACGAAACGCTGGTCGGCGCGGCGCTTGAGCCGTTCAAGGGCAAGGTCGTGATCGCCACCAAGTTCGGATTCCGGATGAAGCCCAACGGCGAACCGGGCTTCGTGGGACTGAACAGCCGCCCGGAGCAGATCAAGGCGGTGGCCGAGGACTCCCTCAAACGCCTCCGCGTGGACGCGATCGACCTCTTCTACCAGCACCGCGTCGACCCCAACGTACCCATCGAGGATGTCGCCGGCGCCGTCAAGGACCTGATCCAAGAGGGCAAGGTGAAGCACTTCGGCCTGTCGGAAGCGGGCGTGGGCACAATCCGCCGCGCGCATGCCGTCCAGCCGGTCACCACGCTGCAAAGCGAATACTCGCTCTGGTACCGGCGTCCCGAAGACGAGGTCATTCCAACCTTGGAGGAACTCGGCATTGGACTGGTCCCTTACAGCCCGCTCGGCAAGGGCTTCCTAACCGGAAAGATGGACGAAACTACGGAGTTGGCGACCACGGACTTCCGCAATACCCTGCCCCGCTTCTCGCCCGAGGCCCTCAAGGCCAACCAAGCCCTAGTGGTCCTGCTCGGCGAAGTCGCGGCGAGGTTCGGCGCGACCCCGGCCCAGATCGCCCTGGCCTGGCTGCTGGCCCAAAAGCCGTGGATCGTCCCGATTCCCGGCACTACCAAACTGCACCGTTTGGAGGAAAACATCGGCGCGGCCACTGTTGAGCTGTCCGCGACGGACGTGGAAGAAATCAGTACGGCGGCGTCGAGGATCGAGGTGCTGGGGACCCGGTACCCGGAACACATCGAGCGCATGACGGGGCTGTAGGTTCCCACTAGCCCGAACCGTTTGACACCTTCGGCGGCGGGGAGTCGATACGGAGCTTCGAGAATTCTAAGCCGTTTCCCCCGCAAGGTTTCGACGCGCCATGGGTTGCGGGCCTCCGGGAACGAGGTTTCCGGAGGGCGAGCGGCGGCGCGAGGCGACCGCAACAGCGCTTGTACTTGAGGCCAGACTTGCAGGGGCATGGCGCGTTCCGGGCTACCGCACGCACCGCGACTGCAGGAGCTGGTGAAGGCTGCGTGCCCGATTGTTCGGCAGACCTGACGTCTGCTACGAGACATTCTTTGTAAGCTATTGATTCTGCTAGCTTACTCATCACCGGCGAGGCACTTTCAGGCGTCGGAACAGAGCCAAACAGACCCAATAGATCTTCGAGTACGGTGCCGGGCGGGTCGGCGGGCGGAGGAACGACGGGCCGGTCGTACTTGCCTTGATAGTAGGGATCCTCCCGATCTTGGGGCGGAGCGGGTTGGCTCTTTTGATGAACCGCACGGAGGCGGAGAAGCGTCGATAGAGCCTTGTGGAAGTCGCGGTTATGGCGGGCGGCGTCGCGCGAAAGCTGAGGGAGCACCTTGGAGGTGTCGACGAGTTCGCGGTAACCCAGGGCGTTGCGGAAGGCGACGGGGCTGTGGTCCGGGTGGGGCTCCGGGGCGTCGGGGGCGCGCTGGGGCAGCAGCGGCGCGGGGATGGTGTTGTAGGAGTGGTCGATGAGACGGGCTTCGAGGACTCCCATGCGCTCGCGGCGCCAGGAGGCGGCGACCATGTCGTTGACAAGGGTCTTTTCGAGGTGCCCGACGGGTAGGAATTCGCGGTGGTAGCGGCGCGAGTGCCGGATGAACTGCTTGCGATCTTCGCATGCGAGGAGAACTTCGTCGGCGAGTTTGCCATGGCGGGAGGCATTCTGGGCGCAGACCGATTTGCCTTCGGGCGTGCGGGGGCCGGTTGATTTTTGCGCGTTTTGCCGGTTGGCGGCGAGTTGTTGTTCCGAGAGCATGTGAGTTCCTCCGAGGTGGAGTATGCCTCACGGGGCCGGGAAAACGACCATGGAGCCCTTGGATGTTATTGATTTGGCGGCAAATATAATTTGTGACCGTGGCGTCGGGCAAGCAGTAAATCATGACACGTGAGCCGGGGCTGAGGGCTTCCGGCCACGCAGACCGAGCTCCCAAGCGAGGCCTTCTTCCTCATCGTGTTTCCGTGTTCCTCTCTTCCAGATCAAAAGCCTCCAGACAGCACCTTCGTCACATACGAGATCGGGGCATTGCTGGGATCAGTGAACTTCAGGGACACCGACACCGATGCTCCGGGAGCGAGAGGTGTGGTGGTTGCGGTGATATAGGGTAAGCCGGTGTAGCTGCCCGTGGGAACCACGCCTGTTTGACTGGTGAGCGAAACCCCGGCGGGCAGGCCCGTCAGCACGATTTGGAGCGGTCCGGCGATGGCGGTCGCACCCGTGTTGGTGACGGTTAGTGTCGAAGTGTAGGTATTGGTAGCGCGGTTGAGGACCAAGCCTGTCGCAGTCGCCTTGATTTGGTTGGTGACGTCCACAGGCGGTGCTGGATTGACGGTAATTGTAGTCGTGGCGGTCCGGCTCGCGTAGTTGGTGGTGTCGGTCGGGGTAAACGTGACCGAGAGTGTTTGGTTGGTGCCGACCGAGAGAACCGTTCCCGACGCTGGAGTGTAGGCGAAGGTGCCGGGGATGCTGGCAGTCGCGTTCAGTTGGGTGGCCGAGAGGGCGGTGCCGTAGGTGATCGCGGTCGGGTTGGCCCAGGCGATTGTGGGGGTGGCCTTGCTCACGGTGATCGGCGCCGTGGCGGTTGCGGTGGCGTAGTCGGTCGTGTCGGTCGGGGTGAAGGTGACCGACAGCGTTTGGTTGGTGCCCGCGCTGAGGACGGTTCCCGAGGCCGGGGTGTAGGCGAAGGTGCCGGGGAAGCTGGCGGTCGCGTTCAGTTGAGTGGCCGAAAGGGCGGTCCCGTAGGTGATGGCGGTCGGGTTGGTCCAGGTGATGGTTGGTGTCGCCTTGTTCACCGTGATGGACGCCGTTGCGGTTGCGGTGGCGTAGTTGGTGGCGTCAGTTGGGGCAAAGGTGACCGAGAGTGTTTGCGCGGTGCCGACCGACAGGATGGTCCCCGACGCTGGCGTGTAGGCGAAGGTGCCCGGGACGGTGGCGGTTGCGTTCAGTTGGGTGGCTGAAAGGGCGATGCCGTAGCTGATCGCGGCCGGGTTCGCCCAAGTGATACTGGGTGTCGCCCTGTTCACCGTGATCGACCCCGTCGCGGTTGCGCTGGCGTAGTTGGTCGTGTCGGTTGGAGTGAACGTCACCGATAGTGCCTGGTTGGTGCCAGCCGAGAGGACGGTGCCGGAAGCCGGGGTATAGGCGAAGGTGCCGGGGATGCTGGCGGTCGCGCTCAGTTGGGTGGCTGAGAGCGCCGTGCCGTAGGTGATCGCGGCCGGGTTGGCCCAGGTGATGGTCGGGGTGGCCTTGCTCACCGTGATTGTCGCCGTGGCGGTTGCGGTGGCGTAGTTGGCGGTGTCGGTCGGCGTGAACGTCACCGATAGGGTTTGGTTGGTGCCTGCCGACAGCACCGTGCCCGCCGCCGGAGTGTAGGCGAAGGTGCCCGGAACGCTGGCTGTCGCGTTGAGTTGCGTGCCAGAGATCGCGGTGCCGTAGGTGATGGCGGCCGGGTTGGCCCAAGTGATGGTTGGCGTGGCCTTGTTCACCGTGATCAACGCCGTGGCGGTTGCGGTGGCGTAGTTGGCGGTGTCGGTCGGCGTGAAGGTGACGGACAACGTTTGGTTGGTACCCGCGCTGAGGACGGTGCCTGACGCCGGGGTGTAGGCGAAGGTGCCGGGGACGCTGGCGGTCGCGTTGAGTTGCGTCGCCGAGAGTGCCGTGCCGTACGTGATGGCGGTCGGGTTGGCCCAGGTGATGGTGGGGGTGGCCTTGTTCACCGTGACCGTCGCCGTGCCGGTTGCGGTGGCGTAGTTGGTGGTGTCGGTTGGGGTGAAAATGACCGAGAGGTTCTGGTTGGTGCCGACCGACAGGATCGTTCCGGACGCCGGGATGTAGGCGAAGGTGCCGGGAACGCTGGCGGTCGCGTTCAATTGGGTGGCTGAAAGGGCGGTGCCGTAGGTGATCGCGGCCGGGTTGGTCCAGGTGATGGTCGGGGCCGCCTTGTTCACCGTGATCGACGCCGTCGCGGTTGCGCTGGCGTAATTCACGGAGTCAGTCGGCGTGAACGTGACCGAGAGTGTTTGCGCGGTGCCGACCGACAGGACGGTTCCCGACGCCGGAGTGTAGGCGAACGTGCCCGGCACATTGGCAGTCGCATTCAATTGAGTGGCCGAGAGCGCGGTACCGTAGCTGATCGCGACCGGGTTGGCCCAGGTGATCACCAACGGCGCCTTGCCCAGCAGCAGCCGGACCTCGCTGCTTCCGTTCGCAACCACGGCAAGGTCGGCGCGGCCATCACCATTGAACTCTCCCGCAACCAGGGCAACTGGACTGGTTCCGGCCCCAAACGGGCTGTTGGCCATGGCGGTGAAAGCCCCTCCACCGTTGCCCAGCAGGATGCTCGCTGTACCGCTTCCCGAGTTCGCAACGGCCAGATCGGTCGCTCCATCGCCGTTGAAATCGGAAAGGGCGATGGCGGCAGGGTTGGAGCCAACAGTAGTGCTGGACGAATACGGGAAGGACCCGTAACCATCGCCGAAGAGGATGGACACAGTTCCAGCCCCGTAATTCGCAACCGCCAGATCAGGGATGTTGTCGCCATTCAGGTCCGCCGCAACGATGAAGCGAGCACCGGTTCCCGCGGCAAACGGGCTGCCCGAGGCCTCGGTGAAAGCGCCCCGGCCGTTGCCCAGTTTGACCGTTACCGAGCCCGATCCGCTGTTGGATACGGCGAAATCGGCATAGCCATCACCATCGAAATCGGCGACCGCTATGGAGAACGGTGTCAAACCGGTGGCCTCGTCCGAGAAGTGGGAGAAGGAGCCATTCCCATTGCCGACCAAAATCGAGACTGTATTGTCGCCGGAGTTGACGACCGCGAGGTCGGGCAGCCCGTCGCCATTGAAGTCCCCTGCCGCGACGTGACGCGGCTGGCTTCCCACCGACACCGGACTGCCGGGAGCGGCGGAGAAACCGCCCGTCCCATCACCCAGAAGTACAGTAACAGTGCCCGAACCGGAGTTGGTCACCGCAAGATCCACCTTGCCATCGCCGTTGAAATCGAGGGCGAGTACGGAAGACGGCGTCTGTCCAACCGCGATCGTGGCGACGGAGGCGGGAGCGAAACCACCCGATCCGTTGCCGATAAAGATGGAGATCGTGTTCGCAGCCTGGTTGGCGACGACGAGGTCCGCAATTCCATCGCCGTTGAAATCGCCTTGCGCAACCGCCGCCGGCGGCGCGGTGGAGATGGAACTCGACAGCATTCCGGTGGAAGCAACTGCCGACACGGTGGCCACCACCGGTGCCGAGGTGCTGGGCAGGTTGGGCGTGGCTCCATCGAAGCGCGCGGAGAGGGCGTGGGGGCCCGGACGCAACAGTCCTGTAGTGAGCGTGGCGACTCCGCTCGAATTCACGGCGGACACCCCGAGTACGGCGCTGCCGTCAAAGAAGCTGACTTGACCGGAGGCCACCGTGGCGACCGAGGCGGTCAGGGTGAGGGCATGGCCCAAGGTCGATGTGGAGGATGGCGCGACCGCAAGGGTGGTGGATGTCGTACTCACCGAAAGGCGGTTGCTCACCGGCAGGAGCGAGGAGGAATCGGTTCCCGTGTTGGATACGCCGATGGCAGTGTCGGTTGCAATGGCCTGAAGGCTCGCGGGCGAAGTCGCGTTCGCGTTGATGTTGACGGTTACGAGGATGGTTTCAAACGTACCGGAGGCACCGAGAGGTGTCGAACGGGTGCAGAAAAGCGTGGCGACGGAACAGGCCCAGTTGGAACCGGCGAGACCTGTGATCGTAATGCCCTGGGATGCGGCGAAGGCAACATTGGTGACAATCGCGATCCCGGCACTGGCGACGTTGGAGATCCACACCGAGTACCGGGCGCCATTCTGGCCCTTTTGCAGGCTGCCGGTGTGGGTGACCGTAGTGGCCAGCGGGCCGTCAATCAGGATCGCCGGAGTGACGGGCGCGGCCGGCATCCAGACACCGCCGACGCCAGGCTGGCTCGCGGTGATGGAGCAGGTTCCGTAACCGATGACCGAAGCCGTAACCGTCCACTGCTGCAGGGCCGAATCGAACGTGGAATTGGCGGGCACGGTGCACACCGTAGGACTGTTGGAAGCAAATGAGACCTGCAGACCCGAAGTCGCCGAGGCGTACAACCGGAGCGAGTACGGATTGGCAGGGGAAGCGAAGGCGATGTTGAGCGACGTATTTGGATTGAACGCGATGGTCTGCGTCGGCAACGCCGGCAGGAGCGCGCTGGAGTCGGTTGCAGTTGCCGAAACGCCGATGGCTGTATCGGTTGCAGTGGCCTGAAGGCTTCCGGGCGAGGCTGCATTGACATCGAAATTGACGGTCACCAAGATGGTCTCAAACGTACCGGAGGAGCCGAGCGGCGTGCTGCGGGTGCAGGAGACCGTGGCCACAGAACAGGACCAGTTGGAACCGGAGAGACCGCTGATCGTCATGCCCTGGGACGCGGCGAAGGCAACGTTGGTGACGATCGCGATTTCCGAATTGGAGGCGTTGGAAACCCTCACGGAGTACTTTGCTCCGTTCTGCCCCTTGTAAAACGATCCCGAATGGGAGACGTTGACGGCAAGGGGGCCGTCTATGAGGATCGTCTGCGTCACCGGGGAGGCCGGTAGCCAGATACCGCCGCCCGGCTGGCTCGCGGTGATCGAGCAGGTCCCGTAGCCGATGACCGAGGCATTTGCCATCCAGACCGCCGAGGCGTAGTTGAACGTGGAAGTCGCGGACACGGTACAGACGGAGGGGGTGGTGGAGACGAACGAGACTTGCAGTCCCGACGAGGCAGTGGCGAACGCCGGAAGCGCGTACGGATTCTGCGATGAAGCGAAGGCCACGTTCACGGACGGGTCTAGCGTGAACGTGATGGTTTGCGCCTGCGACGCCTGAACGACGACGATTGAATTGCTGGAAGTGGAACTCAGGCCAGGCGACGACGCGTTGAGGGAGTATGTTCCGGCACTCGGGAAAATCAGGTTCGTGAAAGTGGCTAAGCCGCCCACCGCGCCAACTGTCGTGGTTCCTGTCACCGGCGAACCGATGGCCACCTGCGCCGTCGACGAAACGGGGTTGCCGTAGGCGTCCTGAACTTGGACAGCTGCTCCAAATACCTGGTTCGTGTTCACGCTGGAGGGCGGCTGTGTGCTGAAGACCAGCTTTGCAGCGGCACCGGCCCCGATCGCAATGGAAGAGGACGACGCGCCTGTCGTCCCGCTGGCCGTTGCATTCAGAGTGTAGGAACCGACGGAGGTGAGGATGAGGTTGTTGAACGTCGCAACGCCGTTGACCGGGGTCGCAGTCAGGGTGCCGCCGACCCCGGCCGGAGTGGACGAGATGCTTACCGGCCCGCTAATGCCGGACACGGGGTTTCCGCCGGGATCGCTGATCTGAACCGACACGGTGGTCAATGCGGTCCCGGCCGTTCCGCTGGAAGGCTGGGTCGTGAACACCAAGTGGACGGGAGAGATCGTGATGGCCGCGCTGTTGGCGCTCGTGACTCCGCTCGCGGAGGCGGTCAGAGTGTAGCTGCCGGACCCGCTGAATACCAAGTTATTGAAGGTCGCGACACCGTTCACGGGGGTCGCGCTCAGCGTGCCGCCGACACCAGTCGGAGTGGACGAGATACTCACCGTCCCGGTAATGCTGGACACCGGGTTCCCGCCGGGATCGCTGATCTGAATCGAAATGCTCGAAATGGGCACTCCTGCCAAACCGCTCGAGGGCTGGGTTGTGAACACCAGATGGACGGGCGCTATTGCGATGGCGGTACTGTTTGCAATCGTGACGCCGGTAGCGGACGCAGTCAACGTGTAGCTGCCGGAAACACCGAATACGAGGTTGTTGAACGTCGCGACGCCGTTGACGGGAGTCGCGGTCAAGGTGCCGCCCACACCGGTCGGGGAGGAGGCGAGGCTTATCGGAACCGCGACGCCGGTAATGGCACTTCCGCCGGAATCGGTGATCTGAACGGAAACGGTGGAGACCGGCACTCCGGCCAATCCTGTGGACGGCTGGGTCACGAACACGAGGTGCGCAGTTGTGATGGTCAGGTTTGCGCTGACGACGCTCGCGAGTCCACTCGAAGCGGCCGTAATCGTATAGGTGCCAGGCGAGTTGAAGACCAGGTTACTGAATGTGGCGACGCCGGTTGTCGCATTCACGGCCAGCGTGCCGGAGACTCCCGACGGCGAAGATGAGATCGTGACCGGGGCGGACGAACCGGGTTCCGGGTTGCCCGAGGCGTCCTGTACCTGAACCGCCAGAGCGGGTAACGTGATCCCGGTGATTCCGGAGGAAGGCGGAGCGGTCGTGAAGACCAGCTTCGACGGCGGACCGAGCGTGACGACGATGGTCGCCGTCGCGGTCCCGATTGATGTTGACGCCGTCAGGGTGTACGTTCCCGGGGTGGCGACGACGACGTTACCGAAGGTGGCGACACCGTTGACGGTGCTCGCGGTCAGGGTGCCGCTAACACCGGACGGGGCGGACGTGATTGTCACCGACGAAGAGAGGCCGGCGAGCAAGGTCCCCTGGCTGTCCTGAAGCTGGACGGTGAACGAGGGCACCGTTCCCGTGGGCACCGTTGACGGCAGCGAGACGAACACCGGACGGATCGTGTTGACGACAGTGGAGTCCGACGTGCTGGCGGAAGGCGCGTTGCCGCCCGAGACGGTCGCCTGGTTGACCAGCGGCGAACCCGCGTTGGCCGCGACATTGACGGTCACGGTTATTGCCGGGAAGCTCGATCCGCCTGCCAGCACGTCCGAGCGTGAGCAGGTGGGAAGCGCAGCGCAGGTCCAGCCGGTTCCCGACATCCCGGTGATCGTCATGCCGGAGGGCGGCGTATCCGTGACCGTGATGGTGCCGCCGCTGTTCAAGCTGGAGGTGTTCGAGACCGTCAGCGAGTATTGCGCGCCCACCTGCCCCTGATAGAAAGAGCCGGAGTGCGACTTCTGGATGGTGAGCGTATCGCCGAACAGGATGTTGGTTGAGTCTGTCGCGATGGTCGAAAAAATGTCACCGAGCACGCTGACCAGATTCACCAGCGGAGTGGCCGCGGTTTGCGAAACGCTGACCGTGACGGTGATCGGCTGGTAAGTGCCGCCGCCGTTGACCCCGTCCGGGCGGGTGCACTTGGGCAGGCTGGAGCAATCCCAGCCCGCGCCGGACATGGCGGTGACCGTCATCCCCGCCGGAGCGACATCGGTGACCGTCACGGGCCCGTAGATACCCGTAGAGCCGCTGTTTCTTACATTAACCGTATATTGCCCCGATTGCCCTCGTGCAAACGAACCGCCGTGGCTCAATGTCGCGGTCCACGCACGAGTCTCTTCCGGAATAAGACCGTAAATGTGCGTGGCGTCGCCGAACATCAATGTGGCCATGTTGTTCGTGCCGTTGTAGGGATAGGGATTGCCCGAAATACCGGCGACGGGCGCTTCCGGCAGGAAGAAGAGACTGGGTGTGGTCTGGCCCGTCGTGTAGTTGCTGTTGATGAATTGTGTGAAGTTCCCGGAGCCGTCGCCGGTCATGATAATTCCGGCTGGAAACTGATAGTCGCTCTCCCCGTCGCACATGTGGAAGGTGGAGATCGCCGCGATGATTTTGGCGGTCCTGTTAGGGAAGTAATCCACATACGGACAGGCTTCGTGCCAGGTAGTGGTACTGATGGCATTGCCGCCCACGATGAGATCCGGGTGCCCGTCGCCATTCACGTCGGCGGTGTAAATAACGGTGGGGCGCAAGCTGAGATCGCCGGGGCCGCCGCCAATGGAACCGACGCTGACGGCACCGGCAGTGTACCCGCCGCTTCCGTTGCTGATGACCGTGAGGATGTTCGAGTCGAAGGTATTGGGAACAATGAAATCCGGGTAGCCGTCGCCGTTCAGGTCGGCGGTCGCGAGGGCGGTGGCGGTGCCGGGGTTGGTCGCCTGAACGACAATCGGACTACCGGGAGCCTGCGTGAATGCCCCAAACCCGTCGCCGCGGTAGAGCGAGATCGAGTGCGAAACGTAGTTGTAGACGGCGATGTCGGCGTGCGAGTCCTTGTTGAGGTCCGTGGTGAGGACGCTGTACGGGCCGGTGCCGGTCGGGAGACTGGCGCGCAGGGTGAATCCGCCCTGGCCATCGCCCATTAGAACGGCGACCGAGGCCGCGTTCAAGTTTGTGACGACCAGATCCGGATTGCCATCTTCGTCAAAGTCGGCGGCCGCGATCGAATTCGGCCAAACGTTCTGTCCGAAGGTGTAGACCGTGGAGGGCGAACCGAACGTGCCATCGCCGTTGCCGGGCAGCACCACGACGGTGCCCTCAGTGATGTTGGCCACCGCAAGGTCGGGGTAGCCGTCCTTGTTGTAGTCGGCGACTGCGACGGAAACGGGCGAGGAACCGGCGGTAAGCGTATTGCAGCCATTCGGGTAGCCGTAGCTGTCCTGCGGAATGCCGCCGCCCAGGCATACCTGGACAGAGTTGTTGTTGACGAAGACGAAGTCCTCAATGCCGTCGTTGTTGAGGTCGGCAAGCCGCATTTCCGTGGCTCCGCCAAAGATCACGTAAGACGCGCCGATGTAGGTCTCTGCGTTCCCCGTCGCCACGCCGAGCGTGAACGGGGTGGACTGGCTAGTGGCGAAATTGGCGTCCCCGAGGTACATCGCCCTTACGGAGGACGACCCGGCAGGCAGTGACGACGGCGCAATTGTAGCCACGCCGTTGGTCACCGTCCCGAAACCGGCCACGATGGCACCGCTGTAGAACACCACCTTGCCGGTGGCGTTCGAAGGCGATACGGTCGCGGTTAGGGTCACGGGATTCCCCAGAGCCACCGGATTGGGCGACGCGGTCAGCGACAGCGTGGTCGTCGCGGCCAAACCGCGGAGCACCTGAACAGCGCCCGAGCCCGAGACGGCGAGGCCAACAACCACATCCGCCCGACCGTCGCGATCCACATCGGCCGCCACCATGCTTAGAATCGTTCCGGTGACCGTGGCGGTCGCCGGGGTCCCTTGCGCGAAACCACCAGCGCCGTCGCCCAGCCAGAATTGCACGGAAGAGCCGAATCCGAAGGCCAGATCTTGCTTGCCATCGCCGCTGAAGTCCGCCGCAACCACGGCCGCAATGTTCGATCCCGGCGCAAAGGACGCACCGTGCTGCGAGAATCCGCCTTGGCCGTTGCCGAGCCAAATGGTGGTGGTGCCCGTCGCCGAATTGACGAATGCCAGATCCGCGCGGGTGTCGGAATCGAAGTATCCGGCGACGACCTTGTCCGCCGCTCCAAACGAATTTCCGGTCACTTGGTGGAAACCGCCGCCGCCATCGCCGAGCCACACAGAGGGCGAACTTCCGGTCACTGCGAAGTCCGGAATGCCGTCCCCGTTGAAATCGGCGATGGCGACCTGTCCGCTGACGTTGTAGTGGGACCACTCGGCAAACCCGCCGAGTCCGTTGCCGAGCAGAATCGTGGTCGTATTGGCGTTCGGCGTGGTGACGATCAGGTCGGCGATGCCGTCCCCGTTGAAATCGGCGATGGCAAGCCTCATGGGGTTGCTGCCGGAACCGGGCGTGTTCGGAACCACAGGACTACCGGGGGCCGCGCTGAAGCCGCCGGTCCCGTCTCCGAGCAGGATGGTGACCGAATGGTCTGTCGCATTGGCAATGGCGAGGTCCATCTTGCCATCTCTGTTGAAATCTCCGGCCACGAGCGAGACCGGGCCGTGGGTATCGGAGATGGGGCTGCCGGTGGCTTCATGCATCGGTCCGCCACTCGGTTGGGCGAGCGAAACGCGGATGGTCTGGTTGACCACGTCGATTGCCGCGATGTCGAGGCGACCGTCGTTGTTGAAATCGGCGGTGACGAGCGCCTGCGGCAAGCTGCCGCCGACCGTGGTGATCGTGCTTGAGCCGACCGTGTAGTCGACCAGCGCGTTGACCGTCACGGACACGGTTGCAGACACCCCCGGCGCGTGGCTGCTGTCGCCCGCATAGTAGGCACGGATGGAATGGGCTCCCGCCGCAAGGTTCTTGGCCGTGAAGGTGCCGACGGAGTTTGTGAGCGGGGCGATATAGGCAGTACCGAGAATCGACGCGCCGTCGTAGAGCGTAACCGTGCCAGAGGCTCCAATCGGCGCAAGCGTTAGGCTAAACACGACCGGCGTGCCCGACGTCGAAGTAACGGGAGTGGCGGAGAGCGATACAGTGCTCCCGGGGACGCCCTGCAGCAGCGCAATGGCTCCGCCGTTCTGGCCGGACACGGCAAGGTCGGGGGTGCCGTTGGTAAAGATACCCGCCACCGCGATGTTGCCCGGTCCCGCAGCCACCGCATAGCGGCCCGACTGGGTGAATGTAGCCGCGTTGTTCTTGAATGTGGTGACGGTGCCGGAGGTGTAGGTGCCCACAGCGAGGTCGATCTGGCCATCGGCATCGAAATCCACCGCGACCACGGACAGCGGATTCGAACCGGCAGGCAGCGAGATCGCGTTGCCGGAATTGAAGCCGCTGCGGTCGGACTTCTGGAGCAGGATGGTGACGTTGTCCGTATAGAAACCGGTGATGGCCAGATCGAGCTTGCCGTCGCCATTGAGGTCCGCAATCGCAACGGAACGGGCGTCCTGCCCGGCGGAGAAAGTGCCGCCCACGCCCGCCGCGAAACCGCCCGTACCGTTGCCGAGCAGTACCGCCACGTTGTTGCTATTGCCCGCGCCGGTCACGACCAAGTCGGCGATGCCGTCGCCATTCAGGTCCGCGACGCCGATGAATTGCGGGTTCGCGACGGTGGAAATCGGACTGCCCGAGGGTTGGCGGAAAGTGCCGTCGCCGTTGCCGAGGAGAATCGTAAGCGTTCCCGGACCGTAGTTGGCCACGGCGAGGTCGATCAATCCATCCCCGTTGAAGTCGCCGGAGGCAATCTGGATGGGATTGGTGCCCACCGCCACGCTGCCGGACACGGAGAACGTGTTGTTCGCACCCTGGAGCAGGATAGAGACGTTGGCCGAGCCGAAGTTGACCACCGCGATGTCGGGCTTGCCGTCCCGGTTGAAATCGCCGATGACGGAAGCGAACGGATTCGTGCCGACGGTGACGACCGGGCCTGCCGTGATTCCGCCGTTGTTGTTGTACCAGACGCTGACGGTCCCGGCGGCGCTGTTGGCCGAGACAAAGTCGGGGCGGCCGTTGCCGTCGAGGTCGGCGACCGATACGTTGCGGGTCGACGCCTGGGTGATGCTGCCGCTATTCGACAGGGCACCTCCCCCGGTGAAGTGGACCGTTTCCGTAACTACAGACGAGGCACTGCCGAGGTATCCGGCACTCCCTTGGTAGCGGGCCCGGAAGGTGGTGGCGGTCGGCGGGAATCCGAAGGCGATGTACGTCGCGCTGCCATTCGAGAGCGTAGCCGTCCCGAGGACGGTCGAGTCTGCGTAGAACGTCACCTGGCCCGTTGCGGCGGCCGGCGTGACTGTGGCGGTCAGGAATGCACCCTGGACGCCCCAGGAAACGGGGTTGGGCGAAACCGCGAGCGTCGTGGTGGTGGAATTGGTACCCACTAGAAACGTAATGGTGGAGTCGTTTTGGTTGGCGATGGCGAGATCCGGAGTACCGTCGCCGTTGAAGTCCCCGATGACGAGGCTGCCGGGGCCATTGCCGGTGGAAAATGGACTGCCCGTGGCCAGGCGGAAGGTACCGTCGCCGTTGCCGAGGTAGAGATAGACGCTGTTGCCGCTGAACGCGCCGATGGCGAGGTCGGTCTTGCCGTCGGCATTGAAGTCGCCCGCAACCACCGTCCATGGGTTGGCTCCCCCTGGCAGGGTAACGTCCGCCTTCTGGATGAAACCGGTACCCGCCGAGTTCTGGACAAACACGCTCACGGTGTTGTTGTTGTAATTCCCCACCGCCACGTCGAGCCGGCTGTCGCCGTCGAAGAAGCCGGTCGCGATGCTGCGGGCGCTGCTGCCGACGGCGAGCGTATTCCAGCCGGTGAACGTGCCGTCGCCGTTGCCAAGGAAGAGGCTCGCGTTGCTGCTGCCGCCGTTCGATACCGCGAGATCCGCCTTGCCGTCGCCGTTGAAATCGACCACCGTGGCGAACCACGGCGCCGTTCCGACGCCAACCGTGTGCTGGAGCGCGGTCGGGAAGCCACCCACGCCGTCGCCGATCAGAATCTTCACGTCGTTGGAGCTGAAATCGACCACGGCGAGATCGGGAATGCCGTCGCCGTTGAAGTCGCCGGTCGTTATGTACTGTGGCAGCGAGCCTGCAGCGACAGGGCTGGCCGAGGAGGGCGAGAATGTGCCGTTCGCGTTCTGCAACAGAATGGTGACGGTGTTCGAACCCGAATTTGAGACTGCGAGGTCGGCGCGTCCGTCGCGGTTCAGGTCCGCCACGACAACGCCTGTCGGGCTGGATCCCACCGTGATCGAGCCGCCCGATTGTGTGAAACCGCCCGCGCCATTGCCGAGCCAGACCGAGACCGTGTTCGCCGACCGATTCACCGCGACCAGATCCGACTTGCCGTCGCCATTGATATCCCCGGCCGCCACAAAGTACGCGCCGGTGGAGATCGTGCTGGCTCCCACCCCGAGTCCGCCATTCGAAACCGTGGTATTCACAGTCTGCGAAACTCTCGCGGACGTTGAGGGAACCGTTGTGGGGCCGCCTGCGAAGTAGACGTAGAGCGAGTGGGTACCGGCGCCGAGTTGATTGGTGGAAAGCGTGGCCGAGCCACCGGAGGCGAACGCGGACCCGAGCACGTTCACGCCGTCGTAGAACGTGACATAGCCGGAGACAGTCGTCGGACTGACGGTGGCGGTGAGCGTCACCGAAGATCCAAACGTGGAAGGGCTGGGCGAGGCCGACAGCGTCACCGAGCTCTGCACCGCTCCGCGCAGGATGCTCACGTTGTTGGTGCTATTCGCGGTGAGAATGTCCGGCGCGCCATCCCCATTGAAATCGCCAACCGCCAGTGAATTGGGGCCCGTTGTCGCGACGGAAAATGGGCTATAGGGCGCGGCGGCGAAAGAAGCGTTCCCAGCGGACGCAGTGGTGTTGAGCAGAACAATGATGCTCTGCTGGCTCGACAGGAAGGCGAGATCCGGCTTGCCGTCGGAGTTGAAATCCGAGATGACGAGGGCCGCGTTGTCGACCCCGGCGGAGACGGGGCTCAACGGGAAGGCGGTAAAGCCGCCCACGCCGTCGCCGCGGAGGACAGTAATGATGGATTCTCCAGCGATGGCGAGGTCGAGCTTGCCGTCGCCATCGAAGTCGGCGACAGCAACGTCGTTGGAGGCGCCGCTCAGCGCGATGGTGGACGCAGCGAAGTTGTTCTGGCCCAGCCCCGTCAGGAGCGTGACCACGTTGGCCGTGGGGCTGGCGACAACGATGTCCGGATTGCCGTCCGTGTTGAAATCGGTGACCACCAGGCGGGCTGGCGCGTTGGCCAGCCGCACAATGGCGGCCGAACTGAAGGTTCCGGTGCCGGAGCCTTGGAGAATCTCGACTGTTTTCGAGGCATAGCCCGCTAGCGCCAGATCTTCAATGCCATCACCGTTGAAGTCGCCGACAACCAGGCCGAAGGGTACGACGGTGGTGCTGAAAGGACTGCCCGAGGCTGCGGAGAAGGTGCCGTCCCCGTTGCCCAGCAGGATGGTGACGCTATTGTTGGCGTTCGCAATGGCCAGGTCGATCTTGCCATCGTTGTTGAAGTCGCCCACCACCACCATCTGCGGGGAAGCGGCATCGGTGTACGGACTACCCGACGCCTGCGTGAATCCGCCGTTTCCGCCGAGGTACACCGAAATGCTGTTGCTGGTGGAGTTGGCGGTTGCGTAGTCTGGAATGCCGTCGCCGTTGAAATCCGCCGAGATGGCGTTCTGGACGTTGGTGCCCGCGCCGAAGGTGGCGGCGACGAAGCCGGAGATGGGAGACGTGGTTACCGTCTGCGTCAAAGTACCGGTTCCGGGGAAGTACGACGGGCCGGGGCTGTAGCTGGATTTCAGCGTACGGGTGCCCGGCATTAGGAAAGCAGTGGGGACGGAGATCTTGCCAAACTGATCGGTCTGCCCCGCCGCGACGGGCGCGCCGTTGTCGGTGATGAGAACGGGATAGCCGAGGCTGCCGGGTTGCGGATTCAGCGTGGCTCCAAGCGTCACGGATTGTCCGAAGCGCGACGGATTAGGCGTAGAGGTGAGGGTTACGGTAGCGGACGCCGCGCCCTTGAGTACGGTGACGTTCCCGCTCTGATCGGCAACAGCGAGGTCCGGGCGGCCGTCGCCGTTGAAGTCTTCCACCAGCAGCCCGCTGGGGTTGGTCCCCGCGCTCACTGGACTGTTCGCGGCGCTTGAAAACGTTCCGTTGCCGTTGCCCTTGAACACGTACACCTTGCTGCTGGTGAAGCCCGTCACCGCAAGGTCGATCTTTCCATCCGCATCGAAATCGAATGCTACAACATTCCACGGGTTGGTACCAGAAGCCAGCGTGATGTCCGACAACTGGCTGAAGCCCGTCCCGGTGGAGTTCTGGACATAGATGGTAATGGAGTTGTTGTTGTAGTTGGCGAAAGCCAGATCCGGCCGGCCGTCGCCGTTGAAGTCAGCTACGGCCACGCTGCGGGCGCTGCTGCCAACGGTGAGGATCGTCCATGTGGTAAACGTTCCATCGCCATTGCCGAGCAGCACGTAGGCGTTGCTGCTTCCGCCGTTCGGCACCACCAGATCCGCCTTGCCGTCCCCGTTTATGTCGGCGACAGCGATGAACCACGGATTCGACCCCACGGAAGCCGGGCTGCCGGTCGCTTGGTGAAATGTGCCATCGCCGTTGCCGAGCAGGATCGTAATACTGTTGCTGGTGCTCTGGAAGTTGGCGACAGCAAGGTCTGCAATGCCGTCGCCGTTGAAGTCGCCCGTCGCTATGTACTGGGGCTGACCACCCACGGAGATTGGACTGCCGGGAGCCGGGTTGAAACCGCCCGTGCTATTCCCCAGCACACCATTGCCGAGCAGGATCGTGACCGTGTTGTCCCCGGAGTTTGTGACCGCGATGTCCGGCTTTCCGTCGCCGTTGAAATCCGCGACCACGGCCGCGGTTGGGCTGCTACCCACACTTGCACTGCCGTACAGACTGAAGGGAGCCGACCCATTGCCGGTCCACGCGCTGACCGTATTCGCGTTGCGGTTGACGGAAACGAATGCGGCGTGGTTGTTGATGTTGGCCGGAGCGACAAAATAGGTGCCGCTGTCGGCCGCAGTCGTACCCGGCACAAACCCACTGGAGGCCACGGGTGTAACCGTGAACGTCACGGGAGCGGAGGTACTGGCCAAGTGTGTGCTGTCGCCGTTGTAGCGCGCCGTTAGCGTGTGACCACCGGGGGTGAGGCTCAGTACCGTCAAACTGCCACTATTGCTTGTTCCAAGCAGGTTGAACCCGTCATAGAATGCGATTGAGCCCGACAGGCCCGACGGGGTAGCAGTCGCGCCCAAACTGACCTGAGCGCCGTAGGTCGAAGTATTTGACGACGATCCAGTGGTCAAGGTGATACTCGTCGCCGTTTTCGCCACCGGGTTGCCGCCCAGGAGCGTTGACAGCGAACTGCCGCCCTGACTCCCAACGACCACGTCCAGGGTCCCGTTGGCGTCGAAATCGCCTACCGCGATCGAGCCCGGGTTGGCACCCACGGTGAACGGACTGCCGGCGATCGCCGTGAAGCCGCCGCTGCCGTTGCCCGTCAGAGCGTACAGCAGCCCGGTGGTCCAACCGGAGACGAGGAAATCCACCTTGCCGTCGCCATTGAAGTCCGTCGCCACCAGGCTCCACGGATTGGTGCCGGACGGGAACGTGACGTCTGAAACCTGGTTGAAGCCGGTGCCGCCCGAATTCTGCAGGAAGATGCTCAACGAATCGGTGGAGAAGTTGGCTGTGGCCAGGTCCGGTTTGCCGTCGCCGTTGAAATCGCCAACAGCGATGGAGCGGGCCCGGTTTCCCACAATCAGTTGATTCCAGGAGGACAGCGTCCCGTCGCCGTTCCCCAGGTAAACAGTCACGGTGTTTTGACCAGACGCATTGCTTTCGTTGGCGTTGGCAACCGCGATATCGGCCTTGCCGTCGCCGTTGAAGTCCGCCACCGCGATGAAGTTGGGCGTGTTCCCGCTGGTGTAGGTGTGGGCCAGAGAGAAAGTGCCGTCGCCGGCTCCCAAATATACGCCGACCGCGTTTGTGCCCGAATGTGCCACCGCCAGATCGGCAATGCCATCGCCGTTGAAGTCGGCAACGGCAACATGCCGCGGGAGGCTGGTGCTGCCCGTTGAGAACGCCGCTAGCGGGGAGAACCCGTTGAACCGGAAGTTGGTGTCGTAGGTTGCGAGCAGGATCGAAACCGTGTTGTCGCCGGAGTTGGTCACCGCCAGGTCCGGGTAGCCGTCGCCGTTGAAATCGCCCACCGCGACGCTGCTGGGGGACGCGCCGGTGCTCCAGACGCCTAGTTGGGTCCAGACAGCCGTGGCCGGATTCACCTTGTACACGCAAACCTGGTTGCTACTGCGGTTGACCACCGCCGCGTAGTTGGCCGGCTGCGTCGAGCTAGGCGTGTAGTCGAAAGTGGCCACATAGTACGAATTGGATTGGGAAATGGACGGTCCGGCATTGAAGCCGGTCGCGGAGACCGCGTTCAGGTTATAGGTTGCCTTGCTGGATGCGGCTGCCGAGTAGGTGGCGTCGCCGCTGTACCGGACCCACAAGGAGTGCTTGCCGGGAGCGAGGCTGGTAGTGTCCATCGTTGCGAAACCGGTACCGGCGACGATCGGCTGGCGCCCTAGAAACGCCACGCCGTCGTAGAACGAGATCGAGCCCGTCGCGGAGAAGGCCTGTCCACCCGAAGTCGAGACGGTTCCACGGATTGGCGTCACGGTGCCGTAGGTGGCCGAGCTGAAGAAACCGTCGACCGCCACGGTTGTGGCCGTCTGTGCCCTAGGAAGGAACACGGCGTTCGCGGTTGGCCGGTAGGCATCGAGGTCCAGACGGACGACGGGTTCAGCCTTCTCCTCGACCGGGCCCAGCAGACGGCCCTGGGGGCTGAACCGGGCGACAAAGCCCGCGCCGTTGGACCGGGAACCTCCGATCACCGGATTGCCCTGGGGGTCCAAGCCCATAAGGTTGGCCGCTTCATCCCCTTCCCCGCCGAGGTAGGTGGACCACAGCAACTGGCCGTCGGCGGAGAGGCGCGCGAGGAACGCGTCGGAGGCACCACCCCGCCGCCCTTGGTGGGGGTCGCGCAGCGGCAGATCGTCGGCGGTGGTGGTTCCGGCCAGGTAGACACCGCCGTCCCCGGCCAAGGCCAGTGCCCGCACTTGGGTGGACGCCGGATTCCACCCCATCCACCAAGTCCACTCCCAGCGGGAGCCATCCGGCGCGACCTTGCCGATAAACCCGGCCCCGCCCGCAAATACAAAGCCACCCCGGTCGACCGCCAGCGCGCCGACGGCGGAGGGCGCGGCAGACCGCCACTCCGCGTTCTTGGCGACATACCCGGCACCGCCCAGATAGACGGACCCGGTGGCATCAAGGGCAAGAGCGGTCACCGGCTCGTCGACGGTAGCGCGGTACAGCTCCTTGCCGTCGGAAGCTGACACCGCCCAGAAGCCCCGAGCGCCGTCGCGCCCGTGTGTATAGAGGTTGCCGGCGGCATCGGAGACCGGTGGCGTGACTTGGGCCGACAGGCTGAGAGTCACGAGAATACCCAAGAGTGTGGCGGTTCTGGAAGCGGTCATCAAGGTCAGAGTAAGCTCCGGCGGCCAGAAAAAACGAGGCCGGAAAGCTTACTTTTTTCCTACTTCGGGCTCCGACTGGTTTACCGGACGGATGCTGCATTGAAAAGAATGGGGTTAGCAGGCAGCCTGTGTCCGGAGAAGCCATACAAGCATGGGGACCTGCGGCGGCATTCCGGATGCTGGCTGCGCGCGGCTCTGTCTGGATTTCGGTCTCGGAGGACAATGGAGCCATGGCTTTTTTGCGTGCCGTTGTGGTCGGACTGGTCAGTCTTTGCGTCGCCATTGGACAGTCAGGTCCCGCCCTGTCCGTGGATGCCAATGCCGGACGCCATGCCATCTCCCCGGACATCTACGGCATCAACTTCTACTGGGACCTCGGTAGCGCCAGCGATCCCAACCGCGCGGCGATCGAGGCCGCGGCCCTCGACGTCCGCGCCACCGCTCGACGCTGGGGCGGCAACGGCACCAGCACGTACCACTGGAAGCTCGACGTCAGCAACATCGCCGCCGACTGGTTCTTCGAAACGCTGCCCGACGGGGCTGTCAACGCCTCGAAACTGCCGTCCGGATCCTCATTCAACCAGTACGCCGACCGTGCGCGGGTCAGCGGCGGCAAGATGATCGGGACGATTCCGGTGCTCGGCTGGCTGCCGAAGGCACGCGCGGAGGCCTGCAGTTTCGACATCCGGAAATACGGGAGCCAGTGCAAGGTAGATCCCTACGCCCAGTACCATACCTCGAAGTGCGGCAACGGAATCGTCTACGACACCGCTTGCGGCGATTCTTCGAAGACCGACGGACTTGGTCCCAAGATTCCCGTCTACATCAAGAACGACCCGACCGACGCCTACGCCCAAGCCGACGAGAAGCTGCAGGCGGACTGGGTGCGCTACTTGGTGTCCCGTTACGGGAAGGCGAGCCAAGGCGGCGTATCCATTTGGAGTCTGGACAACGAGCCGATCTGGTGGGACACCACGCACCGCGACATCCACCCGCAGCCCTATACCTACGACGAATTACTCGCTGTGGATACCCGGTACGCGGCCGCAATCAAGCAGGCCGACCCCACGGCGCTGGTTTCGGGCCCGGTCGGGGACAACTGGTCCTCGCTCTGGTTTTCCAAGGCGGACATCGTTACCGGACAGGCGCGGGGAAACTATTGGTCAAACCCGGTGGATCGAAACGCGCACGGGGGTATGGCGCTGCTGCCCTGGTATCTGCAGCAGATGCGGAACTACGAGGCCAAGAACGGCGTCCGGCTGATCGACTACCTGGACCAGCACGCCTACCTGGCACCCGGCAACGTGGGGCAGTCGGCCGTAGGGAACGCCGCAACCCAGACGCTGCGGCTGCAATCGACACGGGTGATGTGGGATCCGACCTATGTGGTGACCGGTGACTATTGGATCAAGGACGTCGATAACAACGGCGCGCCTGTGGCTCCGGCTTTCATTCCCCGGCTGCGGGACATGGTGGCGCAATACTATCCGGGCACCAAGATCGCCCTCACCGAATACAACTGGGGCGGGCTGAACGACATCAACGGTGCCCTTGCGCAAGCAGATCTGTTGGGTGTTTTCGGACGAGAGGGACTGGACGCCGCAACCCTGTGGGGACCGCCCGGTCCACTGGCTCCCGGTGCGTTCGCGTTCAAGATCTACCGCAACTACGACGGGATCGGAGGATCGTTCGGCGACACCGGCGTGCAGGCAACCAGCGCCGACCAGTCCAAACTCGCCGTCTACGCGGCGCTCCGCAGCGACCGGAATCTGACGGTCGTGGTCATCAACAAGACAGCCGGAGACCTATCCACGCAGTTGAGCCTTGCGAATTTCGACGCCGGTCCGGTTGCGAAGGTCTGGCGGTATTCGGCGTCCCAACTGGGCGCGATCACGGCGCAGGCTGACGCGCCAGTGGGCGGCAGCAACCTCGCGGCGGTTTTTCCGGCGAATTCAATCACGATGCTGGTGGTTCCGCCCGCCACATTCCCCGTGGAGCGCCCGGCTATCGCGGCGGTTACAAACGCAGCCTCATACCGGACCGCGATTGCTCCCGGACAGATGGTCGTGGTTTGGGGCAGCCATCTGGGTCCCGACCAGCCAGCGCCGTTGCAGCAGGATGCAAATGGCATGGTGACGACCAGTGCGGGGGCTGTCCGTGTGCTATTCGACGGCGTTCCAGCACCGGTCGTATACGCCTCGACGACGCAATGCGCGGTCGCGGTGCCCTATGCTGCCGCGCTGAAGGCCACAACGCATGTCCAAGTGGAGTTCCAAGGCGTCCGGTCCGACCCCTACGAGGTGCCCTTGACGGCCACAGGACCGGGATTGTTTACGGCGGACGCCAGCGGGACCGGGCAGGGGGCGATCCTGAACGAGGACGGGATAACGCGGAATTCGGTGTCGGCACCGGCTCGGCCCGGATCGGTGGTGGTCCTTTGGGGAACCGGCGAAGGAGTGACGGACCCGCCCGGCGTGGACGGGCGTCCGGCGGTGGATGTGCTGCCCAAGCCCGTGGCCCCGGTATCGGTCATGATCGGCGGACTTCCGGCCTCGGTGGAATACGCCGGGGCCGCGCCCGGCAACATGCCCGGGCTGTTTCAAATCAATGCGCGGATCTCCGCGAACGTGGTCCCCGGCGACAAGGTGCCAGTGGTGGTCACAATCGGGAAAGTGGCGAGCCAGGACGGGGTGACGGTGGTGGTCCGATAGGCGTGCGTCAACGTTGGCATGTTGCCGAGCCACGACCGCAAGGGAGTGTTTGTTCGAGCCATGCGCAGCCGCTGAATCAGCGCAGGATCGGCAGCCCATGCCCCCGGTTCAACTGCATCCACAGCTCCTGGTATCGCGCCTCCGGCAGTTCCGCCTTCAGTTGGAACCGGAAGGTGCGCTCCAGCACTGTAATGGTCAGGTCGAACGGACCGGAGGTGCCCACACTGTCTATGTCGGACATCCGCCACGTCCTGGACTCGCCCGGCCGGGCGGTCTTGTAAACAATCTGCTCCTTGCCCACGAGCAGTTCCCCCTGCGAACCGCCCGTGCCATGCAGCATCTTCACCGGCAACCGCCATTCCGGCTTCACGGCAGGATCGGCAAGTGCGGCGACGAACCGTTTGTCCAAGGTGCGGCTAAAGACCGGATACCAGTCAGTGGCCATGGCGGCGGGAGTCTTTTCAAATAGATAGACCCGGTCACGGCCCAGTTCGGCGCGGTTGTCCTCGTATGTGAGGATGCGGAGGAAGTCCGGGCCGAGCCGTAGTTCCTGGATGTCCTCGTACTTCCAGTGGCGCGAGTCCTTCGCGCCCTTGCCGCTTTCGTCGAACGAGATCCCCGCGTCGTCAATCTTGAGGACGCCAGCTCCCCCATGGCGGAGATGCCGGTGGGTCACGTTGTACGACTTCGGAGTCGCCGCGGCAGCCGCAAACGCCAAAAGCATCAAGCACGCGCAAGTCTTGGTTTCAGTTCGAAGTGCCATTTCCATACCTCGTAGATTGCCGGGTACACCACCAACTCCAGAAGAAAGGATGTGAAGATCCCTCCGATCATGGGTGCCGCGATCCGTTTCATCACGTCCGCCCCCGTTCCCACCGACCACAGGATCGGTGCCAAACCCAGAAACATCGCCGCCACGGTCATGAATTTCGGCCGGATACGCTTCACCGCACCCTCAAGGATCGCCTCCCGCAGGTCCGATAGATTGCGGAGCCGCCCTTCGCGGTCCGCGTGGTCGTAGGCGATGTCCAAATACAACAGCATGAAGACAGCCGTTTCGGCATCGACCCCCATCAGGGCGATCAAGCCCACCCAAACCCCGATGCTCATGTTGTAGCCGAGAAAATGCAGGAACCAGATCGCGCCGACGGCAGAGAACGGCACCGCGAGCACAATAATGAGCGTCTTCACGACAGACCGCGTATTCAGATACAGCAACATCATCACCAGGAAGAGCGTCAGGGGCACCACCAGCATCAGGCGCTGGCGGACCCGCGCCATCCCTTCGTACTGGCCGCTCCAGGAGATCGAATACCCCGGCGGCAGCGTCAACCCGCGCGCGACCACCTTCTTGGCCTCCTCAACATAGGTGCCGATATCGCGGTCCGCGACGTCGACGTACACATAGCCGCTCAAGAGCCCGTTCTCGTCGCGGAGCATGGAGGGCCCGGACGCGAGCTTCACCACGCCCAGTTCCGAGACCGGAATCTGCCGCTGCCCGCCCATCACAGGCACCAGAACGCGACCCAATGACGCCGGGTCGCCACGATAGCCTCGTTGGTAGCGCACGTTGACGGGGTAGCGCTCACGACCTTCCACCGTTGTGGTGACATTCTCCCCTCCGAACGCGGCCATCACGACCGACTGGGCGTCTTCGATGCTGAGTCCGTTGCGGGCCAACTTGTCGCGATCCCACACGACATCCAGGAAATACCCGCCCGCCGTCCGCTCCGCGTACACGCTCCGGGTGCCGCGGACGGGTCGCAGCAGCACTTCGATACGTTGGCCCAGTTGTTCAATCTGCTGGATGTCCGACCCAAAGACCTTCACGCCCACCGGAGTCCGTACGCCCGTGGTGAGCATGTCGATGCGGTTCTTGATCGGCATGGTCCAGGCGTTGGAAACGCCCGGCATCTTGAGCGCCCGGTTCATCTCGGAAACCAGGTCGTCCTGCGAGATGTGGTCGGGGGTGATGTGGCGGAAGGCGGGGCGGATCCATTGGGGGGCCCACGCCGTGTACCAGGTCTCTGCAGGCCGCCACTGACTTTGGGGCTTCAGGGTGACAATGGTTTCGGCCATCGAGAGGGGCGCGGGGTCGGTCGAAGTTTCGGCGCGACCAGCCTTGCCGAAGACCTGCTGCACCTCTGGGAACCGGGCCAGGATTCGGTCTTGTGCTTGTAGGAGCTTCTGGGCCTCGGTTTCCGAGATGCCGGGGACGGTGGTCGGCATGTAGAGGATCGCGCCTTCGTCCAAAGGAGGCATGAACTCGGATCCCAGTTTTTGATAGACGGGCACGGTGACGGCCACCAACGCCACCGCCCCTGCCAGCACCAGCCATTTCCAGCGCAGGGACCATTCGGCCACGGGATGGTAGACGGCAATCAGGATCTTGCTGATCGGATGGGTCTCCTCGGAGTGAATCTTGCCGACCAGGACGTCGCTCACCAGCCTGGCGAGCCAGCGCGGTCGAAAGTGGAAATCCTGCATGTGGGTGAAGATGAGGCGCATGGCGGGGTCCAGCGTGATCGCCAGCACCGCCGCGATGATCATCGAAAAGTTCTTCGTGTACGCCAAGGGCTTGAAGAGCCGACCCTCCTGGGCTTCCAGAGCCAACACAGGCAGGAACGCCACAGCGATTACCAGCAAGGCGAAGAAGCTCGGACCGCCAACTTCCTTGACCGCGTCGATCACCACGCGGTGGTAATCCTCCTTGCGGCCGTTGCGCTCCCACTCCTCCAGCTTCTTGTGGGTCTGTTCGACCACCACAATCGAGGCGTCCACCATGGCCCCGACCGCGATGGCGATGCCACCCAAGGACATGATGTTCGCCGAGACCCCCATCAGACGCATCGGAATGAAGGAAATGATGATCGCGATGGGGATGGTGACGGCCGGAATGATGGCACTGGGCACATGCCACAGGAAGACCAGAATCACGATCGAGACAATGATCAACTCCTCTATCAGCGTGTGCTTCAGGTTGTCGATGGAACGCAGGATGAGTTCGGAGCGGTCGTAGACCGGCACAACCTTGACTCCGGCAGGCAGCCCGGGCTCGATCTCCTTCAATTTGGCCTTGATGCGTTCGATGACGGCGAGGGCATTTTCCCCCTGCCGCATCACGACGACGCCGGAAACCGCTTCACCTGTGCCGTTGAAGTCGGAGATGCCGCGGCGGATGTCGGGGCCCAGCTCCACTTGGCCGATGTCGCGGACGCGGATCGGTACGCCGTCCTCGGCGTTGTTCAAGACGATGCCGGCGATATCCTCGACAGTCTTCGCGTAGCCCCGGCCCCGGACCATGTACTCGGCACCGCTCATTTCGACAAGGCGGCCGCCAACGTCGTTGTTCCCCGCCCTGACAGCCTCGACAACCTTCGAGATCGGGATCTTGTAGGCCTGGAGTTTGACCGGGTCCACGTTGACCTGGTACTGGCGGACAAAGCCCCCCAACGGCGCGATCTCCGCAACCCCTTGCACGGATTGGAGTTGGTAGCGCAGGAACCAGTCCTGCACGGAGCGTAGTTGGGCCAAGTCGTGCTTGCCCGTGGAATCCGTCAGGACGTACTGGAAGACCCAGCCGATGCCCGTCGCGTCCGGCCCCAGCTCCGTCCGCACGCCCGCGGGCAGGCGGGGCTGGACGGCGGAGAGGTATTCCAGCGTCCTGGAGCGGGCCCAGTAGATGTCGGTGCCTTCCTCGAAGATGATGTAGACGTAGGAGTACCCGAAGTCCGAGAACCCGCGCACGGTGCGGACGCCGGGGACGGACAACATGGCCGAGGAGATCGGGTAGGTGACCTGGTCCTCCATAATGTCCGGGCTGCGGTCCCAGCGGGAGTAGACAATCACCTGCGTATCGCTCAGGTCCGGGATGGCGTCGAGCGGGATGGTACGGATCGACCAGAGACCCGCGCCGACAGCCGCCGCCACCAGGACGAACACCACGAACTTGTTCCGCCCGGAGAATTCGATGATGGCGTTAATCATTGGTCGGCCTTCTTCATCTGGCTCTCGGAATTGAGCAGGAAGGTCCCCGAGGTGACGATTCGTTCGCCCGGCTTCAGCCCCTTTAGGATTTCCACCCGGTCGGCGAAACGGGTACCGGTCTCGACGGCACGGGGCTCGAAGTAGCCGTTCCCGTGGTCCACGAAGATTGTTTTCGTGGTCCCCGCGTCGAGCACGGCGTCGGCGGGCACGGTCAGGCGCCGCCCGCCGCCGAGATCGATAGCCACGTCGACCCACATGTCCGGCTTTAGCTGCAACTTGGGATTCAGAAGTTCAAGTCGAACTTTAACCGTACGGGTGGCCGGATCCACCTGCGGCTGGATGAAGGTGACACGGGCAAAGAGCGATTCGGAGGAACCTGCGATCCCCACTTTGGCGCTCTGTCCGACTCGAACCTTCTGCGCGTCGGCCTCGAAGACGTCGGCCACGACCCAGACGCCGTTCAGGTCGAGCAGGGTGAACAACTCCGTTTCGGGAGTCACCCGTTGGCCGGGAAAGGCGTTCCGCGCCATGACGTAGCCGGTAGCAGGCGCGAGGAATACGACCGATTGGATCGGCCTCTGCGTCCTCTCCACCTCCGCGAGCTGCGCCTCGTTCAGATTCAGCAGCAGCAGACGACGCTTTGCGGCCTCGGCCATGGCCTCGCTGTTGACGGAGGATTCGGGCATGGAACTGTGCTGCATCACCGATTTCGCCTTCAACGCCAACAAGTACTCCTGTTGCGCGTTCAGAAGCTCGGGGCTGTAGAGCGTCAGCATCTGCTGGCCCTTGGTGACGAACTTGCCCACAAAGTCAGTCGACACGTCGGTGATCCAGCCGTCGGTACGGGCCTGCACCCTCGTGAGGCGCGTTTCGTCCGGCATCACTCGGCCCGCAACCCGGATGGAGTCGCCGCCTTCGGTCCATTCGGGAACTCCATAGCGGACACCGATCAGGTGCTGCTGCTGCTCGGGAACCTGAATCGCGTTGGCGGGAGGCTGCGCGTCGGCGGGTTGTTCCCCGCCTCCATCGGTATAGACGGGTTCCAGTTTCATGCCGCAATCGGGCGCGATGCCGGGCTTGTCGGACTTGTACCACGTGTGCATGGGGTCCACGTAGTACATGATTCGGTGTTCGGCCTTGGTCCCTGCGGGTTTCGTGCTGTACCAGCGACCGTAGCCGAAGCCCCCCACGAACACCGCACCGGCGAAAACCACTACTGCGAGAAATCGAAGGATCTTCATTTGGGGGTCTCCTTGTTTGATGGCTTCTTGGAGATTGCCGTGCCCGTCATTTCCTCAAGCCGAGCGAGGGCCAGCGCGTAGTTCAATTCCTGTTCATGTAGTTGCTCCTCCACGTCGATTTGGGTGGCCAGATTGTTGAGCACCGACACCAAGTCGGAGCCGCCCGTCTGGTAGGCGGTGAGGGAGGACTCCACCGTGAGGCGGCTTTGGGGCAGGATGGTGTCGACATAGAGTTTGGCGAGCCGAAGGGCTGTCTCGGCCTCGGCCCAGGCGGCACGAACCCGGAATTGGAGGGACTGGTTGGCGGCCTCAAAGTCGCGGCGGGATTCCGACAGCAGTGCGACCTGCTGGGTCAGCGCCGGTCGCTGACGGGATTCGGCATGCAGGCGGAGCGGGATGTCCACCCGCACCTGGTACATCGCCGGCATCGTGCCTTGGTTGTAATAGCCGGCCGAGACAGTGTAATCCGAATGGAAGTCCTTGCGCGCCAGGTTGACGCCAAGTTCACCGCGAGCAACCATGAGCAGGCGACGGTTGAGCTCCGGGGCGGTCGCCGCAGCCCGCGCTAGGTATTCATCGACAGTCACTGCCAACGGCGGAGCGTCTTGGGGGGCGGGCTGGCCCATAGATGCGCCGGGCTTGCGGTTGAGCAGGCTGTTCAGTTCGGCCTCGGCCATCGCGCGGTCCTGGAGCATCCGTATGATCCGCGTTTCCATCATCGAGAGCTGCGTCTGTGTCTTGAAGATGTCCTGCTGGGCCACCTTCCCCACGGCATACCGGGCCTCCGAAACCCGCAGGGTCCGCGACAGCACTTCCTTGCCCTGCTCCAGGATCTCGACCGCGGCGTAGGTGTGGTGCAGGCGGTGCGCCGCTTGGACCACGCGCGAACGGACGCTCAGTTGGATGGCCTGATACTGCCAGAATTCGGCCTCGGCCTCCCTCGTGGCGATTTCGCCCCGCAGCTTTCGCTTGCCCGGATAGGGGATCTCCTGCGACACGGACACGCCGATGTTGCTGGTCGGGTTGCGGCCGAGCTGTTGACCTGGCAGCGGTCCCCCGTTGCTGGCATAGCCGAGCGAGAGAACGGGCTCGGGCATGCTGGCTTCGCGGGCCGGGCGTTGTCGGGCGGCCTCGTACGCTTTCTGGGCTGCGAGGATTTCCGGATTGTTCGCCAAGGCCTCGGCGACGAGGTCTACGATGCGGACAGTTTCGGCGGCGGCTCCGGGCGGTGCCCATACGAGCACGGCAAATGCCGCCACCACGGGTGTGGAAAACACGTTGACTCCTCCTAGTTCCTGATCACGGACATGCGACTTTACAGTCGCGCCGGTTGACGCAGCCGCTCGATGGGCTGGTCTGGATGCGCCTAAGGAAGGACGCGGATCAGATGAGGAGGATGGAATGGAGGAGGTTCAAGTCAGGCGGTGGATCGGGTTGGTGGGAGAACCATTCGCTGCGCGCAGGCAATAATTTGCGGTGAGCCGCCACTGGAACGCGCAATTGGACCAGATGGATCGTAACAGCCCGGGGAGCCGGTGCCTTGGCCTCAGCGTAGGCTTGAATCCGGCAACCCGGCGTTGGAACTTTCGAATTCGTTTGATTGCAACCGCCCGTCGGATTGCAACAGCTTTTCGCTTGCGCACCGGGCAGCCGGAAGTATTGGGCGCAGGAGAGACATCCGCCCCACAGCAGGGTGGCGATCAGTACGGCGGCCATTGCGCAACTGCCGATTTTTCTCATGCGACACCGAAGCCTCAGCACGCCATCCGCCAAACAACCCCATCGGGGGCCTACTTCTTGGGCACGATTCCGGAAACCGTGATTGTCTGGCCATCCGCTCCGAGGTCGCCGGTCAGCGCGACCGTCATCCCCGCCTGTTTGGCAATGTCCGCCAAACTCTGGTTGGCGATGCGGAAGACCTTGCCGTTGCTGACAAAGGCATACTTCGAACCGGCCTTGGCGCAGGCGAGGGTACAGTCGTGGGCGTTCACGGTCTTCGCTCCCGGCGACATGGCAGCGTGGTTTGTTCCGCACATGCTGTCCGTGATCTGGCCGGTCCAGGTCCGGGAGGCTCCGGACACCGGGCCCACGACCAGAAAAAGTACCAGTAGGGCTTTCATCGTGATTACTCTCCTGTCTCCAGTATCATTCCGATGCGCCATTTCGCTCACCCCCTGCGCCAACGCAGCGGGGTCGCCACTGTCATTTAATGTAAGACCCCATTGCATTTAGCACCAAATTCCGATAGCGTGAATGGGCGAACCGGCCATGTAGCGCGGCATTCCCCCCTTGTCCGGTCTCGTTGAAGAGGAACCCGATGTACCTGAACAGACGTGATTTTGGAAAACTTGCAGTGGCGGCCGCCGCCCTGCCGACCGGCTCCCTGCTTGCGGCGAAGCCCAACTCGAACTTCGGCGGCGTGCAGATCGGCGCCATTACCTACAGCTACCGTGACAAGCCGGAATTGGCGAACGACGCCCATGAACTGCTCAAACTGCTCGTGGACAGCAACATCAGCGCGATTGAATTGATGCCCCCGGTCGCCGAGAACTTTGCGGGTGCCCCGGCGGCTCCTGCCCGCCAAGGTCGTGGTCCCGCTGGACCCGGAGGTCCCGGCGGCGGACGCGGTCCCGGTGGCCCCCCGACTCCCGCCGGAATGGTCACCAACCCCGACGGTTCCGTGAGTTGCCCTGTTCCCGCAATTGCCGAGGGACGCGGGCCCGGCGGTGGACGCCAAGGTGGCGGCGGTGGCGGACGCGGTGCAGGCCAGCCCAATCCCGAGATGGAAGCCTACCAGGCGGAACTCAAGAAGTGGCGCCTGTCAGTGTCCATGGACAAGTTCAAGGCCCTCCGCAAGCTCTACAACGACGCCGGTGTCAGCATCTATTGCCACAAGCTCACCCCGTCGATGGCCATGTCGGACGACGAATATGACTACATGTTCAACGTCGCCGGCGCGCTCGGTGCCAACCAGGTCAGCCTCGAACTGAACGGCGACCGGGCTTTCCTCAAGCGCCTGGGCGATTTCGCGCTGAAGCACAAGATGCTCGCCGCGTACCACTACCACACGACGGCCACGATCACCGCTTGGGACGAGGCACTCGACATCTCCAAGGGCAACGCCGTTAACCTCGATTGCGGCCACTATCTGGCGGGCACGGGCCTGAGCCCGATCCCGGTCCTCGAAAAGTACGCCAAGATGGGCCGGATCGGCAGCCTCCACCTGAAGGACCGTACCACTCCCGCACACTGCTCGCAGAACCTCTCGTGGGGCAAAGGCGACACCCCGATCGGCGAAATCCTCAAGACCATGCGGAAGAACAAGTGGAAGTTCCCGGCCAGCATCGAGCTGGAATACCAGATCCCCGAGGGCTCCACAGCAGTCGCCGAAGTACGGAAGTGCGTCGAGTTCTGCCAGAAGGCGTTGGCGTAGCATCTGGGTCGGCAGTCCGGAAAGGACAGCCAGCCAACACACGGACATCGAAACAAATGAACAACAAGACTCTATGGACAATCGCTGGAGCGGCCCTACTGCTGTTCCAGCTGGCGGCTCAAACGCCGCCCCCCGGACCTGCGGGACCCGGCCGTCAGGGTGGTGCCCCCGGTGGACCGGGAGCTCAAGGTGGACGAGGTGGTCGCGGCGGACGTGCCGGCGGCTTCACCCAATTCACCCGCCCGCTCGCTTCGCCGGACGTGCTCGCACGCGGCAAGTCGCTCTTTGACGCCAACTGCGCCAGCTGCCACGCCGCCGACATGCGCGGTACAGACAAGGGGGTCAACATTCTCCGCTCCGGCATGACCCTCGACGACAAGAAAGGCGAACTGGTCGCCAAGGCACTTGCCGACCACAAGCCCCCCGTGAACTTCGTGATGGCCGACTCGGTCGCCACCGCCGAGTACATCCACAGCGTCCTCGCCACAATGGGCGGCCAAGGGAGCCCTCCCGGACGCAATCCGACAGGCATGACCCTGAATATCCTCGTCGGCGACGCCAACGCGGGCAAGGCCTACTTCGGAGCCCACTGCGCCAGTTGCCACTCGGTGACGGGCGACCTCAAGGGTCTCGCCTCGAAGTATGACGACGATCCGCGCGGTCTCCAGGGCGCGTGGGTCGCGGGCACGGCGGCGGGCGGCTTCCGCGCCAACCGTGGCGGCGGCAGCATGGTCGGCGCGCCGACCACCGTCACCCTAGCCAGCGGCGAAAAGATCCAAGGCAAGCTGGTGAAGAAAACCGACTTCCTGGTCGTCATCACCGCAGCCGACGGCACCCGCAGGTCGTTTGCCCGCGATGCCAATGGCATCCCGAAGGTCGACATCGTGGATTCCCAGGCGGCCCACAAGAAGATGGCCATCGAACTCGACGACACCGAAAACAAGAACATGCACGACGTCACCGCCTATCTGGCGACCCTGAAGTAAGAGAGGAAATCCGAGAACTCACATGAAGAAACTACTCTTTTGCTCGTTCCTTGCGCCCGCGTTGTTCGCGCAGACCGGCGGCCTCGATCCCGCCGACACCCTCAAGCCGCTGAAGGACATGTGGACCAGCTATTCCGGCGACCTGACCGGCAAGCGCTACAGCCTCCTCAAGCAGGTCAACACCGAGACCGTCAAGCACCTGAGCCTGGAATGGATGAACACCGGCATCCAGACTGGCTGCGGACCCACCGGCGTGAGCCCGGCCCCGGCAGCAGGCGGATTTGGCGGCGGTGGCGGACGCGGCGGTCCGGCGGCCCCCCCGGCTCCGATCATCGTCGACGGCCTCGGCACAGGCGACGCCAACAACTGCGGCCCGGCTCGCCTCGGCGGCGGCGTCCTGTATGTGAACGGGATCATCTACGCCTCGGCACCGGACAACGTCTACGCCGTGGACGCACGCGACGGCACGCTCCTCTGGCACTTCTACTGGAAGACGCGCGGCGGCACCAGCCTCGCCACGCGCGGCCTCGGGATGTGGCACAACTACATCTACTTCGAGCTGCATGACGACTGGGTGGTCTGCCTCGACGCCCGCAACGGCAAACTGGTCTGGAAGCACGAGATTTCGAGCTTCGACCAGCAGTACTTCTCGTCGAATGCCCCCATGGTTCTCGGCAACCACGTGATCGTCGGGACAGGCAACGACATGGATTCGCCCGCGTACATCAAGTCGCTCGACCCCGAGACCGGTGCCCTGCAGTGGAAGTTCTACTCGACGGCTCAAAACGCGGGCGAGCCGGGCGTGGAAACCTGGGCGAGTCTCGACGCGGCGCGCCATGGCGGCGGCACCTCGTGGATTCCGGGGTCGTACGATCCCGAGACCCACCTCTACATCTTCGGCACCGGCAACCCGACCCCGGCCTACACCGGCGGACGCGGCGATGGCGACAACCTGTTCACGTCCTGCCTGATCGCGATCAACGTGGATACGGGCAAGATGGCGTGGTACTACCAGACGTCGCCCCACGACACCCACGACTGGGATTCGACCCAGACCCCGGTGCTCGCGGACATGCCCTTCAACGGCAAACCGCGCAAGCTGGTGATCACGGCGATGCGCAACGGGTACTTCTTCGTGCTGGACCGCGTGACGGGCGAGCACTTGGTCACGACCAAGTTCGGGCTCGTCAACAACTGGGCCTCCGGGATTTCGCCCGACGCCAAGCCGAGTCTGGACGCCAAGAGCCAGCCGAAGCGCAATCCGCAGAAGGACGCGATCATCGCAGGCTCGCTGGTAAACAACGACGTGACGAACTACCCGCCCCCGAGCTTCTCGCCGGACACCGGGTTGTTCTATGTGCACGAGCAGAATACGCTGCGCGTGTACTATCTGATGGACCCTGATCCGCGCGGCTCGATGGGCCTCGGCGGCACGGGCGGCGCGGGCGGCGGCTTGAACTACGGGACGTTCCTGGTGGCGATCGACTACAGGACCGGCAAGGTTGTCTGGCGGCATGAGCTGCAGGGCGGAAGCGTGGGACTGCTCACGACCGCTGGCGGCGTGCTGTTCATGACGAACGGGCAGGATTTTGAAGCGGTCGAGGCCAAGACCGGCAAGCCGCTGTGGCACTCACAAATCGGGGCGCTCTCGGCCCCGCCGGAGACGTTCATGCTGGATGGAAAACAGCATGTACTGGCGGCGACTAGCGGGTCGTTGTTTATGTATGTGTTGAATTAGGAAGAGAGCTCGATGAGCGGGGGCCTTCAACCGGCCCCCCTGATTCGATCCAAACAATCATGACTGGCGGGTACCTCGAGACTAGTATCAGAACGTCCCACGTGCGACCCCTCATCGCATTTCGAGAGTATGTCTTCCGAGATGTCCTTCGAGCGTTCGACAACCTAAGTGAAAGAGCCAACCAGTTGGCGAACGACTATTTTCAACAGGTTAACTCGCAGCCGTGCGGAGAATATGAGGAGATGGATTTGGGCGGCGTGGCAGATACGGCCAACGAGCGCGACGTTGGCTGGTATCAGATGATGACCTCGATCCACCAGTCCATGATGAACCTCGTGGCGGCAGGCCTTTTTCACCTACTTGAGCAGCAACTCGGGGCGCTCAGCCGGGATGCTTCTTTCTCCGCGTTTCCATTGAAAGAGACAAAACTGGACAAGATAGTTAGGTGGTATCAAGGTGTTCTTGGCCTCGACCTAGCAAGCCTTCCGTCATGGGCGACCATTGACGAGCTCCGATTGGTAGCCAACGCGGTCAAACATGCTGAGGGCTCTGCAGCAAGGTCCCTGAGGGTGTCACGCCCCGAATTATTTTTCGATCCCGCCCTAGAGGTGCAACGGCTCGAGTTGATTGCGTTTGGGATTGAGTCTCAACCGGGGCCCATTTCCGCGCCACTTTCTGGTGAGGACTTTTTTGTCACCGAGGCGCTGCTCAAGACCTACGCAGAAGCTTCCGAATCGTTTCTAAATGAAATCGCAGACTACTTTAGAGAACACGGCGATACTCGCTACCCATTAGCAAGATTGCCCGCGTAGTTGCGCCCACAGTTCAGCCTCCAAGCCTCGCACGGTACGGAGCCAATGTCTCCATCACCGAATCGCGCACCCTGCGAGCCAATTCACAGGCCCGGACTTCTTCACCCGGAAGCAATTCTGCCCGATCTCCGGGGTAACGAATCTCGGCACCAAATGGGCTCAGCCAGTTCGCCTCACTCAACCTTGCGACAGTGTCCGGTTCAACCGCTTCCAACAGGATCAAAAGGCGTCTGATGACGTGCGACTTCGGGAACTCGATTTGGTACTTCGTGAGGAGCGCCTTCAAGTACTTCTCCGCAGCCTGTTGCGCGTGAAAACCGACGATGTCCCGGAAGTCAGGCTCCCCACTGAGCTTGGTAGCGGTTTTGAGATCCAAGTCCGCTCTCTTGATCCACTCTGTGACGAGCAGGCTGATCTCGTGCTCAGGCAGCCCGATAGAGGACTCGTCCATACTTGTTCGCCGGAAAGGCGATCCCCCCAATCAGGTTCTTCGTTGCCTCGAAACTCTCCGACGAAATGAGCTTGACATCGACGGCGAATTGGACGTCCCCGATGGCGTCGGTAATTGTAACTACTTTCTCGTGGCGGTTTTGGGCGGTGGGCTCAACGATCAAAAGGTCGATATCGCTGTCCTTGGTCATTTGCCCAGTGGCAGCCGACCCGAACAAAATGATCCTGTCCGGTCTCGACACCGCGAGCACCCGTCGGACCACCTCGTTCAATAGCGACTCATCAACGCCCATTCCATCCCCATTGTAGACGAAGAATTGGGTGCACGGTTAAGCAAGGGCCATACGCCTACTTGCACCACGGCAAATACGCCGCCCCGAACAACCCCGCTTCATTCCCCAACCCGGCCCGTTCCACCCGCGTGTCCGTAGTCCGCAGCGTAAACGACCGTCGCTTCGCCTCCGCCATCATCGCCGGAGCAAAAAGATCCCAGCCGGCGATCACGCCCCCCGCAATCAAATACAGCGGGAAATTGAACGTATTCACCAGCATCGCCAGCAGGATTCCCAGCGATTCCCCCATCGACTGGAACACGCGCAGCGCCCGCTCATTCCCATCCATCGCCAACTCGTACACCTCGCTGGACTTCAAGTCGCCCAGCCCGAGCATGCGCGCCATCCCAGTTATCGCTGTCGCCGAGGCGTGCTTTTCGACGCATCCCAGATTCCCGCATCCGCACGGGTTGCCGTTCGGAACCACCGTGATATGCCCCAGTTCCGCCGCCATCCCGTTGACCCCATGGAGCACGCGACCGTCCGAAATGATTCCGCCACCGATGCCCGTGCCAAGTGTCAGCATCACCAAGTCGTTGATGCCCCGGCCCGTACCCATCCAGTGCTCGCCCAAGGCCGCCGCGTTGGCGTCGTTCTCAAGGATCACCGGGGCGTTCAGACGCCGCGACAGCTCATCCCGGATGGGGAAATTCTCAATCGCCGTAATGTTGTTCGAATTCCGGACGATCCCCTCGCGCAAGGAAATGAAGCCCGGCACGCCGATCCCGATGCCGGCCAAGTTGCCGACGCCGAAACGTTCACGCAGCCCCGCGATGGCGTCCACCATGTCCGCGAGGATGGGTTCCCTGCCCTCGCTGAAATGCGTCCGCCCAGCGGTTCGCCCAAGAATGGTGCCGGAGCGGTCAATGGCGGCGGCGCGCAGGTTGGTTCCGCCCAGGTCGAGGCCAATGGCGTAGGAAGTTGAATTGGCGGGTATCAATGACGAAGATAGCACGACAGCCAAGGTTTATCATGTTGGACATGGTCGGTGAATCGGAAGGCAGGGCGACTACGAAGGTCAGGGAGGAACTACTGGACCGCGGATTCGTCGTGTTCCCCAACTTCCTCGCGCCCGAGCAGGTGGCGGCGTTCAACGCACGCATCGAGGAACTGTTCGAACTCGAAGGCGACAACGCCGGCGGAGAGTTCAAGTCCGAGCCCGGCGCACGACGTCTCGCAAACATGGTGGACAAGGGCGAACTCTTCGAACAGGTAATCCAGACGCCCGAAGTCCTGGCCGCCGTCGGTGTAGTCCTCGGCCCCGACTTCAAGCTGAGCAGCCTGAATATCCGCTCCGCCAACCCGCACAACGGCTCCGCGCAACCGTTGCACGTCGATTCGGGTGCCCTGCCCGACGAGCTCGGCAACTCCGTCTGCAATTCCGTGTGGATGCTGGACGACTTCACCGAACACAACGGTGCCCTCCGCGTCGTACCCGGCTCGCACCGCTGGGGACGCAAGCCGGAGCCCGGTGAAAAACCGCAGAGCGAGTTGCTGGTGACCGGCAAGGCCGGCACCGTCGTCGTGATGAACGCGCACATGTGGCATGGCGGCACAGAAAACTTCACCGGCCACCAACGGCGCGCCATGCACGTCTATTACACCCGTGGCGACAAGCCCCAGCAGCAGTATCAGAAGAAGTGGGTCCGCCCCGAGGTCCAAGCGCGCCTGAGTCCCCTGGGGCGGCGGCTACTGGCCTTGGACGACGCGCGCAACGACGAGCTGTGCGCCCTCGAAACCGGCATGAGCGGCTTCATGAAGTAGCCCCAAGGACTATCGCGGCAGCAGGGCGTCCAAATAGGCCGGTTCCCGGTTGAAGATCGGAATCTCCAAATCAACCTTCCACTCGCCCGAGGGAGTCCGGACGACACAACGCCCGCGTTTGAAATCAGCGTTCTGGCGCGCCCAATTGATCCCCTTCGCGTGCAGCATCTCGTGCTTCTCCGAGGTCGATTTATTCACCAATTCCTGATGGGAATAGTGCGCCGACGCCAACATGTTGAGGCTATTCGCGGACGCGTCCATCTGGCGCCATAAGAAATACTCTTCCACATCGGCCCGCCGCGAGATCACCATGACCCGCGAGTCGAAGGCCGCGATCCTGTCCGACCCGAAAGCGCGGTTGAATACCCCGGTGAAGATGCTGGCCGACACGGACGCGATCTTCTGTACGTTGCCGTCGAACCAAAGGGCGGAATCGGCACGCTCAAAGTCTGTCAGAAGGAAGGAATACTCGTCGCTCTGGCCGTAGGCAAGACGGCATCCGATCATTTCCTTGCAAAGGTGCAGCGCCGCTTGGTCCAAGGCATCAGCCAACGCTTGGCAATAGGGGCGCTCCAGACCCTCGGTAAACTTGTGGAAAGCGCGTCCATCGATGCGCACGACAAAGTGCGAACGCCTCGGCAGGAAGAGCCGGAGTGCGTCCTCGAAGTCATTCTTCATGCGGCGGCCAAGGGAATCCTTCATCGGCGGTCTCCTACGATTGTGGCAGAGTGCGTACTGGGAGTAATATGATGGAAAGGAAGCTCCCGTATGAATCGACGCGCATTCTTATCCCTATCCGCCGTGGCTGCCACCGGTTTTGCCCAGGATAATCCTGACTGGCATCGGGCCTTTCCTTCCTTCCGCATCGCTGGAAACCTCTATTATGTGGGTACAGCCGATCTGGCCGCATACATCATCCATACAATCCAGGGCGATATCCTCATCAACACCAACTTCCCCCAGGACCTGCCCCTGCTGAAGCAGAGCATCGCGAATGCGGGACTCAAGTACAGCAACATCAGTATCATCCTGACCAGCCATGCCCATGCCGATCACGACGGCGCCATAGCCAACGTGAAGAAGGAAACGGGGGCCAGCGTCATGGTCATGGCCGAGGATGCCCCCGAAGCCGAGAGCCTCGCCAAGGGTCGGCCCGCGACCCACGTTGATCGAATCCTCCGCGACGGCTACAAGGTCGAACTGGGCGGCGTGCGCGTTGTGGCCCATAGGACTCCCGGCCACACCCCCGGCTGCACCACTTGGACGACCGTGATGGAAGAAAACGGCAAGAACCTCGAATGCGTGATCGTGGGGAGCCCGAATGTCAACAAGGGCTATGTCCTAGTCGGGGACAAGAAATACCCCAACAGAGCCGACGACTACGTGAAAACATTCGCCACCCTCAAGGCGCTTCCCTGCGACGTGTTCCTGGGCGCGCACGGGGAGTATTTCGACCTCAAGGCCAAGTATGGCAAGTTCAAGGCGGGCAACCAGATGGCGTTCGTCGACCCCAACGGCTACAAGACCTGGGTAGCCGCGAAGGAGCAGGAATTCCAGAAGGAATGGGCGCGCTCGAAGGCCGCTCCGGGCACGCCCAAGCCGTAGCGCGTTACTTTGCCGACTTTTCCACTTCCACCGCGAAGGTGTAGGTGGGCCCGAACATGTTGGAGCGGAAGATGACCCACTTCTCGTCGGGGCTGAAGCTGACGTTGGGCTCCAGCCGATAGTTGTGCTTCGACATGTTGACCAGCTTTTCGGCCTTCAGAACGCCGGTGCGGATAAAGGACGGGTCTGATAACCCCTCGTTCTTGCGCGGCTGGGGACGGAACAGGTAGATCCACTCGCCGTCTGGAGCTTTCGCGACTTGCCCCGGATCGCCACCGTCGCCCGTGAACAAGGTGCCGTCGTGGTTCACGTTGAAGTGGATGGACCACTCGTTGCGCTGCAGGTGCTGCCAAACGCGATCCTTGGTCTTCACGTTGTACCCTGCCAGCCAGAAGTCTTCGCCGCGCGGCGTCTGCAGGTCGTACCAGATGATCGACCCGTCGCGGTTCCAGAATTCGTGGCCGAAAATCTCCATCTCCATGGTGCGGTTGTGGATCTTTGTGAGCTCGGAGCCGTCGGACTTCATGGTCCAGATACGGTCCACCTTGTGCCAGGGACCCTCGTGGCAGACCATCAGGAGATTGGGATCTGTGGGCGAGAATTCCAGGTGGTTGATCCAGTCGGTGCTGTGGAGGATCGGCTTGACCTCGCCGCTTTTGGTGTTGAGCGTGAATAGGACGAGAGGGATTCGCGCGGCGAGTCGGCGCTCCATCATTTGGCCCTTGTTCAGGGGCTGGTCGACCGTTTGGGGTTGGCCGTTGGCGGCAGCGGGGACCCCCTGGGGTGCCGCTCCGCCAACCGCGGGCGGGGTTGCCCGGTATTCGGCGGGGCTCTCGGCTTCGGTGTAGGTGCCTGCGATCAGAGTTTCATCGGCGTTTACGGATGCCACCGAGCCGCGGGCGGGAATATCGCCGATCCGGCGCGTCACCAACGTATCGACATCGGTCGAGTAGACGGTATTTTCCTTGGTGTAATAGACGTTGGGCGTCTTGCGGCCCGTCACGATGATGCGGACACGCCCCTCGACCACCTGTTTCGTCTGCTTGGTGGCCAAGTCGAGCACGCGGATGCCGCCCGGCACGGTGTAGACCATCTTCTTGCCGTCTGCGGTGTAGCCGTTTTGATTGAAGTAAAGGCTGGCACTGTTGGGTTCGTCGGTCAGGCGGATGACACGGTGGCCCGTGTCGGGGTCGATCCATTCCTTGGGTGGCGCCTGCTGGTCCCTGGGCAACTGCGCCTGTTGGGCGGCTGCATTGGCGACCGACAGAATCATTGCGAACAACACTGGGCGGGCAAACGTCATGAATAAAGGATATCCTGTTTACAATGCCGTGTCTCCTGTTGCTGGCCATAATGGCGTTTCCCCGCGTAGTGCTGGTTTGCATGTGGTTCTTCACACACATGCTGACGCGGGCCTACCATGACAGTCTCGTGCCTCTGGCTGGCTTCATCTTCCTTCCGATCACCACCATCGCTTACGCATGGATGGTCAACTTGCACCGACCAATCGAGGGGATCAACCTCGTCTTGATGATCGTCGCCGTCGTCTTGGACATGGGGTCGCACGGCGGCGGACGCCGACACTACCGCCGCTGGGACTGACGCGGACGGCAGATTCCGCGTTCGCTCCGGCGAATGAACGCGGTCAGGTGTAATGTGTTTTCGTCCGGCACCTCGGCCTCGATACGTGCGAGTGCGTCCTCCAGCTTGAGCCCGGAGCGGTACAGCAGTTGGTAGGCCTTTTTCAGCTTGGAAACCTGGGCCAAGTTGAAGCCGTTGCGCTTGAGCCCCACGGCATTCAGGCCCATCGGCTCCACGTCGAATCCCGAATACAGGAAGAACGGCGGCACGTCGAGGTTCACCCGCGTGTTGCCGCCGATCATCGCCAGCTTCCCGATCTTCGAAAACTGGTGGACAACCACGCCGCCCGAAATGAAGGCCCGGTCCTCCACCTCGACATACCCGGCGATCAGCGCGCAACTCGCGATCACCACATTGCTGCCGATGGTCGAGTTGTGCGCAATGTGGCCGGACGTCATGATGTAGTTGCCATCTCCGATGGTGGTGACGGACTCCGGTTTCGTGCCGCGCGAGATCGTGTAGTGCTCCCGGATCTTGTTCCCGCTACCGATGCGCAGGTAGCTCCGATCCCCTTTGAAATTCTTGTCCAGCGGGTCGGTGCCGAGAACCGTCCCGGCGGAAATCTCATTTGCGTCGCCGAGCGAGGTCCAACGCTTCACGAAAACGTACGGTTCCAGAACGCAGTCGCCACCGATGGTGACATCCTGCTCGACAATACAGAAATCGCCAACGCGGGATCGGGGCCCGACGATGGCTTCGGGGTGGATTCGGGCGGTCGGCGCGATCAGCGCCGAGGGATCTACGGGCACGTTCCCATCATACGGTTCCCCCTATCCATCAGCCCGCTCGACTGCTTCCGTGTCGAGGCGCTTCTTGACTTTCATGAATGCCTCCAGCGTAAAGATGTTCAGAACCGCGAGGATCACAGCGATTTCATTGTGGCCCATCGCGACCGCCGCGCCAATGGCGCCCGTGTTCCAAATGCTGGCGGCCGTGGCCGTGCCGCGCACATTCGTGCCATCGCGGACGATGGCGCCGCCTCCGACAAAACCGATGCCGGCCACCAAACCCTGCAGGATGTGCGAGTTCATCGTTTGTCCGTCCACGCCCTTCACGTCATTGAAGGCCATCATGTACCCGCAACTGGCCATGGCGACTATCGGAAACGTCCGGATTCCGACGGCATGGCCCTCCCGCTCGCGCCACCATCCGGTGGGAATGGCCAAAGCATACGCGAATGTGATCTTCGCGAGCGCTGCGACGAATACGTGCCAATCGAACGGAATGGGGGGCATGCTGTTATGTTGAGCTTACAACGCCACCTATGCAACCTGTAAGGCAATACCGGTATTTGGACATCCTCATCAACATCTTCATCGTCGTCCTCATCGTCTCGAACCTGGTCGCCCCCAAGTTTGTCGCGGTGGGCTGGTTCCGCTTCAGCGCCGCCCAGTTGCTGTTTCCGATCACCTACATCTTCGGCGACGTCTTCACCGAAGTCTATGGCTACTCCGCATCCCGCAAGGCGATCTGGTCCGGCTTCATGGCCAGCGCCATCATGGTCGCATTCGGAATGTTTACCCTTTGGCTTCCCCCGGCCCCGGAATTCAAGGACCAGAAGGCGTTCGAAACGGTTTTTGGAGTCGTCCCCCGCAATGTGGCCGGCAGCCTGATCGCCTACTGGTGCGGCGAATTCGCCAACTCGCTAACCGTCGCCAAAATGAAAGTTTGGACCGGCGGTCGGTTCCTTTGGACGCGCACCGTTGGATCCACAGTGGTGGGCCAATTGGTCGACACAAGCATCGTGGTCTTCTTAATCTTTTGGGGCCAGCCGCTCGGTGTCATGTTCCAGCTCATCGTCTCGGGCTATCTGTTCAAGGTCACCTACGAGGTACTCGCAACCCCGCTGACCTACGCCGTGGTCGGATTCCTGAAGCGCGAGGAGGGCGTCGATTTCTACGACCGCTCCACGAATTTCAATCCCTTTGCGGTACGTGACAGATAATGGATGTTTTCCCCGATGAAGACCGCATTCCTCTTCCCTGGCCAAGGTTCCCAATTCGCGGGCATGGGCCGCTCGCTCGCCGAAAACTTTCCCGCCGCCCTCCTACGCTTTGAGGAGGCCGACGACGCGCTCGGCTTCGCACTCTCGACACTCTGCTTCGAGGGTCCCGAGGCCGACCTGAAGCTGACGGAAAACACGCAACCAGCCCTGCTAGCGGTCTCTGTAGCCGCCTGGACCGTGCTGGTCTCCGAGGTGGGCGCGCCGGACTATGCTGCGGGCCACAGCCTTGGCGAGTATTCGGCGCTTGTGGCGACGGGCTCGCTCGAATTTGCGGATGCCCTCCGGCTGGTACGCAAGCGCGGACGATTCATGCAGGAAGCAGTCCCGCCAGGAGTCGGAGCCATGGCCGCCCTCCTCAAGCTCCCACACGACGCTCTCGAAGGCGTCCTGAAGGAAGCCGCCCAGGGCGAAGTCGTCACCGCCGCGAACCTCAACTCCCCCGACCAAGTCGTGATTGCCGGGGACAAGGCCGCTGTCGAACGCGCGATGGAACTGGCGAAGGCCGCCGGGGCCAAGAGGGCCGTCGCCCTGCCCGTCAGCGCCCCATTCCACTGCCCCCTCATGGAGCCTGCCCAGCAACGCATGCGGGCCGAACTCGACGCCACCAGGTTCGCCGACCTCGCCGTGCCGCTGGTCAACAACTGGGCCGCTGCGGAAGTCCGGCTCGGAGTCGAGGCGCGCGAGGGCCTCTATAATCAAATTCCGAATCCTGTCCGATGGTCCGCCTCCATGCAGCTTCTTGCCGCAGCGGGTGTCGACCGGTGGTTCGAGGTCGGGGCCGGGACCGTCCTTTCCGGGCTCCTGCGCGGGATCCTGCCGGGAACCCAATGCCAAGCCGTCGGCGAAGCCAAGGACATCGAAAGACTCCGGTCTGCCGGATCCCAACCGCTCTAACCTATGGGTACGCCGCGCCGTCCGCCCGTAGCGCCTGGCACTCCTGGGCAAACTCACAGGCGCGACCCCACCATTTCCTTCGGAATCGCCATCGACCCTTCCGAACGCGGGCGTTTCCTCCGGTCCGGAGCCCGGAATCTCTGGTCGCAGTCACGGCATCGGTATTCACGAAGCCCGGTAAGGAGGATCAAGAGCCGCTCGATACCCTTGTTCATCCGGATCATGAGGAACTCGGATCTGCATTTGGGACATTGCATGCCCTACTATCGACAGTCCTGCCTCCAAACTTTAGACCAACGTGAAGATTATTTTTCCTCGATGCGCATCTTGTAGAACGAACGCCACACGAAGTAGAGCGCGGCCAGCAGAAAGACCGCTGAAAGGACGTAACCCGGGCCGGGGCCCATCTTCTCGGTCAGCGAAACCGCCAGTTCCACCGCCAACAGTCCGAACAGGGTCGTGAACTTGATGATCGGGTTCAACGCCACCGACGAGGTGTCCTTGAACGGATCGCCCACAGTATCCCCGACCACGGTCGCGTCGTGCAGCGGCGTGCCCTTCTGCTTCAACTCGGTCTCCACGATCTTCTTCGCATTGTCCCAGGCACCGCCCGCGTTGGCCATGAAGATGGCCTGGAAGAGCCCGAAGAACGCGATCGAAATCAAGTAGCCGATGAACAGAAATGGCTCGGCGAACGCGAAGGCCAGCGTTGCGAAGAACACCGCGAGGAAGATGTTGAACATGCCGTTCTGCGCGTACTGGGTGCAGATCTCAACCACCGCCTTGCTGTCCGCAACAGACGCCTTCGTCGAGCCCTCAAGCTTGATGTTGGCCTTGATGTACTCGACCGCACGGTAGGCACCCGTCGTCACGGCCTGCATGGACGCCCCGGTGAACCAATAGATCATCGATCCCCCTGCCAGCATCCCGAGCAGGAAGGGCGGATAGAGAATCGAGAGGTTGCCGAGGTCCCTGGTCAAGCCTGCCGTCAGCCCCATGATGATCGAGAAGATCATTGTTGTGGCACCCACTACCGCGGTGCCGATCAGCACGGGCTTGGCGGTCGCCTTGAACGTGTTGCCCGCCCCGTCGTTCTCCTCCAGATTCTCCTTGGCGCGCTTGAAGTCGGGCTCGAAGCCAAACTGGGACTGGATCTCTTGCTTGATCCCCTTGATCTCCTCGATGAGCGACAGCTCATAGACCGACTGCGCGTTGTCCGTCACCGGGCCATAGGAGTCAACCGCGATCGTCACCGGGCCCATTCCCAGGAATCCGAACGCCACCAGGCCGAACGCGAACACCGCCGGGGCGACCATCAGGGCCGACAAGCCTTGCGTGCTGACCCCGTAGGCAATCGCCATCAGGCCCATCATTGCAAGTCCGATCCAAAAAGCACTAAAGTTTCCAGCCACAAGTCCCGATAGTATGTTCAGCGAGGCACCTCCCTGCCGGGACGAGGTGACCACCTCGCGCACGTGCGCCGATTCCGTGGAGGTGAAGACCTTGACCAGTTCGGGAATGACCGCACCCGCCAAGGTGCCACAGGTGATGACGGACGACAGCTTCCACCAGAGCGTGCTGTCGCCGCCAAGGTCGGGGATCAGGAAGTAGGAAACGACGTAGGTCAACGCGATGGAGACGATGGACGTGAGCCAAACCAGCGAGGTGAGCGGATGTTCGTAGTTGAACTTTGCCGCGTGCTGGTACTTGGACTTCGCGACGGCCTCGTTGATGAAGTAGGAGGCTGCCGATGACACGACCATCATGATGCGCATCACAAAGATCCAGACGAGGAGTTGGACTTGGGTGATGGGGCTGGAAACCGCCAGGAGGATGAACGAGATCAATGCGACCCCCGTGACACCGTAGGTTTCGAAGCCGTCCGCGCTTGGGCCGACCGAGTCGCCCGCGTTGTCGCCAGTACAGTCCGCGATCACGCCGGGGTTCCTGGCGTCGTCCTCTTTGATCTTGAACGCGATCTTCATCAGGTCGGAACCGATGTCGGCGATCTTGGTGAAGATGCCTCCCGCGACGCGCAACGCTGCCGCGCCGAGCGATTCGCCGATCGCGAAGCCGATGAAGCAGGGGCCCGCGTAGTCGCCGGGGATGAACAGGAGGATGAACAGCATGATTACCAGTTCCACGGAGATGAGCACCATGCCTATGCTCATGCCGGCACGCAACGGGATCGCGTAACACGGATAGGGGGTGCCGCGCAGACTGGCGAAGGCCGTCCGTGAGTTGGCAAAGGTATTCACGCGGATGCCGTACCAAGCAACGCCGTAGCTTCCGCCAATCCCGATCAGGCTGAACAGGAGGATGATGGAGACTTTCACCGCACTGAACTGCTCGAAGTAGCCAAAATAGAAAACGATGATTGCCCCGATGAAGATTTCGAGGATCATCAGGAACCGGCCTTGGGTGAAGAGATAGGTCTTGCAAGTCTCCCAGATCAGTTCCGAGACCTCGCGCATGGAGGAATGAACCGGCAGATCCCGCAAGCCGCGGTAGCTGACCAAGCCGAAAACGAGCCCGAACCCGCAGACAACCAGCCCGAACATCAGCAGGACGCGGCCGTTGACGCCCATGAAATCGACCAAGCCGAGGTCTGGAAGGACCAAGTGCGCTTCTCCCCCGGGGGCGGTAGGAGGGGCGTCCGCCTGAGCGAACGCTCCGAAGGGAACGGCGGTGGACAGGAACAAGAGGAAGAGTATGGAAGCTAGGGCTGTGCGCAACTTGGCGGGGATTTTCAAAGCGGGACTTCTCCTGGAGGCGATTGGCATTTCGAAATGTGCGAAGGCATTTGACAGGTTACCGGACCAAGAGGGTCTACGCAACTCGTGGCGGCACGTCCGAGACCAACCGGCCAACGTCCGAATCGGACGTTGGCCGATTCGTGCCGCCTTGTCCTCAGCATCCCGTCGCGGAAGGCGTGGCTCGCCGCCGCCGGGCCATCGCCGCAAGTCCAAGCGCTGCCGCCGCCAAGGACGCCGAAGCGGGCTCTGGTGTGGCGGCGCCGGTGTTAACCGTGATGGTGTCGGCGTTGGCCTCGATGCGAGAGAAGGAGAACGGCACCGAGGTCTGCGGCCCGGAATTGGCAGCAATGCTGGAAACGTTGAGGGTGAACGTCATCCCTGTGAACGTGTAGTCTTGGTTTTGCAAGCCGGGGATCAGTGCCTCAAACACGCTGTTGCCGTAGCTAACGCCGGAGTTCGGGGTAGGATTGCTCGTTCCCAACGTTCCGGTGAGGCCGAGGACGTTGACGGTGCTGGAGAAGGCGGTTCCCGCGTTTCCGAAGAATTCAAAGGTCGCCCCCCAGGAGAAGTCACCGGCGGCGTTCTCGAGTCCGAGCGAGCCGTTGGTGAAGGTGATGGTGCCGGTCACGGTGTCGCCGGACTGCACGTTTACGGTAGGGAATCCGCTGACGTACTGGACGTAGAGGTCCTTGGTGTTGAAGTAGTTGTTGGGCTTGGGCATCAAGGCTGTCGGGTCCAAAGCCACGGTGGCATTGTAGGTGATGTTGGCCGCCCCGGCCGGAATGCAGCAGGAGAGGAGAAAGGTGGCCGCAACGACGGCGCTCTTGGTTGTCATACTTGGTAAAGCGTGATCGGGCGCCAAAACCGGACACGCGGTGGTTTGGGAACCAAAAAACGCATTTTCTCCTTCCACTCGCGCCCGATCCGTTACATAATGCATATGAGGTGTTTCATTTGCGCACTCCCGTCCCGTGCCGCCTGGCAGCAATAGCCGTCCTTTCAACCGTCCCCGCCTTGGGACAAGCCGCGAAACAGGTGTCGTTCAACAGCGACATCGCGCCGCTGATATCGGCCAAATGCGTGCAGTGCCATTCAGCCTCGCCGAAAATGGGCGAGTTGGACCTGACCAGCCGGGAGGCCATCCTCAAAGGCGGCAAGCACGGTCCGGCACTCGTTCCCGGCCATGCCGCCGACAGCCGTTTCTACCGGCATCTGACGGGCGAATTCACGCCGCAAATGCCGTTCGGCGGCCACCTCAACGAGGACGAGGTCAACCTCTTTAAGGCATGGATCGACCAAGGTGCCCAGTGGGATGCCAAGACGAGCGTCACCAGCTCGACCGGAGAGCGCAAGTTCACCGCAGCCGAGAAGGCCTACTGGTTCTTCCAGCCAGTGGCGAAACCCGCTGTACCCCGCTTGGCGGCAAAGCCCGCGGCGAAGGCTCCAACCAGTCCCGTCGATGCTTTCATCTCCACCCAGCTGGCCGCCAAGGGCATCCGCACCAACCCCAAGGCCGACAAAGCAACTCTTCTACGCCGGGCCACCATCGATCTGACGGGCCTCCCCCCCACTCCGGAGGAGACGGGCGCGTTTCTCGGCGACGACTCCCCCCAAGCTTTCACCAAGGTCGTAGACCGCCTGCTCGCCTCGCCCCACTACGGGGAGCGCTGGGCCCGCCAGTGGCTGGATCTCGCCCGCTACGCCGACACAAACGGCTTCAAGGCCGACGAATACCGTCCCAACATCTGGCGCTACCGCGACTACGTCATCAACGCCTTCAACTCGGACAAGCCGTACGATCGCTTCATCCGCGAGCAGTTGGCAGGCGACGAGCTTTATCCCGACAGCGTCGAAGCCCACATCGCAACAGGCTTCCTCCGTCATTACACCGACGAGACCAACCAGCCCAGCATGGAATTGCGCCGCCAGGAGCTGCTCCAGAATATCACCGACACAGTCGGTTCCGCGCTGATGGGCATGACGTTCGGTTGCGCCAAGTGCCACGACCACAAGTTCGACCCGATCCTGCAGAAGGACTACTACCGCTTACAGTCCTTCTTCGCCAACACACGGGCCAAGGATGATTATCCGGTTCTCACCGGTGCCGAGCTCGCCGCCTACAACAAGCAGCAAGCCGAGTGGGACGCCAAGACCAAGGACATCCGCGACGAAATGCACGCCATGGTCGCGCCCATCGCCAAAGCCGACGCCGACGAGTACATGAACCGCTTTTCGGAAGGCACCCGCGACGCGATCAACACCCCGGCTGAAAAGCGCACGCCGATCCAGCAGCTCTGGGCGCTCCACGGGATGCCGCAGATCACCAAAGCCGACTCGGTTTACGCGCCCAAGCTGAAGCCCGAAGACAAGAGGAAGTTCGACGCGCTGGCCGCCCGTTTGAAGTCCTTCGATTCGTTGAAGCCCCCGGCCCCGCCTGTCGCGCAGACCATGGTGGATCACAACGCCGTCGCGCCGAAGTCCTACGTGCTGGCCGCTGGATCGTGGAACGCGCCCAAACAGGAGGTCCAGCCCGGGTTCCTTTCGATTCTCGACCCCTCGGATGCCAAGGTAACCGAACTAACCGGACTCCAGTCCACCGGTCGCCGGTCGGTGCTCGCCAACTGGCTGGTCGACCCCAAGAACCCGCTTACCGCCCGCGTCATGGTGAATCGGATCTGGCAGGGCCACTTCGGCACCGGCATCGTCGAGAGCGGCAGCGATTTCGGCGTGATGGGCGAACGCCCCACCAACCCCCAGCTTCTGGACTACCTCGCGGCCTCGTTCACCGAAAACGGCTGGAGCGTCAAGAAGCTGCACCGGACGATCATGCTGTCAGACGCCTACCAGCAGTCTGCCAGCGCCTCGGCCAATCCCAACGTGGACGCCGCGCTGGCCGCGGATCCCGACAACAAGCTCCTTTGGCACTATCCGCGCCGCCGCGTGGAAGGCGAAGTCGTGCGCGACGCCATGCTCCTCACCAGCGGCCTTCTGAATCCCAAAATGGGAGGGCCCGGAATCCATCCCGAACTCCCCGCGGGAGTCAATACCGCTGGCTACAACGCCTGGGCGCTCGAAAAGGACGAGGCCGAGCGTCTCCGCCGCAGCGTCTACGTTGTCGAGAAGCGCATCCTGCCCTTCCCGATGTTCGAGGCGTTCGACGCGCCGTCGTCCGAGGACAGCTGCCCGCGCCGCTTCTCCTCGGTCGTGCCCTCCCAGGCGCTCACCGTGATGAACGACAAGTCGATCCTCGAATGGTCCACCGCGTTCGCCGCCCGCGTCCTCAACGACGGCGGTCTGAGCAACGACCAGCGCATTGACCGCGCCTACCGGCTCGCGTTCTCCCGCTCCCCCAACGCCGATGAGCGCAAAGCGGTATCGCAGTTCCTCGCCAAGCAGTCGGAAACCGTGTCCGCCCGCTTGGCGCGCAACGAGAAGGTCCTACTTCCGCAGAACCTCCCCGCCGGCATCGACCCGGCAACGGCGGCGGCGTTCGTCGATTTCTGCCACTCCCTGATGAGTTCCAACGAGTTCCTGTACGTCAACTAACATGACCGACCAGACACTATCCAAACTGCGGCACCACTGGAACGTGAACAGCCGACGCGACTTCTTCACGCGCGCGGGCAGCGGTCTCGCGGGAATCGCGCTCTCGGCCATGCTTGCCGAGGACGCAGCGGCCGCAACCGCCCGGCGGCAGGCCCCTCCCGACCCGCTCGCACCCAAGACGCCGCACCACAAGCCGACCGCCAAGTCCGTCATCTTCTGCTTCATGGAAGGCGGCCCCAGCCACGTCGACACCTTCGACTACAAGCCCGCGCTGCTGAAGATGGACGGCCAGCCAATACCGGATTCCATCGGCAAGCCCAAGCTCACCGCCCAAGGCACGCAGAACAATACGCTCATGTCGCCCCGTCGCGTCTGGAAACAGCGCGGACAGTCCGGCATGTGGGTTTCCGACTGGTACGAGAACACCGGTGCCTTCGTCGACGAAATGACGGTCCTGCGCTCCTGCTGGGCCGACGGCATCAACCACGTCGGCTCGGTCTGCCAGATGAACACGGGTTCAATTTTGGCCGGACGCCCGTCGCTTGGCGCATGGTCCACCTACGGCCTCGGTTCGGCGAACAAGAATCTGCCCTCCTTTGTGGTCATGTCCGACGACAAAGACCCGCTGGGCGGCATCAACAACTGGAGTTCCGGCTTCCTGCCGGCCGTCTACCAGGGTACCCAGTTCCGCCGCGGAGACCTCCCGATTCTCGACCTCAAGCCGCCCGCAACCATTTCCGACGAACAGGAGCGCAACCAGCTCGGCCTGTTGAAATCGCTCAACGAGCTCTGGTCGCGCGACAAGACCGAGGACTCCGAACTCGACGCCCGCATCCGTTCCTACGAAATGGCGTACCAGATGCAGTCGGCGGCATCCGACGCGGTCGACCTCACCAAGGAGACCGAGGCCACCAAGAAGATGTACGGCCTCGACGACCCCTCGACGTCCGTCTACGGTGCCAACTGCCTGATGGCGCGCCGCTTGGTCGAACGCGGAGTCAGGTTCATCGAGCTCTATTGCGGTTCCGGAAGCGGCTGGGACGCCCACCAGCACATCGAGGCCAACCACACCAAGTGGTGTCGCGCCTCGGACAAACCGATCGCGGGCCTTCTCCAAGACCTCAAGCAGCGCGGGCTCCTGCAGGACACGCTCGTCGTTTGGGGCGGTGAATTCGGTCGCACCCCGTTCAACCAACAGGGCGACGGCCGCGACCACAACCCCTGGGGCTTCACCATGTGGATGGCGGGCGGCGGTGCCAAAGGTGGCCAGTACGTCGGCACAACCGACGAAATCGGCATGCGGGCGGCGGAACGGCCCATCCACGTGCACGATGTCCACGCCTCAATCCTCTGGATGATGGGCCTAGACCACCTGAAGACAACCTACATGCACAACGGGCGCAACGAACGGCCCACCGTGTCTGCGGGCGAGATCGTCAAGGAAATCTGGACGTAAACGGAAAGGGGCTCCACCCGTAGGCGGAGCCCCCTATTCCAACGTTAGTTCCCGCCGCGACCGCCCGCAGGCTGCGCCGCAGGTAGATCCAGCCGGGGCAGCTTCTCCGGCCTCGTTGCAGCGTTGTAGACGAACATCGCCTCGATCACCGCCATCTGCTCCAAGTCCGCCGCCTGCAACCTGTCGTAGGTGTCCATGTTCGAATGGTGCGTCCGCGTGTCGTAATCCATCGGATCCTGAATGAACTGGAAGCCCGGCAGACCCACCCGGTCAAACGACTGGTGGTCCGTGCCGCCCGTGTTGCGGATCGTGATGATCCCCGGCGTCAAATCCTTGAGCGGCGCAAACCACGCCTCGAAGATCGGACGCGCCATCTCGTTGCCCTGCAGGTAGATGCCCCGGATCTTGCCGGTGCCGTTGTCGATGTTGAAGTACCCGGCGAAACCATCATGCTCCGCAGTCGGCTTCATCACCGCCGGATCCGCGAAGTGCGACTTCACGTACGCCGCCGAACCCAGCAGCCCTTCCTCTTCCCCGCCCCACATCGCCAGCCGCACCGTGCGGTCCATCTTCAGGTTGAGGCTCTTCAGAATCCGCATCACTTCCATCGCCACCGCCGACCCGGCCGCATTGTCCGTCGCGCCCGTCCCGTAGTGCCACGAGTCGAAGTGTCCGCCGACCATCACCACCTCGTTCGGCTTGGTCGCGCCCGGAATCTCCGCGATCACGTTGAACGATTCGGTGTCCGGCGTGAATTCCGTCTTGATGTCGAACGTCAGCTTCACAGGCGTGCTGTGCTGCACCAGCCGCGCGATGCGGTTGTACTGCTCCGCCGTGATGGAAACCTGCGGGATGTTCTTCTTCGGATCACCCTGCCGCGCCGCGCCGCCGCCGAAGAATGTGCCGCTCTGGCCGCGCGCCGTTGCCGTGACGGTCAACAGAACGCCCTCGTCCTTCCAGAAATTGCGCATCTTCTCCTGCGCGGCCTGCCGCTCCTCCGGCGTCATGTTGGCCAGCGCCGCGAACCCGCCCCGACCGCCCCCTGCTCCACCCCGACCGCCGGCACCGGGAACCGGAATCAGCTCGCTCGTCAGGTCATGCAGTTCGGCATCGGTATAGCGGCGGGCCAGCGCGGTCGCCGGGAGTTCCAACTCCGGCACCGCCGCCGTGAACACGATCTTGCCCTTCAGCTTGCCCTTGTACTTGTCCATGTCGGCGGGGCTTTCCACCGTCGCCATCACGACTTCGCCTGTCACCGGCCCGTCCGTGCCCGCCGTCCATGCAGCCGGAAGGCCTTCGATCGGCATGTAAGTGGGTTCCACCATCGCGCCGCTATACGACTTCACCTGCCAGCCGGGAATTGCGCCGGACGCGACGCCTTCGGTCGGCCACTTCTCCAAGTGGACATTCGAAAGGCCCCATTCCTTCAACTGCCCCACCGCCCAATCGCCCGCCGCGCGGAACTGGGGCGAGTTGGTCAGGCGGGGACCGTACTTGTCGGTCAAGTTCCACGCCGTGTCCATGACCTTCGAGCCGCCGGCACCGCCGCGACCCCGACCGCCTCCGCCCCCGCCAAAGCCTCCTCCGCCGCCGAATTCGGCAGTCTTGATCTTGTGGAGGACGTTCAGGTCCACCTTCTCGATTGCTTGTTGCGCAACCAGAATGGCGGAAAGACCGACGCCCAGTAGGGGTAGTGCGACTTTGTACGTCAATGACATGTTTCCAGCAGGATAGCAGATTCCGAGTCGAATTAGAATCCCCCGCCGCCACCTGACGCCGCATGCAGTTCATACCCCGCAGGTGGCTCAGCCCCAAGGAGATACCGGACGAAGTAATCCCAGCGCCGACGGATCATATACGGCTCGTTGCCGAACCCGTGGCCCCGGTTGGGCAACATGATCAGATCGAAATCCTTGTTCGCCTTGATCAATTCATTGACTACCATCAGCGTGTTGTACGGCGGCACGTTGTTGTCCATCGTGCCGTGCGCCAACAACAGATGGCCCTTCAGATTCTTGGCCAGGTTCTGATTGGCCTGGTCGTCGTAGTTGGTCGTCCCGTCGGCATTCTTCTTGACCAAGCCCGAATAACGCTCGCCCCAGTCGTCCTCGTAGTTGCGGTTGTCGTGGTTACCCGCCTCGGAGATCCCAACCTTGAAGAAATCCGGATACCGGAACATGGCGTCCGCCGTCGCGAAACCGCCGCCCGAGTGGCCGTAGATGCCCGCGCGGTCCAGATCGATGAAGGGGTACCGCGCCGCCAGCTGCTTCATCCCCGTGATCTGGTCCGGCAGCGTGTTGTCGCCCATGTTGGCGTAGTAGAAGTCGTGGAACTTCTTGGACCGCGTGGGATTCCCCATGCCGTCGATCTCCACCACCACGAACCCGAGCTCCGCCAGCGCCTGCGCATCGCCGCGCGCCGCCGAGAAGCTGCGGCTGCCCACGCTGCCCGCCTGCGGCCCCGGATAGATGTGGTTCACGATCGGATACTTGCGCCCTGCCTCGATCTTCGTGGGCGTATAAAGCAGCCCATACAGGTCCGTCACCCCGTCCCGAGCCTTCACGACGACCGGAATCGGAGCCTTCCAGCCCGCCGCCACCAGCTTGGTGATATCGGTCCGCTCCAGCGCCGTCACCAGCTTCCCCGTGTTGTCGCGCACCACGCTGACCGGCGGCGCGTCCGGCTTCGAATAGCTGTCGGTGAACCACTTCCCCGACGGCGAAAACGCGATGTCGTGGTTGGCGTCCTCCGGCGTCAACAACGCCAGACCCTTGCCGTCCAGCCCGACCCGGTACAAATGCGTGAAATAGGGGTCCCGCCCCTTCTCCCGGCCCGCTCCCAGGAAATAGAGCACCCGCTCCTTTTCGTCGATCCGCACCACCTGCCGTACCAGCCAGTCGCCCGACGTGATCGGCCCGCGCAGCTTGCCCGTCTTCCAGTCCCCGAGGTACAAGTGGCCCCAGCCGCTCTTCTCCGACCACCAGATGTACTCGTTCGACCCGTACAACACCTGCCAGTTCGCCTTGCCGTCGCCCGACTCGTACTGCGTCTCGACCGCCTCCTCGTTGATCTCTCGGATCTCGCCCGTGGCCGCGTCGCCTTCGCGCAAGCGAGCCTGCTTGTGGTCCCGGGAGGTGGAGACGAACGCCACCTTCGAGCCGTCCGGACTCCATTGCACGTCCGTCCAGTCCGTCCCCCGGCAAGCGATGTCGTCGCACAACGTCGACCGGTGCTGGTCGGGCTCCATCTTCAACCGCGTGATCTGCTTGGTCTCGACATCGATCACCACCCGCTGGATCATCGACACGTTCTCGTCGCCCGGCAGCGGATACTTCCACGCCTCCAGCTTGGGGTGGCCGACGGTGGTGTTCACCAGGTACATCTCGCCCGTCTTGCGCTCGTCCATCTGGAAGGTCGCGATCTTCTTGGAATCGGCGGACCACATCAGGACCGGGCTCTCCGACTTCTTCCAGCCCGCGTTGTCCGTCGCGTACCCGAAATCCTTCACGCCGTCCGTTGTCAACTGCGTAACCGTCCCGCTTGCAACATCCCGCACGTATAGGTTAAAGTCGCGGATGAAGATGGACTTCTTCTTGTCCGGCGACTGTTTGCCCGCCGCGCCGCCACCGCCGCGCCCTCCACGGCCACCGCGTCCCCCGCCACCGCCTGCGGGAGCAGTCCCGCCCGCAGTGCAGCTATAGGTGTCCAGCGCACAAGTGTAGGGCTTGCCCGACACGGCGAACGAAACCGCCCCCGGACTCGGAAAATCGATGTTCGTGAACGGCAGCTTGCCCGCCTCGTACTTGGTGGCGAGCAGCGTCGAAAGCGCCGCAGCCAGCTTCGCGTGGTCGAAGGCTGCTCCCTTCGTGCCCTTGACGGGATCGACCACCATGAACTCGCTACCGGATTCGCGGATCACCCTGTACCAGAGCAGCCCGCCGTCGGTCCAATTCATCTGAATACCCGTGCCAAAGCCGCCCGGCGAATTGTTCAGCAACAGGGGGCTCATGTTGTAGGACATGTATTTCTCGGCCCGCTCGTAATCGGAGGCTGTGAGCCGGGCTGGCGCAGTCTGCGCGAGCGCGAGGAGGGGGGAGAGTACGAGGGTTGCCGCAAGCTTCCGCATGAGTGTTAGGGTAGCGCACGCCCGCCAGTTTTGGGAACTATCGGGCATCGTTGCGGGACGTTCCGCTCTTCCTCTTGATCGGCGAGGTTTGGAACACCGCGCGTCAATGAATCCGTCCGCTTGACCAATGTCCCCGACTGGATCCGGGCCGAGCGTTTCGACATCGAGGCATACCCGCCAGCCGGTGCATTCCAGCCGGGCATGCCGGAATCGATCCGGCGCGCAACGAGTCGGCAGATGCTGCAGACCCTCCTCAAAGACCGCTTCCAGCTCCAGATCCGACCTGAAGAGAAGACGCTGTCCGCATATGCCTTGTCCGTGGCAAAGGGCGGACCCAAGCTGAAGGCATCCGCGCTGACCGAAAAGGAGTGTCTGGAGACCCCCGATGCCTGCCATGCCTGGAGCGGAGGTCAAGGTCGCGGCATCCACACCAAGGGTATGGACATGGCCGACCTCGCCGTCTTCCTGGAGCAATATTCCGACCGGCCCATAGTGGACGCAACTGGCCTCAAAGGCCTCTATGAGATCGACACCGAAGGTTGGGTACCTCTGATCGGACGGGTTGGCCCGGTCTCGGACACGCCGGAAGGTCGCGCGCTCGGCGACTCCGCCCGACCCACATTGGCGATGGTTCTCGACAAGTTGGGCCTCAAACTGGAGAGCACCAAGGCACCGATCAAGACCTACGCCATCGAGCACGTCGAGCGTCCGTCAGCCAACTGAGTTGAATAGCTGGAAGGCTCGGTCATGCTGCTTCAGCAGAGCCGCGACCGCGAGGGAGTGCCCATGGGCCTGCGGCCCACCAATCCGGATGAAAGGCGGCTTACGCCGCCTCATGGCGGGCTTTCCCGCAACCGGCCGAGTCGTGCGTCAGCCGGGACTGACCGTCGACGTGTCCGGGGAAAATGGGAAAGGCGGGGATGGGAGAGGTCGAAGACGCTCTGGATGGGTTGAGGCCGACAGGGGTTTGGCCCGGGGTGCCCGTAGTTGAACCAATTCTTGTGATGTTGGCCCGCGAGGGCCATAAGCGCGTAACGGTGCGTATGCAACAGGTCGGGCATCCTGCCATCCCCGTTCCGGAAAGGAACGGAACGGCATGAAGCGGGTATTGGCTGGAATTGATGTACACAAGAAGTTGTTGATGGTGGTGGTGGCCACGGTCGCCGAGCGCATGCTGGACGGCGTGGCGGTGCAGACGGTCGAGTACGAGGCTCGGCGGTTCGGCAGCGGCAGCCGGGAGCGCCAGCACCTGGCGGCATGGCTGCTGCAGCACTGCACCG